>NZ_JBSHMI010000004.1:0-465780 GCF_053645235.1 Sphingobacterium sp. NPDC055346
TCTTGTTCCCTCTCTCGGCTGGATCAACATATAGACCAACAAAATAATATTTTGTCGATTGATCTCAAACTATACTTTCTCAAACTTACGATGACAGCATTCCTAAAATTAACAACAATAGATTCTTCGTTTCACTCTGAATCCCTCTTTAGCGCATGTTGATTCTGAACGATCAGTGAGGAATCTGTACGTTTCTCCTCCCAAAACTGCCTGTCATTCTGGACCGAAGGTACAGGAACTGTACGCCAATGCAATCATAGCTAAATTTAGGTTCGCATTGTTCCGAGATCCTTCCTGCGTCAGGACGACAATTTGGTGGTAACTGAAGAATTGTGAACTGTACGCCAATGCAATCATAACTAAATTTAGGTTTTCATTGTTCCGAGATCCTTCCTGCGTCAGGACGACAATTTGGTGGCAACCGAAGGTAAAGGAACTATTCACCAAGACAATCATAGCTAAATTTAGGTTTTCATTGTTCCGAGATCCTTCCTACGTCAGGATAACAATTAGGTGCTAACCGAAGGAAAGAATAGTTCACCAATTACCTTCCCAAAGGAGGATAAAATTCTGTCGATTGCATAGTTTCTATCTTATCCTTATTCGAGACATAGTCGGGACACATTCGAACATCTGTTTGAAATTATTTTATCCATTTTGCGAATTTTCGGAATATGCCTCGAATAAGGTCAAATTAGTCTCAAAGAAAAAAGGATTGAAATCGGGGAGATTTCAATCCTTAACTAACCAATTATTAACCTAAATTATGAATACTATCTTATACTCAAAACCTATGCCAAAAAATCAAACCTATAATTTTTTTGCTCAATTTAGCTTAGGAAGCTTAAATACCGATCATTAATGATAATTTTGTCCATGCAACATTTGAACACCTATCTAAAAAATCTGAACATCGAAGCACTAAATCCTATGCAGGAAGAGGTATTAAAAGAGTTCAGTACATCCCGTGACCTTGTACTCCTATCTCCTACTGGTTCTGGTAAGACACTAGCATTTAGTTTGTTATTGTTCAAATTATTGGGTGACAACATCAGTAAAGGTACTAAAGCCATGATCGTTGTGCCTACTCGTGAGCTAGCATTGCAGATCGAATCGGTTATCAAGCAAATGAACAGTGCTATCAATGTTGCCTTATTATATGGCGGAAACAACAGCCAACTGGAGAAAGATAAAATAAAACAGCAACCTACTTTGATCATCGGTACTCCCGGAAGGATCATCTATCATATCGACCGCGTTCCTACACTTTTGGAAGGTTGCCATACATTGGTATTGGATGAATTCGATAAATCACTGGAATTAGGATTCCAGGACCAATTAAGCTATATCGTCAGGGCATGTAGAGATGTGAAGCATAAGATCCTGACATCTGCAACAGATATGGAAGAGATTCCAGCGTTCCTGGAATTGAATGACCCAATTAAATTGGATTATGTAGATA
This sequence comes from Sphingobacterium sp. NPDC055346, assembly GCF_053645235.1. NCBI lineage: Bacteria > Pseudomonadati > Bacteroidota > Sphingobacteriia > Sphingobacteriales > Sphingobacteriaceae > Sphingobacterium > Sphingobacterium sp. NPDC055346. The sequence continues at coordinate 1,463 of NZ_JBSHMI010000004.1, forward strand.
ACCACGGTTTAAGACCAGACCTGACTTACTATAAGGTCATGAGCAGTACTAAATTAAAACTGGAGTCCCTGTTCAAATTGCTTTGTAAAATTGGGAACGAACGGGTTTTGGTTTTCTGTAACCATAGGGAAGCTGTAGATAATATTTCCGAGATATTGGAAGGGAAAGGGATCGAGAGCATTCCTTACCATGGAGGATTGGAACAGTTTGTCCGTGAGTTGACAATCATTAAGATCAAGAATGGCAGCCAGAACATTTTGGTGACCACGGATTTAGCCGCCAGAGGTTTGGATATCCCTGAAATGAACCATGTGGTACACTATCAATTCCCTTATAAGGAGGATGAATTTATCCATAGAAACGGACGTGCAGGCAGAAATGGACAAAAGGGCTATGTATATGGTATCCTGACCGATGAGGATCGCGCAGCTCATTATCTAGAAGGTGCGGAGACCCTTGAATTGGATGGCTTCTATCCTATTCCTGAAGAACCAGAATTTAAGACCTTAAGGATCAATGCCGGGAAGAAACAGAAGGTCAACAAGATCGATATCGTAGGATATATCTTGAACTTACCCGAGATTAGCAAAGATGATTTAGGTTTGATCGTAGTGAAACCTCATGATTCCTATGTGGCTATCCGTTCAGAAGTCGCCAATAAGGTTGTCAAAAATGGCACTAACGGTAAAATCAAGGGACAAAAAGTCAGAATAAACCTAATCTAATTTCTTGATATACTGCAGGATGATATCGGGAACAAGGTGACTGATATCTCCATTGTTTTTCCAGATATCGCGAACAATAGTAGAAGAAATATGAGCCTCTCCGCTCCTGCTTACCAAAAAGTAAGTCTCGATCTGAGGGGCCAATAACAAATTGTTCTGAGCAATGATATTTTCGTAATCGAGATCGGTACCATTTCGCAGACCCCTTAAAATAAAATTAGCTCCAATAGATTCACAGTAATCAACGGTCAGACCATTATAGAATTCGACCTCCACTTGATCATTGTCTCTATAAAGGTCCGTAATTGAAGATCGGCGGCTTTCTACATCCATCATTCCCACCTTGGAACTATTTACACCAATAGCAATATATATCTTATCAAAGAGAGGCAATGCTCTTTTTATTAAATCCTGATGGGCAATGGTGAAAGGATCAAAGGATCCTGGAAAGACAGCTATTTTCATAATTATTTAGAATAAAAGCTAAATGAGGAATTCCCATATTGCCTGGTTTCGACAAAATTGGGGTGATCGATCATTTTGCGGTTACTAGGATGTTCGACAATCAAAAGACCTCCATCCTTTAGGAGGTTATTTTCAAGAACCATGGAAGCCAACATCGGCAATTGACCTAAATCATAGGGAGGATCTGCAAAAATCAAATCATAGCTTTCCTTATCCGCTTTAATAAACTTAAAAACATCAGCCTTTCTGGCCTTGATCTGGGAAAGATCTAATTTTTTAGAAGTCTCCGTAATATATAGGACACATTTTCCATGCAAGTCCACAGCATTTACCTTCTTAACCCCTCGAGACGCCAATTCAAAGGATATATTACCTGTTCCAGCAAATAAATCTAAGCATTCCAGTCCATCAAAATCAATCCTATTGTTCAAGATATTGAACAGGGCTTCTTTTGCAATATCCGTCGTTGGTCTTACAGGAAGGTTTTGCGGAGGGTTTAACCGCAGTCCGGCAGCCTTTCCTCCAATTATTCGCATGTAGGTAAATCTATTAAGTAGCTTTTGTTGTAATCCTCAGATTCATCATCTAAAGAAACAGCTGGTTTACTTGCCGAAATTTCAATCAGTTCGTTAGAATAGGTTCTCAGTTTTTGAATAAAGGATTGGTCTGCATGGATAGCAGAATATAGGACTTTATTAACCTTTCCTTCAATTCCAAAGTTATCGAAGATGTTCAAGATAAAGTAACTCAGGTCATCATCGCTTACAATCTCGAAGGTATTATAAAACTTGAACTGACCATTGATAAATAGATAGATATCAGCTGAGTTATCATCAAAAACAACACCTAACACATCGCCTTTTAAAGGAATAAATTGTCTGGCCTGAAGCAGGTTGAGTTTAAATTCAGGAACAAATTTAGCGTCAGGAAAAAGTGTTTTCCATCGGTGTTGCAATAATACATCCGATTGGTAAAATGCCTGGATTTGCAAGAAATCGATCGAAGTGCGATTCATTTCCTGAGCAGGATTCTCCATAAATTCCTGATATTTCTCCAGATCTACTTCTTGATAAAGGTCATCCGGTACAAAAGTCAGGTTATGGCTTGGAATACTGACATAAACATTTTGAAAAGGTAAGCTCAATAGCTTGAGTGCCTCTTCAGAAGGATTATGGCTTTCAAAGTTCATGTACAGCAAAAGTTGATTGTCTTGATCCAAAACATATAATTTATCATACTGATAATTTGCTTTAACGATCAGGGTGTATTGCGTTATATAATGAATATGAAATTGTTTTGAAGTATAATTCATTCTTTGCAGATGGTATAAACACAAAATTAGTTTTTAAAATTGGATTGACCAACCTTTTGGATAACTTTGGGTTGTGCAGATAAAAAACAGCCTTTTACAACAGTTTTCACACCAAGCAACGCAACAGCAGGAACAGGTATTTGCCCTACTGGGGGAATTTTTGCATACCTTTTCTGAGGAATCATGCTTTATACTAAAAGGTTATGCAGGTACAGGAAAGACCAGTATCATCAGTGCATTGGTCAAAACGCTTCCAAAATTCCAGAAGAGATCGGTATTATTGGCACCGACTGGACGAGCTGCAAAGGTGATGTCCTCCTATTCGGGCAGGAATGCACTGACCATCCATAAAAAAATCTACAGAAAGAAAAATGCGGTTTCCCTGGACATGCAGTTCAGTTTAGCTGAAAATATACACGAAAACACGCTTTTTATTATTGACGAGGCATCCATGATCAGCAATGAAGGCCATAGTATGTTTTCCAATGGACTATTGCATGACCTGATCGAGTTTGTGCAATCCGGTGAGAACTGCTGCTTGATACTGGTTGGAGATACGGCGCAGTTGCCACCCGTAGGCTTGGAACAGAGCCCCGCATTGGACGCTGAATATATGAATGCAGAATTCGGTTTGCAGATATTCACCTATGAAATGACCGATGTGGTCCGTCAGGACAAAAATTCAGGAATTCTCTATAATGCCACCAAAATCAGGAATGAGATCCGATTGGATGAGGAGTTTGTAGAATACAGCTATCCTCAGTTTGTCACCAAAGCCTTCAAGGATATCTTTCGGATGAATGGTGAGCGGCTGATTGAAGGATTGCACTATGCCTATGATAAATTTGGCATCGAAAACTCCATGGTCATTTGCCGCTCCAATAAATCAGCAAACCTTTATAATCAGCATATCCGAAACCAGATCCTCTTTAGAGATGAGGAAATTACCGGTGGTGACATCATCATGGTGGTCAAGAATAACTATTATTGGTTACAGGACAACGATGAGAAGAACACTGGGTTTATTGCCAATGGGGATATGGCAGTCATCAAGAAAGTAAGTAATGTACATGAGATGCACGGCTTTAGGTTTGCCGATCTCTACCTCGAGTTTATGGACAACAATGAAGGGGATGCAATCCGATGTCGGGTCTTATTGGATAGTCTCTATGTAGATTCTCCAAATCTTCCTTACGAGCAACAACAGAAACTGTATAACAGTATTGCTGAGGATTATCAGGATATTCCTGCCAAAAAAGATAGGATGGATTCCATCAAAAAAGACCCCTATTACAATGCCCTACAGATCAAGTTTGCTTATGCGATAACCTGTCATAAAGCCCAGGGTGGACAGTGGCCATTGGTTTTCGTTGACCAAGGCTACATGAACGATGAAATGCTGAACACGGAGTTCATGCGCTGGTTATATACGGCCATCACCCGTGCAAGCCAAGAGCTATTCCTGGTTAATTTCAACGAAAAGTTTTACGAAGCCTAATCCTATCAAAAATAATACATGATAGCTTCTTTTTTGGGTCAATAATTGGATATTTTCGCTGAATCAAATATTGACTAAATTACTCAAATGAAGCATTTTTTAACCTTTGTCCTATTGCTAAGTTTTACAATTTCTCAAGGACAAGAAAAATCTACCTTAACCAAACCAAACTACCAATTGGCTTCTAAGTTTTCACCAAGCAAACTTAGTAAATTGATCTTCTCTACAGAGGTCAATCCCAATTGGATAAATTTTGGTGATAAATTCTGGTACGAATACAATAGTCCATCAGGCAAAAAATGGTACCTGGTAGATCCAAAAACCAAAAAGAAGTCTGAATTGTTTGACCATGCTGATATGGCTTCCAGGATCACTTCCATTGTCAAAAACCCATTTGATGCACAACATCTAGAAATCAGGAACCTTCGTTTCATGGATAATGAAAACCTGATTCGATTCGAAGTACAAAGCACAAAGGATACAGTAAAAACAAAAGAAGAAATCCAAAAGCTGACGAACAAGAAAGATACCATCAAAAAGAAGCTGTATTATTTCGAATATAACATCAGCAACAGCAACCTAAGGGAATTAGGTGAAGACAGTAAGGAAAAGACCAAACTGTTCTGGGCAAATTTCAATCCGGATACCAGCAGGGTCTATTATGCCAAGAACTATAATCTATATTGGATGGATTATAGCAATTACCTAAAGGCCCAAAAAGATGAGAAGGATTCCACGATAGTTGAGCATCAGATCACCACAGATGGTGTACAATATTATGCCTGGGGTGGGGATGAATACAGTGTCACGACAGGTGATAAGAAATCCGAAGATGAGGAGAAGAAAAAAAGAAAACCTGTTTGGATCAATTGGTCACCTAATGGAAAATATTTCACTTTGACCCGCAAAGATAACCGAGAATACAGCGCATTATGGGTGATTAACAATGTAGCAGCAAAACGCCCTACCTTGGAAACCTACAAATACCTGATGCCAGGTGAAACCGATTCAACTGAAGTTGAGCTTTATTTATTCGATAGTAGTACATTAAAAGCAAAGCAGATCAATGTAGCTGCTTTCAAAAATCAAACGATCAGCAACTGGAATAAGGACAGAACAAAAGAAAGCTACAAAGGCAAACATTACATCAACTATTGGTTGGGGAACGATGAAGAATTCTATATAGCCAGATCCAGTCGCGATTTGAAGCGTATAGATATTGTTGCCGTAAATGTGAACGGAAACAGCAGAACGGTATTAGAAGAGCGTTCGAATGTTTACCAAGATATCAAAAAGCCTTATTTCGTCAATAATGGCAGTCAATTTATCCATTGGTCCCAGAGAGATGGTTGGGGACATTTCTATCTGTATGATAAAAATGGAAGAATGATCAATCAGATCACCAAAGGTGAATTCCACTGTGACGATTTGACCCGTTACAATGAGGAATCAGGAACCTTGTACTTCAAGGCGAATGGTAAGGAAAAAAACATGGATCCTTACTATTCGTATTATTACTCCGTAAATAAGAGCGGTGGTGCGATAAAATTATTGACCCCGGGAGACTTCGACCATCAGGTCATGAGCAGTGAAAGCAGTAATTACTTCATTGATAATTATTCTAGGGTAAATACAGCTCCAGTTAGCAACCTATACAATGCTAACGGACAGCTGATTATGAAACTGGAAGAAACCGATCTATCAAACCTATTTGCAGCAGGCTATAAATTCCCTGAGCCTTTTAAGGTTAAAGCTGGAGATGGGATAACTGACCTATATGGCGTGATGTACAAGCCATTCGACTTTGATTCAACCAAGACCTATCCTATCATTGAATATGTTTATCCAGGACCACAGACTGAAGCAGTAAACAAAAGCTTTGGAAAATCCATGGACAGGATCGACAGATTGGCACAGATGGGTTTTATCGTGATCTCAGTAGGTAACCGTGGCGGACATCCTTCCCGTTCAAAATGGTACCATACCTATGGTTATGGAAACCTTCGCGATTATGGATTGGAAGATAAAAAGGTCGCAGCTGAACAATTAGCCGATAAATATCCGTTCATAGATATCAGTAAAGTTGGGATTACCGGGCATTCAGGCGGAGGTTTCATGTCTACGGCCGCTATGTTGGTCTACCCAGATTTCTTTAAGGTCGCTGTTTCTGGCGCAGGTAACCATGAAAACAACATCTATAACCGTTGGTGGAGCGAAAGGCACCACGGCGTGAAAGAAGAAATCAGTGCAAAAGGCGACACCACCTTTAGCTATAATATCCAACGGAACACAGAACTGGCAAAGAATTTAAAAGGAAAATTATTGATCGTAACTGGGGATATTGACAATAATGTGCATCCAGCGAATTCAATCCGCATGGTAGATGCTTTAATCAGAGCCAATAAAAGGTTTGATTTCCTATTATTGCCAGGCCAAAGACATGGATTTGGCGATATGACCGAATATTTCTTTTGGAGAATGGCAGATTACTTCAGTCAGCACCTTTTAGGCTCTTCTGAAATGAATGAGGTGGATATGATGGAAATGAATCGGGAAAAACCACTCAAATAAAATTCCATTTTAATATAAACAGTTTTTATCCTTATTTTATGATCCATTTTAGTGGGTATAATATGAGCGAAAAAACTGAAGATAAATTTAAAGAAGCCCTAATGCATTTTGGGGCTTCTGATTTAAATAAGGAAATTTTAAAGGTAATCAGCCTAGATCAACTTCTTCAATGGAGTATAGAAGATAATAATCCCCGCTTATGTTTTCGCAGTGCCTGGGCAATGGAACATATCCTATTGAAGAACCCAGAACACTTTAATGCTATCTATAAAAGATTGATAATAAATTACCGAGACCTGAAAAATTGGAGCAGTTTAAGGAGCTATACTAAGCTATTGATGTGGATGCTATCCAAATCCAACGCAAGTATCACCTTAACTGAGAAAGAAAGAGAAATAATCCTGGCAAAGAGCTTTGCCATCATTGACCTGAACGATTGTCCTGTTGCTGTAAAGGTCAATGCCTTCGATATCCTGTATAGGTTAATCCCTTCTTTTGAATGGGTTGCGAAAGAATTAAAGCTTATCATTGAACTGAGCCTAGAAAAAGAAAATACCCCTGCTTTAAGGAGCAGAGGTACCTATATCTTAAATAGATTAGCTAAAATGGGATTAAAATAAGGTATTTCCTTTATTGAAATGTGTCTTCCCCAAATGCTTAAAAGCTAATTCCGTACATTCCCTTCCTCTTGAGGTCCGCATGATATAGCCTTCTTGGATCAAGAATGGTTCATACACTTCTTCAATGGTCCCTTCATCCTCTCCCACGGCGGTGGCAATGGTTTTTAGCCCTACAGGTCCACCTTTGAATTTTTCGATAATGGTACTCAAGATACGATTATCCATCTCATCCAAGCCATGTTCATCCACATTCAAGGCATTAAGGGCAAATTGAGCGATGGCTTTATCAATAGATCCATTTCCTTTGATTTGTGCAAAGTCACGTGTTCTTCTCAAAAGAGCATTGGCGATCCTCGGGGTTCCTCGACTTCTTCTGGCAATTTCATAAGCCCCTTCTTCCGAAATAGGAACCTTTAATATCTGGGCAGAACGCATGACGATATCCGTCAATAGTTTGGAATCATAATATTGCAACCTGGAATTGATTCCAAAACGAGCCCTTAGCGGTGCTGTCAATAAACCAGAACGTGTCGTTGCTCCCACTAAGGTGAAAGGATTTAGAGAAATCTGCACAGAACGTGCATTTGGACCCGTTTCGAGCATGATGTCGATTTTGAAATCCTCCATTGCGGAATACAGATATTCTTCAACCAAGGGGCTTAAACGGTGTATCTCATCAATAAAAAGAATATCTCCCTCTTCAAGATTAGTCAATAGCCCAGCTAGATCGCCCGGTTTATCCAATACAGGTCCTGAAGTTATTTTGATCCCTACGCCCATTTCATTGGCAATGATATGGGATAAGGTAGTTTTACCTAATCCGGGAGGGCCATGTAACAGTACATGGTCAAGCGCTTCGGCACGGAGCTTAGCTGCTTTAACAAAGATGGAAAGGTTCTCCAATATCTTAGCCTGACCGGTAAAATCTTCGAAAGTCTGCGGACGAAGCACCCTCTCCAAGTCTTTATCAGTCGAGGTTAATCTTTCAGGATTGGGGTCAAGGTTTTCATTCATATCTTAGAACACAAATCTTTAGTGAACAATTATCTCTCGTATTTTTTAAACAAACTATTGATTTTCATCTGGATTACTCCAAAGAAAGCTTCTTTAAATATCTTGGTGCTCATTTTTGAAGTACCTAAGGTCCTATCTGTAAAAATAATAGGAATTTCCACAACATTGAAACCATATTGTATGGCCGTGAACTTCATTTCAATTTGAAAGGCATAGCCCACAAATTTGATCTTATCTAAAGGTATGGTTTCTAGCACCTCTCTCCTAAAACAAACAAAGCCTGCTGTAGCATCCTGGATTTTGATCCGGGTAATCAACCGAACATAAGCTGATGCAAAATAAGACATCAAAACCCTGTTCATAGGCCAATTTACTACATTTACACCCTTAATATATCGGGAACCAATCGCCATATCGGCAGCGCCTGTTTTACAGGTCTCACGCAGACGGATCAGGTCATCTGGATTATGGCTAAAATCAGCATCCATTTCGAAGATAAATTCGTACGAACGCTGCAAAGCCCATTTGAACCCATGGATATAGGCTGTACCTAATCCCAATTTACCTTTTCGTTCTTCGATAAAGAGCCGATCAGCGAATTCAGTAGCCTGAAGTTCTTTCACGATATTTGCAGTTCCATCCGGAGATCCATCATCAACGATAAGGATATGAAAATCTACTTCTAATGAAAAGACCTTTCGTATGATTCGTTCTATGTTTTCCTTTTCGTTATATGTAGGAATGATTACAATGCTATCTGACACGCCTTAAATTTTGATGGCGTAAAGTTAAGCAATTAGTCTCAAACAATTGGGTTCGGTACCAGAAGATATTGGGGGATTGAACCAGGATGCAAGTGATTAGAGGATGGACCAAGATTTGGGCGAGAACCAGGATAGAATGGATTGGAGGATGGGCCAAGATCTATTCCGATGGTCGAGCGGGATCTGGGTTTCGCTCGATATCCGTTGAGACCAAATACAGGATTAATTAACACATACAAAAAAGCCGGATGATTTCCCACCCGGCATTTGATTAATTGTTGAATTAAATATTAATTTACGCCATGCATTAATTTCTTAATGTATGGAGATAGAATAATCAAGATTGCACCTGCGATCAAGGAATATAAGCCCAATTGCTTATAGCCTTCGGTATATGTCAATAGCTTATCCATCAAAGATGCACCTTCTCGGGCTTCGGCCATATTGGCTCCGATTAGACCCGCAACGTATTGCCCATAGGCACTGGCCAAAAACCACATTCCCATCATGATCCCTTGTAGTTTAGCTGGGGATAATTTGGTCATGATGGATAGACCTATTGGTGAAAGACAAAGCTCCCCTATCGTAATCACCAATAGTGCCGCAGTAAATATGTCTAAGGATGTCATACCTTCAACCGCGAAGAAACGCGTAGCGAACAATACATAATAGCCCAAGCCAAGGAAGATAAAGCCTAAACCAAATTTAATAATGGTATTGGGTTCGATTTTCCTTTTTGCTAACCACAACCATAACAGTCCAAACAGCGGTGCCAAAATAATAATGAAGAATGCCCCACCTGAGTTATTGACTCCATTAGGGTCCAAACGGAAAGCTCCGCCTGCCACAGAATCATTTAGGTTATTGGCGGCAAAGATGCTCAATGAACCTCCACTCTGTTCGTAAATACCCCAGAATACAATAGAAAATAAAATGAATATCAATGCGGCAAGCAATTTATGGCGTTCCTTTTTCTCGACTTTGGACATCTCATAGAAAAGATAGATCAAAGTCAATGGACCAATGGTATACATAAAATAGTCTGTGTACTCGGTTTTGGAGACCATCACTTGGATCAAGGGCACGAAAATCAAGGTACTCGCATACACTGCATATTCCACCCATTTTGGGAGGGGCTTAGACTTAACAATAGCGTCTGGATGTCCAGGTTGCAGACCAATCGGTCCTAACTCATGCTTGGTAAATTGGAAATTGATCAAACTGATCAACATACCTAAGGCAGCAAGGCCAAAAGCGACATTCCAACGGTGAGCCTCATCAATGACAGAACTCAACATGTAGCCCTTCCCAATAGCAACACAGATGTATCCACCTAAAAATGCACCTAGGTTAATCCCTGCATAGAACAGTGAAAATCCGGCATCACGGCGGTTGTCATTATCCTTATAGAGCTCCCCTACCATGGTTGAAATATTAGGTTTGAAGAATCCTGTTCCTATAATGATAAAGGCCAAACCAAAGAAGAAGAACTGGTGGGTATCAATTGCTAGTAACACAGACCCTACGATCATCAATAATCCTCCAAAAAAGAGGGATTTTCTGAAACCTAGGATTTTGTCTGCGAAGAGCCCCCCGATGAAGGTAAAGGCATAAACAAATGCCTGGGTAGCTCCATATTGAAGATTGGCTTCTTTTTCGCCAAAATTCAGTTGTGTAATCATAAAGAAGACCAACATCCCGCGCATTCCGTAAAAACAGAATCGCTCCCACATCTCGGAAAAGAAAAGTCTCCAGATCTGTTTCGGATATTTGCCTTTAAAATCTTGAATCTCCTCAAGAGTTTTATGCGCCTCAGTAGCCATTATATTAATTGTATTAAGATTCTATTTTACGCCATGCATCAGCTTCTTCACGATTGGGTGAAGCAACATCACGATAATCCCAGCTCCGATCGGCACAATGGTAAATATCAAGAAAAAAGTACTCAAGGAATACTGATTGGTAATGATTTCAATCTGCCCCCCGATAATGGCCGCTAATTTATTCCCGATAGCCAATGCCAAATACCACATCCCGAACATAAATCCTATCATCCTGGCAGGGGCAAGTTTAGAAACATAGGACAGACCTACCGGTGAAAGACAGAGCTCGCCAAGGGTATGGAACATATAGGCCAGAATCAACCAGACCATAGAAACCTTTACGCCTTCTTGAAGTCCATTTGCACCAAAGGCCAATAACCCGAAACCAATCGCCATGACAATCAAGCCCATTCCGTATTTCACGGTTGCTGGTGGATTATATTTGGAATCCCATATTTTAGACACAAAATTGGCAAATGTGATGATAAAGAAGGAATTCATGATGGAGAACCATGAAACCGCAATCTCTGAAGATTCGGCAGTGAACTCACGGTACAGCATCCATAAGGCTAAACCCCATACTGCTGTAAAACAAATCACCTGAACTATATTGGAAAGTGGTGCTTTGCCAAAAGTCTTTTTGGTTAGCATGGTGACCGCATAGGTCACGAAGATTAATGGAACGATAGTCAATAAGCTATTGACCACATTGAAAATAGTCAGGGAATTTCCTGATAAACTTCTATCGACACTATCCCGAGCGAAAATGACCAAGGAAGAGGCACCTTGCTCAAAGGACATCCAAAAGAAGATAACGAAAAACGCAAAGATTATGACGGCAATCAATCGGTCTCGAACAACTTTTGTATATCTGGACAATCTTGAAATAACAACAAACAGGAAGATGATCAATGCTGCAAATATGGCAACATTTTGGCCAGCCATAGATCCCATCTGAAGACTGGAGAAGATATCAATGCCTGAAATCTTAGATAGTGGGTCATTGAATGCATAACCCAATCCTAGGATGGTCATGATAACAATCAGGAAGATATCTAATTTTGTAAATGGATTTGGTTTATCATCTGGATTTGCCAAGGCTGCAGCTTCAGCTTTTTCAGCTTTTATCTCTGCCGTTGGCTTATCTCCAACCTTTCCGAAGATTGGCTTGGCATACCAGAACTGTAATGTTCCTAAAAACATAAAGATACCTGCTAAACCAAAACCCCAATGCCAACCGACCTTTTCCCCTAAATAACCACAAAGCATCATACCAAAGAAAGCGCCTGAATTCACCCCCATATAGAATATGGTGTAGGCAGCATCTTTCTTCTGAGGGAACTTCTTGTACATCTCGGATAATATGGAGGTCATATTCGGCTTAAAGAATCCCGTACCGACAACCAATGCTCCGAGACCTAGATAAAGAAACAGCGGCGTATCAAAAGCCATGAACAGGTGCCCTAGGGTCATGATGGCAGCCCCGATAACGATGGCATATCGATACCCCAAATACTTATCGGCTAAAATACCACCAAATATGGGTGAGATATACAGCAACATGGCATAGGTACCATATAATGCACCGGCTTGGACTGGATCCCAACCCCATCCGGAAAATGGACTACCTGAAATAATTGCACTGGTTAAAAAATTGATAAGTAACACGCGCATTCCGTAGAAGGAAAAACGCTCCCACATTTCTGTGAAAAACAAAACAAATAAACCTGATGGGTGACCTAATACAAGGCTTCCATCGATTCCCTGTTTTTCTAATTCTTCTGAAAAAGAAGCATCTGAAGCTTGACTCATAAACTGTAATTTCAATCAAACGCTAAGTTTGAATTTGTAAAAATAAAAAAACTTTCAGGATTCCTTAGGATTCAATGCTAAGGTTAAATTTTCTTAAGGCCTCTAAGGGTCTATTATTTTGAATGAAAAAAGCCGAATGTTGTTAGGATTCGGCTTTTATATTTGTTTCAAAAATTTTTCAAAATGAATTAAAATCTTCAATTATTGGATGCCATGCATCATTTTCTTTAATTTACCATTAAAGATCAACAATAGGAAAGCAACCAAAATTGGAAGAGCTGCGATGATCAAGAAGAAAACGGTCATCGAGTAAGTTTCGGTAATCTTATCAATAAATGAACCGGTCATACCTGCGATAAAGTTAGCAATCGCAGAGGCAGTGAACCATAATCCAAATAACAAACCAGCAAATTTCTTAGGCGAAAGCTTACTTACATAAGAAAGACCTACCGGCGATACACATAATTCTCCAGTTGTATGAAAGAAATAGGCCAAGATTAACCAGATCATGCTCACTGAGGCTGTCTGCGCACCTGAAGGGATAGACATCGATCCATATGCCAAAGCAAGGAAACCTACGGCTACCAAGATCAATCCGAAAGCAAACTTCACTGGACCTGAAGGATTCCATACCTTTTCCCATAATTTAGAAAAGGAAGAAGCAAGCGTGATAATAAAGAAGGAGTTCAAGATCTGGAACCAAGAAACTGTAACTTCTGTCGTTTCAACAGAGAATTCCTTATTCACTTTCCAAATACCCAATGCCCAGATGATAGCAAAAGAGATGGCTGTAAAAATTACGGTCAAAGGATACTTGCTGAAAATCTGTTGTGATAATTTGAAAAGGACATATGTTACGATCAGGATCGGGAATATGGTCAAGGCTGCATCTACCCATTTAAAGATCTCACCGGTATCCCCATCAAGGACACGTTGGGTGTAGTTCTTTGCAAAAATGGTCATCGATCCACCGGCTTGCTCAAAGGCAAAGAAGAAAAAGATACTGGCAATCATCAATACGGCTACCACTACCAAACGGTCTCTAACCACGTTTTTAGGCGTATGGTCTTCTTCCTGAATGTTGTGGACATGTTCTTCTGGTGAATGAACAGTACCTGGTTTTTCACCGATTACACCAAAGATCTTTTGTGCGAAATAGAATTGGATCATACCGAAGAACATAAATACCCCAGCTAATCCAAATCCGTAATGCCAACCCTCTTTTTCACCGATATAACCACATAATAACATTCCTAAGAATGCACCTGAGTTAATACCCATGTAGAAAATTGTATAACCTGCATCTTTTTTCGCAGATGTATCTGGATATAACTGACCTACCATGGATGAAATATTTGGTTTGAATAGACCATTACCTAAGATCATCAAGACAAGTCCGACATAGAAAAAGGATTGCGAAGTCCCTTCGAGAGCCATTGAGGCATGACCTAGGGTCATGATTAAGGCACCTAAAAGGATGGCTTTACGGTAACCGGTCAACTTATCGGCAATCATCCCTCCTATTAATGGTGTCAAATAAACCAAGCCTGTATACCAAGCATACAATTCCATGGCATCTTTATTGCTCCATCCCCAGCCTTGCTTAGAAATTTCAGTGATTAGGAATACGGTCAGAAGGGCTCTCATTCCGTAATAACTGAAACGCTCCCACATCTCAGTAAAGAATAGGACAAATAGACTTGCAGGATGTCCCATTACCATTTTGTCGTCAACTCCTTGTTTGGCAAGGTGCTGGACCAACTCTTGGTCTTTTTCTTGATTCATCGGTTATTGATATTTACGTTAATTAAGATTTTTTTAGAACAATATTTTTTACGGATAGCAAATTAACAAATTTTTATTTACAATTAATACTAAGTTAACAGGCTTATCGGTATTTAACATTCAATTGTTAAGATATCAATTTCAGCCAAAAGTTTAATCAATCCACCAAAGTCCTATTAATTTTTTTAATGAAAGATTTAAATGAAAACAATCCTTCTGTTGATATTTTTGAAACGCAACACAAATTAGAGCGTAAAAAAGGTAAAGAATCTATACTTTTTTAGAAATAAATTTATTTTTCTTGTTTTTAGAATTTCAATCAAAATCAAAAGGCAGTAACAGCGAATTCTCGGAAAATAAAAAATAAAATAGTTGTGTAAACAATTTATTACGATGCTACGACAAAACATGGAATTGGTTAAATCAAATAAAAAAGAGGCAAGAATATAAATCCTTGCCTCTTTCTATCATATTCTTGACTATTATTTGAATTTCTCCAATAAAGCCTTTGTTAATTTGATTCCTTCGTCTTCAGAAATCTTATCACCTTCAAATTCGATACCTACATAACCATTGTAGCCAGCGGATTTAACGATCTGCATCATTTTGGCATAGTCGATTCCCGTATCATTACCATTCGCATCGAAAGCATGAGATTTAGCACTTACGCCTTTAGCATACGGCATTAAATCCTTAACCCCTTGATAGCGGTCGTACTCATAGAAGTTACCGAAATCTGGTAAACTACCACAGTTTTTCTTACCTACAGTTTTCAATACATCTGCCAACCAATCACCGTGGGAAGAAATTCCACCATGATTTTCAACGACTACAGATATCTTACCTTTTTTTCCATAATCAGCTAAGGTAGACAAGCTTTTAACCACTTGTTCCTTAACTTCTTCTTTAGTTCCTTCACCCGCAGCATTTACACGGATGGCATGACATCCAAGGAAATTAGCGGCATCGATCCATTTGTAATGGTTCTCTACAGCCTGCTTGCGTTTAGTTTCATCACGATCTCCTAGACTTCCTTCCCCGTCCACCATGATCAATACGTTTTTCACGCCATTGTCCTTAGCACGGTTATTCAAATCTTTTAAGTAAGTCATATCCTTAGCTTTATCCTTGAAGAATTGATTTACATATTCAACTCCATGGATACCAAAGTTTTTTGCTGTATACTCAGGAAAATCAATATTTTTCAAATCCCCTTTGAATAGTTTTTTATGTAAAGACCATTCCGCTAATGAAATTTGAAACCAGTCTTTCTTAGCAGCGAATACATCTAGCGAAGGTGCTAATGTTACTCCAGCTGTTACTAGACCTAAGTTTCTTAAAAACTCTCTTCTTGAACTCATGATTTTGTTATATAAAGTTATTAGATATTAGCCCATCCAGAAGTCAATACATCGACAAGATGCATGGTCTTAATGGGAAGTTGATTTTTTTCAATATAAGCCTGCAATTGCAATAAGCAGGACGAATCAGTAGATATAATATAATCCGCCTTGACATCCAGGGCGTTTTGAACTTTCTGTTCCGCCATGGCCGTCGATATTCCTTCAAATTTAACCGCAAAGGTACCACCGAAACCGCAGCATGATTCCTGATCTCTCATTTCTACGATATCCAATCCTCCTACATGGCTTAATAAGCGCCTTGGTTCATCCTTGATCTTGCACTCCCGTAATGCTGAACAGGAATCATGATAGACCGCTGTCCCGACTAATTCTGCCCCGAAGTATTCCTTCTGCAAAACATTGACCAAGAAATCACTGATTTCAAAAATATTGCGCTGTATGGCCCTGCACTTATTGTGCTCAATGGAATTGGTAAAAAGATCATCATAACCTCCCCTAACCATTCCCACACAGGATGCCGATGGACTGACGATGGGATGTTCTTCATGAAAGTCATTCAGGAACTTCTGGCCAATTTTCTTGGCATCATCCCAAAATCCGGCATTATATGCTGATTGTCCACAACAGGTCTGATCGGTATTGTATATGACCTTGCAACCTGCCTTCTCCAATAGTTTTACGGTGTTAAAGGCTGTTTCAGGATATAATTGATCAATAAAACAAGGGATAAATAACTCTACTTTATGCATTAATCGCTTTCAATAATCTGTAATTTATTAAATTTTAAAACACGAAACAACAACAAAAACCCGATGATAAAATATACAGACAGGAACAATGCCGAATATCGAATGTTTTGCGTGATCTGTTCAATGATACCAAAGCTGAATAAGCCGATCACTATGGCTACCTTCTCCGAAACATCATAGAAACTAAAGAAGGATGTGGTATCTTCAATATGTTCTGGGATAAGCTTAGAATAGGTCGACCTAGACAAGGACTGTATCCCTCCCATCAATAATCCTACAGCAAAGGCCATTCCGTAAAATTGATATTCCGTAGTCATATAGAATGAGGCACAGCAAATCAGTATCCAGAAGAACACCACAACAAGCAAAACCTTGATGTTTCCAAACCTTTTGGCTGCAACAGACATGATGTATGCCCCACCAATTGCTACGATCTGTATCAATAAAATGGATGCAATCAGTTTACTTGCACCTAAATTCAACACTTTTTCTCCAAATGCCGCAGCAACGATCAATAGCGTCTGAATTCCCATGGAATAGAAAAAATAGGCCGGTAAAAAGGTCTTGATGGCTTCGATCTGTTTTATTTGTCCCAATACACTGCTGAATTCCTTCTTCACTTTCGTAAAGAAAGGCAAGCGCTCAGAACCTACAGTAGGTCTATTTCTTGGCAAGAATCGGAATGGAATCTGCGCGAACAGCAACCACCAAAGTCCCACCAATAGAAATGAAAATCTTGCAGGGAAAGAAGCATCGCTGATCCCAAACCACTCTGGTTTAAAAATAAACACGAAACAAATGATCTGAAGTGTCACACATCCAACATAGCCATAGGCAAATCCCTGTGCACTGACCCTATCCTGCTGATCTGGCGTAGCAATAATAGGCAGGTAGGAATTATTGAAGGCTACTCCGCCAATATAGCCCATAGCAGCTATTGCATAGCAGAAGATCCCCCATTCCAAGGAATTTATCTTAAAGAAAAACAATCCCATGCAGGCAATGGCACCGATATAGGTAAAGAGCTTCATGAAGAACTTACGCTTTCCTGCCGCATCAGAATATGCTGAAATAAACGGCAAGCCTAAAGCCATCAATAAATAAGCAATGGAAAGTGCGAAATTGGATAGTGCAGTATTAATGACCTCAATACCAAAAAAGGAAACCGTGTCATTGGTTTCCGGATTTTTCGTGATGGCCGTATAATATACTGGAAAAATGGTGGAGTTGATGACCAGATTATAGGCAGAATTGGCCCAATCGTACATGGACCATGATCTGATTAATCTTTTATCATTCTTCTTGAATATTTTCATAAGATTTGCTTATGCGAATATACCATTTGATTTTAGAACTGGTTTAAAAATTTTCGTAGATATGGGTAACTATCCGTACCATTTCCTTGCGAACTGGACTTGAACTCCCCAAGTAATTATTGTTCAGAAAAGAAAAAACATAGCGCTTACCTCGTTTGGTTATGATATAACCACTCTGACAGTGAACACTGTTGATTGTTCCTGTTTTAGCCCAAACAAAGGCCTTTCCTCCCGGTGTTGGGTAAACATTCTTTAGCGTGCCTTCTAATCCTCCTGCTGGAAATAAATATAGCTTGGCGTTCTCATCACGGACTTCATTACTGATCTGAAGCAAAACCTCCACCATACTCCTTGGTGTTATTTTATTGTAACTCGACAAACCGCTACCATCTCTCAATTCAATGCTATCACTTAATTTGCTGTAATAGGTGTCGGTCATATATTGGCGCAAGTCTTCTGTTTTGAAGCTATTGTATTTCAAGAAGGATGCAACCATGTTTAGTTGCTCAGCCAAGAAATTATCACTTGGAAGCATCATTTCGCGTTCTACTGCCCTTTTTTCTACAGAATTATAGATCTTGAAATCCTGAGGCAGCTTCTGATTTACCAATCCAACATCCTTTTTCAAGGTATCCTGTAGCAATAGCACCAAAAGGCTATCACTAGGGCGGAAAGGTTTTTCATTGACATAATTCTTAGGCAAAGGAAGCTCATTGATTTCATAGCTGTTATTCTCCATTGCTCTATGTATTCTATATCGAGTTGTTGTATCAGATAGCTGCTTTACATCGCGTTCGAAATAGGTTGGGAATAATCTGAGTCTGCCATAAACCTCCCTAAACTGCACAACATTACCATAGATCGGAAAAGGAAACAGTTCTGGTTGGTAGTAGAATTCATAGTCTTCGATCGACCAACCGTTTCTGTAAGTTGGTTCTTGCGTAGGAGAACTTGAGTAGAATAGTTTTTTATTGCTGTTTTTTAAGAAGTTATACACTCTTCCATTATCTAACCTTGGATGTAAGAAGCTAGGATCACCGGTTCCCCAGAAAATCAAGGAATCTCCACGTTCAACATATGCAATCCCTGGGATAGAATCACCAATGAGCTTTAGGGAGGCAAATAAAGTGAAGACCTTGGTATTTGATGCTGGAGTAAAATGTTTGTCCTGATTATGGTTGTAAACAAAGCGTTGTTGATCGACATCGTAAAGACTAAAGCCGTAGTAATGCTTTGGTAAAACGGTTGATTTTTGGAATTCATCATTTAGGTTGAGGGTAGATTGCGCTTTGGTTGTCAAGCAGGCCAATAACCCCATTAGGATTAGTATGCTTCTCATATTGTAAACATAATCATTGTTTAGAATTTAAGGAAGTATGAAACAAAGATTTTATAGAAAAAGAGAAGGGCTGATCTTTCGACCAGCCCCATCTTCTTTTATTGAATTAACCTAATAGTTCTATTTTAAAGCCCCATTGCTACGGTCGATCTCTACCTGAGGAACAGGCCAGTATTCACTGTTTGCAGAGAAGGTTAAACCTTTGTAAGCAGGCAGAAATGAACCTTCAAATGTTGAATAGCTTTCTAATACTGATTTAGCTACTCCCCAACGTACAAGGTCAAAGAAACGGTGTCCTTCCATTGCCAATTCGATGCGGCGTTCCGTTCTTACGGCAGTACGCGCATCAGCTTGGGAAGCAAAGGCTGGATATGGCTTCACGTTATATGCTGCGGCATTGGCACCGGTTCCTGTTTTCTTTGCAGGAAGCGTAGCAGCACGCTTACGAACATCATTCACCAATTTCAAAGCTCCTGGAAGGTTATTTGCTTCAACCTCACATTCTGCAGCCATCAACCACACATCAGCTAAACGGATGATATTCACATCCAAACCGGTAAGGTAATTGGCTCCCGGAGCTGCATTGGTAGCAAATTGAGATACAGGGATCATGGTTTTGATGGTTACAAAAGGTCCAGCGTATTTAGCGTCACGGATCCATGCATTACCTGGCATAATTCCATAGTCCAAATATGAAACACCTCTACGACCAACGGTATAATCTAAACGCGGGTCGAATTTCAAGTTCACATCTA
This sequence comes from Sphingobacterium sp. NPDC055346, assembly GCF_053645235.1. NCBI lineage: Bacteria > Pseudomonadati > Bacteroidota > Sphingobacteriia > Sphingobacteriales > Sphingobacteriaceae > Sphingobacterium > Sphingobacterium sp. NPDC055346. The sequence continues at coordinate 21,375 of NZ_JBSHMI010000004.1, forward strand.
ATACGTATGAATCTGTTGGGTTTTTCAAATCGGAAAGGTATGGAGTAGCACGGTAAGCGGTAGTTGATAATGGAAGACCATTGGCATCTACCTGGAATGAATTTACCAAATCAATAGTTGGTTGATAGAATCCACAACATCCTACTGGTGAACTTCCATACAGACCGGATAACATATCCCCTACGTTGGAGTTATCAGCAGCACCATTGGAATTGATGGCGTGTTTTGAAACCATCACCACTTCAGGTCCGTTTTCTTTCGTTACATCAAAGTTATTCCAGTAAGGCATGGTCGTGATATCCTTACCTGCCATAACCTCTTTAAACAAAGTCAATGCTTGAGCGTATTTCTTTTGGTATAGATAAAGCTTACCTAAATATGCTTTTGCAGCATTTTTGTCCATACGACCAAACTCATCTTTGATTTTGGTAGCTGGCAAATTAGCGACCGCAAATTTGAAGTCCTCTTCAATAGCCGGAGTAATATCCTTGTCATTTGGAATGGTCTGTGCTTCAGCAGTTGTCGTTGCTTCGGTAATGATTGGGACATTTCTAAAGATCCTCCATAGGAAGAAGTTGTAATGGCCTCTCAACATCTTTGCCTCAGCTTCGATTTCCTTAGCTCGCTCGGCAGAGATTTCCTTTGGTCCTGCTTGATCTGCGGTAAGTAACTTCAAGGTATTGTTACAACGTAAAATCCCTTCAAAGTATACTTGCCACATTTGGGACAGGTTGTCATTTGTACTGATCGCATTATAGGTTTCGATCATGTTCATTGGTGTCTGGTCTGTAAGCTCTGAACCTTTGTGTGCATTGTCTGATGCAACTTCACCAAATAGCCACTGGCTAGGTGCAGAAGCATAGTTGCCCCAAGTGCCACTTACATTACCATTTAAGATACTGTATGCACCGATCAGCGCACCTTCCACACCATCTTTATTCCCTACCTGAGGCTCAGACAACTGGCCTTGAGGTAATTTCTGTAAAAATTCTTTTCCACAGGAAGTAACAAGTAGCATTCCCGCGCCTAAAAGAATCATTAATTTATTTCGTTTCATGATTGTTCTATTTAATATTCTCTACCTACTAAAATCCTAAATTAAGTCCAAATGTGTACTGACGAGCCTGTGGATATACCCCAAAGTCAACACCCAATGCTGGGTATGCAGATGGAGTAGCTGAAACCTCAGGATCTAAGCCTTCGTATTTGGTAATCGTGAATAAGTTGGTAACACCTAAATATAATCTTAACCTATTGAATGTAGTGTTCTCACCAAATAACTTTTTAGTTGGCAAGTTATATCCAATTTGGAAATTCTTAAGCTTCAAGAAACTACCATCCTGTACATAATAAGAGGATGTTGCGTATTCCATCGCACTTGTTTTGTCAGCTGGATTAGGTAGAGATGGGATATTGCTACCTTTGTTTGATTCACTCCATGCATCTAATACCCTTACGCTCTTTTGTCCGCGGAATACCCCGAAGTCTGTAAAGTAACGAGTAGCTTCATACAGGTCATTTCCTTGGGAACCATAGAAGTATAACAATACGTCAAAGTTTTTGTAAGCAGCGTTAATATTCAATGAATAAGTGAAGTCTGGGTGTGGATTACCAATAATAGTTCTATCACCTGGGTCGATCTCACCGTTTCCATTTATGTCTGCATATTTCAAACCTCCTGGTCTTGCATCATCATATGAAGGTGAATTATTTACATCATCCACACTTTGATAGATACCGGTTACTTGATAACCATAGAATGAACCGAATGGTTGACCTTTCTGTAAGATGGAAGTTTCCATAGAACGGAAGGCACCATAGTTAACCTGTGATACGGTTGGAGCTAATGCAACCACTTCGTTTTTGTAGTTTGAGAAATTAGCAGCTAAATCCAAAGTAAATGGTTTCTCTTGTCTGTGTCCATAGTGGTAGCCCAAAGAGAACTCAAATCCTTTGTTGCTCATATCACCGATATTTTGGTACGGAGAGGCAGCTCTACCCGCAGCAGCAGCTGGAAGTGGGACCAAGAACAACATATCAGTTGTTTTCTTGTCAAACCAGTCGATCGATCCGTCTAAATCACCGTTCAATACCGTGAAGTCCAAACCTACGTTCAATGATTTAACCTGCTCCCATTTAATATCTGGGTTAGAGTAAGAGTTTTGCCAGATACCATTCACTACACCATTATTGATCGGGTATGAAGATTCTGTCAAGGAAGCTAAATATCTGTTCAAATACTGGAATCCTGGGATACGTTGGTTACCTGTCACCCCGTAACCTGCCCGAAGTTTTAAGTCAGTTAACCATTCTGCGCTTTTTGCAAACTCCTCTTGAGAAATACGCCATGCAGCACTTACCCCTGGGAATACCCCGTATAAATGGTTTTCACCGAAATTGGATGAACCATCACGACGAGCAATTAAACTCAATAAATAACGGTCTTTGTAAGCATAGTCTGCTTTTCCCATCAATGAGAACATACTTCCAATTGAACCAGAACCATTATTGTTGAAGTTCGAACTACCTGCATTTAGATACAAATAGTCTAAACTGTTCATGATGAAATAACCATTCCTACTTCCATCAATACCGCGGTTACGGTTTTTGATGGCCTCAGTACCTACCATTACGTTAAGACTATGATCTTCACCTAGATTAGGTTTGTAGTTTAAAGTATTGGTCCAAGTCCATTCTGTGGTATATCCCTGATATTCACTCATACCGTTATTGAAACTACCTTCAGAGAACTCTGGGTTTGGATAAGTGTAACTTACGCCATTGTAGTTTTCATATCTCAAACCGAAGTTTGAGCGTAATGTCAAACCATCGATGATGTCGTACTCTGCAAATGCATTACCGAAGAAGAAATTCGAACGGTTCATGTTATCCTTAGCGCGATAAGCTAAAGCCACTGGGTTTTCACCGTTTCCTAAATCCTTACCAAATGAACCCGCAAAGTTTCCACCCTCATCATACACTGGGATAATGTTCTGGATACGGTAAGCGAATCCCAATACAGATCCTTCTCCCTGATAACCACCCGCAGTATTTGGGTTAACACCCATACCATGACCTTCTGTATAAGCATAAGAAAGATTTTCACCAAATCTTAGTTTCTTATTGAATGCATTGAATTGGGTATTGGTCCTTACGTTATAACGACGGAAACCGGTATGAATAATACTACCTCTTTGATCAAGGTAGCCTCCTGAGAAAGCATATTGGGAAGTTTCATTTCCTCCCGTGGCAGCTAATTGATACGATTGGATTGGAGCAGTTTGCGATAATTCATCAAACCACTTCGTACCTGCTTTATTGGCTTTAGTAATTTGATAGAACGATGCACGATCTTTAGCAAAATAATTGTACTTGTTCATGTCCGCATCTGCTGCTGTCACATCCCAGTTGGTTTTAGAACCGGCCAATAGATAGTCAGGAAGCTGCAAACTCGTTCCATTGAATTTATTGTCGATATCCAAAATCTGCTGAGGAGTCAGCATCTTGGGAAAGGAGCCCTTGTTTGGAACACCTGCGCCTGCATAGGCATCTAAGGTGATTTTGGTACTTCCTTCTTTTCCAGATTTGGTCGTCACGATTACAACCCCGTTGTTCGCACGGGCACCGTAGATTGAAGCTGCAGAAGCATCCTTCAACACCTGCATACTTTCAATATCATTTTGGTTCAACCAGCTCAACTTGCCTTCATAAGGTACACCATCGATGATGTACAGTGGTTCGTTGTTGTTAATGGTTGAATAACCACGGATACGGATTTGAGGAGTTGAACCTGGAGCACCGTCATTGACAATCTGAACCCCTGTTGCACGTCCTTGCAAAGCTTCAACGGCACTACCTGCAGGTTGAGACTTCAATTCCGACACGTTTACAACTGCAACGGATCCTGTCAAATCTTTCTTCCTTTGCGTACCATAACCAGTTACAACCACTTCTTCCAGATTACTGCTATCTTCTGTAAGCGTAATGGTAATGGGTTGAGTGGTAGAGCTGATCGTGTAACGAGCAGAAGCAAAACCTACATAGGAAATGATTAGGACATCGTTTGCTTGCGCATCGATTTCAAAATTTCCAGAAGCATCTGATGAGGTACTCGACGTCTTGCCGACGATTTTAATGGTAGCTCCAGCAATTGGCTCTTGAGTTGCCTGGTTAATAATCTTACCTTTTACTGGACTTTGCATCGCATATAATGGATGCATAGCGATTTTATTCCAAATTGAAACTTCTGATGCGGAGACACTGCTCATCGCGAGCACGCCCATTGAAATCAGAAGTCCATTTTTTAGCAGTCTTTTGGGAATAAAAGAATTGCTATGGAACTTCATTGATCTTCCCATAATAGAATTTGTTAGTTAGTTTGTTAAATTATTAGTTCAATGATGCAATAAATCTTAATCTCAAGGCATAGCAAAGCCATGAATTAAATATTTATTATTTAAAGCCATAGAAATCCCATTTATGGGAAATCTATCTTCCTAAAAAGAAATGTAGTCTTTTAAGTTATTTTGGTTTACTAATTGGATTTAAGTACTCGTGTGTCATAAGCTGTTAGTTAAAGTTATTTAGTTTATTAAAGTTATCGGTATTTATGGTACTTTCCCTTTCACTTCACCCCCTCTGCTTAATGTTAACAAAGTGTACATCAAACACTTTTAAATTTCTGTTGTACTTTTCCTTCATATAAAAATGGAATAATACAATATTAACAGGAATTGATTTTGTTTAGAATTAAGTTTACAATTAGAACTAATTTATGAATAATTTTTAATAAACAAGACTTTTCCGCAACAATTTATTTACAATAAAAAAAGGAGGTAAAATACCTCCTTTTTATTATCATTTATTGAGAATCAATTAATAACCTAAAACATATTTTAGCCCTCCCACGAGCTGTTTTTGGAAGTTCGGTTCGTATAAAGATTCCTTCGTATGTCCTAAGCCTGTGTAAAAGACTTTTATTCCTTCAAACTTCTGGTACCAAGCTATGGGATGAAAATCACCCATTTTTCCATTTTCATAGGATTTCTCATCGATGGTCATCAAAATCTTAAGATCAGGTTTAACTTTGGAGAAGTCATACCATTCGTCCTTATGCATCCATACCTTTGGCAAATGCTTTGTAGCCAAATGTTTCCTGTTCTTTACATCAATTTTCGCTTCTTGCACAGCAGGATGGCTGGCAAAATATGCTCCTACTAAATTATTGTACCATGGCCAGTCGTGTTCTGTATCTGTCGCTGCATGAACACCCATAAAACCTTTACCAGATTTCAAAAAATTCTGGAAAGCAACCTTTTGTTGCTCATCTAAGATGGTACCGGTAGTACTAAAGAACAAAACAGCATCAAAATCCTTTAATGAATCCGCTAAAAAGACATTTGCATCCTCCGTATGAAACATTCCAATGTTTTCATCCTTCAACAATTTGGTCAGGACCTTCACTCCTTCTTCAATGTTGTCATGCCTAAAACCTGCTGTCTTGGTAAAAACTAAAACTTTCTTTGGCTTTACAATTCCTGTAGCAAAAGTAAAACAGATACTTAAACAACAGACTAGGGTCAGTATGCAAATTCTTTTCATTTGATTTATTTGGTTTTTGATTGATAAAAATCTAGACTCTCAATGATGGAATCCTCTTCCACATATTTATTGAAGTCGCAATCTCCTATTTTTCTTAACAGCGCAAATCCAAGTTTATTGCCTTCATTCTTCTTATCATTCTTCATCAATGCCAATAACTCAGGATAAACTGCTGAATTTAAATTGTATTTAGGATAGATTGACAATAGGTAATTGACTATCTCATCCAATTCGGCTTTATCCAAATTGTTAACCTTATGTGAAAGATAAGCTTCACAAATCATTCCAATAGCAATTGCCTCTCCATGTAATAATGGATTTACATCAGTTACCAAGGAATATCCTTCAATAGCGTGTCCTATCGTATGTCCAAAATTCAAGATCTTCCTTAAGCCTTTTTCAGTAGGATCTTCTAGAACAACTTTATTCTTAATGACAACAGAATCGTACACCATACCTTCAGGTATAACAGGCAAACTAACTGTTTTGCAACGGCTAAATAAATCTTTATCCTGGATCAAACCATGCTTGATGACCTCAGCAAATCCCGAAAGGACCTGACGGTCATCTAATGTTTCAAGAAATTTATTGGATATAAACACAGCCTTTGGTTGGCTGAACGTACCTATTATGTTTTTTACATTATCCAAGTCTATCCCAGTCTTACCACCCACGGAGGCATCAACTTGAGAAAGCAAAGTTGTAGGAACATTTAAAAAATCAATACCTCTTTTATAGGTAGAAGCGGCAAATCCGCCCATATCGGTTACTACTCCACCGCCTAAGTTTAGCATGAGGGCTTTTCGATCGGCGCCAAAGTCCAACATGGTTTTCCAAACACCTATACAGAAGTCTATGTTCTTGTTCTCTTCTCCTGGATCTACCTCAATAATATCATAATCAACAATATCAGGTATGGCAGCCTGAATGACAGGTAAACAATGATCATTCGTGTTTCGATCTACGAGTATCAAGAGTTGCGAATAATCATGATCAATGAGAAAGGACTGCAGTTCATCTAACTCATCATCGAATACGACTTCGTATCCTAAACTATTAATCTTCTTCATATATAATTTCTACCTAAAGATAGATTTTTTTATTGAATGTAATTGGATTTTTAAAACTGTAAACAGATATTTTACAGAGCTTAAGAATTATTGAACTTTCAATTTATTCCCATCGAATTCCACGATATCTCCTACCTTAACTTTTAATCTTTTCCTGTAATCGACTTGGCCATTGTACTTTACAAGTCCTTCTTCCACCACCCATTGAGCCATGGCTCCATGCTCAACCCAGTTCATGACTTTCAATAATTGGATCAATTGGATATAGTCCCCTTCTAATGTAAACGTTTGCATAAACAAAAGTAATTTTAATTGACAGTATTTACATTATAACTATGTTTTTAATTCATAAAAAAAGCCTAATTTTACCAACATCAAATTAAAGTAATATGGACATAGCTTCACCCTTAAAGCTTGACTTTAACAACACCGAAATTGCCTTTCAAGGCAAAAGCGACAAAGACCTTAACAAAGCGTATTGGTTATTTAAAATGGTCGCGAGCAATACCCTAATTAAGATAGGGACACCAATTACAAACTTTTCGTTGAATATCGGATTACCGATTCAAGGCATTATCAAAAACACCATCTACAAACAGTTCTGTGGAGGAGAAAGTATCCAAGATTGCCAAACCGCAATCCAAGACCTTGGTAAAGGTCATGTAACTACTATCCTTGACTATTCTGTGGAAGGCGAAGACTCGGAAGAAAGCTTCGATGCATGCTGCGCTGAAATCCTCAGGACCGTAGAAGCTGCTAAAGCAAACCCTCTGATCTCCTTCTGTGTGTTCAAACCTACTGGTTTGGGAAGATTTGACCTATTGGCCAAAATCGATGCTAAAGAATCACTTTCCCCTGAAGAACAAGCGGAATACAAACGCCTGATGGAGAGATGTGACCGTATCTGTAAAGCTTGTTATGATAACGACATCCGCGTGCTTATCGATGCTGAACACTCCTGGATCCAGGATACCATTGATGATATTGCTAGAGAAATGATGGAAAAATACAATTCGGAAAGCCCGATTGTATATAATACCTATCAAATGTACCGTCATGACAAATTAGCTTCCCTTAAAGCTGATTTTGCCTATGCTAAAACTCAAGGTTTCCACCTTGGTGCCAAACTTGTTCGCGGTGCCTACATGGAAATTGAAAGAGAAAGGGCAAAAGAGAACAATTACCCTTCTCCGATCCAACCTAACAAAAAAGCATCTGATACCGATTACAATGCCGCTGTGGACTTCTGTCTTGACAACATTGATACAGTCGGCCTGATGGCAGGTACGCACAATGAGGAAAGCTGCAGGTTATTGGCTAATGAACTTGAAAAAAGAAACATCCCTCACAATCTTCCTAACGTGTTTTTCGCACAACTTTTAGGAATGTCGGACAACCTTTCTTTCAATTTGGCTGCTGCAGGTTACAATGTGGCTAAGTATATGCCATACGGACCGGTAAAATCAGTAATGCCTTATCTGTTCCGCCGAGCTCAGGAAAACACCTCCGTAGGTGGACAGACTGGACGTGAGTTGAGCTTAATCATGAAAGAGCTGAAACGTCGTAAATCTGAAAAATAAGATTAACACGCATACCTTGATTCAAGGTATGACCATAAAATGATCACGAAAGTCTCCAATTCATGGAGACTTTCTTATTTTTGCGGCATGACGGAAGAAAATTATCAGAAATACCTTAAACTAAAAGAAATCGCATCCCCTTTCAAAGCATTACTGTTTGACGTCGATGGCACCCTAGCAGATAATATGCATGCCCATAAAGCTGCTTATGTAGAAACTGCCAAGGAACACGGCATTCTATTGAACCCCGATCTGATCGATGAAACAGCAGGATGGCCTACTGTGGATGTGGCAGATGAAATCTCTTCCCGTTATCAGGTTCCTTTGGATAGATTTGAATTTGCAAAACGAAAGTCTGCCATCTTTATTGAACATTTTATTCAAAAGACACAACCCGTAGAATTTGTCAGACAGGTCCTATATGATTTTGCTGAATCAAGAAAAATTGGGATTGTATCTGGTGGAAGCCGCTCTACCCTCAACATTACTTTGGATGTCATTAACGTAGTCGGAAGATATGAGACTTTGGTCTGTGCAGGCGACACGCCTGAAGGTAAACCTTCTCCTCAACCTTTTTTATTGGCTGCGGAACACTTAAATGTCAATCCAAGCGACTGCTTGGTCTTTGAAGACGGTGATCCTGGAGTACAAGGAGCAATTTCTGCTGGAATGGCTTGGGTCCGTATCGATCAACTGTAGCCTAGAAGTTAGTGATGATCCTTATACCACCGTTGGTATAATTCATATCTGCTCTTTTAAAACTGCCTACAGGCATTTTAAAATAAGGCTCAACCGAAAGATTGATGTTTTTGTTCATCTTCATTTCTTTACCGATGGAGAAATTGACAAAACCACCAAATCCATTGCTGCTCACGTTTTCATCCTCCGTCTTGATTGCTCTGGAAACCTGCTTAACAGCCGTTTTTACATCCGCCTCACTCTCAGGAAGACCATTGCCAAACAATTCAGTATTGGCATTCTCTACATAATGTGCATATCTGTTCTGATTGAATACAGCGGCATAAGTTATACCAGAGGAAGCATAAAACCCAGACTTAGACTTTACCCGAACATCCAAGGGAACTTCCAATGCTTGGACATTTCCCGAAATTGCATTTACATTCGGAAGAATGATGGCATTACTGCTTGCAAAATTCTGGGTCAGACCGTTAGCCGTAATTTTCTGCAGTGCATCTTTACTGGCCACTACAGGAGTTTCTGAATTCGCCACTGGATCTTTCATTTGAGAAACATCATAGCGATTGTAAGCCAATCCAGTCCTAACACTTACATTCTTATTGATATTATAGGCTAACAACATCCCGCCTCCAAAATTGAACCGTTCATTGGTGGAATTCGGAGAAACGAAAAGCCCTAAATCAAACTTCTCCCTAAAATTGAATTTCCTATTTTTTATTAAGGGCTCAGCACCATTCTTTGCCTCTTGGGCTTGATATGCCAATTCGCTATTGACATTATTTTCCCTGAAACCTCTCAGGTCGTTATCCATTTCAATCTTCGCTCTTTTATTGGATAGATTATAGGAATGAAGTGCATTAGGGATCTGGATACCTCCTGGATAAATCCCATCATTTGAATAATTGGATATCAATCCCAGGTCCTGGTAACCTCTAATCTCTGCATTAACATCCTCAACTCCCGCTTGAGCTATTAGGCCATTCCCTTGTACTGGAGTATTCAAATCAGATTGACTTGCAATTAAATTACCTTGAGAACCAATTACACTTTCATCCTGACCGCTTACAACATCCTGGTCACCGCCGTTATCTTGAATACCGGTTTCATTGTCTACAACAGGATCTTGGTTAGCGGTAATTTGATTATCAATATTGTTAGAGGTATTTTCCGGCCAATACATAACCGTTCCAATTCCCAACAATAAAATTGCCGCAGCGCTGGCAGCCCAATAGAAAGTTTTGTTCCTTTTAACCGGGGCAGCACCATATCGACTCTGAAAATTCTCCCATGCACCTTCCTTATATGGAAGCTCTTCCATGGATTTCATCTTTTCGACGATCTGTTCGACAATATCTTTTTTATTCTTCTCTTCCATTATCTAAACGAATCAGGATTTAATATTTTCTAAATCAATTTGACTCAAATACAATTTGCGCAACTTTTGCTTCGCTCTTGTCAAATAAGTCCTGGAAGTACTCTCTGGGATTCCCAGCTCCTTCCCTATCTCCTCATGCGAATAACCTTCAATTTCATACAGGTTGAAGATCGATCGCTGAATATCTGGCAACTGCTGTATCAAGGAAAGCATATCCTCATATTCCAACCTGCTTCCATTATCTACGGAATAATGTATGGTATCACTACTACTCAAATCGTCCAGCATATACATCTGCTTCCGAACCCGCAGGGCATCGATCGACGTATTAACTGCGATCCTCGCTATCCAAGACTTGAAAGTCTTCTCTAAAACATTGGGATCTTCATGCAATGAAAAGGTCCTGATCTTATTGAAGGCTTTCACAAAACATTCATTGGCGAGCTCCTCAGCCTCCATTTCATGCTTCATATAGCGGATCACGATAGCCATCACATAACCATAGAATTTCTTGTATAGGAAGGATTTACTCTTCTCAGAATTAGACATAGCACATTGCTCCAAAGCTGTCCTTAGGTTCAATGCTGTACTGTTACTGAGATATTTCCTTAAAATTCCCACCTATGTCTTCTCTAATCTTCTGTAATTAAAAAAACTATAGATGAAGCTAAGCTTTATTCATACAAATCCTGCTATAAATATTCTATATTAGGATAACGATATAAAACAATTCCATGCTACAGTTGGTATAAAATAATGATAAAGGTCATTAATTCCTTGCCCATTATTTGGTAAATTTAACAAACACAAAATTAACGACTATGAGAGCCATCTTATTTCCTACAGATTTTTCCGAAATCGCCAATAATGCGTTCCTCTATGCATTACATATTGCCAAATCGATTGATGCCAAGATTTATGTGCTATACTCCTATCTAGAGCCGGTACTTTCCGCAACGCACGGTGGACAACCGGAACTTTTAGGAGAAGTCTATCAGACCATTGAGCTCAACCAATTCGAGGTCTATAAAAAGAAAACCCAAAAACTCCGAGAGATCGCTTCCGAGATCGGGATGCAAGAAGTTGAATTAGTTTTTCTTTTTGAAGAAGGGCCGGTCGCTTCAGTGGTAAAAAGCATTGTAGAACGCGAAAAGATCCATTTGGTGGTTATGGGAACACATGGTGAATCTGGATTTCTTTCCAAATTAATCGGAACCAATACCGTAAGTGTTATCAAGTCTATCCAAAACCCAGTTCTTGCGGTTCCTCCACATGCTAAATATCAAGGTATCAAGCGCACTGTCTTCACGACTCTATTCCGTGAAAAGGACAAATCCGCGTTGAAGGAAATGCTCATCATGGCAAAAGCTGTGGATGCTAAAATCGAATGCTTACACGTGATGCACAATGATAAAGTGGCCGATGTACTATTGCAGACGGAAGCTTGGCAAAAGGAATTTCCACAAGAAAACATTAATTATGTTCTCCTGGATGAGGTTGAAAGCATAGAAAATACCATTGCAAATTATATCCTTGAAAACAATATTGATATATTAGGTGTCGTTAAGAGAAACCGAAGCTTCTTTGATCGCCTATTCAACAGCAGCATCAGCAATAACCTTGCTCTGCATTCAAAGGTGCCAATATTGGTTTTTCATGAAGAAAAATAAACATGCAGCAGGTCATTAAAAAATTAGAATCATTAAATCGTATCAACGATAAAGCAGAGAAATTCACAGAGATAACAGATGAAAACTTTGTCGAACATGGAATTCTATTCTTTATCCCACTCGAAAAATATGAAGTAAAAGTCCTGATCCCTGCACCGCACCATAAAAGCCTTTTCCAAAACGGTACACCAACCTTTAAACAGGTACTGAACCATAAAGAGGCGATGATGCTCAAATAGAAAAAAAAATAGAAAAACAAAAAAGAGGGTATCAATTGATACCCTCTTTTTGAGCCTCCTATCGGAATCGAACCAATGACCTACTGATTACAAGTCAGTTGCTCTACCAGCTGAGCTAAGGAGGCATTTCCCTTAAAAGCGATGCAAATATGTGAACTTCATATCAATTTTACAAATCTTTTGAACTCCTTCATTCTTACAAAAACACTAACTAAATGACCTACAAGCCATTATTTTTACAAAAACTAGTTGCCGTATGTCTTTTTGGCATGTGTATTTAAATTTAACTGTCAATATTACAGTAAAATAACTAAAAACACTGTAGGCATTCCTTTTGTTAACCTCTTATTACATATAGCGAAACTACATATGAACTTTAACAACTTTACAATCAAAGCCCAAGAGGCAATACAAAAAGCTTCAGAAATTGCATCTGGCCATCAGCAACAAGCGATCGAGCCAGCGCATATCATGAAAGCCTTATTATCAGTAGATGAGAATGTCATTTCCCATTTACTCAAGAAACTAAACGTCAATATCAGCTACCTGAGCCAAGAGGTCGATAAAATTATCGAATCCTACCCTAAGGTAAGCGGAAGCAATGTTTATCTAAGCAACTCCGCTACCGCTGTATTACAGAAAGCGCAAAGCTTTTTGAAGGAATTTAACGATGAGTTCGTCTCCATTGAGCATATCCTGTTAGGACTATTGCTATCCGGCGACAAGGTTGCCAGCCTATTGAAAGACCAAGGAGTCACTGAAAAAGACCTAAAAACCGCAATAAAAGAATTGAGGGGAAATTCAAGGGTAACTGACCAAAATGCCGAAGCAACCTACAATGCATTGAACAAATATGCTAGGAATCTTAATGAATATGCTGAATCTGGCAAACTCGACCCTGTAATCGGTCGCGATGAAGAAATCAGACGCGTCATGCAGATCTTATCCCGTAGGACAAAGAACAATCCGATCTTGGTTGGTGAGCCCGGAGTAGGTAAAACAGCGATTGCCGAAGGTATTGCCTACCGAATCATAAAAGGTGATGCTCCTGAAAACTTGAAGACCAAAACCGTATTCTCTTTGGATATGGGTGCATTGGTTGCCGGTGCGAAATATAAGGGTGAATTCGAAGAACGCCTAAAGGCTGTAGTTAAGGAAGTATCCGACAGCGACGGTGAAATCATCCTGTTCATTGATGAGATCCACACCTTAGTTGGTGCTGGTGGCGGTGAGGGCGCTATGGATGCTGCAAACATCCTGAAACCTGCATTGGCGCGTGGTGAGTTGAGGACAATCGGTGCAACGACCCTAAACGAGTATCAAAAGTATTTCGAAAAGGACAAAGCCTTAGAGCGTAGGTTCCAGAAAGTGATGGTGGAAGAACCAGATACCCAAGATGCGATCTCTATCCTACGTGGTATCAAGGAACGTTACGAAACCCACCACAAAGTTAGGATCCTGGATGAGGCTATCATTTCGGCTGTAGAACTCTCACAAAGATACATTACGGACCGATTCTTACCAGACAAGGCCATTGACCTAGTCGATGAGGCAGCGTCCAAATTGAGGCTCGAAATGGACTCAGTTCCTGTTGTGGTCGATGAACTGGAACGAAGGATCATGCAACTGGAAATTGAAAGAGAAGCGATTAAGCGTGAAAAAGACGAGAAGAAAATCTCTGAACTTTCAGAAACCATCGCCAACCTTTCCAATGAACGAGATTCATTAAGGGCTAAGTGGCAATCTGAAAAGACCTTGGTGGATCAGGTCAACGCGGAGGCTCAAAACATAGAAAACTACAAACTGGAAGCTGAACAGGCTGAACGTGCGGGCGACTACGGAAAGGTTGCAGAATTAAGGTACGGTAAGATCAAGGAAGCTCAGGACAAAGTGGATGCTTTGAAAAAAGAACTTTCAGAGAAACAAGACAGCAGCCGTATGCTTAAGGAAGAGGTAACTTCCGAAGATATCGCTGATGTGGTTTCAAAATGGACCGGTATCCCTGTCAGTAAAATGATTCAATCCGAAAGGGAAAAACTATTGAACCTGGAAGAAGAATTACATAAGCGTGTCGCAGGACAAGATGAGGCTATTGAAGCTATTGCTGATGCGATCCGTAGATCAAGGGCCGGATTGAGTGATGCTAAACGCCCAATCGGTTCCTTTATTTTCCTTGGTACAACAGGGGTCGGTAAAACCGAACTTGCAAAAGCCTTGGCAGAATATCTATTCGATGACGAACAGGCCATGATCCGGATCGATATGTCGGAGTACCAAGAAAGACATGCCGTATCGCGTTTGATCGGAGCGCCTCCAGGATACGTGGGTTATGACGAAGGCGGACAGTTAACCGAAGCCGTACGTCGTAGACCATACTCAGTGGTGCTATTAGATGAAATCGAAAAAGCACACCCGGATGTATTCAATATCCTATTACAAGTATTGGATGATGGCCATTTGACAGACAACAAAGGCCGTGTAGTAAACTTTAAGAACACCATCATCATCATGACCTCCAATACCGGTTCTCATATTATCCAAGAGAATTTCTCTAAATTGAATGATGAGAACAGAGAAGAAGTCGTAGCGAAAACAAAGGATGAAGTCCTGGATCTATTGCAAAAATCTATCCGTCCAGAGTTCTTGAACCGTATTGATGAGGTGATCATGTTTACTCCGCTGTCCAGAACAGAAATTGGTGATATCGTTAGGATGCAATTTAACAGGGTTGAAAAACAACTTGCTGAACAAAACATCTTCCTAACGGCCTCCGACGAAGCCCTAGATTGGTTAGCACAATTAGGATACGACCCTGTCTATGGTGCAAGACCATTGAAACGTGTCATTCAAAAAAGAATCCTCAACGAACTCTCTAAAGAGATCCTATCAGGAAAAATATCCAGAGATTCCGTAATCAAACTGGATGCATTTGATGGAAAATTCGTCTTCCTCAACAAGAATGAGGAATAAATAAAAAAGAACTCCTGAGCTGATTTAGCTCAGGAGTTCTTTTTTATTTAGATATGAGTATTTAGATATGAGTATTGAGATATCAAACGAGATATAGATATGAGTATTGAGATTTGAGTATTGAGATATCAAACGAGATATAGATATGAGTATTGAGATTTGAGTATTGAGATATTAAACGTCCCACAATTTCTATATCCCTTGTCTAATAACTAAAAATCCCTAAAAATCCCTTTCTACTATCACATATCTCAAATCTCATTTCTCAAATCTCGTTAGAAAACACAAACCTGATTTCATCTCTAAGATTATATTTCGAAGCCATTACTTCGCCATAAGCACCTGCAGTACGGATAGCGATCAGATCTCCACGTTCTGAAACAGGAAGTGTTACTTCTTTTCCAAAACAATCTGAGCTCTCACAGATTGGCCCAACCACATCGTAGTTCAATTTTTCAACACCTTCGTTTTTGCCTAATTTTTCGATTTTATGAAATGCCTGGTACAATGCTGGACGCATAAGCTCGGTCATACCTGCATCAAGGATCAAAAAGTTTTTCTTAACCCCGCTTTTAGTGTACAATACCCTGCTCAACAAAGTTCCTGCTTGTGCTACCAAAGCACGGCCCAGTTCAAAATGCACCTCTTGTTGTGGAGTTCTTTCCAGAAACTTATCGAATACATCAAAATAAGCTTCAAAGTCAGCAAAAGGATGGGCATCTGGTTCATGATAATCCACGCCTAGCCCACCACCTACGTTCAATACTTTAATGGTAGTTCCGCGCTCTTCAAACCAATTCTTCCACTCATTTACCTTTACACAAAGACTCTTGAACACATTGATATCGGTAATCTGCGAACCTACATGGAAATGCAGACCCAACAGATCAATATGATCACATTCCCTTAATACGGAAGCCGCCTTTTCCAATTCAGAATTGGGCACACCAAATTTATTTTCATCTAAACCGGTGGTGATATAATGGTGCGTATGGGCATCTACATTCGGATTAATGCGCAACGAAACTTGAGCCTTAACGTTCTGTTTAGCCGCCAATTCATTGATTACCAATAGCTCTTGGATAGATTCCACATTAAAAGCAAAAATATGATGCTTTAATGCCAAATTAATCTCCTTGTCGGATTTCCCAACACCAGCGAAGGTAATCTGATTGGCAGGAAAACCAGAATCAATTGATTTTTGAACCTCATTTCCACTTACACAATCCGCACCAAAGCCTTTAGATTGGATTAAATCTAAAATCCTGTCATTAAAGTTAGCTTTTAGTGCATAATGAACATGAAATCCTCTTTTATCAGCTGCTGCCTTGGCCCTGTCCAATGTTTCATTCAACAGGTCCAGATCATAGTAATAAAATGGAGTTTCAAATTCGTTTAAACGTCCTAAATCAATTTGATTGATGTTCATTCTCTTTAAAAAATTCTATTATGTAACGACCTTAATGCTTCTACCTTGTGTTCAGAATCCAAAAGCATGGAGACATTGTAATCTGAACCTCCATAAGAAACCATGCGCAATGGCAAATGTTTCACTGCATCTAAAACTCGCGCAGCATAACCATGTGTATTAGCTCCAAAATCACCCACTACACAGATGATCGTTTGATTTCTATCGACACTTACATTTCCAAAATCCTCCACTTCTCGGATGATATCATCTAAATTTTTGGTATCATCAATTGTTAAGGATACAGCCACCTCTGAAGTGGTAATCATATCGATTGGCGTTTTATAACGTTCAAAAATTTCAAAGATCTTTCTCAGGAAACCATATGCCAACAACATTCTTGATGAATGGATATGGATTGCTGTAATATCATCTTTCGCTGCAACCGCACGGATCGACCCTTTCTGTCCACCGTTTTTAGAAATCAAAGTTCCAAAAGCTTGGGGGTCCATCGTGTTCAACAAACGAACTGGCACATTATACCGTTGCGCTGGAAACACACTCTGCGGATGTAAGATCTTAGCCCCAAAATAGGCCAGCTCGGCAGCTTCGTCAAAACTCAGTTCTGCAATCGGTGTAGTGCCCTTTACAATTCTAGGATCATTGTTATGCATACCATCGATATCCGTCCAGATCTGGATTTCATCGGCTTGTATGGCAGCACCGATCAATGATGCGGTATAATCTGATCCACCACGCCGTAAATTATCGATTTCACCAAAGGAATTTCTACAGATATATCCTTGCGTGATAAATAAGCTATTTTCAGGATGCTCAGCCAAAATCGCTTCCAATTTCTCTTTGATGAATGGAACCATTGGCTCATTGTCCTCGTCGATTTTCATAAAATCAAGAGCCGGAAGCAATACGGATTTTATGCCTTTTTCACTCAGGTAAAGATGCCACAATGTAGTGGACATCAATTCACCCTGTGCCAGGATGATCTTTTCTTCCGTAGGTGTAAAAAGATCGTTCGACAAAGATGCAATTAAGTTAAAATGATAATCTATCAATTCCTTACCCTGCTTATATCCGTTCTCAGTGCTGAAGAGTTCCTTGATTAAAGCTTCGTACTTGTTCTTGTGTTCCTTGATCAATTCCTTGGCTTCATCCTTCTTACCATTCAAGTAAGCTTTAGAGATTTCAACCAATGCATTTGTCGTTCCAGCCACTGCTGAAAGCACCACAATCTGACGCTCTGCGGGATTAACGATATCCAATAAACTCTGGATACGTTCAGCACTCCCTACGGATGTTCCACCGAATTTTAGAATTTTCATATCTATTTTAAACTATTTGTTTTTACGAGGTTGTGAATATAAGTCTTTTAACAAAAAAAAGCGGCACAAATGCAAATAAAAGCTTTTGTGCCGCATATAATTTAATGCGGAAGAACTACTTCTTCAAGTTATCGATCAATAACTGGGCTAGTTCCTCTCCGATTCGTTCTTGCGCCTCATTGGTTGCAGCACCAATATGGGGAGTCAAGGAAACCTTAGGATGATTCAATATTTCCGCTCTTGGAGTCGGTTCATTATCAAACACATCAAGCGCAGCAAAAGCAACTTTACCAGAATTCAACGCTTCCACTAAAGCTAACTCTTCAATAACGCCTCCTCTGGAAGCATTTACCAAGCCAACACCATCTTTTAATAATGCAAACTCTTCTTTACCGATAACAGGCTTGTCTGTGAATGGAACGTGCAGGGAAATAAAGTCTGATTTCTTGAAGATGGCATCGATATCAACCTGCTCAACAGGGACATTGACACTTACATCTCCAGCAAAGTTTAAAGTCAGAGAATTTGGTCCTTCAAACAAATCTGAATAGATCACCGTCATTCCCAATCCTAAACCGATCTTAGCAGTTTCACGACCGATACGGCCAAAACCAACAACACCCAATACTTTTCCTTGCAATTCAGAACCTGCAGCATATGCTTTTTTCAATCCAGCAAAATTGCTGTTTCCTTCTACAGGCATTTTACGGTTAGAATCGTATAGGAACCTAACACCATTCAATAGATGTGCAAATACCAATTCAGCAACTGAATGTGAAGATGCCGCTGGCGTATTCACTACAGCGATACCTTTTGAACGTGCGTAATCCACATCAATATTGTCCATGCCGACCCCACCTCTACCAATAACCTTGATATTAGGGCAAGCATCGATCAAAGGCTGACGTAATTTTGTTGCACTACGTACCGTAACTGCATCATATTCATTCAATCTATTGATCAATTCATCTTGAGGAATATGGTTTGTATCCACTACAAAGCCCGCATCCTCTAATATTTTTTTACCGATAGGATCAATCCCATCGTTAGCTAAAATTTTCATAGTAATTATTTCTTCTTTTCTTCAAATTCTCTCATCGTATCCACTAATGCATTAATTGAACTGATGCTCAATGCATTGTAGATCGATGCTCTAAATCCACCTACTGAACGGTGGCCTTTGATACCGATTAAATTGCGCTCCTTAGCTAAGGCCAAAAATTCTGCTTCTAACTCAGGCGTATCCATCACGAAAGTCACGTTCATTCTAGAGCGATCTTCCACGGCTGCCGTTCCTTTGAAGAATGGGTTGCGGTCAATCTCATCGTATAAAGTACGTGCCTTGATGATATTCTCTTGTTCAATTACCGAAATTCCACCTTTAGCTTTCAACCAACGTAGGTTCAACATGGAAACATAGATGGAGAATACTGGCGGCGTATTGTACATAGAACCCGCTTTGGCATGTGCTTCATAATCAAAGATCGTTGGAATGGTACGACCAGACTTAGCAAACAGATCATCTTTGATGATTACCAACGTAACACCTGCAGGACCCATATTCTTTTGGGCACCAGCATAGATCAAACCAAACTCAGACACATTGATTGTTCTACTCAAAATATCAGAAGACATATCAACAACGGTTGTTACCGATGTGCTAGGTTTTTCAAATACTTCTGTTCCGTAAATGGTATTATTTGAAGTGTAATGGAAATATGCAGCATCCGATGGCACTACAAAATCCTTTGGAATATAGTTGTAATTTTTGTCACTCGACGAAGCAACCATTTCCACCTGTCCTACTTTTTTAGCTTCTTTGGCAGCTTTTGTTGCCCAAACACCTGTATCTAGGTATGAAGCCTTGCCATTTTCAGGCAATAAGTTCATAGGAACCATGGCAAATTGCTGACTCGCACCCCCTTGAAGGAATAAAATGGAATATCCAGCAGGAACTTCCAGTAATTCACGGACCAATTTCTCAGTCTCGATTACGACTTCCTCAAACTCTTTGGAACGGTGCGAAATTTCCAAGATTGATAAACCTGTACCATTAAAATCAATTACCGCTCTTGAAGCTTCTTCAAAAACCTCTTTTGGTAAAATACATGGGCCTGCACCGAAATTATGTTTCATTAGACTTGTATAATTTGTTAAAAATTAGGAGGTTAACGATTAAACAATCGTTTGACCTTAATTTGAATGCCCAAAGGTAAAATATTTTTAAAAATTTTTAAAACAAAATCCATATTTGTTTAAAATATCTTAAATTAAAAAGACATTTGGTATCATTCTCTCATTGAACAAATATACCTGTTTAAACAAATAACTTTATGAAAAATATTAACAAATCGCCTCCATTGTGGATATCTTTAATGATGAAATCCGTACCAAAAACCTAAAAAAATGTGTATCTTCGCCTGTTACGTGTCTTTTATAGATATAACACTTATTATATTGATTGAAACCAAAATATAATGGCTGAAGAAACAGAAAACGAAAACAATTTAGTTCCTGCTGAAAACAGGATCATCCCCATCAATATCGAAGACCAAATGAAATCTGCCTACATCGATTATTCGATGTCGGTAATCGTTTCACGCGCATTACCTGATGCCCGTGATGGTCTGAAACCAGTACACCGTCGTGTATTGTATGGTATGCTAGACCTTGGGGTAACGAGTGGTAAACCTTATAAAAAATCTGCTCGTATTGTTGGAGATGTACTCGGTAAGTACCACCCACACGGTGACTCATCCGTTTATGACACCATGGTCCGTATGGCCCAAAACTGGTCCATGCGCTATCCCCTAGTCGATGGACAGGGTAACTACGGTTCGATTGACGGTGACCCACCAGCAGCGATGCGTTATACAGAGGCTCGCTTAAGGAAGATTACCGAAGAAATGTTGGCGGACATTAACAAAGACACCGTTGATTTCAAATTAAACTTTGACGACTCCCTTGAAGAACCTACCGTTCTTCCTACCCGTATCCCGAACCTGCTTGTCAATGGCGCATCTGGTATCGCCGTAGGTATGGCAACCAATATGGCTCCGCACAACCTGAGCGAAGTTATCGATGGTACCATTGCTTATATCGACAACAGAGATATCGAAATCTCGGAATTGATGACCTATGTCAAAGGACCTGACTTCCCTACTGGCGGTCTGATCTATGGCTTCAATGGCGTAAAAGAAGCTTTCGAAACTGGCCGTGGCCGTATCGTGATGCGTGCTAAGGCGGAAATCGAAACTACCAAGACCGGTAAAGAGATCATCGTCGTAACAGAAATCCCTTACCTAGTCAACAAATCGGAGATGATCAAAAGAACTGCCGATTTGGTTCAAGAAAAGAAAATCGAAGGTATCTCGGAAATCAGGGATGAATCCTCTAAAGATATCCGCGTTATCTATGAAATAAAACGTGATGCGAATGCCAATGTGGTTCTAAACAACCTATATAAGCATACCGCTTTGCAAACCTCTTTTTCGGTTAACAACATTGCCTTAGTAAAAGGTAGACCACAAATGTTGAACTTAAAGGATATGATCCATGAGTTCGTTGAACATAGACATGATGTGGTTATCCGTAGGACTAAGTTTGAATTAGCTGAAGCTGAAAAAAGAGCCCATATCCTTGAAGGTTACCTAATTGCTCTAGATCACCTAGACGAGGTAATCAAATTGATCCGTAATTCAGATACACCAGAAGATGCACGTGTTGGCTTGATGGAGCGTTTTGCGCTTTCTGATATCCAAGCTAGAGCCATTTTGGACATGACCTTAAGAAGGTTGACAGGACTGGAACGCGACAAGATCAAGGAAGAATATGCTGAGTTGATGAAAACCATCGAATACTTGAAAGAAGTACTTGCTGATGAATCCCTTCGCTTCAAGATCATCAAAGATGAACTGATGGAAGTAAAAGAGAAATATGGCGACGAAAGACGTTCTCATATAGTTCATTCTGCGGAAGACCTTCGTATGGAAGATTTCATCGATGATGAAGAGGTAGTAATCACAATCTCCCACAACAGTTACGTAAAACGTACTCCATTAACCGAGTATCGTGTACAAGGTCGTGGTGGTAAAGGAGCTATTGGCTCTACAACCCGCGATGAAGACTTTACAGAACATATCATTACAGCATCTGCACATAACTACCTATTGTTATTTACGGAAGCAGGTAGATGTTTCTGGTTAAGGGCATTCGAAATTCCTGAAGGAAGCCGTACTTCTAAAGGTCGTGCCCTTCAGAATATCATCAATATTCCAAAAGATGAGAAGATCAAGGCCTATATTAAGGTAACCAACCTGAAGGACCAAGAATACCTTGAGAACAACTTTATCATCATGTGTACTAAGAAAGGTACCATCAAGAAAACTTCACTTGAAGCTTACTCAAGACCAAGGGCAAATGGTATCAATGCGATCAACATCAATGACGGTGACCAATTATTGGAAGCAACATTGACCAATGGTACGAGCGAAATCGTCATGGCTCTTCGTTCTGGTCGTGCGATCCGATTCAATGAATCGACCGTAAGACCGATGGGTAGGACAGCTACAGGTGTTCGTGGTATTACCTTAGCGCATGAAAAAGATGAGGTAGTTGGCATGATTAGTGTTAATAATCAAGAAACCACTGTACTGGTAGTTTCAGAGAAAGGATACGGTAAACGTACCGATATCGATGATTATAGAATTACCAATCGTGGTGGTAAAGGTGTAAAAACAATCAACGTTACGGACAAAACAGGTGAATTGGTTGCTATTAAAGGTGTTACTGATGAGAACGATTTGATGATCATCAATAAATCTGGAATTGTAATCCGTATCGGAGTTGAAAGCTTACGTGTAATGGGTCGTGCTACCCAAGGTGTGAAATTGATCACTTTGAAAGACAACGACGAAATTGCATCAGTGACCAAAGTTGAAAGACAAGAGGAAGAAGAGGAATTAGACGTTGAAGGTGCTGAAGGAGCAGAAAACTCAACAGACAATGAATCAGCTAACACGGAGAATGAAGAACAAGAATAGATATATTTCAAGTGCTTTAGGAGCTATATTACTATTGGGTGCCAATAGTGCTTTCGGACAGTCGGCTTATAAAGAAGCCAGCAATGCCTTTGCATTATACACCCAAACTGGTAACATCGCCAACCTTGATAATGCCAGGAAACAAATCGACAATATCTACAAGACAAGACGCGACTCTTCCAAAACGCGCGTGAATGTCTTAAGAGCCATGGTTTTGAGTTCAATTGCTTATGCAGATTCTGCAAGGACCATTAAGTTGAATGCTGACCCTATCGATCTGACTTATCAGACGATGGATAAAATCGATAAGAAAGACAGACCGGGATACTCTGGAGAAATAAGCTATGTCAACCAAAACTTGGCTGCCGCACTGATTTATCGCGCAAACAAATCGCTAGAAAACAAAAAGTTTGACGAAGCCTTTGCAGATTTCAGCAAGGTTGATGCCTTAGATGCCAAAAGTGGAGATGTAACCTACAATTTAGCACTTTTAGCCAGCAAAGCAGGTAAACCGGAGGAAGCCATCAAGTATTATGGAAAGATCCATGAAGCTGGTAACATGACTCCAAACCAGTATATCGAATTGGCCAATCTATACGACCAACTGGATGAGAAGCAACAAGCGCTCTCAACCTTGGAAGAAGGAAGGACCAAATATGCTGATGACAAAGCTTTGCTGTTCTTGCTGATCGATAAATATGCAAAAAGTGATGCATATGATGCCATCGTTCCTATTATTGAACAGGCCATCAAACTCGAGCCGGAAAATATAGAATTAAATTACTTGGCAGGATATGCAAATGAAAATGCCAATAATTTAGAGATAGCTAAGACATATTATGAGAAAGTACTTGAATTGGACCCAAATAACTATGAGTCTAATCTAGCCCTAGGTCTAATCAACTTGAATACTTTCTTGAAGGATAATGAAAATCAAGAAGCACAATATAATGCCCAAAATTATTTGCTAAAAGCAAATGAAATTAAGCCTTATGAAATAAATGCTTTGAAATCCTTAGCTTTATTCTATCAAAAGACTGAAGATGAAGCTCAATTAGACCGAGTGAATCTTTTGTTAAACCAACTTACAAATTAAACAAACAATAAATAGATATGAATTTAAGAAAATCGATATTATTTGTAGGATTGCTTTTTGCAACCAGTTCCACTGCCCTTTTCGCACAGTCGGGCAATGTGAAAAAAGCAAAAGCTGCAATTGTAAAGTTTGAAGAACTTAAGGGAGCAGGTTCTGCTGAATTAGGTAAATCAAACCTTACTGCTGCAAAAGAAGCAATCGATGCTGCAGTAGTACATGACAAAACGAAAGATGATCCAGAAGCATGGACATATTATGCCCTAGTTTACTCAAACTTAGCTAGCTTAGACAAGAATGCAGAAGACGCTGCCAAAGCGCAAGACGCAATCAAAAAAGCTACTGAACTTGACAAAGACAAAAAACACGCTGAAAACATCACTGTTGCGGGTCAGACTTTAGGTCAATACAAATTCAACCAAGGTGTTGCAGCTTGGGATAAACAAGATTATAAAACAGCTTATTCAGACTTTAGCGACGCTTTAGTTTACCTTCCTGGTGATACTACCCTTACCTTCTATTCCGGTCTAGCGGCAGTTCAGAACAAGGAATACGACAAAGCCATCGAAAAATACAAAGAGCTAGTTCCAGTTAAGGAATACTCTAGCCATAAAACAATTATGGTGGACCTTCCTAAACTATACCTTCAAAAAGGTGATACTACATCAGCAATCGCTGCTGCTGCTGAAGCAGTAACGGCTTATCCTAATGATAACGATGCTGTTGTTCAGAACATCGAATTGAACCTGATCACTGGAAATGAAGCTAAGATTGTATCTGATATCGAGTCTCAATTATCAAAAGACCCACAGAACAAAAGCCTTCACTACTACCTAGGTCTTGCTTATGGTGCTGCAGGAGATCCTGAAAAAGCATTAGCTTCTTACCAAAAAGCAATCGAGATCGACCCTAACTACCTGGAAGCAAACACCAATGCTGCCGTAGTTATCATGAATGGTGGTCGTGATGAATTGATGAAGTTAAACGAAGACAAATCAGTTCCTGCCGCTGAATACAACAAAAAAGTAGAAGCTATCAAAGGTAAAATCGCAAGAGCGGTTCCTTACTTGGAAAAAGCTGTTGAACTTGACGCTAAAAACGTAGATGCTTTAAGAAACCTTAAAAACTACTATGATTTTATGAACGACGAAGCAAAATCTGCCGAATTGCAAGCTAAAATCGAAGCGCTAAACTAAGTTTAGCAATACAACATAATAAAAGGGATGATCAGATGGTCATCCCTTTTTTTTGGTTTGAACCAGGATGAAAGGGATGAGAGGATGGACCAAGATCTGGGATTTGAACCAGGATGGAAGGGATGAGAGGATGGCCCAATATCGCTATGGGAAGTCTACAATACTGTAGAGGCGTAAATGCATACGCACGCAGACATTTAAACCAGGAAGGAAAGTCTAAGATACTGTAGACGTAAAATCCCAGAGGGGGCTGACATCTTTGTAAAAACTAGATATTTGAAATGGCCAACCCACAGCGTGGGTGGAATGTTTTTAATGAATCTTCCTGAAGAAAGGAAATAGTTTGCTCAAACTTACGATGACAATGATCCTTAAAGAAATCAAAAAAATAGATTCTTAGCTGTGCTCTGAATCCCTCTTTATCGCATCTCTGATTCTGAACAATTCGTGAAGAATCTGTAAGGTTCCGATCCTGTCATCCTTGACCGAAGGTCAAGAAACTGTAGGTCAATGTTATGATGGTTGTCTTAGATTTTGAAAGCTCACATTTCTCCGAGATGCTTCGTTCCTCAGCATGACAGAAAAAAAACGCCGACCCTGTCATCCTTGACCGAAGGTCAAGAAACTGTAGGTCAATGTTATGATGGTTGTCTTGGGTTTTGAAAGTTCGCATTGCTCCGAGATGCTTCGTTCCTCAGCATGACAGAAAAAAAACGGCGACCCTGTCATCCTTGATCGAAAGACAAGGAACTGTACGCCAA
The DNA here is from genome assembly GCF_053645235.1 of Sphingobacterium sp. NPDC055346. Taxonomy (NCBI): domain Bacteria; kingdom Pseudomonadati; phylum Bacteroidota; class Sphingobacteriia; order Sphingobacteriales; family Sphingobacteriaceae; genus Sphingobacterium; species Sphingobacterium sp. NPDC055346. The sequence continues at coordinate 47,419 of NZ_JBSHMI010000004.1, forward strand.
TACTATGTTGGTTGTCTTGGATTTTGAAAGTTCGCATTTTCCGAGTTCCTTCGTTCCTCAGCATGACAGAAAAAACTAAACTTTATGACATTGCCTATCTGGCTTATTCAATAAGTCCCTACCAAGCGTGATATGGTCTTGTGTCTATTGTCTAATGTCTTAATCTAGCCCAAAGCCACATCCAACACCATCATCACGACAAAACCCAACACAAATCCAAGGATCGGAATATCGGAGTGTTCTTCCTGTTGTGTTTCTGGAATAACTTCTTCAATAACGACGAACAACATCGCTCCAGCGGCAAAAGAAAGTGCATATGGGAGAACTGGCATAAAGAAACCAACGGCAAAGGCTCCTAGGACGGCAAAAATTGGCTCTACCACTGCTGAAAGCTGTCCGTATTGGAAACTTTTCCATCTTGATAGGCCCATTCTGCGTAAGGGCATGGATACTGCAACACCTTCAGGAAAGTTCTGCAAGCCGATACCCATGGCCAATAGGACCGCCCCTGTGATGCTCGCTTCAGGAACTCCAGAGGCTGCACCACCAAATAAAACCCCGACCGCCAAACCTTCAGGAATATTATGTAAGGCTATCGCAATGGTCAATAAGGTAGTACGGTGCAAGGAGGATTTTGGACCTTCAGATTTCAAGAAGTTAAGGTGAAGATGGGGCATCAGCTTATCTAAGCCAAAGATGAAAAGTGCACCCAGGACAAATCCGATTGCCGATGGCATAACCTTGCTGAAACCTTCCCCTGAACTCATTTCAATGGCTGGCGCCAATAGTGACCAGAAACTTGCTGCAATCATTACCCCGCCCGTAAAACCGAGCATCCCGTTCAGCAATCTTTTATTTACCCCTTTAAATATAAATACGCTGGCGGCTCCCAAGGCTGTTACACCCCAAGTAAACAATCCAGCAAATAATGCAGCAACTACGGCACTCTGTTTTCCAAGAAATTCTACTAATTCTTCTATCATTTGATCCAGCGGAGAATAATTTTTTGAAATTAACCATTCTAAACTAGAAAACTAAAAAATAACAGCAAAAAACAAAAAGCACCCCTATGGGTGCTTTCGTAAAATTGTCCATCTGGATTCCAATGATCCAGAGCTTTTTAAATTTAGATTATCTCAAATGCGATCTCAACATCCAAGCAGTTTTCTCATGTTTCTCCAACAAGCCAACCAGAAAGTCCTCTGTACCAGCATCATTATGCTCCTCAGCTAACTTAATATCTTCCCTTAAAGAGATAATCAAGCTCTCGTAATCATTCAACAATTCTGATATAAAACCCTGACTATCATTCTTTTTATATTTCATTTCAGTCAGCTGGGTAAGCTCCAGGAATTCTTTCAATGTTCCTACGGCATAGTGACCGATGGCACGAACACGCTCTGCAACCTCATCGATTATTTCAGCCAATTCCGAATAGAGCTCTTCAAAGAAGATATGCTGGGCATGGAAGTCCGGACCTTCCACATTCCAATGTGCATTCCTGACTTTGGTATACAGCACATTTTCATCAGCCACAAGTTTGTTCAAAATTCCTGCAACTACTTTAGTGTCTTGTTCTTTTATTCCGATATCTGTTTTCATAGCTTTTAATTTTATGTTTAATATATATTAATAACGACTAGCGTCATTTAGTTTTTCAATTGCTTCTTCGCCTAGCCTCAATTGCAATGCAGCAACAAAACTCTGTAAATGGGCATCTTTTGTAGCACTTGCAATTGGAGCAGTAATGGTTGGTTGGGCCAATAGCCACGCTAAGGCAACTGAAGAAGCAGAAGTTCTGTATGCAGAGGCTACCTCGTTCAATGCTGCGACAATCCTTTTTCCGCGTTCATTCCAATAGCGTTTTTCAATACCCTCTCCCCTTGCGGACTTCGAAAAATCATCATCCGTAAGGTATTTCCCTGATAAGAATCCACTGGCCAGAGAATAATAAGGAATAACCGCTAGACCGTACTCCTTGGCAGTGGCCTCATATTCAAGTTCATATTTCTCCCGATCATAAAGATTGTATTCGGGCTGTAAAGAGATATAGGCAGGCAAAGAGAGCTTGGTAGAGGTATCTAAACTCTCGATCAGGCGCTCCGTTGATATATTCGAAGCTCCGATGTACCTTACCTTTCCTTCTTTAATTAAATCGTCGTATGCCCTTAAGGTCTCTTCGACCGGAGTGCTGGTATCATCATAATGCGTTTGATATAAGTCGATATAATCAGTCTGAAGCCTTTTTAAAGACAGTTCGACCTGTTCCTTGATGTAGGAGGCTTTCGTATTTTTCTGGCTATCATAGCCAAACCGTCCACCGACTTTAGTCATCAAGACAATTTTATCCCTATTTTTTCTTTCTTTGAACCAATTTCCAATAATGGTTTCAGACTCGCCACCTATGTTTCCTGGAACCCAATGTGAATAGTTGTTTGCCGTATCGATGGCATCAAATCCCATATCCACAAAACTGTCCATGATCTTAAAGGACTGCTGTTCATCCAAAGTCCATCCGAAGACATTACCACCGAAAATTATCGGTACGATATGTAAATCGGAATGGGCAAGTTGTACTGATTTCTCCATATGAGCTTTCTAATTTTAACATTAACAATATAGCCATTTTTTGAGGGATTAAGGCCGATTACAGGGAGTTTATTGTCATAAAAAAGTCGATAAATCCTTGCCTTATCCGAACTATTATTATTTTTGTCCTTTGCAAAATTTAAGAATGTCTACTTCAGTCCCCTACTTCCATCATTTTCAAAAAGATACAACAGGAATTGAACTTCCATTGCGTTTTACCTTTCCTTTTTGTTATGACCCACATGAACTGAGCATAATGGCTGCTGAGCAAGTACAAGAATACTTAGCCGTCCAAGATGATTTCATTCATAATTTCGGTTTGAAGGATGGTCAAGAAGGATTGGTCATCGGGAAAATGTTCGGGGTCCTGGTTGTGCAGGATCAAGCAGGAAATCTAGGCTTTCTAGCCGCAGTTTCAGGAAAAATGGCTGGCAGCAATAAACATAGGTACTTTGTCCCTCCTATTTTCGATATGCTTGATCCCCAAGGCTTCTTTCTAAAAGAAGAAGAGCACATCAACCAGATCAATAGATACATAGAGGCCCTTCAAAACTCGACTGAATTAAAAGAGCTAAGGGAAAACTTGGTCCAATGCAAAAAACATGAGGAACAGATCCTATCAGAGCTGAGGAAACTACATAAGAAGAACAAGACGGAACGCAAAGAAAGTAGGATAACCCAGCAAGCCTGTCTGCCTGAGCAAACATATCAGGAACTTTTGGAGGACTTAATCAAACAAAGCTATAGGGATCAACACCATTATGATGTACAGAAAGAAAAGTCTTCTCAGCAAATCAAGCTGGCTGAGGATGCACTAAACCATATCCTCGATCAGATAGAAGAGCTTAAGGCAGAACGAAAATCTAGGTCTTCGAATCTCCAAAACCAACTTTTTGATCAATACCACTTCTTGAATGCAAGACAGGAGTCCAAATCGGTCCTTGCCATATTTAATGAAAGCAAAAATATCCAGCCTCCTGCTGGTGCGGGTGAATGTGCTGCACCGAAATTACTGCAATATGCCTTCAACCATCATTTAACACCGATCTGTATGGCTGAATTTTGGTGGGGATCCTCTCCTAACCTGGAAGTCCGCAAGCACCAAAACTACTATCCGGCATGCCGTGGCAAGTGTGAACCCATTCTTGAACATATGCTCGTTGGCTTGGATGTAGATGATAATCCTATGCTTGAAAACCCAGCAGCTGACAAGGAATTGGAAATTATTTATGAGGATGAAGCCATTATAGTGGTCAACAAACCTGCAGAATTTCTTTCGGTTCCCGGAATCAATGTAAAAGACAGTGTACAGACTCGAATCCAAAACAGATATCCCGAAATTGATAGCCCATGGATTATCCATCGCTTGGATATGTCCACTTCGGGAATCTTAGTCCTAGCCAAAAGGAAGGATGCCCATCAGTTTATCCAGGATCAATTCATCAAACATACCGTTAAAAAGAGATATACGGCATTATTGGATGGTCTTATTGAAGGGAAAGAAGGATTGATTGACCTCCCCTTACGAGTTGACTTAGATGATCGCCCAAGGCAGGTAGTTTGTTACGAACATGGAAAACCTGCGCAAACAAAATATAAAGTAGTCAGTATTGAAGGTAATAAAACCCGGATCCATTATTTTCCTTTGACAGGCAGGACCCATCAATTAAGGGTGCATTCCGCGCATGCAAAAGGCTTAAACTGTGCCATAATCGGCGATGATCTCTATGGGAAGCGTGCAGATCGCCTGCACCTGCATGCCGCTTTTATTCAATTTGTTCATCCCATGACCAAGACCTTGGTCCAATTTGAAGTCAAAGATCCATTTTAGTTATCAAGGCTTTTCTTTATATTGGTAGAATAAATTTCCAACAATGGAAGTATTAAAATACGCCTATCAACATCCACTATTAGAAGCAGCAGATTTAGATCAGATTTATCATGCTCACGAAAAAATAAACTTGACCAAAGGAGATTATATCCTGGAAAAAGGTCAGGTAGCCAATGAATATTATATTTTGGAGGACGGTCTCGTACGAACCTATCTCTATGACTATGACGGAAATGAAATAACCACAGGTTTTTCAGGAAAGAATGAAGTGGTCATCGAAGTAGCTTCTATTTTCCAAAGGATACCGACCCAAGAATATATCCAATGCCTTACCGATTGCTGTCTTTGGAAAATCGATTATGAAACATTTCAAGACCTTTTCCATAAGATCCCAGCCTTTCGGGAATGGGGCCGTACATGGATGGCCTTTGAGCTCTACCTCAGCAAGAAAAGAGCAACCGAGATGATCACCGAACCTGCAAAGATGCGCTACCTGCACCTGATGGAAGAAAAGCCGCAGATTATCCAACAGGCTCCACTAAAATATATAGCCTCTTACCTCGGGGTAACAGACAGTTCCCTAAGCCGAATCCGTAAAGAGATCCTAAACGATTGAGTTAATAAAAATATAATTAAGCATGGAATACTTTGAAGATCAGTCCTTCAAAAACATCAATTTTCAAGAGAACACATTCGCAAAGGCAGAGTATGAATATTGCAGGTTTGAACAATGCAATTTTGAAGGCCTGAACCTAAACGAAGTTAAGTTTATAGATTGTATATTTACCGAGTGCAATCTTTCCCTATCCAAGATAGAGCAAACCAGTTTCCAGGACTGTAAGTTTAAAAACTGCAAATTGCTGGGGATGCGTTTTGACAGCGCCAATCCATTTAACTTGCAATTACAGTTTGAAGGCTGTACATTAGATCACAGCTCCTTCTTCAATTGCAATATCAAAGGGACAAAATTCATAAACTGCAGGTTGCAGCAGGTAGATTTTGAAAATGCCCAATTAAGCAATGGCAGTTTTGAGGGTTCGGATTTAGGTGGAAGCCAGTTTTTCAATAGCAACCTTGAAAAGGTCGATTTCCGAGGATCTCAAAACCTACAGCTCGATCCAGACCAAAACAAAATCAAGGCTGCTAAATTTAGCTTGGTCAGTTTACCGGGGCTGTTGCAAAAACATAAAATTTCAGTTAGTCATTAAACTAACCTGATTTACAGAATTTATTCCTACAGATTTTTAGGATCCACCCCCAAATATGATTGGGTTTTCCAGCTAAGTTTTTTGGACTTCAATTTGACCTCATTCGAGACATATTCCGAATTTTCCGAATATGTCTCGAATGAGAGTAAAATGAATTTCGAAAGAAATAGCGGCCCAAACTTCCAAAATAAAATTTTATGAAGGCGCCAAAAATTGACAAAATCATCTTTAATCAGCAATTGTTTCAATGTCATATTTGGTCAATATCTCAACCTTCCCTACTAATTCTCATTCATATTCCTTAAATTTATGGATATGAAAATATTGGCTTTTGGAGCTAGCAATAGTTCAGATTCAATCAATAAAAAATTAGTAAACAGTGTAAGTAAGTATTATAAGGAAGTTGATGATGAAATCCTTGTTTTAGACATCAACAATTTTGAACTACCCTTATTTTCAAAGGATCTGGAGAAAGAGATCGGCATTCCCGATGCAGCGACAGAGTTTGCTGCCCATATTGACTGGGCGGACTTCATAATCATCTCTTTTGCAGAGAACAATGGCAATTATAATGTGGGCTACAAGAACCTGATCGATTGGATTTCCAGGATCAAGGGCAGAAAGGTATTTCCTGAGAAACCGGTTTTTCTGTTAGCGACCAGCCAGGGTGCCCGTGGCGGACAGTCCGTTTTGGAAATAGCAGAAGCAAGGATGCCAAGGGATGCTGCCCAAGTTTTGGAGACCTTCTCCCTGCCTGAATTCAGCAAAAACTTTGAGGAGGGAAAAGGTGTTATTAGCAATGTATTGAGGAGCCAATTGGAGGCAAAAGTCAGAAAGACGAAACGGCTGATGGCTGAGATTATCAATAAAAGACAACAGTAAAATTAAATTTTCAATATTATGGCAAAGAAAGTATTATTATTAGTTGGTGATTACGTAGAGGACTATGAAGCAATGGTTCCTTTTCAAGCAATGGAGTCTGTTGGAATCGAAGTGGATACCGTAGCTCCTGACCGCAAAAAAGGCGATGTGGTCCCTACAGCAGTCCATGATTTCACGGGAGATCAAACTTATAAGGAATTGAGAGGACATAACTTTGCAATCAACAAAGATTTTGATTCGATCAATACCGAAGATTATGACGGACTGTATATTGCAGGTGGACGTTCGGCAGAATATATCCGTTTGAATAAACGCGTCCTGGAGATTACAAAGGACTTTTTTGATAAAGACAAACCTGTTGCAGCAATCTGCCATGGTATACAGGTCTTGACCGCTGCAAAAGTATTGCAAGGAAGGACTTTAACGGCATATGTAGCTGTAGGTCCGGATATTGAGTTGGCAGGTGGCACTTGGAAAAACATTCCGGCAGACCAAGCAGTAGTTGACGGAAACCTAGTTACCTCACCAGCATGGCCTGGCCATCAGAACATCCTGAAGGAATTCTATAAACTATTAGGCGTAAAGATCACTCTATAATGGAGAAAAAAAAGAAGAAAATATGGTTTATTGCCATCCCCTTGATCTTGATTTTGGGATATTTCATATATGATGCCTATTCCCAACCCTCCATTGAGGACCTACCCGGTGGATTTGAAGAGGTAGCATTTGTGCGCAATGAAAACAATAAGGGTGGGATAATCAGGATCTACGCTGTTACAGTGAAGGATCAATTGAACGCACAATACGATAAATGTGCAGATCTGTTCCCTGTGAATGATTATGGCAGCGTGACGAAGATTTATTTCTTTGACAAGAGTAAGCCATATCCAACCAGTCTTCAGCTCGAAGACCCCCACTATGACAACAGTAAATATGAGGCCATCAATATCTTGAGTCGTCGAGGAGTAAGCAAATAAACCATTAAAAAATAAAAACAACAAAAGCTGCAATGTTTAATCATAGCAGCTTTTGTTGTTTTACGTAAATATTTTTTCTTTTATAATTATTTATTTATAAATTTATAAAAATAAAATATTTAACAAACAATAATTTAACCTAAAGATGTTTATTGGATGACAAAGGCCATTCTTAAATTCATTAAAGCAGGAAAATAGCTGTTGTTAAATTGCATTTTATTTATTGCGATTATAGTAGTAATGACAGCATCCAGGTTTTCTTGGATGCTCTTTTATTTTGTCAGTTTTATATCTTCCTATGTTATTCGAAAATTATTGACCAATCCATCACAATGTTACCAAATAGTTTATTTATTAATTATTATTTACAGTTATTTTATCTAATTTTAACCGACAATTAATTGAAGGTAATTATTAATCCGTAAATACATAAAAAGTTCAAGCTAAAATCTGGCAAATAGTTATAAAAATCAAGTTTAGAGAAGCTAAAGAGGTAGAGACCCTTAGATTAAATTAATATCTTTTGTCTTCCCTGATTATTTAATAATTTGATATTAATTTATTAACTTTTACCAAATAAAGCTCGAACATCTTTGAGCTATGATGATAGATAGAGAAATGGCAAGCAAGTTTATCCCGAGAGATATTAGTTGGTTAAGTTTTAATGGTCGAGTTTTACAAGAAGCTGCGGATCCAACAGTCCCCTTACATTTAAGAATTAAGTTTTTGGGAATCTTTTCCAATAATCTCGATGAATTTTTCAGGGTTCGGGTAGCCGCACTAAAAAGGGCAGCTGAAATAAACACGAAGGAGTCCAATGGCTATTTCTACAAAGCTCCAGCGATCATTCTGGAGAAGATTACGGAAATCGTGATCAAGCAACAGCGGAAGTTTGACAAGATCTGGAACCAAGTGCAGCGAGAAATGGCCAAACAAAAGGTCTATATCAAGTCTGCAGAGGACTTAAGTCCTACACAATTGGAGTTTGTCAAGAATTATTTTGATGAAGAGGTGGAAACCAATATTATTCCTTTGATATTGGATGAGAGTAAGCCTATGCCGTACTTAAGGGACAAAAGTCTATACTTAGGGATTGCCATGTATAAAGATGATTGGCAATATGACACCAAATTTGCCATTATCGAACTTCCATCCCGTCAACTTGGGCGATTTGTAATCTTGCCTTCGGCAAAAAATCAAAAGGACATTATCCTGGTAGAGGATATTGTCAAGGTAAACCTACCGTATATATTCTCCTACTTTGGGTTTGATGAGTTTGTGGCAAACACCTTTAAGGTAACCAAAGATGCCGAGTTTGATTTAGATAACGATGTCAACACTTCTTTTGCGGATAAAATCAGTAAAGGAATCAAGACCAGAAGAAAGGGTAAACCGACCAGATTTGTTTTCGATCAGGAAATGGACCCTAAATTATTGGATCTATTGATCAAGAAATTGAACTTTAGCAAGAAGGACTCCATCATTCCAGGTCAGAAGATCCATAACTTTAAACACTTCATGGATTTCCCAGATGTGTTCAAGTCCTATCAGAAACCGGAAGAACGCCGATCATTTGAACATCCCGATTTCACGGGGCTGGACCGAGTAACCGACATTATACAGAAGAAAGATGTCCTACTCTCCTTCCCTTACCATGAGTTCCGTCCGATGATTGATCTATTGCGTGAAGCGGCGATGGATCCCGATGTAAAATCGATCAAGACTACCATCTATAGGATGGCCAGCAATTCCAAGATTGCCAATGCCCTAGTCAATGCGGCAAGAAATGGCAAGGAAGTTACGGTTATGCTGGAACTACGTGCAAGATTTGATGAAGAGCATAATCTGGAGTGGAAGGAGCGCTTTGAGATGGAGGGGGTAAAAGTCTTGGTTGGCGTGCCAAACAAGAAAGTACATGCCAAACTTTGTATCATCAAAAAAAGGGTACAGAACAAGACCATTCAGTATGGTTTTGTGAGCACGGGCAATATCAATGAAAAGACCGCCAAATTATATGGAGATTATTGCCTGATGACCAGCAACAAGGGTGTAATGGCTGACATCAACAAGATTTTCAATGCTCTGCAAAAACCGAAGGTCCCAATAGAACAACAGATCCATCACAATAAACATCTGATGATCTGTCCTTTTGATATGAGGTTGCAATTATCGGCCCTGATCGACAAGGAAATTGCAGAGGCAAAGGCAGGAAGGCCAGCACGAATTATCATTAAGATCAATTCACTGAGTGATAAGGAATCTATCAAAAAGATCTATGAGGCTTCTTCTGCGGGAGTTCAGGTGGATTTAATCGTTAGAGGGATATTCTGTGCAGTGAACCAGCGAAAATTTGCAGTTCCATACAATGCAATAAGCATTGTTGACGAGTTCCTGGAACATGCCCGCGTATTCTATTTTTATGCGGCAGGAAAGGAACTGACCTATATTTCTTCCGCTGACCTGATGACCAGAAACCTCGATCATCGTATTGAGGCTGCAGTTAAGATCAGCAGTAAAAAGCTAAAACATGAGCTTTTGGATATGCTCGAAATCCAATTGCGCGATAATGTCAAGGCTAGGGTCCTGAACAACAAACAGAACAATGAGTATGTCCGCAACGATGACCCAATCTGTAGGTCCCAGATCGAAATCCACAATTATTTAAAGGCAAAAACTGATGACCAAGAGATCAAACAAGTGGAAGCCACGGTATTAGAACCCGTAGAAGAATAAAAGACATTTTTTATTTTGCTAATATTTTTAGTATTTTAGTAAAAATATTGGTGAGATGGAACATGGATTTATTTCAGGGAGAGGTGCGCAAAAGAATATACACAATATATTTTCTAAGCTTAGTTATACACAAGATCATACAGAAGGGATCGATGATTGGGAACAGGATATTCCGAATACCCAGTTTACCATCATCCACCCGAAGACCATAGTCAACAAGGTAAGCAGTCCTGATGTGGGGATGGAATATTCCGCCAATCCATATCAGGGCTGTGAACATGGTTGCATTTATTGCTATGCAAGAAACTCCCATCAATATTGGGGCTACAGTGCTGGACTAGATTTTGAAAGCAAGATTTTAGTCAAGTCCAACAGCCCAAAACTGTACCGTGATTTTATTACCCGAAAGAATTGGGACGGAACCCCTATTTCACTTTCTGGCAACACAGATTGTTACCAACCCTTAGAGCGCAAGTTTAAGCTCACCAGAGCTATCTTAAAAATTTCGCTGGAACATGGTCAACCTGTAGGGATCATTACCAAAAACAGCCTAGTATTGCGTGATCTGGACATCTTAATGGAGATGGCGCAGAAAAACCTCTGTATGGTCTTTGTTTCCATCAATTCCTTGACCAAGGAGACCCGTTCAAAAATGGAACCTCGGACGGCTACTGCCCAACAACGGCTCAAAGTGATCGAAACCCTTTCGAGCAATGGCATCCCTGTGGGAATCATGTGCGCTCCGGTCATACCTGGCCTTACTGACCATGAAATACCCAAGGTTTTAAAAGCTGCTGCTGCTGCAGGTGCACAATGGGCAGGATATACCGTGGTCCGTTTAAACGGTGAAATTTCAAAGATCTTTGAAGAATGGCTGAACAAAGCCTATCCAGATCGTGCCAATAAGATTTGGCACAGCATTCAGGCATGCCATAACGGTAAAGTAAATGATAGTGAATTTGGAAACAGGATGAGAGGTACAGGACAGATTGCTGAAATTATCCGAGATAGTTTCAGACTTCATTGCAAGAAGAATAAATTGAACCAAAGTATGTTTGAATATGACCTCTCACACTTCAAAAAGCAACAAAATCCCCAATTAAACCTATTTGAAACATTAGGTTAAGGAATGTTAAAATTATGTTAAAATAATGTTGTAACAGCTATGTTGCGACCTGCTTGGCATATCCTTTGGACATAGTGTAGCGATAAACTATAGAAAAACGATAAAATAATTTGCACTATGAAAAAATCAATGAAATTACTGAGTCTATTGTTTGTGGTATTGTTCGCAGTTTCTGCATGTTCAAAGGACGATGATCCGGCAGATAACGACATATTTGTGGATGAATACAAAGGAAAAATCAGTTATGTTAACAAAAACGATAGTGAGAAAAACGTACCTTCAACAGATGGTAAAGTAACAGTCACCAAAGTTGGTGGTTCTAATTACTCCTTTATCTTTGATAGTGACATTCCAGATATCTTGAATGTTAAGATGCAAAAAGGGGATAACAATAAACTGTTCTTAGAAGACGGAAAGCTTGGACTGATTTCCATTGATGCTGATCAGTTGACAATTGGATACACTACGGATGAAGGAGAAACTTGGACAGCCAATTGTAAAAGAGACTAAAACTTCGATATATACAGATTAATTTAACTTAAAAAGAGCAATCAGATTGATTGCTCTTTTTTTGTATGAGTAAATGTTATCAGTCTATTTTAAGCTTTATCAGTAGGGTAATTTTAAAAAGATTGGAATTGCTATTGATAAAGAGATTGTAATCATCTGCATACTCCAAGAACAACCTACTTTCCAATTGCTTGACCCTAGGATCATCAGCCTGATTGCTTAGGTAATGGTTTACGCGGTTACTGACCTCTAGACTTAGCTGCTGTGCCTTTACCTTTAACTTTAGTTTCATGGGAAAATTCTGCATGCTATTGTATCCATTGATCATTGCATTCTGCACAATCGGAAAAAGCAGCAACGCTGGTATTTTAGCCTCAACATCTTCAATAGCTATATCTACCATATGGTAATGTTCGGAACTGGAAAGTCCGGCATACAAGTCAATAAATTTTGAGAGCAATTTGCTTTCTTCATCTACCGAGTTTTTGGTGTTTTTTGAAATGGCCAATACCTCCTGTTGGTATTCCTGGTACTTGCTTTTCAGGATTCCATTCTCAGTCGATTGATTGTAATACAACTTCGAAAGTTCCCTTTCGGTCTGCGCATTCAAAAAACTAAGTTCAGCATCTGAATACAAGAGTTTGTATTCCAGCTCCTTGATGTTTTTTGAATTATTTTTCCAAAACATGGTTTTCTATTAATTCTGTTCTTTCTTGGACTCCTTTTTACCTTCCAAACCGCTTACCCCTCCAGAAACCACTAATTTCATGGCATCAGTAGCGGAAATATTCAACTTGGTCACTTTCTCCGAGGCAACAACCACGACCTGTCCGGCTACGGAGTAGGAATAAGGAAAATAGACGATTACTTCACCAGGGAGGTTGATGATATGTAAATCTTTCTGGGTCAAGAAACCAATTTTTTTAAGGCCAAATTCGTTTACTTCAACCAAAACAGGTTCATTGAATTTTTTGGCATCTCCCACAAAGGCTTCCGTAAAATCCTTGATAGAAGAATATAAGGTATTGAACAATGGAATCTTACTGATCGTCCTGCTCAACCAATTCCGGATGGGTGCAGTAACCAATGTAGTAAAAATAAAACCTACCAATGTCAATAAAAGAATGACCGAGACAATCCCTAATCCTGGTATATAAAGCGGTTTCCCGGTTTCATCAACCAAAAAATGTTCTGTAATATTTAATGCGCCATCCAATGTCGCCACCAACCAAACAATCACGAAAATCGCTCCGGCAACAGGTGCTACGACCAGTGTTCCTTTAATGAGGTAATAAAAGAATTGTTGAAAAAATTTAGTTATCATTTTACTCGTAATAATAGACTCGTTTTACTCGACTTGAAATATTGACCAGCAGTTCATATGGAATAGTACCGATATCGGAGGCTGCTTGCACTATGCTTGGAAAAACCAGGACCTCATCTCCTACCTGAACATTTTGTCCGGTAACATCCAACATGCACATATCCATACAGATATTGCCGACTGTGGGTGCAAGGAAACCATTAATTTGCATTTTTCCAACTGAATTACCAAATCGGCGGGAATAACCATCCGCATAACCGATTTTTACCGTAGCGATTTTACTGTCCCTGGATAGAACTCCTTTTCGGTCATAACCAACGGTCTCCCCTGCCGGTAAATTCTTGATCTGGGTCACGGTAGTCTTGAGACTACTGACCTGTTCAAGGGTAGGCAAATTCTTATCCATATCCACACCGTAAAGCCCTATGCCCAAACGGACCATATCCAAATGCGCCTTTGGCCAACGGACAATCGCTGAAGTATTGGCTACGTGTTTTATAAAGGTATAGCCCAATCCACTTTCTAATTGCTTTGCTGCAGCTAGATAGGTTGAGATCTGTGATTCGGTAAAGGGATCTTGGCCTGGATCGCCTGATGCCACTAAATGGGTAAAGAACGACTGCACTTTGACCTGATTTTGACCATTGAGTTTTTCCAGCACTGCGGGAATCTCTGAAGGAAAGAAGCCAAGCCTGTGCATTCCGGTATCCAATTTCAGGTGAATCTTGAAATCACTGATATTCTGTTCCTTCAGGAATTCTAAAAACTCATCCAGAAAATCCATACTGTAGACTTCGGGTTCCAGATTATGCTGGATCAAGGATTGGAAGGTGTCGCGATCTGGGCTTAAGACCATGATTGGCAAAGCGATGCCAGCAGTCCTTAATTCTACGCCTTCATCTGCAAAGGCAACGGTCAGGTAATCGACCTTGCTGAATTGCAAGAGATTTGCCACTTCAAAACTTCCACTGCCATAAGAGAAAGCCTTTACCATGGCCATAAGCTTGACGTTCTTAGGGATCAATGAGCGATATAACATCAGGTTGTTTGAAATTGCATTCAAATTGATCTCAAGAACCGTCCCATGAGACCTTAAGGCCAACCTTTGTACTACACGTTCGAATTGATATTTTCGCGCACCCTTGATCAGGATACTTTCATTACTGAGATCCAATTCGGCCAAATGGTCCAGAAATTCTTCAGTACTGGAATAGTCCTTTATGAGATCTATTTCAATATCCTTAAACCATGGGTATCTGTTACCAACCCAAATGAACTTTTGGAGTTGGGAAGAATTCAGCAAGGCAATCAGTTTTTGCTGTAATTTTTCACTTTCAGCCAATCCTTCCATTTCAGAAAGGATTAGCGATTTGCTGCTGTGTTGGTTCTGTTGATTTAAAAACTCCAGGGAAATCTTTAAAGATGCGAGGTCATTGGAATAGGAATCATCGATAATCGAACTATTATTGATCCCTTTCTTTAATTGCAGCCGCATTTCCAGTGGCTTAAGGTTTTGGATCCTTTCGACGATGGTCTCTGGATCGTAACCCATAAAATACATGCAAGCTATACAGCTCATTATGTTTTCGATGGATGCGCGGTCGGTAAAAGGAACCTGGCATATGCAGATAACCTCACCTATCCTGATCTTTAGTTTACTGAGTTGGCTATGGGTCTCTTCATGGATCAATTGGATCTGATCCATATCCGTTCTTCCCCAGGTTACCAAGCGGATTTTGGGATCGATATCTTCTCTTTCGATATATTCAGATCCGGCGATCAAGGTTTCCACCTCGGAAAAAAGTTTCATTTTTTCCTTTAATTTCTCTTGCTTGCTTGAGAAATTCTGGGAATGCGCCACTCCAATATTAGTGAAAATTCCAATATTAGGTTGTATCATCTGTTGTAAGCTGGACATTTCACCAGGTTCACTGATTCCAGCTTCAATTAGGGCAAGATCATATTGTGGTCCCAAGTTCCATAAGGATAATGCGACCCCAAGTTGGGAATTATAGCTTTTGGGACTTTGGTAAACTTTCTTTTCTGGAATCAACAGCTGAAATAACCAAGCTTTGACTATAGATTTACCATTACTGCCGGTAATTCCAATTATCGGATAATGGAATTGCCTTCTATGGTATGCAACCAGTTCTTGCATAAAATGCAATACATGATTGACCTGAATGATATTGACATCGTTTTTATCCTCCAGAAAGGCTACGGAATGGGAGACAACGAAGTTACGGATCCCTTTCTTATAGGCATCTGGAATAAAATCATGACCATCACGAGTGGCTTTTAGGGCAAAGAATAGAGATTCATCAGGATTGTTTACCTTACGGCTATCGTATACTAGTTCGCTGATTTTAGACGTTAAATCATTTGATATCAAAGGTTTTATATTTAATTCCTCGCAAATAAATTTAATAGTATACATGATTCTGCAAATAAAGAACGAAGTTCATCATTTTTTTTAAAAGTTCATCATTTTTTGAAGATTTGCATTATGGATGATCCTATTAAAAAACAGAGAACCTATACTCCCCTGGAAGCCAAGCGGAAAGCCGAATCCTATTGTGCCTATCAAGAGCGATCACAACAGGAAGTTCGTGACAAATTATACCAATGGGGTTTACATAGTAAGGATGTTGAAAATATTATCAGCTACCTTATAGAAAATAATTTCCTCAATGAGGAGCGTTTTGCGAAGGCCTATGTCCTGGGGAAGTTTAGGATAAAAGGTTGGGGCCGCATCAAGATCATGCAGGGATTGAAATTGAAACAGGTTTCAGCTCCCTTGATCAAGATTGCGATGAAGGAGCTCGACCCGAACGATTATTTTGAGAAATTGAGGTCGATCTTGGAGAAGAAATCGGCCTTAATTAAAGAGTCAGACCCCTATAAACATAGAAATAAACTCTATCAATATGCCTTGGGCCGAGGGTATGAAAATAATTTGATCTTAGAGATACTGAAAGACAATGGATTGGGGGATTAATGAAATATTTTTGAAAAAATAATTTTAGGATTTCAATTTTCTCTCTATATTTGCACCACGTCAAGCGAAAGTAGCTCAGTTGGTAGAGCACAACCTTGCCAAGGTTGGGGTCGCGAGTTCGAATCTCGTCTTTCGCTCAGTTGCCTAGGTGGTGGAACTGGTAGACACGCAGGACTTAAAATCCTGTTCCCGTTAAGGGAGTGCGGGTTCGATTCCCGCCCTAGGTACAGAAAAAAGCCGCTTATAGCGGCTTTTTTAGTATAACAGTATTTAGTACTTAGTATTTAGACCTGAACCTGCTATTCTTATTCCTCCTATTGTTTATGTAAGATGCTAGAATTTTTGCCAAGTTGAGTTGGTATCTATCCCCTTCTTTTGCCTGTTCTTTTCGATATTTTCCCAATCCTTATATTCAAAATGTATAGATTTTTTTAGATAATTGTTCCACCTCCAAAAACATAACGGATTAATTTTGTACAGTCGGTACAGCTTTTGATTTTCTTTTGCTGGAGATGTTTCTTTAATAAATTGATTAAATCCAAACATTGAAAACGCTGGGCTTTTAAATGAAAAATGCTGTGTCGTTGTATACGACCCATCTAAGTTAGCATATCTGAAATGCCCCTCATCCAATCGATGAGCGACATACTTATTGATTACAGGTAAATTGGGAATCAAGAGAATAGTGACAAGAACTATAACAATTGGTTTCTTTTTCATAGCATTTAATTTAGTTATATAGAGCAATATTAATCGGGGCTTATCATACTGTCATTGAAATACCATATAAAATAACGAAAAAGCGCTTATTATATTTTGATTTTGCAATGGAGTATTAACTAATTTTTAAACCTGATAGCTCTACTCTTGCCTGATCTTCTATCCTTACCTTAGACCTTCTATTGTACCTGAGACCTCTATCTTATCTGATCCTCTTGAGCGTTTCCTAAGTGCGTTTTCCAAAGTTTAACTATATTAAAATTCCTCTCAAACTATTAATTTTTTCATTGATGTTACATAGATAAAATCTATCAAGACGCATGATAATCTTAGGTTTTATTTATCTATCTTTAGTTAAATTTAAAGCAGAGGGCAGAGAATTTAAGTCGATGCACCTTGATGTTCAATTTAATACGATTTAACTTAAATATTATATAGAAAATAAATTCAGAGATATGGAAAATGGAAATGACATCAGCAAATGCCCATTTCATAATGGAAGTGCTAAACAGAATCTGACGGTTGCGGGCGGAGGAACCACAATTTCAGATTGGTGGCCAAAAAAATTAAAGGTTAGTTTATTGCGTCAGCATTCAAGTCTATCTGATCCGATGGATCCAGATTTTGATTATGCTGAGGAATTCAAGAAATTGGACCTAGAGGCAGTAAAACAGGATCTTCATGCTTTGATGACCGATTCGCAGGATTGGTGGCCTGCCGACTTTGGTCATTACGGTGGTTTATTCATACGTATGGCATGGCACTCAGCGGGTACCTACAGAGTAGGTGACGGTCGCGGAGGTGCTGGGACAGGACAGCAGCGATTTGCTCCTTTGAACAGCTGGCCAGACAACGTGAGCTTGGATAAAGCAAGGCGATTATTGTGGCCAATCAAACAAAAATACGGCAAGAGACTTTCTTGGGCAGACTTATTGGTATTGACCGGAAATATAGCCTTGGAATCTATGGGATTCAAGACCATTGGTTTCGCAGGTGGTCGTGTGGATGCCTTTGAACCCGATGAGGATGTATACTGGGGATCTGAGGATACTTGGTTAGGTGGAGATGTAAGATATTCGCATGGTTCAGAAGGAATCGTAGATAAAGACCATGGTGTGCTATCGGGTGAAGAAAAAGCGGATGGCGATGTGCATTCCAGGGACCTGGAGAATCCATTGGCGGCAGTTCAAATGGGATTGATCTATGTAAACCCAGAAGGTCCAGATGGTAATCCTGACCCGCTATTGGCTGCGAAAGATATCCGTGATACCTTTGGCCGTATGGCGATGAACGATGAAGAAACCATTGCGCTTATCGCAGGTGGTCACTCATTCGGAAAAACCCATGGTGCCGGTCCAGCGGACCATGTAGGCAAGGAACCGGAAGCTGCAGGTTTAGAAGATCAAGGTTTAGGTTGGAAAAGCACCTATAATTCAGGAGTTGGTGCAGATGCTATCACTTCTGGCCTAGAAGTAATCTGGACAGAAACGCCGACACAATGGAGTAATAATTTCTTTGAAAACCTATTTGGGTATGAGTGGGAATTGACCAAAAGTCCTGCCGGTGCATTTCAATGGGTGGCAAAAGATGCTGATGATGTTATTCCTGATCCATTTGATCCTAATAAAAAACGTAAGCCAACGATGTTGACGACGGATCTTTCCTTGAGGGTTGATCCTGCTTACGAAAAAATATCACGTAGGTTTTTAGAAAATCCAGATGAATTTGCTGATGCATTTGCAAAAGCATGGTTTAAGTTGACCCATAGGGATATGGGGCCACGCTCCCGCTATCTAGGCCCGGATGTACCTGCTGAAGAATTCCTATGGCAGGATCCAATTCCTGAACTTAACCATGAAACGGTTAACGAAGCGGATGTAGAAGACCTTAAAAACAAGGTATTATCTTCAGGTTTAAGTGTTTCTGAATTAGTTTCCACAGCATGGGCTTCAGCCTCTACTTTCCGTGGTTCTGACAAACGCGGAGGTGCCAATGGTGCGCGTGTTCGTTTAGCGCCTCAAAAGGACTGGGCAGTAAACAATCCAGCGCAATTGAATAAGGTACTGGGCGTATTGGAAAATATAAAAGACCAATTCAACCAAGCACAAACCACAGGCAAGAAGCTGTCCATTGCGGATTTGATTGTTATTGCAGGTAATGCAGGGATTGAAAAAGCAGCTAAAGATGCTGGAAACGAGGTTAAAGTTCCATTTACTCCAGGTCGTATGGATGCTTCGCAAGAGGAGACCGACGTGGAATCTGTAGGGTTCTTAGAGCCTATCGCTGATGGTTTCAGAAATTACAAGAAAAGAAAATACACTTCAAGTACTGAAGAATTATTGATCGACAAAGCTCAATTATTGAATCTTACAGCTCCTGAATTAACCGTTCTTTTGGCAGGTATGCGTGTATTGGATACTAATTTCGACGGTTCTAAAGATGGTGTTTTCACTGATCGTCCAGGTCAATTGACCAACGACTTCTTGGTGAACTTGCTTGACATGAATACTTCGTGGAAAGCAGCATCTGAGGACAAAGAACTATACATTGGTTCGGACCGCAAGACTGGCCAACCGAAATGGACAGGAACTAGAGCCGATCTAGTCTTTGGATCCAACTCTGAGCTCCGCGTCGTAGCTGAGGTTTATGCAAGTGCTGATGCACAAGAGAAATTCGTTAGGGATTTTGTGAAAGCATGGACCAAAGTGATGAATGCTGATAGGTTTGAAATTTAGTACAGAGATTTGAGATGTGAGATATGAGATAGAAACCGGAAATTTAAGACGACACAGGGATTGAAACATGTCTTTGTTTTAATGTCATATGTCATATGTCTTATGTCTTATGTCTTATGTCTATTTTATAGATATAGTTGACACGGTTAATATCTCAATACTCAAATCTCATATCTCGAAACTGCTGCTATAAAATAGAAAAGAGTGGAACCCTTCCACTCTTTTCTATTTTATAGCAGCATAAGTTTCCATGCCTCTTCTACCCTTCCTTGATTAAGGAATTCTTTGGCTTTGAGGAGTTGGTGTGTTATTCGGGTGCTTTCATCGCCGATAAAGGCGTTTAATAGTTCCTGGATTTCGGGTTCGTATTTGAAGCTGTCGATTTCTCCGTCCGTGGGGATTTCTTCAATACTGGCCAATTGTTCAAGTTCCTGCACATTGAAGACGCCTGAAGAGCTGATAAAATTTGGGATATCTGATTTTTGCATAAATAATGATTCAAAAAAAGCTGAACCTTGTAAAGTTCAGCTTTTATGCATGAAATGCAAAGTATTAAATCTTTTCGATGATTTTATCTGCGAATTCCGATGTTTTGAGAAGTGTTGCTCCTTCCATCAAGTTATAGAAATCTACGGTAACCGTTTTATCCTTGATGGTTTTTGCCAATGCATCAACAATGGCATCTGCAGCTTCTATCCAGCCCATGTATTCCAGCATCATAACCCCACTAAGGATTACAGATGAAGGATTCATGGTATTGGTATTTGCGAACCTTGGTGCAGTACCATGTGTCGCTTCAAAGATGGCATGGCCGGTCTTGAAATTAATATTCGCTCCGGGGGCAATTCCAATTCCTCCTACCATGGCAGCCAAAGCATCTGAAATATAATCTCCGTTCAGGTTCAGGGTGGCAATCACATCATAATCTTGTGGTGCCAACAGGATCTGCTGAAGGAAGTTATCGGCAATAATATCTTTGATGATCAGTTTACCGGCTTGTTCAGCTGCTTTCTGCTCCGCATTTGCAGCATCCTGACCATCCTTAGCCTTGGTCTGTTCCCATTGGTTCCAAGTATAGACTTTGTCGGAAAACTCTTTTTCTGCCAATTCATAACCCCAGTTTTTAAAGGCCCCTTCAGTATATTTCATGATATTGCCTTTATGGACCAGCGTTACGGATTTACGTCCTTCTGCCAATGCAAACTCAATTGCCGCGCGGATAAGTCGCTTTGATCCTTCTTCAGAGACAAACTTCAATCCTACCCCAGTACTGTTGCTGAAGTTGTAATCGACGTTTAAGTCATTCTTTAGAAAATCTTGGATCCTTTTGGATTCAGCGGTACCCGCAGCAAATTCAATTCCTGCATAGATATCCTCTGTATTCTCCCTGAAAACTACCATGTCCACTTTTTCGGGATGTTTTACCGGCGAAGGAACGCCTTCATACCATTTTGTGGGGCGTTGGCAGACATATAGATCTAACTCTTTTCTCAATGCTACATTCAAGGAACGAATACCTCCTCCAATTGGAGTGGTTAATGGTCCTTTGATCCCTACCAAGTATTCCTTGAAAACATCCAAGGTTTCTTCTGGCAACCAGCTTCCGGTTTCATTGAAAGCTTTTTCTCCAGCAAGGACCTCTTTCCAATTTATTTTACGCTTTCCAGCATATAGCTTTTGAACTGCTGCATCAAAAACCCTTACTGAAGCTTTCCAAATATCAGGACCGATTCCATCGCCGATAATAAAAGGTATGGTAACCTGATCGGGAACTAATAATTTACCTGTTGAATCTATACTGATCTTATCTGACATAATAATCTGATTTATTGTTATTTATCTTTACTAAACATATTCCCAATTTCACGGCTGATCCTTCTAAAGATAGGCGCAGTTTGGATATCTTCGTATTCATCAATATGTTGGTCCTCAAGACGAGAAGGAAAGATCAATAGTAAGTTCTGATTTTTATAGTACTTTCCTACTCTCTTTGCAAGTCCGTCCAATGAATCTCGATAGGAAACATCACCATATCTAGCAGAAACAAAGACTAACATCGAGTCGGCATTGCTAAATGTTGCCAATCCATAGATGTTGTCCCAATCTTCATAGTGTTCAAAAGTTGCAGGAACACTAGATTTCAGGGAATCCAGCATCTGGATGATGGCCTGATGACTTCTATGATTACATACGAAGGTAATAGGCAGGGTCAATTCGGATGCCAACTTGGTCATTTTCTCCATCCAATAAGCGAATCCTACTTCAGATTCAGCTAATGGCGGAACGAAAACGGTGATGGACTTATTGGTAATGAACGGTTTCTCGATCCTGCACATCATCAAGGTAGAGTCTGTTCGGTTCAGGATACTTTCGGTTTTTTCACCTACGATCTTTTCAACAAAGCTCGTTGCACTTGGCCAACCTAAGATTAGACAGTCTGCAAAAGCTTCTTTGGATGCCCTACTGATCCCGTTTGCAATATTGAAATCGACCTTGGTCTGCAATTCGACTTCCGTTTCTGAACCTGAGGCATATCTCGCCATTTTATCCAGGTTCTGCCTGGCTTGATGCAGGTTTCTTTCGGCCAATTCATCGTTCGGCACAACACTTAGGATATTCAATGGATGCGGAGATTTCTTTGATTTGACCAAGGTGGCAAAATCTAGGATGGCTTCCATATTATTCAGGTTCGCAATAGGGATGACGATCTGCTCGTCATGCTCTTCCACATGCTCAATATGTTCTTCATGCTGTCTTCCTTCCAATACAATTTTCTTGGAAGCATTTTCAGTGACTATAGATGCTATGATACAGCTGACAAGAATCAGCATAATCGTACCGTTCAGGACATTCTCATCAATAATATCGTTATTATATCCGACCATAATAATAGCTAGGGTCGCTGCCGCATGGGCATTACTTAAGCCAAAGATCAGGTTCCTCTCGTTGGTAGAATATTTGAAAGCCCATTGGGTCGCCGTAGCTGCCAAGAACTTACCTACGATACCTACCAAAGTCAATGCACCGGCTACATAAAACACGGTCAATCCCGTGCTATTGGTAATCACACCAATATCGACGATCATCCCTACGGAAATCAAGAAGAATGGGATAAATATTGCGTTACCAATAAACTCGATCCGGTTCATCAAAGCGGATGAATGGGGAATCAGTTTATTTAATGCCAATCCGGCAACGAATGCTCCGATGATAGGTTCAAGGTTTGCCATCTCGGCAAGGAAAGCAGCAAAGAACACCACGGTAAGCACGAAAATATAATGTCCAGTTTTTTCACTTTCAACCTTTTCAAAGAACCATTTCGCGATTTTTGGAATGACGCCGAACATGATAAATAGGAAAATCGCAAAGGAAATACCTAGGGTTACCCAGAATTCATTGTTGATATCACCCTGTGAAGCACCTTTGATGACAGCCAAAATGATCAACACCGCGGTATCCGTCAAGATAGTTCCCCCAATGGTAATAGCAACGGCCTCGTTCTTCGAAATACCGTAACGGTTAACAATAGGATAAGAAACCAAAGTATGGGTGGCAAACATGCTCGCAATCAAAATACTGGTGAGCAGGCTATAGTCCAAGACATAATAACAGACCGGAAATCCAATGGAAATCGGGATAATAAAGGTGAAAAGACCGAACATGGCAGACTTGTGCTTGGTCTTTTTGAATTCGTTCATGTCTAGCTCTAAACCTGCAATAAACATGATGTAAAGTAATCCTATGGTAGAAAAAAGGTCTACAGCGGAATTCTTTTCCAACCAGTTCAGTCCATGCGGGCCAATGATCATCCCTGAGATAATCAGTCCTATAATACCTGGGACTTTGATGGGTCTCAGTAATATGGGTGACAATAAAATAATGAAGAGTACTAGAGAAAATATAAGCACCGGATTAGTTAGTGGTGCTTCGAACGCGTGGATTAAGTGGTCAAAAATTTTGTCGCTCATATAATTATTTCTGTAAGTCAATACAATTGAAAACTGAGATTGTTTTCATCGGAAAGATAATGAAAATTAAGGTAAATAATGATTAGGGCCAGTAATTTGGCAAGAATGTTACTTGAATTGTATGGTCTTTATCGGTGATATCCGCGAGATCAACATGGATGGAATAAACAAAGTGACCAAGGCAATGCCAATGAGTGAAACATTTAGCCATAAAACTGCCATCCATGATATTTCCATGGGCACAAAGGAAACATAATAGATGCTTGGATCGAGCTTGAAAAAATGCGTACTGGTCTGGAATGCGTATAAACCTAAGGCTACCAGATTGCCAAGGACAAGTCCGTATCCGATAAGGTATAATGAATTGTACAGAAAAACAGTCCTGATCTTTGTGTTTCTCATCCCTAATGCCTTAAGCATCCCTATCATCGGTGATCTTTCCAAAATGGAGATCAATAATGCTGAGATCATGTTGATGACTGCCACCACCACCATCAGAACAAAAATAATATTGTCGTTCATGTCGAGCATATTCAGCCAATTGAAGATATCCTGCATTTGCATGACAACATTGGTAGCATATAGACTTACCCCCAAATTATTGTTTAGCTCATCTGTAGTTTTAAAGAGTTGGTTAAAGTCCCTAACACGGACTTCATAACCACCAGCTTGATGATCCTCGAGATTGTTCAACCTTCTGATCAAGGGAAGCGAACCGATCACATATATTTTATCAAGTTCCTCGGAGTTGGTGGAGAAGATTCCTTTGACAACAAATTTTCGTTTCCTTACCGGCTCTTGGATGAAGTACATGATAAAGCTTTCACCAACTTTCAGATGGAGCCTATTGGCCATCAAGGAAGAAATCAAGAGTTGATTATCGGCATCTTCGGCAGAGAAGTTTATGGTATCACCTTCAAGGATTGTTTTGGACAGAAAGTCTTGGTCATAGTCTTTATCGATCCCTTTCATCAGGACTCCTTCAACTTCCCCCTTCACATTCATGATACCGGCCTTGGTAGCAAAAGGATAAACCTCTAAAACATTGGGGTTTTGTTTGATTCGAGCTAATTGCTTTTCGTCCATTGAAATTGGGGAATTGACATAGGAGTCATTTTGTTCATTCTTGAGGATAATGATATCACCAAAAAAGCCCCTTTGTTTTTCCGTAATTTCGCTTTTGAATCCATTAAGGATTGCCACAGCAAGAATAATAGCCATAATAGCCAAGGCCAAAGCCCCAATAGTGACGCGCACGATTAATTTGGAAAACGTACGGTTTCCTTCAAGTGTGATCCTCTTGGCTAAGAAATATGGAAAATTCAAGCTTAAATTAAATTTGTAACTTCGCAAAGTTAATAAAATTTGTCGTCCAACAATAAGGATGTCTTAGCATCCTTAAGGTAATTTATTCATATATGCGTATTATATTTATGGGCACCCCAGACTTTGCAGTTGCTTCGTTGAAAGCATTGATCGATGCGGGTGAAGAAGTGGTTGCAGTAGTTACGGGTCCTGATAAGCCTGCAGGAAGAGGCCAGAAAATCCATGAATCCGCTGTAAAGCAATTTGCGGTATCACAAAACATCCCTGTGCTTCAGCCGCAAAAATTAAAAGACCTCACCTTTTTGGAAGAATTAAAATCCTACCGTGCAGATTTGCAAGTGGTGGTTGCTTTCAGAATGTTACCTGAATTGGTCTGGAACATGCCGGAGAAGGGAACAATCAATGTACATGCATCATTACTACCAAATTATCGCGGAGCAGCTCCAATTAATCACGCAATTATTAACGGAGAAAAAAGTTCAGGTGTCACGACCTTCTTATTGCAGCATGAAATTGATACTGGGAACATCCTATATTCGACAGAAGTCCCTATTTCCGACACCGATAATGCCGGAGACCTTCATGACAAATTGATGTTTGCTGGAGCAGAATTACTGATAAAAACCGTAAATGCCATAAAAACAGGCAACATCAACCCAATCCCACAGGATGATTTAGGGGAGAATTCAGAATTAAAGCATGCTCCAAAAATCTTTAAAGAGGATTGCCTGATCGACTGGAATAAAAGTACAGAAGAAGTTTATAATTTAATCAGGGGTCTCAGTCCATATCCCGCGGCATTTACCCACTTAGATGGCAAGGTCTTAAAGATTTATTCGGCTGAAAAAGAAATTACGGGACACAATGATTTACCTGGTTCTTACCTATCGGATGGAAAAACGAGTTTGAAATTTGCAACTGGAGACGGTTATCTAAAACTTACTGAAGTACAAATTGAAGGAAAGAAGAGAATGTTAGTTAGTGATTTTCTTAGGGGCTTTCGCTTGGACAAATTGACAGATTAATCTTCTACATACTTAAAAATATCACCAGGCTGACAGTCTAAGGCTTTGCAAATCGCATCCAACGTACTGATTCGTATTGCTTTAGCCTTTTGGTTTTTAATTATGGAAAGGTTGGAAAGTGTGATACCAACTTTTGCGCTCAATTCATTCAGAGACATTTTTCTCTGAGACATGATTTCGTCTAAATGAACAATTATAGGCATAACAGATCTATTTTTGCTTTTGAATAATATTATTGATGAAAACAATTCATGTTTCGATTTGTTTTATAACGAGAAAAAGGAAAATGAAATACGCAAGAAAAATTAGTTAAATGTGTGTTAAATACTTGTAAATCGGCGAGATTGACAGGTTTTTGGAATGATTTTTGATGTTAGTATAACATCAACTCACCACAGATAACTAACTCATAATGAGTTAATAAATTACAATAAGATTAGAAATAATTGGGATAAATTCGTTATGTTTGCAAACATTTCAGAAAAGAAAGGTTTATTTATTTAGATGAGACAGCTCAAAATTACACAATCCATCACCAACCGTGAATCGCAATCACTAGACAAGTATTTGCATGAAATCGGCAAGGTAGATTTAATTTCGGCAGAAGAAGAGGTTATTCTAGCTCAAAGAATTCGTGAAGGCGATCAGGTTGCTTTGGAGAAATTAACAAAAACCAACTTACGTTTCGTAGTATCCGTTGCAAAACAATACCAGAATCAAGGTTTGACCTTAGGGGACTTGATCAACGAAGGGAACTTAGGCTTAATAAAAGCAGCAAAGAGATTCGATGAGACAAAAGGGTTTAAGTTTATTTCTTATGCAGTTTGGTGGATTCGTCAATCAATTTTACAGGCAATTGCTGAGCAATCTCGTATCGTTCGTTTACCATTGAACCAAGTAGGGTCCTTAAGCAAAATCAGCAAGGCATTTTCAAAATTGGAGCAAGAATATGAGCGTGAACCATCTCCAGAAGAATTAGCGGATATTTTGGAAACCACGGTTGACAAAGTTTCGGATACATTAAGTAATTCTGGACGTCACGTATCTATGGATGCACCATTTGTACAAGGTGAAGAAAACACCCTATTGGACGTTTTGGAAAACAGCGACCCTGACACTGACAGTTCATTAATCGATGAGTCATTATCGGAAGAAATCAAAAGATCGTTGGCTACTTTAACAGAGCGCGAAAGAGAAATCATTGTATTGTTCTTCGGATTAGGATCAAACCATCAATTGTCATTGGAAGAGATTGGAGAGAAATTCAGCTTGACTAGGGAGCGTGTGCGTCAAATTAAAGACAAGGCGTTACAGCGTCTGAGACACACCTCTAGAAGCAAGATCCTAAAATCATATTTAGGATAATAAGAGACTTTATGATTTAACAATAGGGATGCGCAAGTAAAATTGCGCATTTTTTTTGTTTAATATTTTTTCACTGAAAATAAAAAAAAGCCTAGCACGCAATGTACAAGGCTTTTTCTTTTAGAAATAATTTTGTTATTTCTTATGTAATTGTTCGTATAAGTCAATTACCTTTTTTTGCAAATCGATAACTTCTACTTCACGTGCTTGAAGACGTTTTTGAAGCTCGTTTACTTCATTCTGAATTTGTTTGTCTTCTTCAGGGTCTGAAGTAGACAACAATTGTACAAGAGATAATCCAAACAATTTAGAAATTTGGTTTAATCTCGATAAATTGACATCAGTAATTCCAGTTTCAATCTTAGAAAAAGCGGGAATCGAAATATCTAGCCTTTTTGCTACATCCTCCTGACTCCATCCTTTTTGATGTCTAAGTAATCTAATTTTTTTTCCTAATGCATTCATGGGTAAAATGTAAAATATTTATTTATTAAGTAATTATCAAATTTAAACAAATAAAGTAAATTTCAAAATCCCATTATTAAAATTTTAAAAAAATTCAGAAAGAATGTTAAAAATTTCTCAAAAATTTATCTGCAAAACTACTCATATTTACTCCATTGTAGTTGTTTGAACTCATAAACAGCAAATTATACCCATTAGACTTAAAAGTCTCCAAAAAATCCTCTAAATCAGACATTTGCGTGATCACATGGAAGGAAGGATGGTTAAAAGCTTCAGTTAAACGCCAAATTAAGTTATCTAAAGCAATATTTTTTTCCTTTATAAGTGATGTATTAACGAATACGACAGCGAAATCCGATTCATTCATCGAATTTGCGTATTCCGTAATAAACTCAGAGTCAAGACTGTCGTAGGCATTTAATTCAATGACAGTTACCAATGCCTGATTCGGGAATTGTTCCTTAACGGCATGGATACTGGACCGCAGTTTACTTGGCGTGTGTGCAAAGTCCTGATATACTACACTTCCGTTCTGGCTGGCGACAAACTCAAGGTACCGGATTGAGCTCTTAAAATCCTGGATTGCGCCATAAAACTCATCTCGCTTCACTCCTAGCCACTCACAAACCGTGAAAGCCCCAGCAATATTGGATAGATTATGTTTTCCGAAAACCTTTAAGGGAATATTCTCATCGGCGACATGGATGTATGTTACGCCTTTGTTAATGGTATACTCTGGCAATTTATAACCATGGCGATTTATTTTGATATCCATGGTCTTTTCGACCACTTCTCTGGTGTTTTTATCGTCCTTGTTATATATTAGCGTGCCTTTAGGTACAATCGTACGTATAAAGTCCTCAAACTGCTTAAAATATTCTTCTTCTGTGATAACGGTTTTAAAGTGATCCCAATCAATACCACTGATCAAGGCAATATTGGGCTTATATTTTAAGAATTTTGATTGCTTATTAACCGCTGAAGCATAATACTCATCCCCTTCAATAATCATTAAATTATTTTCAGGATTCAATTGCAGAAGGTCATCAAATCCTTCCAACTGAGCCCCAACCAGATAATCGAAATTCCGTCCCAGTTTTTTCAGGACATGCATGATCATACTGGTAATGGTTGTTTTACCATACGTACCGGCGATGACAACACGTGTTTTCTCGGCACTCTGTTCATAGACAAATTCAGGGAAGGAGTAGATCCTGATCCCTAAATCCTTAGCTTTTTGTAGTTCAGGATTGTTTTCATCGGCATGCATCCCCAAAATTACAGCATCAATATCCTCTGTAATCTTTTCCGGGAACCAACCAAGCTCATTCGGCAACAAACCAGCTTCACGAAGCTGAGATTTCGAAGGCTCTACGATTTGATCATCAGAACCCGTTACTTGATGGCCTTGTTCAGCTAAATTAATAGCTAAATTATGCATGATACTTCCGCCTATGGCAATAAAATGAATGCGCATTTAGTTTGCTTTAATGAATTTGGCTGCACACCAGGTATCCAGCACTTTTTTTTCTACAAATTGAAAACCTAAGCTTTCAGCTTTGTTCTTTAAGATTTCTAAATCCTCACCATCATAAAAACCGGAGATGTACAACTCTCCAGGATTTTCAAGGTCAGCAAAATATACATCAAATTGATCCAACAAGATGTTCCTATTGATGTTTGCCAATATAGTATTAAATTTTTTGCCTTCTATTGCCTCTTTAGAGCCCAATTTAGCTTCAATATTGTCTACATGGTTCAGCAGCTTGTTTTCCAACACACTTTCCACACAGATGGGATCAAAATCAACGGCAAGAATATTCGATGCCCCTCTTTTAGAAGCCAGGATCGCCAAGATCCCAGTTCCGCAGCCCATATCTAAAACAGTCTTTCCTTCAAAATCATTTTCCAGGATATAGGAAAGCATCATGGAGGTAGTTTGATGATGGCCTGTTCCGAAAGACATTTTCGGATCAATGATGATCTGATAAGGATATTCAGGCTTATCCTCATGGAAAGTAGCCCGAACATAACATTGATCATCGACTACAATAGGACTAAAATTGCTTTCCCAAACTTGGTTCCAGTTCTTGTTCTCCAATTCTTTCACCTCATAGGAAATGTCATAGCCTTCTGTTTCGGCGACCAAAACAGTCTCAAGAGCCTGGATATCCAGGTTGGCAGCTGGAATATAAGCAACAAAACCTTGGTCTTGATCCTCGAAAGTATCAAAACCAAGGTTTGCCAATTCAGCTATAAGCAAATCCTTTTGCCATTCCTCAATATTGGAGGATGTAAAAGCAACTGCTGTATACTTCATATTTTAAGCGTTAAAAACGTTAATAATTTGCAAGAAATCACGTGATTTCAATGATGCACCACCGATCAATCCACCGTCGATATCAGGCTGAGAGAATAGGCTCTGTGCGTTTGAAGGATTGGCACTACCACCATAAAGAATGCTAGTATTGTCAGCAACCTCTTGACCAAACTGATCAGCTAAGGTTTTACGAATATAAGCATGGACTTCTTGAGCTTGCTCAGGGCTAGCTGTCAATCCAGTTCCGATTGCCCAAACCGGTTCATAGGCCAAAACGATGTTTTTAAAAGCTTCTGCATCTAAGTGGAACAAGGCTTTGCTCAATTGTGTTTTGATCACATCAAAATATGAACCCGACTCGCGCTCATCCTTAGTTTCACCGATACAGAAAATAGGCTTTAGATTATGCTTAAGTGCGGCATCAACTTTCTCTGCCAAAAGCTCATCTGTTTCACCAAAATAAGCACGGCGTTCAGAGTGTCCCAAAATCACGTATTCTGCACCAGTAGATTTCACCTGCGATGCAGAGATCTCACCAGTATAAGCACCAGATTCGTGTTGACTAATATTTTGGGCACCGATAGATACATTCTTGGTAGAAGCTCTTAATTTAGAAATTGCTGCCAAATGGATAAATGGGCTACATACAACGACTTCTTGGTTTCCAATCACCTCGTCCTTCACCATATTCACGATTTCTGAGAACAAGCTAATTCCTTGCTCATAATCCATGTTCATTTTCCAGTTTCCAGCTACAATATTTTTACGCATAGTGTTTTGTATTTATTATATGTTTAAGATTGATTTTCCACATGTAGGTATTTGACATCATCAAATATATATTTGAAAATGGAGAGATTGCTTTGCAGACTATCCGAACCTGTTATTTGTTCCCTTCGCTCCATCATATCGATAAATTTCTCAAAAGTATAAGCAGTCGATTCTCTGTCGGTCAACCAACTGAAATCAGGCACAAATTTGGGAATAAATTTTGACATTGCAATCTGTGAGCCGACGCCAATTACGGACCCTGTTGTAAATGAAGAATTTATGGCACACATCGCATAGTCACCCATAAATAATCCACATTTATATTCACTGGTTTCACGGTAGCTAAGATCCTCATAATCAAACAACCGTACAAATTGCCAATTGTTTTTCAGATTCGAATTGGAGGATCCGGCTCCTATGTTGCAGCCTTCGCCGATCACAGAGCAACCTAAATAGCCTTCATGTCCTTTGGCACTGTTTCCCCAGATCACCGTATTATTGATTTCTCCGCAAACGGTGCTTCCCGGACCTATACTGGTATTTGGATATATCCTCGCTCCCGACTTCACCCTGGCAGCATCACCAATAGCCACATAACCCTTCAAAAACGCCCCTTCTTCAATCTTTGCATCCTTTCCTATATAAATAGGCCCTTCCAAGCTATTTAAGCTTACTCCTTCCACCTGAGCACTCTCTTCAATAAATATCCAAGAACCAAAAACCATGTTAGTCTCACTGATAGCAGCAGATTGGCGACCAGCGGTCAATAAATTATAGTCGAAAAGTATTTGGGATTTATTTTGAAGGAATATATCTTCCAGAAAGTTTATACAGTGTATTTCAGAAGATGACTTGATGGGATTGTAACTTTCAAATAGGTTTTCAAGGTCCAGACTAGGTTCGCTGGTCTTGATGGCGATCCATGAAGTTTCATCGACCAGCACATCTCCTTTTTCCATTGCTTTCAATTCTTTGACCAAGCTTTCAGAAGGCAGGACATTGGCCCTGATAAAAAGAAATTCAGGAGAATCCTGATGTTCAAAGGGGTATTTTCCGGATAGATGATCAGCAGTAAAATAAGTTACCGGAGATTGGAAAATATGCTCCCATTTTTCATTCAATGTACAAATACCTGTTCTGATATTGCCAACCGGACGGGTTGAAGCAAAAGGAAAGAGACGCTTACGCCAGTGCGCGTTATCAAATAAAACTATGGTTAGCGACATGAAATAAATGTACATAAAAAATCCCGACAAATAAACTTTATCGGGATAATATCAGTTTCTTTATAGTAAAGAATATTACTTTTTGTTGTAACGGCTACGGAATTTATCAATACGTCCAGCTGTATCAACCAATTTCATCTTACCAGTGTAGAATGGGTGTGATGTGTGAGAAATCTCTAACTTTACCAATGGGTACTCGTTACCATCTTCCCAAGTAATAGTTTCTTTTGTATCAACACAAGATTTAGTAACGAAAGCGTAGTCATTAGACATGTCTTTAAATACAACTAATCTGTAGTTTGATGGATGCAAATCTTTTTTCATTTTATCTTATGATTACTATATAATTCAACAATTGAGGTGCAAAGATAATTTATTTTTCATTCAAATACAAAAAACATAAACAAATTCATTTCCACACCTGTGAATAAGTTCTACTTGCCTTTGAATCAGCAAATACATTTCCGAGAATTTTCATCAGCAGAATTACAAAAGTAAACAAATCCCGTCAAATACAAGCCTTTTTTCTGTATAAGCATCTTTAAATAGTTCTAATTTCTTACTTTTGCTCAACATTATAAGTTGTACGTAAAATGAGCATCGGATTATCTGAACAAGAACAACAAAGAAGGCTAAACCTGAAAGCCTTGATCGACCTAGGCATTGACCCCTTCCCTGCTGAAGAGTTCAAAGTAAATGCTACGGCTGAAGATATTTTAGAAAACTACGAAAGAGATAAGATCAACTATAAGAGCATCAGTTTTGCCGGACGTATCATGAGTCGCCGTGTGATGGGGAGTGCCTCATTCTTGGAACTTCAAGATTCGACCGGACGTATTCAAGCTTACGTAAAACGTGATGACATCTGCCCTGACGAAGACAAGACCTTATATAATACCGTATTCAAAAAGTTATTGGATATCGGTGATATCATTGGTATCACTGGTTTTGTGTTCACCACCCAAACGGGAGAAATCAGTATCCACGTCCAAACCTTAAAGGTACTTACCAAAGCTTTGAGACCTCTTCCTATCGTTAAGGAAGCAGACGGAAAGACTTTTGATGCCTTTACAGATCCAGAACAACGCTATAGAATGCGCTATGTTGACCTGATCGTAAACTCCCATAATAAAGAGATTTTTGTTAAGCGTACGAAGCTTTTCAACGCCATGCGTGTATACTTCAACAACGCTGGATATATGGAAGTAGAGACTCCGATCTTACAGGCAATCCCTGGAGGAGCGGCTGCACGTCCGTTTATTACCCATCATAATGCATTAGATATCCCATTGTATTTGCGTATCGCCAATGAGCTTTATCTGAAAAGATTGATCGTCGGAGGTTTTGATGGAGTGTATGAGTTCTCCAAAAACTTCAGAAATGAGGGTATGGACAGAACACATAACCCAGAATTTACCGTAATGGAAATCTATGTAGCCTATAAAGACTACAATTGGATGATGGATTTCACAGAGAATCTTTTAGAGCACTGTGCCATTGCAGTAAACGGAAGAACAGAAGCTACCTTTGGAGAGCATCAGGTTGATTTCAAAGCGCCTTACCCTAGGGTGAGCATGACAGATGCGATCAAACAATTCACTGGTTTTGACATTACAGGAAAATCAGAGGACGAAATCCGTCAGGCTGCAAAAGGCATGGGAATCGACGTGAATGAAACGATGGGTAAAGGAAAGTTGATCGATGAAATCTTCGGAGAGAAATGTGAAGGAAACTTTATCCAACCTACATTTATCACGGACTACCCTATCGAAATGTCTCCGTTGACCAAAAAACATAGAGACAATCCAGAATTGACTGAACGTTTTGAATTAATGGTCTGCGGTAAGGAAATTGCAAACGCATATTCTGAGCTTAACGATCCTATCGATCAAAGAGAGCGTTTTGAACATCAATTAAAACTTTCTGAGAAAGGTGATGACGAAGCCATGTTCATTGACCAAGATTTCTTGCGTTCATTGGAATATGGCATGCCGCCTACCTCAGGACTAGGAATCGGTATGGACAGATTGATCATGTTCTTGACCAACACCCCTTCAATCCAAGAAGTACTGTTCTTCCCTCAGATGCGTCCTGAAAAAGTTGCAAAAGTTGCTTCAACTGCTGATTATGTAGAACAAGGAATTCCTGAAGCTTGGGTTCCCGTTCTTCAAAAAATGGGATTCACGACCATAGAACTTCTTAAAGAAGCTAACCCAAACAAAGTTTTCAATGACTTGGGCGGAATGCGTAAGAAAATGAAATTAGACGTTGCCATGCCAACAAAAGACGAAGTCTTGGCTTGGTTCGAATAAACATAACAAAACATTAAAAAAGCTCCATTGAATAATCATTGGAGCTTTTTTTTAATCCTATATGTGGATTAGTTAACAACTAATTGCTTTGTCATATAATCATACTTATACTCCTGAAAATATTTACTGAAACTACCCAATTTTACAGCTGTAAAATATAATGGATAATTCAATTCCAAAATACTTTCCTTTTTAATCTTTGTCCAACGTTTAAATAAACTATTGATTTTTTCAGCTCCTGTTGCCTTCTCAATCAACGTTTCTTTCATGCCACTATTACGATGATAAACAACGAATCTTGTTTCATCTAAAACTTTCATTTCTTGGGCAGATAATTTGATATCCTTTACGCATTTTTCATATGCATTAACAAATTCCGCTTGAGGAAAGTCTGATTGCAGGACATAATAAGAAACCAGACCATAATAGACCCAATTAACATAATACAGATCAGGATTGTTGATTTTTATTTTGTCATAATCAGATTGCAAGATCAATTCATTTTGATCAGGTAAACTCATTCGTGGATTTACAGTCAAACTTTTATCAAAACCAAATACGCTGTTCTTTACTTCTTTGTAACCCAACATCTCCTTATAGAATAGATCTCTTTCCTTCACATTAACAAAATAGCCCTTAAACATATTGAAATCATTAAAATATAGTCCAGAACCAGCAGTTGATTCCAAATATTTTACCGCTCTATCTTTATTTTCTATCATAAGGTCCTGAAACTGCTTGAAACTTTCAAATTTTTCATTCTCGAAAGCAAGATTCATCTGAGAGATACTGAAACTTATTGGTTGCTTTTTATACGCATCAAAATAATCCAAGTCAAATCCATTTTGTTGACTTTTTAAATTGAATATCCTTCCTGGATAAATCTGGTCTGCATTAAGCTCATCAACCAAAAATTCATCATTTTTATCATCAACAGCAATAGAAACAAATTTATACTGCTCTTCATCTTCCTGTATAGGAATATTATTTTCTTTTGAGCACGAAATAAATACGAATAATGAAAAAGCAATGATTTTAATAGAATGTGATTTCATAATTTTTATCAAACAATTAATAAATGTAAATATATGTTTTATGACAATCGAAACAGTCAAAAGATTAATGAAAAATGGGTTTTTTATTATAATAATTTTTCAGTTTCAAATCATAGCTAAAAATTAAGGTATTCCATCTAATCAAAACAATTGAAATATTTTACCGTTTACTTATTTTAGACAATATGGCTTAAAACAAAATCTATGAAAAAGCTCAATTTTATATACTTCATCCCACTTTTGGCTGCCTGCGCAAGCAACCAAGGCAGCAGCACAAAACCACCCAAAATCATTGGGAATTGGCAATGGATTGAAACCTCCGGAGGATTTGCCGGAATCACGAAAACTCCCGAATCTACAAGAGAGATCAAGCACCTTCAAATAACAAAAGACAGCGTGTACTATTATGAAAATGGTGAACTGACCTCCACCCTGCCCTATAAACTCACGCTAACCAAGTCCATGCTCAATAACAAGGACAGCTGGTTGTTCAATGAAGCTCCCCATAAGGTATTTGTTTATCGACAAGACAGCACTCTAACCCTTCAAGAAGACTGCTTTGATTGCTATTCACATAAATATGTGAAGATGAAAGAGAAATAAGGTGGTTAGACATTAGACACAAGACATTAGACATAAGACAACAAGACGTCGGAACGGCTAGAGCAGCAAAACTATTATCGCACTCCCAATTCTTTAAAAAAAAATGTAATCCTAAATCTTCGATTGAGGAACTGTACGCCAAAATGGCTAACATAAAATTTCATAAAGAAGTATGCTGTGTTTATTCTGAGAATTTTCGTGCTTACCAATTACAAGTTGGTTAGAACTATGTTTCTAGCTAAGCAATCCCAAGTTTAATTTCCAGAAAAAAATCTTTTTTACGGCATACTGCCCTAGAAGGGCAGTATTATTTTAGCAATGGTATCCAACAATACAGCGTTTTTGCGTGACCTCCAGGCTAGCGTGCCATCTCTGCTAAAATAATGGAACCCCAAAAGGGGTTCTTTACCTACCAAATTTGACACCTTTCTAACCCCATATTGCTGCAATCTTGGTCTATCCTCTAATCCTTAGGTTCCCGGTTCATTCCATGATCTTGGTCTATCCTCCAATCCCTTCCATCCTAATTCATGCCATGATCTTGGTGTATCCAATCCCTTCCATCCTGATACATTTCATGATCTTGGTCTATCCTCCAATCCCTTCCATCCTGGTTAATTCCATGATCTTGGTCTATCCTCCAATCCCTTCCATCCTGGTTAATTCCATGATCTTGGTCTATCCTCCAATCCCTTCCATCCTGGTTAATTCCATGATCTTGGCCTATCCTCCAATCCCTTCCATCCTGGTTCAAATCCATTTACTGTCTAAAAACAAAAAGCCCCCGTTTTAAGGCGGGGGCTATTGTTTTTATTTTGTGGCATCCGGAAGGAGAATAAACTTATAGAAGTCTTCTTCTTTCAGGTACTTATTTGCGGCTTCTTTGACAGACTCCACGGTTACTTTATCTAGTTCTTCCAGATAACGGGTAACATTGGTTGGATCCGTTTGATTCTGAACTGAACCAAGTATTTCACTTGCCCAGAAACCATTTTCCCTTAGGCTTAATTCCAACTGACGCTTTTCTTCAATCTTGAACTTATCCAGATCAACCTGTGATGGACCATTGGCTTTTAACTTTTTGATCTCATCCATGGATGAATTGATCAAGGAAGGGTATTTGTCCACACTTGTTCCAAAAACGATCAGGAAGGAATATCTTGGTTTAGGGAATTTACTGTAGGAGAACCTTGCTCCAGTTCCATAAACACCACTTTCTTCCTCGCGAAGGCGCTCGATCAATTTATTGGTTAGAATAGTCTCCACAGCGCTTGCATTGATGTTCTCCTGCTCATTATAGGTATAATCTCCATATAAGGTCAAACGAACCATGGCCTTCGCCTCTTTACCTTTATTTACGATTTTCTCAACTCCCTTATTTTTTTCATAAAGGTTCAGGTCCTTAGGCTTTTCATCACGGTTTGTTGTTGGCAATGAAGCAACATATTCTTCTAAATATGGTTTGATTTCTTCCTCAGTGAAGGAACCAACAATCACAAAAGTAAAATCAGAAGCATCGGCAAATCTATCTTTATAGATCTCTAACGCTCTAGCTTGGTTCACTTTATCAAGTTCGTTAATACCATAAGGAACACGACGGATGCTATTTCCATAAAGCGTACGCTGTATAGCATCACTGTAAACGAAGTTTGGATCGTTTTCACGGTTTGCCATCATGTCCTTTTGCTTGCTAATGGTACTTTGGAACACATCATCCTCAATTCTAGGCTCTGTAAAATATCCATAGACCATTTCGAAGGCAGTTTTCAAACTCTCCTTGTCTGTAGCACCTCTCAACCCTTCAGAACGCTCTGTAATGTACGGACTGATGTTGACTTCCTTGCCGGTCAAGCTTTTCTGCAATTCCACGGTATTCAATTGTCCGATACCTGAACTGTTCACTAAATTTCCAGCAAAAGAAGCAGACATATAGTCAGCATCTGAATATAATGAAGTACCACCTGGGCTATAAGCAGAGATCATGATCTGATCATTCTTGAACTTGGTCGGTTTCAATAGAACCTTAACCCCATTGCTCAAGGTCAATTCTTTGGTTTCTATCCCATCAATTGATTTTTCAGATTTTATCGAACCCTTAACTGGGGTTTTAGACAACATTGGCAAATCAGAAACCTTATCATCATACGGTTTTAGATCTTCCTTTTCGATAGCTGCAAACCATGAATTTACAGCGGCTTCTTCAGGAAGTTTGTCTTTCTCTGCATCCGGAGCCAAGATCAAAACATCTCGGTTTATATCCTTATAGAATTCCTTTCCAACAGCTTCCACTTCTTTTAGGGTCAATGTCGGCAATAATTGTTTCGTGA
This sequence comes from Sphingobacterium sp. NPDC055346, assembly GCF_053645235.1. NCBI lineage: Bacteria > Pseudomonadati > Bacteroidota > Sphingobacteriia > Sphingobacteriales > Sphingobacteriaceae > Sphingobacterium > Sphingobacterium sp. NPDC055346. The sequence continues at coordinate 85,815 of NZ_JBSHMI010000004.1, forward strand.
TTTCATAGCGATCTTCATTGCTCAATGCAGGACCATCCTTCAAGAAATGGTTCAGATAAGCATTTACATAGCTTTCTGACTTTCTTTTGTCACGCTCCACATAAGAAGTCTCATTATTTTTCGCAATCGAGCTGACAGCGCGTTTAAATTCAGTTTCTGTAAAACCAAACCTTTGGAAACGGTCAAGTTCTCTGACCACTGCTTTAAATCCTTCTTCGAACTGTCCAGGTTTAGAAACGAAAAATGCACCTAAATTATCCAATCCGCCAAGGAATCCCGAGATATCCACACCACCTTGAATGAAAGGAGGATTGGCAGATTGACTCAATTCACTATAACGGGCATTGATCATTTGGTTGAAGACATCTTTCAATAATTCTCTTCTATAGTCTTTGACCGTATTTACCTTTTCTTCTGGGTGCTTGATCATGATCTGACCAACGGTATAGGTCATTTCTGGATCTGTTACCTTAATGAATTGGTTCTTGTTTAATAGATCAACTTTGTATTCTGTACGCGGTTTTATGGTCTTAGGAACCTTCATGTCCGAGAACAATCTTTTCACTTCCGCCTCCATCTGCTGAGGATCTACATCCCCTACAATAATTAAGGATTGTAGATCAGGACGGTACCATTCAGCATGGAAATTACGGATAACTTCCGGATCAAAGTTCATGATCACCTGTTCCGTTCCGATTGGAAGGCGATCTGCATAGCGCGAGCCATTTAACATCACTTTGATGTACTGATCACGCATACGCTGCTGAGCACCTCTACCACCACGCATCTCTTCCATGATTACGCCACGCTCCTTATTGATCTCGTCGGTTTCCAATAAGGCATCCTGTGCCCAATCACGCATTACCTGTAATCCATTTTTTAACAATTCAGGATCATCAGAAGGAATAGGCAATTGATAGACAGTTTCATCAAAACTGGTATAGGCATTCAAGTCCGATCCAAAACGGACACCTGCTTTTTGCAAATAGTCAATCAAATCATTCTTAGGGAAATGTTTAAGACCATTAAAGTTCATGTGCTCCATAAAGTGCGCCAATCCCAATTCCTTTTCATTTTCCAGGATAGAACCGACTTTCATCGCCAAGTACATGGTCACACGTTTTTCCGGTTCCGAGTTTTTGCGTATATAGTATTGAAATCCATTTGCTAACTTGCCTTTAATAACATCTTTATCAAATGGCAATTTAGCGTCCCATTTCAGGGAGTCATTCATCAAGATGACCTTCGCCTCTGGGTTAAAGTTTGTTGGCACATAAGCACTAGCCATTTCTGTTGCAAAAGGCAATAAAAATGCTAATGCCAAGGGTTTTAGAAGTTTCATAATTTCAAAAAAAATTTACTAGAATGGTTACTAAATTATATTTGGAAAGCAATCTACAATAAATTTATTTAGCTTTAAAACAAATCTTCTATTCAAACTATAGAATTATATATTTTTAACAAATGGATTGGGAACTGACAAAAAGGGATTTTAAACGTTACTTATTATTGGAAAGAGGATTGAGTGACAATAGTATTGCAGCCTATTTAAATGACGTCCAAAAACTTCAGAGTTTTGCCGAATTACAACAAATTGAACTGAAGCAATTCCAAACCCAACATATACAGCAATTTCTGCAATGGATCAATGAATTCGCCGTTTCCGAATACACCCAAGCCCGACTCCTTTCTGGCATTAAGACTTTCTTCGGATTCCTTCAGATTGAACATGGCTTTCCAAATAATCCAGCTGAATTGATCGAGTCCCCTCGCCTTTCCAGAAAAATCCCTGCTGTTCTCAGTATCCAAGAAATCGACGAACTTATCGCTGCCATTGATCTTTCATCGCCAGAAGGCATGCGGAACAAAACCATCCTCGAAATCCTATACGGATGTGGACTTCGGGTCTCTGAACTTTGCAACCTCAAAATATCGAATCTCTTCCTTGATGTGGAGTTCATAAAAGTGGAAGGAAAGGGAAATAAAGAACGACTTATCCCAATAGGTCAGCAAGCGATCAAGTTCCTAAAGCTTTATTTGGACGAGATCCGTGTACATCAGGTAATCAAACCTGGCAAAGAAGATTATGTTTTCTTAAATCGCAGGGGCGCACCATTGTCCCGAGTCATGATCTATTTGATCATTAAAGACCTCGCCAATAAGATTGGTCTGAGCAAAGAGATCAGCCCCCACACCTTTCGCCATAGTTTTGCCTCCCATCTTGTGGAAGGTGGTGCAGACTTAAGGGCAGTACAGGATATGCTTGGCCATGAGAGCATTACGACTACCGAAATTTATACTCACATCGACAAAGAATACCTACAAAGTGTAATTACCCAGTTTCACCCTAGGTCATAATGCAACAAAGTTTAATTTAATTTGCAACAGCATTGCATTTAACTTATCTTTGCACTGTGATTAGATTATTGAGGTCGTATAAACAGGTAATATCATCCTTATGGATTGGCATCATGTTCCTTTCCATCAGCCTGATCGTTTTGCACCGCCATGATCATTCCCATGAAAACCAAGATGCCTGCGAAGTTAATCATAAACATCAGCACGATCATTCCCACGGAGAGGACTGTCACTATTGTTTTCTTTTCTTTCAGCAAGGTATACAGATTGAACCCCCTTTCCATTGGGAATCTAATCCGAAAGGTTTTCTATTAAACACGATTCAAAGCATCCAAGTCTTTGAAGCTCCGATTTTGGAACCCAAATCCAGCAAAAGCCTTCGGGCTCCACCCTATGCCTATTATACCCCAAACGTGTAATAAATAGCATTTAACACTTTTTTTTTTACCACAACATACATGTTGAAATATGCATGGACCGTGCTCATCCTATTTATTTTGAATAGCGCTGTGGCACAGGCCCAATCCAATCAATACATAAAAGGTATGGTCATGGATGAGAACGATCAACCGATATTTGCAGCAAATATCAGAATCGATAACTCAGACATCAATACCTCATCCGATACCCATGGCAACTTTAAGATTAAGGTGGGCCAAGGACATCAACACCTTACGCTAAAAGTTACGGCCTTAGGCTACGAAACCTTTGAACAACCAGTTCATGTGGATTCTGATATTGTTCTGAAAATCAAATTGAAAAGCTACACCGAGAAAATCGACGCAGTACATGTTTCTGCACAAGTTGAAGAACAACGAGCAGCTGTCAGAGCAAAGCTTGATAAAGAACAGATCGAAGAAAGCAAGGGTAAGTTAGCCGCTGAGGTCTTTTCTAAGCTTTCGGGTGTTTCCATTCTAAATTCGGGCCATTCAGTGGCAAAACCGGTCATCCATGGTTTGCATTCCAACCGGATTATTCTCTTGAACAACGGAGTGAAACAGGAAGGACAGCAATGGGGAATGGAACATGCACCAGAAATGGACCCCTTTACGGCAGATGAATTTGAAGTCATCAAAGGTGCACAGGCAGTTCGCTATGGTGCAGATGCATTGGGCGGAGTATTGATCGCGAAGGCTCAGCAAATCGACCCTAGCAAATTCCACGGCCGAGCCGATCTTATTGCCCAGTCCAATGGACGCGGTGGATCTGCCAACTTACAATTACAAGGCGGAATTAAATCCATCGAAGGCTTAGCTTGGAAACTTCAAGGTTCAGGTAAAAAACTTGGCGATAGCAGGACTCCAAATTATATATTGGGAAATACCGGCGTTGAAGAGATCAATTTCTCCGGAACGGTACAGTACCGCAAGGAAAACAATTTCTTGGAAGCATATTACAGCAGATTTTCAACTGAACTGGGGGTTTTCTATGGAGCCCATATAGGAAGTATCGTAGATATCTATGCGCGGATAGAAAATGGGGAACCATTTGAAAAATACGATTTCAGCTATAAGATCAATGCCCCTAAACAAGATGTAACCCATCAATTAGGGAAATTAAAATATCAATACAAACTGAACAGCGGACTTCAACTGGAAGCCCAATATTCTTTCCAGCAGAACCATCGCAAGGAATTTGATATGCGCAGAGCGGTTGCAGACAATATTCCCATGTCGGATATGGTATTGACCGCACAACAACTCGAAGTGATGCTGAAGGCGAAATCGCATAGTTTTGGGATCGATCTAGGTAATCAGGTAAACAATAATACCGCCGGAACGGGCACCACTCCTATCATCCCTAACTTCGATAATTATTCCCTGGGCATTTTCGGGATCCATCAATTCCAATTCGACAAATGGCTATTGGAAGCAGGTTGGCGCTACGACTATCGGTATTTCGACGCAGCAGGATATCGTTATAAATATACCGATAAAGAACAGTCAGTCCCTCAGCAATATCTGTTGGAGGATACTCGTAGCTTCCATAACTTCTCTGGCTCCATTGCAGCAGCGTTCAATATCAATCCTGCTTGGCAATACAAAAGCAGCATTGGCCTTGCTTGGCGTGCGCCTACAGCCAACGAACTGTACAGCGATGGTGTACACCACGGTGCCGGCATCTATGAAATCGGAAACTTGGACCTCAAAGCAGAGCAAGGATTAAAATGGGTTCATTCCATTTCCCATAAATCTGAAACTTTAGCCTTGACAGCAGATGTATTTGGACAATATATCCATAATTATATCTACGCTGCGCCAAATCCAGATTCTGTGCGCCAGACCATCCGTGGTACCTTTCCAGTATTTAGTTATGGACAGGACAAAGCGCTATTCTATGGTGCAGACCTTCAATTGAAATGGAAGTTTATGCCAATCCTTCAATACACCCTGCAAGCTAGCCTAGTCCGGGCCAAGAACATCAGTACCGACACTTTCTTGCCCTATATCCCATCAGACAGGATACAGAATGCCGTACAGTGGTATTATGCTGGTCCTGAAAAAGGATATATCAAACTGAGCCATGAGTATGTAGCCAAACAGAATAGGTATACTGAAGGAACGGATTACGTTGCTCCCCCAGCCGCATACCACTTATTTCATGCATATATTACACATCCACTAACTATTAATAAACAGCAGCTCCAACTTTCCTTGGCCGTTGAAAATCTTTTCAATACAAGCTACAAAGATTACATGGACCGTTTTAGGTACTATGCCCACCGCCCAGGAAGGAATTTTATTCTATCACTTAACTATAAATTCTAAAAAAAATCACATCATGAAATCAAACATCTTTATTTTATTCATATTAGCTTCTTTCTTCACTTTCCTATCTTGTTCTAAGGACGACCCTACTCCAGAAATCGACCAAGAAGAAGTGAGTGCAGCAACTTTGACCTTTACCGAAGTGGAAGCTGAAAAACACGATGACCATTACCACTACCATGATATCGCTAATCCTGAAATCGAAAAAGTGGAGTTTACAGGCGAGAAATTCCTTCCACCAGTAGGTGCTCATGTTCATTTGGAAGTAGGAAAATCATACAAGTTCGAACTAATGGTCAAAGATTTTGCTGGTCGTGAAAGCCAACAAACCTTTATCGACCGTGCTGACCAGCATTTTGCATTCCTTTTGGGTGCACCTGCAGGTACACTTGCAGCAGAATACAGCGATAAAACAGCCGATGGTAAAGCCGCTAACGTAGGTATTACAGGATATATCACAGTTTTGAAAGCTTCAGACAGCTTTACCTTCCGTTATTTGATGCGCCACTTAAACCCTGGCGTCAAGAATACGATCAATCCTAAAACTGATATCTTCAATCCAGATTTCAACAAATTCGGTGGTGCAAACGACCTAGATCTTAAAGTGGAATTGCACCTTGTAGCAGAAGGCCACGAAGGTCATTAATACATTGAGATGCTCAAAATCAATAGCTTGCTAAAATCAGCAGGCTATTGTTGTATAAAACCCATAAAAAGTATTATTTTTGGCGAGCCGCCTCCGTAGTTCAATGGATAGAATGTTAGATTCCGGTTCTGATGATGTAGGTTCGATTCCTACCGGAGGTACTGAAAAAAGCCGCTTAAAGCGGCTTTTTTAGTATATAGTAGGGAGTATTTAGTATTTAGACTCCTGCCAAACGAAAACTTTTCCAAATTGATAAAAATTGGAAACAGGACCTTAACCTTTATCTTTTTATATTTAGCCAATACTTGCAGCCTTAATTCTGACCTCATTCGAGACATATATTGAAAATTCGCAAAATGAGCAATAGTATTCCAATACTATTCCCGAATCATTCTCGAAAATGCCTCGAATAAAACCCCTACTATATCCCCAAATTTTCAGTCAAAAAAACAGGATTATTTTATCATTTTATGAGCAGATCCTTCTAATATTTTAAAAACAAACCTTCTCCATGGCAAGAATATTCTCCAAAAACTAGAGGTATAAAAAAAGGACCAACTATTTCCAACATGTCTAAATACTAATTCTTCTAATCAAAAACCACTAGCGAGGCTGACATCTTTGTAATAGGTTGAATCGATTGAAAGAGAACCCTTAGAGGGGGTGACATCTTTGTAGAAAGGTATAGCGTTCAAAGGATAACCCACAGCGTGGGTGAAATGTTTTTCTATTCCCTTTTTGTGTCACACTGAGGGTTTCCCGATTGATCTCCAACTATACTTTCTCAAACTTACTATGACAACAATTCTAAAAAATAATAAAAAATAGATTCTTCGTTGCGCTCTGAATCCCTCTCCGAGACATTTACTATTCTGGACGAATCGTGAATAATATGTACGGAATTGTCTCAAAACGTGTCATTATCCATCGAGGATGGATGACCTGTTCGCCAGTTCAATCAATGTTTTTATGGTTCCGAGAACCTTCGTGCCTCAGGTTGACACCAGGAAGGGAAAGTTATTTTTGTGATTTACTGCCCTAGAATGGCAGAATTATTTTAGAAATGGTATCGAACAAAATAGGGCTAATGCAAAAAGATGTTCGATTAATCGAATATCTTTTTGCGCTACTTCCAGGCAAACGGGTCATGTCTTTCTAAAATAATGGAACCCGATAGGGTTCTGATTCAAAAATTTTAAAAGCCAATTTTTACTTACGCAACTTTGCGGTTGCTTAGTCAAACAAAAAACCCTCAACCATTTAATGGAGAGGGAGTTTGTTATGTGCGCCCACCTGGGCTCGAACCAGGGACCAAAAGATTATGAGTCTTCTACTCTAACCGACTGAGCTATAGGCGCAGTTTTTGTGCTGTTAAAATGGGTATTGGATACCCGTTTTGACGATGCAATTATCGATATTTGAGACGAGAAAACAAAATTTTTATATGCAAAAAGTTAAAAATGTTATTCTGGATTATGGAAATGTAATCTTTATGATTGACTTTCCTAAAGTGCGTCAAGCCTTTATGGATTTAGGGATTAAAAACGTAGATGATTTTTTTGGACATCACGGTCAGGACTCTTTGTTTGACGCTTTTGACAAAGGAGAGATTTCTGTTCCCGAGTTTCGGGACGGCGTCCGTAAGAAGGCCGATCGATACGATCTAAGCGATGAACAGATAGATACTGCCTGGAATTCCTTATTGATTGGTGTACCCGAGGGAAAGCATGAAATCTTGGAGAATCTAAGGGACAATTACCGTACTTTCCTTTGTAGCAATAATAATGAACTGCATTATGCTTATTGCATGAACCATATCCAGGAGAAATATGGCGTCCCTAGTAATGATGTATTTTTTGAACGGACCTATTATTCCCATTTAGAGGGTTTACGCAAGCCGGATGCTGCAATTTTTGAACGTGTATTGGAGCAGAATAATCTAATTCCCGAAGAATCGCTGTTTATCGATGACAGTCCGCAGCATTTGGAAGGCGCAAAAAAGATTGGTATCCAGACAGTTCTGTGCAGCGCAGAGAGGCCATTGGAGCAGATTGTTGCTGACTTGAAATTATATTAGAATTACCTTGCGTAATGTCATTGCTTTACTTATCTTTGCAGACCAAGAATTTTCACGACGGAAGGAGGTATACAAAAAAGCTATGATTATTGTAAATGTAAAAGAAGGAGAATCTCTAGATAGAGCATTAAAACGTTTCAAGAAGAAATTCGAGAAGACTGGTGTTTTAAGAGAATTACGTTCGCGTCAAGCTTATGAGAAAAAATCTGTTGCTCGTCGTATCCAAGTTAAGAAGGCTATTTATAAGCAATCTTTAAATCAAGATAATGCGTAATAATATAAAAAAAGCTGCTCAAGGGCAGCTTTTTTTATTGTATATAGTTGAGGGTTTTCCAGCGAACATCAGCTTTGTATTAACCTAAAATACTTCTGCTCCCCTGCAGGAATTAAGTCGCACATAAGTTATCCTTTTCCATTGTCACCAGAGGTACACAAGATCTCAGAGAGGGATTCAGAGTAAAACGAAGAATCTATTTTTATTTTTTTAATGATCGTTGTCATCGTAAGATGAACAATCTATTTCAAATGATTGTGGATAGTTCCGAGACCCTTCGGGGCTGCCCTCAGGGTGACACAAAAAGGTATAGAAAAATATTTCACCCCTTCCAGGGGTTATCTAAACAAACTTATACCTCCTCAATCATTTCATAAAAAATTGGGAGCTTGCCGTCAGGCAAATCCCAATTCCTTTAAATTTTCAGTAGCTTTGATTTTATCCTATAAAAAATATGTTAATTATCGATTCATCTTCTATTGATGCATATTTCAACATTGCGCTAGAAGAATATTTACTTTATAAATACCCTACTGAACCTATATTTCTATTATACATCAATGCTCCTGCAATTATTGTGGGAAAGTTCCAGAACACTTTGGCAGAGATCAATCTAGAATATGTTCAGGAGAATGGTATTAAAGTGGTTCGGAGGATGTCTGGTGGTGGTGCGGTATACCATGATTTGGGCAACCTGAATTTTTCTTTCCATACGAAGTTAATTGAGGAAGAGTTTATGGACTTTGCGAGGTTTACCCAGCCGGTACTCAACGTATTACATCAGTTTGGAATACCTGGTCGTCTGGAAGGTCGTAATGACCTATTGGTGGATGGCAAGAAGTTCAGTGGGAATGCAAAGCTTGCCAAAGCTGGGAAGATGATCCAACATGGAACCATATTGTTTGATTCGGAGATGAGTATCTTGGCAGATGCATTGAAGATAAACCCATTAAAGTATCAGGATAAGGCAGTAAAATCCAATCGCTCAAGGGTGATAAACCTGAAAGAATATTTGTCCGATCATGTGAGCATAGACCATATAAAGCAAGCATTAATCGATCAGATGATGATTGATAATCCGCAGGCGAGCATTTATGAGTTGACGGATGAAGACGTGAAAGCTGTAGAAAAGTTAATTGCTGAAAAATATGGCACTTGGGACTGGAACTTTGGTTTTTCACCAATGTATAACTTCAAAAATGCGATCAAAGTCCCTTCTGGTTTTATAGAGCTCCACATGGATGTTTTACAGGGTGGAGTGATCAATGCGGTAAAGATCTTCGGAGATTTCTTTGCTTCTAAGCCTATTGAAGAGCTTGAAGCTAAGCTGGTCGGCATCAACCACAATGAAGAAGATATCCGAACTTTGCTAAATTCTGTTGATCTTACGGCATATTTTGGCAAGGTGACGGTGGATGAAATCATCTCTTTATTTAGGTAGTTGGAATGCTAGCGGGTGCTGATGTGAATTTAAGATTCAAATCAACAGCTCTCAATCTATAATAATAACAGGAAAAATATTTATATGGAAATAAAGGTAATAACAGGCAGCGTTGATGTTCATGCCAATGAAAAATATACTGGCGGAATAAAAATAGAGGCAAAGATAAAAGCCTACATTGAGGAAAATAATATCAAGGACATAAAAAATGTGCTTCCTGTTCAGGTTCAATGGGTAAAAGATACCAATGCTTATTACACGCTTTTTTATTCTGTTACACTTATCCTCTAATAGAAAATTTTGAGAATAATGTATTAACATATCTTCATGTAATGAATCCTTATAAAAAGAGAAAGCCTTTCAGGATGTCCTGAAAGGCTTTCTCTTTTATTTATGGTTTAATTATAAATTCTTAAGCTCATAAATCAACCTTTTGGCATTTACTTCTTTTTCAATTTCTGCAAACGATCTTTTGCTTCAGGGATGATATCATCATCGCCTTCGTAATTTTCAATAACACTCTCCAAAGTACTTCTTGCCTGAACAGCATCGCCTTTGCGGGCATAGGTGTCAGCAAGGAGAATAAAGCTCTTTGCAACCCAATAATCATTGTTATCCATGTTATTGATTACATCAAAGGCTGATTCCTGTGCTTTTGTGTATTGTTTCTTGGCATATTGCAATTCAGCTACACGGTACCTAGCTTCTGCACTGGCTGTAGCCTTACTTTTCAGTGCTGCCAGATTCAGCTCCTTCAAAGCAGACTCTGCATTCCCTTCTTTCTCATAAGCTTTGGCGCTATAAAGATGGGCGGTTGCAATTTCTGCCTCGGTTGCATTATTGTAATTCTTGATCAGTTCCACATAATTCTGCATCTGCTCATAGTCACCGATTTCATAATAACAGATCATCAGGTTGGTAATGGCATAGCCATAGTTATCCTTATAATCTGAATTGAGTTCCAGTTTTTTGAGGTGCACGATAGCTTCGTTGTATTCCTTCAGTTTAAGGTACAGCGCAGCGACAGTCATCAAGGTTTTCTCGGTGTACTGGCTTGTCCAGTCGTTCAAGATGATGTTCAGGTCATGCAAGGCTTCCTCAGGTCGGTTCGTATGGTACAAACTCACCCCTCTGATGTATCGCGCATGTTTCTCTTGCCTAGGTTTCGGAAATTTATCAAAATAGGCATTGATGGCTTCCACAGCTGGACCATATTGCCCTCTGTTGAATAAGGTATTACCGGCTTGAAAAGCTAGGTTATCCTGTTCTGCTGGACTCAGGTCAGTGATATTCGTACTGGTAGCATATTGGATATAACTGGTAGCATCACCTTGATCAAGATATATATTTTCTATGGATAGCAAGGCTTGTGAGGCCTCACTGGTTTTAGAGTAATCCTTTACAATTTTCTGAAAGGTAGCCATCGCAGCTTCGGAATCGTCTTTATTGTATTGGACAAGCCCAATGGTCATCAATGCTCTCGGAACATAGCTACTACGAGGATATTTTTCGATCATCTTCTGCAAACCTTCGATTGCAACATCGTAATCACCTTTCACGAAATAGATATATGGGATTTCAAAGGCCACATCATCTGCATAATTGGATCCTGGGAATTTCTCCACTACTGAACGCAAAGTATTGAGCTTGGCTTCATTGTCGCCCTGCAATCCTTGGATAATACCATGTTGGAACAAGGCATAATCCTGATTTGGTGCCTTTTCATCGATCAATTGATCGTAGTATTCATTGGCTTTTCCATAGTTTCGCATGGACAGATAAGAATCGCCTAATCGCGCAATCACATCAAATCGGGTGTTTTTATCCAATCCCCCTCCTTCATATGCAAGAAAGCGTTCAAAGTACTGCGCCGCCACACTATATCTGTTGATACGGAATGCTGAGTATGCCAAGGCATAATTTGCATAATTGTACACAGAGGTTTGTTTGGCAACGGGCAACTGAAGGAATTTGGTAAAGTTATCGACCGCTTCACCGTATTTACGGACCTCGTACATGGCTTCTGCCTTCCAATAGGTAGCTAATGCTGCCATTTCTGTATCAAACGGGTATTTCTCGGAACGCATGAACATGGAAATACTGTTCTCGAAGGCACGCTCATTGTAAAACTCCAACCCTCTGTAATAGGTTATCTTCTGGTAGACCCTATCGGCAACCTCTTCCCTATTGTCGAATGATTCCAATAGGTAGACAGCAACCTGAAAATTGCTGGAACCCGCCAAAACCTTAGCCATTCTTACTTCTGTAGTCTCTGAACCTTTCTCCTCTTTGTCAAGATTGTCATAGGTCATTTGAATAAATTGCTGAAGGGGAACTAAAGAGGCTTGGACAGAGTCCAGGTCATATAAGATTTTAGCGTAGTTATATAGCGCATCTGCCTTTAGATCTTCGTCGAAACTAAGTCTTGAAGCTTTATAGAAAGCGTCACGAGCGCCTTGTTTATCTCCGCTTTCTTGAGCCATATAGCCTAAGGCGATAATGGAACTTTGATAAAAAGCATCTCCCGGCTCTACTTTTTTCAGAATGGAAGTCGCTCTTTCAAATTCCGTACCCCTATAGGCAATAATACCGATCCTGTTGTTGTCAATATTGCTGCCCTTAGCATTTGGATATTTCTGCGGAAGAGGAAAGTGATATGGCTCCTTGAAACCATTCTTCTTAAAATACATCCCCGCTGCAATCTGGCGAAGTTCGACCTCTAAAGCTTTCCGGTCGATGTTCATCTCCGGACTCCTTCGCATCTTTACTGCATCGGCCAACATTGGACGGTAATCCCTAACCACCTCAATGGAATCCATATCCTGTGGTTTAGTTCTTTCCAATGGTTTGGTAGGCACCTGCTCCTTTTTCTCTTCTTGCGCATAGCCTGCAACCAGCATAACGGAAAAGGTTCCGGTAAGTATATATTTTAAGTAATTATTGCGAATCCTCTGTTTAAGTATCATTGTTCGTCCGTATTTCATAGCTTTCCCAAACATTCTTTCCTGATGGAAATAATAATGATTTATGTTCTCCCCCTAAAGTGTGATACCCAAAACTAAAAAATTCCTATCACATTCAGGTGGATTGTAAGGAAATAGGCAAACTCAATGCCAATATATTTACATTTGGAACAAAAGGAATTATTTCTCTATATAGATTAAAATCAAGAATTATTATAACAAAAATAGCCCCAACCTTCAGGTCAGGGCTATTTTTATTTGACTTAATAATAACCTACTTATTGTATTTTGCTTCGAAGGCATCTGAAGCCTTGTTCACATTATTCGCAGCATCTTCAAACGCTTTATTGATATCATCCAACAACTTAGTTTCCGTAGCTGGATCTTCAACATTGTTCTTACGGATTTCGATCAATTTAGGATAAGAATCCGTTACTATTTTCTGGTAACCTTTTAAGCCATCCACGACAGCTTTCTGAAATTCACCGTCTCCGTTAAAATCACCAAGATCTTCTACTTTCTTGATATCAGCACTTAAAGCTTTTTCCCATTCGCCACGTACGGTTTCTGCTTTGGCATAATCCGCAGAGGTCATTGCTGAGTTCATATTGGCAATATGTGACTCATTCTCATTGATCACTGTAATGATTGAATTGTTGTATTCCGCTGCATTCTTCGAGCTAGATCCACAACTTCCTAGGGTCAATGCGCCTAATACGGCTAGGCATGCAAAAGATTTTCTTATCATAATATGCTTTTTTATTTTTTACTTGTTTTCAAATCCAATATTGAAACATACTTTCAAATTGTTATTACAAATTTATTCCAAAAACAAGTGCATACCTATAGCTGAAATCAGGGATTTTTTAATAATACTTTAATTATTCAACTGCCAACCCGTAAATCAGGTCAAAAACCTTAATAATATGGCTTCAAAATCAATCTTTTTGCCACTGATTTTTGCTAGTAAGCAATAGAATCCAATTGAAAGTTCATATCCTTCCAATTACTCATGGCAAATACCAAGTCAGCATCGGCTTGAACCTGTATGCTCTTCATGAGTTTCGATTTTATAGCTTTTGTAGCATCCATTACGGTTGCTTCAACCGATACCTCGGAGATCATTTTTGGGTTAGCAAATCGACAGAAGCTTAAGTCGGGTGCCAAGGTCATGTCCACATCTTCGGTTTCATGCAATTGCAATCCTTTTATGCTAATACTTCGGATTTCATTTTCAATGACCCTGGAAAAGGTCAGTCCCAATGGTTTATTCCTTTGACTCTTTAATCTAATCTGTGTAGCATCTGCATTAACCATCAAGATATCACGTTCATCTTTCTTGGTTTCTATGTTTTCTAGCTTTATCATCGCTCCATCCGGCATGATACTATTGTATGTATAGCTGCCATTTGCAGTGCCTTTGATATTACGGGTCAAGCTCTGTCCAAATGGCAACAGATAAGCTCCAGGGATAAGATAACAAGGATGACTGTTTGGAATATCACTATACAGCTTTCCATCAAAGTTACCGGTCTTTCTACCTTCAGCATCGGTAACTTCAATATCTGCTGGGCTCAACAAAAAGTCTAAAATAAAAGTGCTCAAACCAAAAGGTCCAGAAAACGGCATATCATGATCCGCAAGATTATAGGCTCCATTGCTCATCATAGCTAAGGTAATTCCGTTACTTAAAGTAAAGCCCGCCTTCTTGTTGTAGCTATATCGCAATTCTCCATCTTCTAAAGAAAAAGTTAGGAAACAATCTTCATTATCATGGTTATTGCAATCCCATACTTTGAGCTGCACGCCATCCAAACTATTAATCGTTGTTTTTCCATCAGCAGAAAGCTGCGCTCCGGGATGATTGTCAGGATATATAAATTTATAAGGGAAGATACAATGTGAATCACTTAACTTATCAAAATAGCCACTATCCCAAACTTCACCCGAAGGAACAAAAAACAGCAATGGTGAATTATTCCGGTCACATCCTTTCAAGAAGGTGGTTTCAATCTGTCTTATGGCAGTCTCAATATTCTTGCCTGCCCTTCTTCCACAATCATGAAAATAAAGCAAAGATTCCTTGCTCAACAACTTGCCATGAATACCGGTGAGTTCAGTCATAATATCTGCCTGAGGAATGGTCGAGATATTCAGGTTCTCATTGAACAGGTTATCGGCAACCTTGGCCGACATCGATGTACAAAATCCTGTAGCTAAACCACCATCTCCCTTCCCTTTCAGGAAGTAATAATAAAAGGCGTAAAATGCAGCGGTAAGGATAGGATGTCCAAATATGGGATCGATCGTCTCATGCCAAACTTCTGAACTTCCAAAGGTTGCCTTAAAGGTATCCCAACTTGGCTTACCGATGTTAGGATTATGGAATCCTAAATTGTTGTGACCATACTTAAAGCGAATTTCTAGAATACCCTTCACCTTGGCAACACGGATATTACTGCGCATACCATCAGGATTCTGGACCTGTAAGGATTTTTCAACTCCCACCTGCATTCCCTCATCGACACCTACCATGGTAAAACTCAGTTTTGTTCCAGCGTTCGAAACCGTGGTAGGTAGACTCTGACCATTGACCAAGATCGCTGCTCCATCCAAAAATGCTTTTCCTGTGACCTCCACCAAAGAACCCGGAATCAGTCCGTTTACAAACTCATCCAGTTGAGGTTTGATCCGAACAATGATGCGATTACTTTCCTTATTATCTGAGGCTCTCTTAAAAAATATCACCTTAGAGCCACCCTTTGCATCGGCCGGCATGGTCACTTCCATGGTACCATCAGGAAGCAAGTTTTTCGACAAGGTTACAGTTCCATCATAAATAAAGGTATCAGCACTCGTAAAGACATTTCCTTTGAGGATTATTTTATCACCTGGAAACACTTCATAGGTGCTTGCGGAAGTAATAAATGGCAAGGTCATCTGTTCATCCCAATCAGCTTGAGTGAATTGAAAAAAATCATTTTCCCCATCCTGTCCATTATATTGCCCCAAAGGTCCATCATAACCACGTTGTCCTTTCGCTCCCGTATCACCAGCCCTGGCACCATGGCAATCCTCTCCATTTCCCGGTCTGCCACCCTGTCCACCATCACCACCCTCAGCTCCGGGACCTCCAAAACCTGCCTGCCCACCTTGATTTTTCCATTTAAAACTTTGTTGGGTAACAGATTGTTCCAAAGTTCCTATAAGTACTCCGATGGAAATATTACCGGCATTTCCTCCCACCCCACCAATTCCTCCATTTCCACCGTTGCCACCGTCCCCACCACGGCCTCCATTCCCACCTTCACTATAGCAAGAACCCCAAAACCACGCTTTCCCAAATCGTCCGCCTTCTCCTTTGCCACCATTCCCACCGCGTTGCCCTTGGCCTCCTTGAATACCGTTTTCACCATTCAAATCTATATTTGGAAGATTCTTCAAATCCTTTACCCATAATTTTAAATTGGGTGCATTTCTACCTGCCGCTCCATTTTGCCCAACCATACCATCAGCTCCTCGACCACCTTGCCTTCCGGTATGGTTATCATAGTCCCGACTCCGCGGTGAACGGTTATAATTCGGTAAACCATTCAAATAAGGATCATCCGTGCGTGCCGGGGTAAATCCACCTGGTCTTTTCCAAATAATCCACGCATCTGGCCCACAGATCAACTCTTCCGCATATATCGTCAGGGTCTCCACATCAGTTGAAACCTCCAAATGCACATTGGTTAAATCAATCTTTTTGGCAATGATGACCGTCTCCCTTTGCCCGATTACTGATGGGCCTCCCATGACCTGATAACCTTCCGTCAAAGTAGGCCATAAAGAAGGGTTTATCGCTTCAAAGGTTTTCTTGAAATCGGTCTTGTTCTTTAATTCTATTTTTCCATCGGTTTCCTTAAAAAGATCCTTCCATTTCATCCCGGTAGACTTTGGATTGGAAGCACCTAAATTTATACCTCTCCTTCTGTTTCCTCCTCGCCCCAGTATATTAGGTACTGTAGTTTTCTTGATATCAAAATGTTTGAAGCTCTTGGCATTCCCCAGTTTATTATTCAACATATCCACTTTGGAGGTAATGGTTGCCGAATTGAAGGCTTCTGACACAGACTCCCATCTAATCGAGTCTAAAAAAGATCTCTTTCTGCCAATCAATACATCGCCTGGCTTAATACTTTTACTCCCATCCAACTTCAAGGTACCCAAATCATCGATAGACTTAATCCCTAAGGACTGCATGACCTGCTTGATCCTTTTTAATTGACTTCTTCCTTCATTAAAATCTATATGGACTAGGATATTTTGAATATCTAATGCTGCTTTAATCTTTTGCGAAATGATGCCCACCTCTTTTGCCCTTTCCTGCAGCAAGCTTGAGCTAATCGCACCATTTTCCATTTCTATTTTAGCAATGCTCCCTTGGAAAGAATTGGCAGAACCATTAAAGGATCCCCCTAAACGGAATTGCTGTTTGCCCCAATTATTTATTTTGCCCATATTGGCATCAGTGGCCACGACTTTCCCATTGACTTCCAATTCGGCCTTTCCATCGGCATATTTTAACACGCGGATGGTACTAGCCCTGCCTGCTGGCATTGGTTCGGAACTCATTAAACTTTTCACGCCTTGATCACTTTCCATTTCTGTGATCAAATTTCCGTTAGGATCCAAATAAAGTGAGATCGGTTTCCCCTCACTCTCAAAAATCATCTGTTTATTTCCATTTACCTGGTCTGGAGTTACCTCCAATGTCAAGGTAAATTCATTGAGCTGATCATCCGGTATTTCTAATTCCATGTCCACGTGCGAATCGGAAAGCTTCATCGCCGTCCCTTCCAAACCAACTTCTCCCACCGTCTTCCAATTCAGATTTTTGAGCACTCCGGTATCAGGAAGTATCTGACCTTCCTTAACCTTAAATGAAAACAAGTTTTCCATGATAATTTTGTTTAAATAATAGAAAGAACCAAATTATCTATTGATAAAAATGGAACCTTAAAACTACTAGTTAAACAGTAGCAAAAGCTTGGTTATGAGTGAATAGCAACCGTAAATGAGTGAAGTGGCAAAAATACTTAGGGAAGAAGGCAACAAACTGAAGAACAGCATATTACCGCTTATAATTTATTAATAATCAAGAAGAAACTAATGAAAAGATTCAAGTAAATAAACATGATTTTATTCCAACAAAACTACATCCTTTCGAGGCTTCAACAATAAGATACTTTCTTCATTCAAATTCATTTTCAATTCCTCATTTTCGTGCTTATCCAAATGTTGGTATTGAAGTTTAAATTGTTTGCTATTATTTCCAAACCGCCATTCCATAATCTTGCATTTACAGGCTGCATTGTCCTGTGTATTTTTGATTTCCGACAAACGTCCCTCATCTGCCAGCTTTTTATATAGATTACGGATAGCAATGATTTCATCCCTATTGTCTGATTCAAAGCTCCAGGTAGCAGATAATGCAACCATACTCCTATTCAAGCTATCCATCCTTGCCAAAGAATGACTTGGCGATAGGACTTCCCCATTTTTCTTTCGCTTCACATAACTATGGATTGACACAACTGAAGGCGAATTGTAGACCATATGACCATAATGATTGATATTAGCTCCATGCCGAATAAATTCAAACCTCCCCTCATGGTACTTCACTTCCACGATATTGTTTACAAATTGACGAAATCGTCCCGGTTCATTGGATCTAGCTTGAGGTGCTCCAGTATAGTACAGCCAAATCCCAGATAAAGCCTTTATTTCAGCTGATGTAGGTTGGTAAGCAGTTTCAATATTCTTATTTCTGCCTAATTGAAGTACAGTAATTCCAAATATCAGGATAAGGACAAAACTCGATACAAGTAAGGTGATTAGCGTTTTAGGCTTCAGCCCCAAATTTCTTTGAAGCAAAGACCAGCGAGTAGCTGTTGCACATTGAAATTCTCGAATTGCTCCAGCCCCCTTGCCCGTCAGATAAATTAAACATGCATCGATCAGATATGGTCGAGGCTTATTGACGATCCCAAAGTACGCATCTTTCAATTGACCACCGGTAATATCATATTTTCGATTAGGATAGCCAAGGTTAGGCTGCACATCTTCTTCATATTCCTCATGTAATAGGTCCGAGGAAGTATACGGCAATTGTTTACTGATTTCACTCAAGACCTTGGCCAATTTTACATAATTTTCCCGATTGGTATTTTTATTGATGATATTGCCTGTATCTTTTTCATACTTTTCAATTACCCGTTCAATTAATTCAATCAAATCCTCCTTGTTAGATAAAACCACCATAAATTTTTTGATAATTAAGCCCTTAGTTCTTTCGGAAATATTTCGGAAAGCGTTATACAGCTTTAGAAACCATTCCGAATTCCTTATCTCCTATTAATTCCTGAATAGATCACTAATTTGCATCCCAATTGTAAAGATAATTATTTTATCAATGATTAATTTTTGTTGCTTAAAATATATCTCCCTAGATAATCAATTAAAATAAATCTTATATGCTAAGTATTATTGGCTTGATAACAATCCTGGTAATTGTTATTCTTTTGATGGGTAAGCGATTTTCTCCCATTGTTGTTCTGAGTATTGTCCCGCTTGCGGCTGCAATGCTGGCGGGGTTTTCCCAAAGTGAAATTGCAACCTTCTATACTGAAGGAATCAATAAAGTTACTGGGATTGCTGTCATGTTTATTTTTGCGATCCTCTTTTTTGGGATATTGCAGGATATCGGGTTTTTCGACCCCCTTATAAATTTTGTTCTGAGAAAAACGGGTTCCAATCCGATAGCCATCACTTGCGGTACGGTAATAATAGCTGCCATAGCCCATATTGACGGGTCCGGAGCATCAACCTTCCTCTTAACGATTCCTCCATTGCTCCCTATCTATCAACGCCTAAAAATGAGCCCCCATTTGCTACTCCTCTTGGTTGGTTTAAGTGCTGGAGTCATGAACCTGATCCCTTGGGCAGGCCCAATGGGCCGAGCCGGCATTGTTCTGGAAATGGACCCCTTTGATTTATGGAAACCTTTGATTCCAATACAGATCATGGGCTTTTTGTTGGTCCTGATGATGGCCTTTTATTTTGGTTGGCGAGAGAAAGTGAAGAACAATGGAAAGTTGGTTGATCTAACACTTGAAGAAGAAAACCCAGAAATAATGGAACATACAACACATATTGACAAAAAACATATTAAACCACTTTGGTTAAACAGTCTGATTGCTCTATTTATCTTCATATTATTGTTCTCTGGAATATTGCCACCGGGATTAATATTTATGTTGGGCTGCAGTATCGTTCTCTTCTTAAACTTTCCAAAAAAAGATCAACAGATGCAACGGATAAAAGCTCATGCCCCCAATGCCTTATTAATGGCTTCCATAATTATTGTTGCAGGATCTTTTATGGGTATCCTCAGCGAAAGTGGTATGCTTGAATCCATTGCCAATGATCTCGTAAAAGTATTACCAAAACAGGCGGTTCCCAATCTACACTATATCATCGCATTTCTCGGTGTTCCAATTGAACTCTTGCTCAGTACAGACGCGACCTATTTCGCTTTATTTCCTGTCATCGAACAGATCGTTTCGGAATATGGAGTCGATAGCAGCAGGGCAATACAATTTATGATGGTAGGAAATATTGTAGGTACATTTATTTGCCCTTTTGCTCCAGCTGTTTGGTTGGCAGTGGGATTAGCCAATGTGGAATTGGGAAAATATATTAAATATGCTTTCTTCTGGGTATGGGCTTTTGGCATCGTCTTATTGTTCATTATGTATTTATGGATGTAATTCAGAAAAGGTTCAACATCATAATCCCATGATATAATACAAAAAATGGATCTATATCGGTTTCTAATCCGATATAGATCCATCCTAACGGCAATCCAAGAATACCTTTTATCCCACCCTCAATCCATATTTATTAATCATTTTATTCAACCAAGCATCTTTTTCTTCAAAAGTGGAAAGCGTACCTTCTTCATCATTTTGCTCCAAACTTTCTATGATTTCATCAACGTATTTCAAATCAAGCGCTTTGGCCACCTTACGGATTTCATCGTCCTGCCATTCGTTTTCCCACCAAAAAGAAACCTCATCTAACCATACACCATCCCAGGTATAGGCATGTGGATTTTCTATTCCTACCTCCAAATCATAGAGAATAAATCCTGATCGCAAAACATCATAAGCCAATATCTGTGAACTATTGAATTGTAAAATTGGCATAAATCTTTCCACATGATAGATTTCTCGTCCTTCCTCACTTAATTCAAAAATCGAGTCAGCTTTATGATAATCATATTTCATCAATTCATCTATCTCCGGATCTGAAATATTCCCATTGAAAATTTCTGAAACTAATGCTGGTAATTTAAGCGATTTGATCAATTCTAAGGATGCCTTTTCCAATTTGTTTTCCATAGTAAACTAGCTAGTGTGTTAATATTAAATCGTTATCAAGCATAAAATAATCATTTATGCTCAATTTATTGGATTTTAAGTAAATATTAACGGCTATCTCAGCGCGTGAATACGACTTCTTCCATCAAGATTAGCAAAATGCTAGACAATTAAAAATACATTAAATTTTTAACAAACATTTAACTAATAGGAAATATTAATATAATTTTGCATAAACTTTTTCAAATGAAACATATACTTACCCTTATTTTATTCTTTATCAGTTCTTTAAACTATGCCCAAAATCTATCCCTTAAGCAAATTATTATGCTCAAAAAGATGCATGCCGACAAAAGCATAAATTATCTTCAAAAGAAAGATTGGAAAATAGTCAGCTTAACAAATGACAATAACAACACTTTAATAATCTTGAACTATACAGCATCCAATGCCTCCGAGTACCTGGCCAATAAAGTTGGAGGATTCGCCAAAAGCCACTTTACCAAGAAAAATGAAGAGACAAGAATCTATCTTTTAATCACGCCTCAAAAAGTTATAAAAAGTATCTCTATTGATATCTATAACCCTCAAATCTTTAAAAATTACCGTTTAAAATTAAAATCTAACAACTACTATTTATCGGACAACCACTTTAGGGGGGATAAGATGATACAACTTTATAAGGGAAAATCTAGTGTAATCCAGACTGTGACAACAAAAGTGAGAATGGCTAACTATCAAAAAATTAATCTATGGAAATTCAGCATTCTGTCCAAGGATTACTACAACGAAAACTTTACAGACTAAAGGGATAAAAAATGGCCGTTTATTGCTAAACGACCATAACCTAATTAATCTAATAATTATCTAAACTTAACTAACGCTTTTCTTAATACCCAATCACATCAATTTCAGCAAGATGAGTGGAAGCCTGATTGTTGAAATTGTCCTTAATATTGATCTTGATCTTTTTCAGGTATTGAGCTGGAACTGCAAATTTCTGCATCTCGATTTCTGTCCTTTCCATAACTTGATCAGCAGCTAGGGTTTTCCAAGTGGTTCCATCGGTGCTACCTAAAATATCAAAGGTTTTAAAGCCATTGGTATCATTCTGCCTCCTGGTCAAACCAATCTGAGTAACATATAGATCTTCCTTGAAATCAACCTCTACCCAATGCGGGAATTTTGGTTGACCACCCTGCCATTGCGTATGCCAGAACGTATTGATACTGTTATCAATCACAAATTTTACCTTACCATTTGATTCTCCCTCTCCAGTCAGCTCCTCAGAATCTGCCTTAGCCTCCCATTTTGCTTTTGGAAGAACCTTCTCCACTACCGCTGCATAATAGAGAATGGTTTTCCCAGTAGGGAAAAAGGAATATCCTTGATCATTCGAAGCCGTTAGAGCCAACATATATTCCTTGCTCAGATCAAACTTCTTAGGATTATAGGTCAATGTCAGATATTCAGAGCTGGTCTTCCCCTTAGGGATCACGACAGACTCCCTATCGATATTGAAACTTCCTGCCGGAAATGGCAATAGTAACTCCTGTCCATTGATTTCACGGATCTTATTGACACTATCCAATGCTTTTTGGTCTTGGGCAAAGCTTACACGCAGATCTTCAGCCGGTAAACCTACGCCACCATAATTAACCCTAAACTGGTCTTTTCTTTCATCGACCTGCGGAAAAAGCACAAGGTCTTGTCTACCATCAGAAGCCTTCTGTACATTTAACTTCGCTTCTTCTCGGGTATCGTTCAATTCTTCATAGGTTGGGATGTCTTCCTTACAGGAAACCATGGCCAATAACCCTATACAGATTGCAATAAATGATTTATTATTCTTTTTCATAAAATTCATGATTAATAGCCTGGAATCTGTACCAATTGTTTATTACGGTCAATTTCCATTTGATGCCAAGGCATAAAGTAATTTTTGTCCTCCCATGGTGCTCTCAATACTGCTGGCACACGTTTATAGAAATCAGGACTATTGATAGCCGTACCTTTGGTCATATCCATTCCTTCATAATTACCCCCTTGTCTATAACCTTCTTGGTCAGCAACTTTCCATCTTCTTACATCAAAAAAGCGCTTTCCTTCAAAACATAACTCCACTCTACGCTCAGTACGGATCTCTTGTCTTACTCTCGCTTGTGATAAACCTGAAGTCAAAGCAGGAAGTCCGCCTCTAGTTCTAACTTTATTCAAGTAAACCAATACATCTGGATGGTTAGGTTGTGCTTCATTCAATGCCTCAGCATAGTTTAGATATAGCTCCGATAACCTGATCAACATGGCTGCACGGTTAGTGGCATTCGATGGGTCCACAGAAAATGAGGGGTGAACATTCTTTCTAGCGGTATAACCTGTTTTAGGCCAATCCCTAGGGGCACCATTTTTACCTGAATTACCTGTTGCGAAAAACTCTACCCATTTCATCCCTGTTTTTGGAGCTCCCGGAATCAATGATCCATTAAATGTGATATAGGAATAGAATCTTGGTTCACGGTCCATATACATTTTGTTGGTTCCTTCTGCATAGTATCTTGTCTCTACACTTGAATAGGTGTTTTCATTGTAAGTATTGCTTTGTTGGATCGTTTGTCCATTTTGCATCCTGAAATCATCCACCAACTCTTGAACAACTGCCAATCCATTGTATGCTGTACCCGAGATCGCTCTAGGTGAGGCATGGATTTCCCATTGGTAACGGTTGGTCGCTGGTCTTAACCAGATACCTTCTTTTTGGTATCCGTCCCAGAATACATCTCTAGTGGAAAGAAAGGCTGTTTCAAAATCGTTGGCACCCGTTTTTACAAATAAGGCCTTACCATTTGCTTCGGCTAAATCGATTGCCGCTTTTGCTTGGGTAGCAGCTTTTTGCCAGCGTGAAGCATCATATGTTGGATTGATCAATTGCTTACCATCTAAGTTTCTCCAATTGGCCATAGCCGTGTTACCATTGTACAAAGGACTAGCATGGAACAATAGAATTTCAGATTTTACAGCTTCGGCGACCATTTTATTGATTCGACCTAATTGTGTACCATCAGCTGTTGTCGTTCCCGCTTGGAAATGTTCAACCGGAAGGTCTTTGATCGACTCATCTATCTGTGCAATAACAAAGGCAACCGACTCATCCCAAGAACTTCTAGGAATCTGGTAATTATCTCCCGCAGCCTCTTCACTGATCAAAGGAAGGATTACCGCTGGACCATGCATCTTCATGACCGACCAGTAATAAAAAGCTCTTAAGAATTTCGCCTCTGCTTTGTATTCTTTCACCAATGTAGCACCATTCTCTGCTGTCAATAGTTCTGTACAGCGATCAACATTATCAATGAAAATCTGAGCCTGTCTGATCTTATTGTAATAATTGACATACATGGTATTTACATTATCCGCTGATAATGCCCCTGAATTCGCTGGGAATTCCTGCCAATTGGATACATCCATTTCGTCGGTGATCGCTGACCAAAAGTAACTATATGGCTGATCCCAAACATCTTGGATTGGAGAATACAAACCTCCCCAATAGTTTTCTGTCTGCCTACGGTTGGAAAAAATGGTTTCAATATTCAATAGGTTGTCCGGTTGTGCATCGAAGAACTTATCGTTGCAACTGTTCATGGACATCGTCGTTGCTGCAAGCAACAACATGCACGTAATATTTTTATAATTGATTTTCATTGCTGTTCTTATTTAAAATTTAGTCTTATCCCCATATTGTAAACTCGTGTGATAGGATAAGCTGCTCCTCTACCATCTCCCATTTCTGGATCCCAGAAATCCCAGTTTGAAATTGTGAACAAATTGGTTCCATTCAGATAGATCCGGAACTTAGAAACACCAATTTTATCCAACCATGATCTGTCTGTAAAGTTGTAACCAAATTCGGCTTGCTTCAAGCGAATGAAATCCGAACGGTGCAACCAATATGTACTTCCATAGTAGTTGGTCGTAACGGTTTCGTTGGTTGACAACCTTGGGTATAAAGTTTCTTTATCTGGGTTATTTGGATCCCAACGATCCAATAGATTGGTGTACATGTTTCCGTAAGTCGCACCTTGCGAGAACGGGGTCACTGCGAAACCACTTGCATAGTTAAGATCCACCAAACCTGAACCCTGGAAGAATAAACTCATATCAAATCCTTTAAATCCTCCACCTAAGGTAATACCATAAGTCAACAATGGTGTTGAGCCATATCCAATGGCAGTTTGGTCATTGGAGTTAATGATACCATCTCCATTTAAATCCTTGTATCTGATATCACCTACGCGTACATCACCAGCTTGAGATGCTGAGTTTGCAATTTCCTCATCAGTCTTGAACAAACCTTGATCAATGTATCCGAAACGTTGAGAGATACGGTGACCTTCTCTGTTAAGGTATGGGAATGCCCATGGTGGTAAGTTATCTTTCACAGCACGGTTAGAGTTGTAGTTCATCGTACCTCTTGCCATAAAGAAACCATTGGTCATTTGCTTGTTGTACTCCAAGGTCAAGTCGATACCCTTATTGGCTGTTTCACCGATATTTTTATATGGAACGTTTCCAGAATTAAATCCCGATACATAAGGAATATCCAATCCTTGCATCAAGATACCTTCTCTATCTTCCTTAAATAACTCAGCAATGAATTGCAATTCGCTATTGAACAGATTGATCTCGAAACCGATATTATGTCTGTAGGAAGTTTCCCAAGTTACATCACCACGCATCAAGGATTCTACATAACCTGTAAAACCTCTTTGAGATCCTGGAATACCGAAATTATAGGAACCACCATCTTGCGAAAATCTTGTTAGGTACAAGAAACGGTTTCCGGTATTTGAGTTTCCTGAAGAACCATAGGAATAGCGTAATTTCAAATGATCAATATGTTCTTTAAATGGTTCAAAGAATTCCTCATTCGAGATCACCCAGCCTAAACCTACGGAAGAGAACAGACCAAAACGGTTGTTTGGCGTAAAGTTGTCAGATCCGGAATAAGAGAAGTTGGATTCAAATAGGTATTTTCTGTTGTAAGCATAAGTTGCTCTTCCCACCAATGCTCTATTTCTGTAAGGAATTGCCGCTTGATAAGAACCTACATTGGAAGCTGCATCGGAGAAATCGGTTTGGTTGAACAACAATAAACCGCCAACTTCATGGTCTCCAAATGCACGGTTATAGTTCAAAGAAGCTTCTGCATATAGACGGCGGGTTGATGATCTTCCCAATCCAAAGTTTAGGTCTGGAGATCCTGCATCCGTCAAGTTCAAGATCAGATTGCCTTCATCATCTCTACCTTCAGCAAAATAAGATGGCAGGTTTCTCACCCTAGAAAGAACGGATTGAACCGTTGCATCAAATGCGAATAATCCATTAGCACTCAAACCTTCAGTTACAAACCCTAATTGCTGGGTCAATCTCAGGTTGGAACGAACCACGTTATCATATCTGTTATTGATACCCGATTGGGTCAAAGCCTTAAATGGGTTTTCTGTTGCACCCTTCACAAATGGCCATGAGCCATCCGAATATTGAACTGGAATTACATGTGGTGAGGTCTGAGTCGCCAAAGCGAAAATATAGTCCCTACCCCTTGCCGGTTCATTATAGTTTTTCAAGAAACCATTGATACCAAAATCAATCTTGGTATTTGGGGTTACATTGACGGTCAAATTACTGGTAAAATTAAATCGATCCTCTTTCAATGCTGAATTGTAGGTGTCGATATCTTCAGTCCTGAACTGACCGGTTTCGTTGTAATAGCCTAAAGACAAATAATATTGGGCGATATCTGCACCACCGGTAATATTAACGTTTGCCCTGTTATTGGTTGCATTGTTCTTAAAAAGCACATCATACCAATCCACATTTGGATATAGATCCGGATCGGCACCAGTTCTGTGCAATTCTATTCTTTCAGGTGTGTAGAAAGGTTGTTTACCACGCATAGTCAAACCTTCGTTGAACAATTCCATAAAGGTCGGTCCATCTACGAAATCAGGCAGGTACGTAAATCCTGTGATACCCTGTTGCAGTTCGGCAGAAATGGAAGGTTTACCAGCCTTACCTTTACGGGTATTGATGATAATAACCCCATTCGCACCTCTCGTACCGTAAACGGCAGTGGCGGTTGCATCCTTCAGGATGGTGAAGCTTTCGATGTCCTCTGGATCGATATTGTTGATATCACGATCTGGTACTCCGTCGACGATCAATAATGGTGACTGAGGTGAACTTGCGAAAGTAGATACCCCGCGAACAAACAGGTTTGCACCACCAGAACCAGGACCTCCACTGCGTTGCGTCGCAACAACCCCAGCTAAACGACCTGCAATAGCTGTCGTTAAGTTAGCAACTGGAACCTTGAGCTCTTCTCGCTTGATTGTCGCCTGCGAGCCCACATTACTTTCTTTCTTCTGCGTACCGAATCCGACAACAACAACTTCATCGATTCCTGCCAGATCCTCATTTAAAGTTACTGTAATGTCCTTTTCATTTTCTGTCAGCGGCACTTCTAGGAATTCAAAGCCTACCAATTTGAAAACAAGGGTACCATCTGATGGTACTTCAGCAACGAACCTACCATTGGCATCGGTAGAAGTCAGCGCCTTGGTCTGTCCCTTTACGGAGATGGTTACCCCCTGCAAAAGATTACCATTGGCATCCTTCACCGTTCCTGTGTAAACGGTCTGCTGTTGATCGATCATGGTTACGGCTGGAAATAATTCCGAAATGTTTGTGGCACCTAAAACATCAATTGGACACATCGATGAAATCAATAAGGTTGCTACGGAAACCTGACCCCATTTTGGGACAAGCTTAAAAACATTGGACATAGGTTTTTTAATAGGTTGACCCTTTTTCATGTTCATAGTTAGCGGTTAGTAAAATTGATTATTGGGGTAATGATAAGAGTTAATTAGAGGAAAAAAAACAGCAATCGTTTGCGTAAATTTTTAACGAATTCAGGGATTTTCATTAAAAAATTAAATCAATAAAAACACATAACCCGATTTTTACTGTGCTAAAACCATTATTTTAGGCATTTACTAATATTAACCCTACGTTAATAACAATTTTGTTACACAATTTATTATGTATAACATGAACCTGAAAATCAATAAAAATTTGAGTTGTGCAATCGGGACAAATTCGAGATTCATTCGACCCATATTCGGAAAATTCGGAATATGTCTCGAATAAGGTCAAAGTCAGGTCAGACTAAAATCGATAAAACAGATAGGATGAAAATTTAAGGAAAAATGGAGGTCAAAAAATGAAAATGCTAGGGGTTTATTAAAATTTTTAGTTTGAACCAGGATGGAAAGGATGAGAGGATGGATCAAGATTTGGATTATTTTTTTTGCAAGAAAGTCCCTGTTACGATAAGTTACCTAGAATTAACAAAAAAAGGCATTCGATTAATCGAATACCTTTTTTTCGCTACCTTATATTGTTCAATACCTTTCTAAAATATTTCAGCCATTCTAGGGCAGATTGTCGTAAATTACCCATTTATAGTAACGTATTTTCGTTTAAACCGTCTGGCCCATCCAATTTGTCTCTATCAACCTTGAAAACTAATAACTGGGAGGGAAAAACAATAATCTTGGCCAATCCTCCAATCCTCGTGGTGAGCAAAGTCGAACCCCATCCTCGTTCATTCCCAGTTCTTGATCCATCCTCTAATTCCTTTAATCTTGGTTCAAACTCCCCCTCATAAACCTCAACCAATTGCCGTTTGCAATCTTCTGTATATCTTCCTTCGCATAGCCTCTATTTCTTAGGATCGGGAATACTTTTTGGATATCGGCAATGGTTTCCAGATCATAGGGACATTGTTCTCTTCCAAATGCGCCATCCAAATCACTGCCTACTGCTACATGGTTGGTATTGCCGGCAATCTGACAGATATGGTCGATATTGTTGGCCATGATCTCCATATTGCAACCTGTTTCTTTTGGAGTAGATGTCCCCCGTACCCAATTTGGGACCATCATCCAAGCATCCAGTGCAACGCCAATAACAGCATTTCTGTCAACCAGAGCCTTGATCATATCATCAGAAAATTGACGGTTATGATCAACAAATGTCCGGCAGTTGTTGTGACTGGCCCATATAGGCCCTTTATATCGATCTAAAGCATCCCAAAATGCATCGTCATTGAGATGGGTTGCATCAAGGATCATATGGAGGTTGTCCATTTCCTGGAGCAAGGCAATTCCATCCTGATTTAACTTTCCACTGGAATCCGTACCATTGGCATACCGACCTGGTCCATAATGGGCGGGACCAAGTGCACGAAGGCCATAATCATATGCCTTTTCAAGATTTGACAGGTTAACGATGGAATCAGCACCTTCCAAGCTAAGGATATATCCGATGGCTTTTTTCACATCTCCAATATTATCATTCCAATGCGCGACATGGGCATCTAGTTCCGCTTTTGTCCGGATCATTTTTAGCTGCCCATCCTCTTCCATCGCTTTGTACCAAGCTAATTGCCCTTGAGTTTGTGCCCATGCCTGTTCGGGAGATAACCAACCTGGAAGAACACTTCCGTGCTCTACATACCTTGCAATCTGGGTGGCAACGACCAGACCTATGTTCCCTTTTCGAAGTTCATCGAAAGTGACGGTCGCTTTGCCGCGATCTGGTTTATCGACCATGCCCTCTTCCCTCCGGTTCAACTCTGAAATGGGGATCCGGAGATCTCGATTCCATTCCATGGCATTCATGCTTAGATCAAGGTGACCATCGATCAAAAAAGGCTGTACTTCCATAATATCCTTAAATATTTAACATTCTATTCCTCGCAACAACTTGCCAATTCTTAACCTTTTGATGGTCTGCGATGACCGAGACTTTATCATATAAGGCCACGGTTGGGCAGATATGCAAAGGAATGGCATAGAGTTCCGTACCTACTGGATACTCATTGCTATCATTGACGTTGAGCACCATATGTTCCTCACTCTGTAATATCGGAACTGCATCATCGGCATTCAAAAACTTAACCCTTGGCAATGGAGATTCCGAAGCGACAGCCTTGTAACCTAAGTCTATACATATGCGATGCTCATTGATCACGGATATCACTCGGGTCAAAAGTACTGCGGCGACTTCAAAAGCCTGTTCGGGTATTTTCTGGGAGTAACCCCAATCCCAAAACACAAAGGTTCCAGGGCTACAGGCCACATTAGGACGTTCAGCATGCCGTGTAAACGAAGGCGAACCGCCCACTACTATTTTTAATGGATAAGTACATTTTTCCTGAAAATAATCAAATGCAAGCTTGAGTAAATCATACCCTGAATCTGCCTCCTTTTCACGTATGGAAGCATCAACATTGTTAATCTGCCCATCATAGCCATGTATGCCCTCCAAAAGCAAGCTGTCTTGTTCGGCAATGCAGTTCCAGAGCTTTTCAATGTCTTTTATGGAAGCACCAGTCCTACCCATGCCTACATCAAGATCCAGGTAGAAGCTGGTTTTTATTCCCTGCGCTTTTGCCTGAAAATTGACTATTTTAATAGATTCTACGTTATCCAATAAACAGGAAAAATGGGTGTTCGGATACTCTTGGATCAATTTCAGAAACCGTGAGATATTTGGTCCCACGGGCTGATAGGCCAAAAGGACATCCTTAGCATTACTCAATGCCAGCATTTCCGCTTCAGCAATGGTAGAACATTTAAACTGCTCAATACCTTCCTCAATCATCATCTTGCTCACTTCAAGCATTTTATGGGTCTTTGCATGAGGGCGCAACCTTGACGTATCATTGGCGACCATTCTTTTGAGCAAGCGAATATTACGGGTTACCCGATCAGGATACAGTAAAAGAGCAGGGGAAGCGATACAATCTGAATTTTTTACTTCAAACCACTTTTCCATGATTAGCCTTCATGTAATTCAAACATTGCTTCAATCTCCACCGGGATATTGTCTGGCAGCGAGCCAAAGCCGACAGCTGATCGCACTCCAATACCATTTTCCTCGCCCCAAACCGAAGCAAACAATTCACTACAACCATTGATTACATAGGGATGTCTTTCAAAATCAGGCGTGGCATTGACCATTCCTAAAACTTTGATAACGCGTTTTACTTTATTCAGCGAACCTAAATTGGCTTTTATCGTAGCCAGCATAGCCAGACCGACCTGTCTAGCAGCTACCTTACCAGCTTCCATGTCCATATCTTCACCAACGCGCCCGATGATCAAGGTTCCGTCATTTTGAACCGTACCATGACCAGATAAGTAAAGATATTTTCCATCGACCAAACATGGTTTGTACACCCCAAGTGGCTTTGGTGCTGGAGGTAATGTTAAACCTAATTTTTCAAATTGTTCATCTGCATTCCACATGATTTATTATTTTTTGATTAGTAATTTTTATATAAATAAAGATAAGATCATTACACCAATCAGACCAACCGTGGAGACAATAGCCTCCATCATGGACCATGATCGAAAGGTATCTTTTACCGATATTCCTAAATATTCTTTAAACATCCAAAATCCGGAGTCATTTACATGTGAAAACATGAGACTTCCCGCACCGATCGAAAGGACCATCAGGTTTGGATTGATATCAGTAGCCTGCAACAAAGGCAATAGCACACTTGCCGCAGTGAGTGCTGCAACTGTTGCCGAGCCTATGCATCCACGGATTATGGCCGTAATGATCCATGCTAAGATTAATGGATGGATGGGTAAGCCTTGAAGGGCCTCAGCCAATTTTAAGCTGACACCACTGGCCTCCATTACCTCTTTGAACACCCCAGAACCAGCAATTATCAAGAGGATCATCGCAATGTCCTTGACCGCATCTGCATACACCGACATTACGTCTTTGATGGGTCTGCCCTGAAAGATCCCTAAAGAAAACATAGCGTAGATAACGGCAATGAGCATAACGATATTTGCCGAGCCTAAAAATGCAATGATTTCATGCATGAAGGTAGATTCTTTTGGTACTACATATGGTAAAACGGTAAAGAGAACAATCATGACCACCGGCAATAAAGCGGTAAAGAAGCTATTGAAAGCCCCAGGTTTAGGATAGTCCTCGTCCTCTGGTTTTGGATCTACCGGTTGAAAGATTTCAGATTTACCAGCCTTGATATTCTTGAGGGTTTTGCTGAACAAAGGACCGCCAATAATTATGGCAGGTATAGCAATGAGCAATCCATAGATCAATGTCAATCCCATATTGGCATTGAACAGGACCACCAAGGCTACTGGAGAGGGATGCGGAGGAATAAATCCATGGGTTACCGACAAAGCTGCCAACATCGGCAGACCGATGTAGACCAATGGTAATTTGTATTTATAGACTATTGAAAAAATTAGGGGAACCAAAAGCACAAAGCCTACGCCATAGAACAAAGGAATACCGACAATAAAACCTGTAAAGGCCATTCCCCATTGCAGATGCTTGACCCCAAACAGGCGAACCATAACGGTTGCAATATTTTCTGCTGCGCCACTATGGGCGATCAACTTTCCGAGCATGGCACCTAATACAATGATCAGGGTAAGCCCGCCCATGATAGATCCTATCCCCTTTTCAACAGTTCCCGGAATCTTTGCCAATGGAATTCCCAGGACGATAGCGGCTAAGATCGAAACGATCAGGAAGGCCAAAAAAGTGTTGATTTTAAAATAGGTAATGAAAATGATTAGCAACAATAGGCTAAGAAGTACGATTGTAAATACCATTTAGTTTATATTGAAGGTTAGGAAGCTTTCATAGCGAAAGCCTAAGGTAATTGCTATCCCTAAAATAGTAATACCTAGGCGAATAAGAGAGGGATTTTAAAAATAAATATTTCAGGGTTCTGAGGGGCATGAAGTTAATATTGCCCCATATTCAGAGTAGCTGTTAATGGAAAGGTTTGCCTTCTTTCAATAATTCTTTACGGATTCCGTCCAATACATCGGAGAGATATATGGATTTTTGATCTTTTTCGGGAGTAGATTTTTCTATGGCTTTGATACAGGAATAGTGTACCGCATTGACGATAGAGCCTCCCGATACAACATAGTTTTTCACAAGTTCCGGAATATCTACCTTTTCGTTCTTGTCATTAAAGAACAAGGCCTCTTCTGGAAAACTCAATTTCCATATTTTGGCGCGGTCTGCCGCGTCGGGAACAGTGAATTTCAAAATGGCATTGAACCTGCGCATAAAGGCATCATCAATATTATTTTTCATATTGGTAGCAAGGATTACCATGCCATTATACTCCTCAATACGTTGTAGCAGGTAAGAAACCTCTTGATTGGCATATTTATCATGGGCATCCCGAACATTGGTCCTTTTTCCAAATAAGGAATCCGCCTCATCAAAAAACAGGATCCAACCTTTGTCCTCGGCCTTTGCAAATATCTGTTCCAGATTTTTTTCGGTCTCCCCAATATATTTCGACATCACCATCGAGAGATCGATTTTATAGACATCCTTCCCGACTTCTTTGCCCAATAACCCAACGGTAAGCGTTTTACCGGTCCCTGAAGGACCGTATAGCAGGGCTTTATAACCATTGTTTATCCTACCCCCCATTCCCCATTCGTTGATCAGGATGCTGTTATATTTTAACCAGCTCTTCAATTCCTGGATCTGCTCTTGGAGCTCATCATTGATGACTAAATCTTTCCATTCCAATTTGGTACGGATTAATTTAGCTGGAAAATTAACACTGAACTTAGGCTGGGTAGACTCGCCATAGATAAATGCATCGAGGTATTCTTTGGAAATCAAGATCTTTCCACTCATCTCAGGCTCTCCTGCCGGAACATCATCTAACCATAGGATTTTTTTACTGTCAAAAATATGGTCAGCCCAAAACAGCTTATGGATTGCGGTCTTTTTATCAAAATCATCATCGCCTAAAAGAAAGACAGCAGTTTCACCCGTAGGGATAAATCCTCTAAAATCCTTTCCCCTTACCCCACCTATTTTTTGAAAATCTCCCGAGCGCTGCAGTTTAAAGTTTATGGCATTATCAAAGAGGTCGGCTTGCATATGAGGAGCCATCCCAATCAGTAATAAACAAGCTTCTTGTTCATTGAGTTGATGATGCTTGATAAATTCTTGCAGCTTTTTGGACCAGGTCCTATAAAGGGGTTTAGGCTTTTCAAATTCAGTTTCACCGGGGAACCAATTGCTCAAACGGTACAAGATCAACTGCTCTAGGAATTTGAGTTCTGCCGGGGCGTTGATATCAAGAAAGCTAATGCTTAGATCTGTATTTGCCTTTTTACTTTTCATTGAAATAGACTTTTGCTTTTTCCCAAACGGTCATGGCTACTTTCAAACCAAGCTTATGCCCCTCAGCAGTAGCCTTGGGAAAATGAATTCCCCCATAGATACAGGCAAGTCCCGCTTGCTCAGCAGCGAAAGAATAGGTCGGCCATTCCAGCACGATATCCATACATGGAGTTACCGCAGGTTCAATTTTTGAAGAACCCATTTTTATGGTTGTCCTGCCTCCAAAGGCATCATTCCCTGTAAAGTTCTTCAGGATAACCGCAGCTGCGCGGCTAAAGCAACTGTGAGCAGAAATATATTCTGGAGTCGCTGGCGTTTTCAGATAAGGATTCCATTGATCCCCCTTAATCGTCTCTGTTCCTTTACAACTGCCTCCCCAAGCATGTACATGCAGGCCATTGAATAAGTTCCTGATGGCCGTAATAGGTCTGACAGATTGATATTGATGTTTGCATTCCCAACTAGCAATTGATGCATCCAACAACGCATTGCTGAGCACAAAGAAAAGCTTGATGCATTGGGAGTTCCTGTAGAATTCCTTTTGGGCAACGAACTGCGCTATCTCACACCAATGCCCAGGAGTCGTAAAGGTACCTCTTGCATCTTCCCAGTAAGTAGCAATGACTTTCTGTTCATCCGTCAATGCAGCATTGATATCCAAGATTTCCCGGGCTTGTTGCTTGAACTCAGGTTGTTCCTTCGTAAAAGGTGCGTCAGGTCTAAATTGCCAGTTAAATGGAAGGGCAAAGGATTGTACCAAGCCCCAATGTGGAACATGGAATCGTTGGAACCTGATTTTGGCTCCTTCCTTAATTTTTTGAAGGGGTTGCCAATAACTGAGATTATTCAGGTGTTCGGGAGGATTGATAGGTTTATAACCTGTATAGTCAGAGAATCTTGGCATATGCAGGCTACCATAAGGATTGCTTCCATCCCCATATCGCTGTTCAATGGTTAATTTTGCCATAAGGTTGCCAATCCCTTCCGGCTTGGAAATGTCCAGGGTTTTATGGTCAGGATCGTAATCCAACTGGCACATAAAATCACGGAAAATATCCTTTTCTTCAGCTGGCAATTTTAACCAGAATAGGCTCACCAGAATCCGGTAAGCAGCATAACTGAAGGACTTACGGATATTATCCTTGGCACAATTTGATTTTGGGATTTTTATATATTTAGCTGTACTTGTGCTATAGGCACAGTTATCATATACAGACCATGCATCGTACATTGCTGTATGCATCATTGCCAATGCTCTCGCAGCCAATGGAGCAGAGGTTTTGGTCAACTTGATGGCCTCCAGCATAAGTTGATTCCATTTTAACACTAGCGGTTTTTCTGACATGATATTATACTATAAATTCATTCAATAATTCGTTCTTCAGCCTCTAAAATTCACCTCCATTCTACATGGATAAGCTGTTTTAGCCATGGGAACTTGATCATATTCAAATTCCATGGCAGGTAATCCAGCACCATATCGATAGGACCTTTTTCCACTTGTATCGTAATCTTTTCCATTCCCAGCTCTATTTTGCCTTTTCTCTGTAAAAAGCCTTCCCTTAATCCATCAACAGAAGTCTTTTTCAATATCTCCCAATTGGCGATACAGGCTTCCATCATAGCAATGACTTCCTCCTTTTCATCCTTGCTCATTTCTATAGATGTAGGAATTGCGGCTTTTATCGGATATGAGCATAGCAGTTTTGGAACTGTCAATTCATATTCCTTAGGTTGATCTTTTCCAGTTGCTGCAAAATGTAATAGGTAGATAGCTTTTTCCTTAGCATCCAGAGAGATGAAGTCTTTGTCTTTGACCAATCCCAATTGTTTGAATAATGAGTTTAAAAAGGGATGTAATAAAACCAACCCTACATGGTCCTGAAAAATAGCTTCTTTAATCTCGGTTATATCTTTAAATTCTTCAAAACTACGTACCTGATCAATCACCGGATTGGCAAAGGAATTGTAATCCACTTTAATTTGCTCTATGCGATTTTTGAATTCAGCTGAGTCTGATTTAAAGAACTCTTTTGAAACGACCTGAAGCAAATCCAGCCAGAACTTCTCTCGCCAAACTATTTTGTTTCCAGCATTTATTTCCTTGTATTTGGATACAAAAGCGAAAAAATCCTTTACTATTTTATCCAATGATTTTTCCTGTTTTGGAGCTATTACTTTAATCAATCTATTCAAAAAGCTATCTGAATGTTGCCTCACTAATCGAATTCGGAAATTGGGACTACGTTCTACCTCCAGTATGAAATGATTCAAGGTTTCCATCTTACTAGAAAGGGATTCTAGAACATGTTCTTGCCAAGCATCTATCGGAAATTCAACATTCCAATCTAAATAGCCCTGTCGCAAATAAGAAATCCATTTATGAAAGTCCGAGAGAGTGGTATGCTGAATATTCACTCGATGGTTTAATGCTCTTTCTTTTAGTATCTGTTCTTCTAATTGCTGTTTTATGTTTTCTACTAATCTCCCATTGGATTTAATATGATCTAAATCCATTAGCTTAATAATACCCAGATCAATTGTCAAGGAATCTAGTGATAACACTTCATCATCGTTGGATAAACCCGACAGGATTTCATCCATCAAAGGCACAAAAAACTCCCAATATTGATTACTTAGTTTTTGCTGAATGCTAAAACTAGCTTCTCCTTGTGATAATAGGAGCTCAATACGCTGTTTTCTGATGATATGCAGCATGATTTCACTTCTTATTTCCTAATAGCAGATTCTTGATTTCAAGTACATTGATTGCGGGTTGATATTTCTTTAATTCCGTTCCATCCCAATGATTATAGATCGCAGCTACATCAATTTTCGCTTTCCGCAACCTTTCAAAAGCGGCATTGAGTAGGGAAAGATCGGTTTTGTTCTTTTTCTTATGGTTGACCTGATCCAAGGCATAACAGACTACGGATTCCAAGACACGGTGCATCTGAGGTTTATTCAGGACCACGTAGTTCTTTGCCGTAGTTTTTTTGTTTTCAATGATTTGCGTAACGACAGCTTCCAGTTGGTTTATGGCCAGATTAGGATCGCTCAAATAATTTTGGACACTTTGAACAACCAGGTTTTTCTGGAGTTTCTCAGCAACTTGTTCTACTGCTGATCGATAGTGCATCATGCGTCTTTCTTTCAGTAGATTCAATTCTTTAGTATTACCTCGCTTTACCGTATTTAATACAGGAGCAATAGTTTTTTCTTCTTCCTTATTCTCTTTCTGGACCTTGCGGATGTAATCATAATTGGGTTGATTGTTTTGATCGCAACTGATGAATTGGTATTCACCAGGATAGGAAACCCGCCAGCAAAATGAAGCATTTACCTGGTCTAAGAAACTTTGTTGCATGCTGTAACTGTTTTCTTGGTTAACTTCACGATACAGGCAAGGATTATAGGTTTCAACTTGACTATTACATGGTTTACAAGTTTCGCAATCCACTAAATCTTCATAATTACGATGGAATAGGAAATTCAAGAAATCATCGCTGGAGAAATTTTCTATACAGGTTTTTTTCTTGGCAAGCCATTTCCTCCAGTTTTTGTATTTTGATTCAAAACAGCAATAATCATGAGGCGCTAGCCACAATATCCTCAACATTACATGGGCTGGTGCCAAACGGTATAAGATATCCTCCATTAGCATTCTTCCCGTTTTAGAGCGGAACCTTTTCGGCCATGCAGGTAGAGCTACGGTTGCAATAAAGGAATAGGGATCTATCGCTGGGACAAAGCAAATATCCGATTGATCGGAACATGGATCTTCTTGGTCAGCTTTCCAAGTGAAGCCACAATAGGAATAGGTTTCATTACAATATAGGCTTTGTCGAATTTCACAGTCTTCTTCACATCGAGGTCTGAGCAATATATGTTCGACAACCTGTAAGCCTTCGGCATTAATGAGTTCTTTTGCCCGATCGACAGCCATGCACATCTCTTGCGAAGTTTCATAGCACTGAGGATTAAAGGCAATCTGCCTTCCATTAATAGAAAACTGTTCCCTATATTCCGGAAGGTTGAAATCCATTGCAATTCCAAATGAATTGCAGCTGCAATCCAGGATGGATTGATAATTTTCGAAATTGCTGAGCATATAGCTGGTCAAGCTGTACAACCGCATGGCCATATAGCAATTATCAATTGGGCAGGAAGTTTTCCAAGCCACATAACAGGTAGGCTCCTCCTCCACTGGATCTGAACAGCCACAGTTTACAGTATTCTCCTCTTTACATGAATTAAAGCCAGGCAGTTTTATTTCTATCTGATATTGATAGCCTTCATTATTTTGATTTTTGCTTCGGGTAATAGGAAAAAAGCAGAGAAAAAGTTCCAATTGCTCTTTAAATGATTCGACAGTCCAACCTTGGTTATAAGATTGGAGTATTACCTGTCCATTTTTGTCCTTTATAAAAACAAATTCCTTTTCAATGACATATTCATTTCCTAATGCCTGGAATTCCTCCAGATAATCAAAAAGAAGGTCACAATATTCTTGGTTATCATTTGCTCCAAACCTTTTGGTTGCAAAAGGTTTCCCTCCTTCATCGTGAAAAATCAAAGCATTATCTTCATTAGAAATAGAATAGGCATTTCTTTCATGAAAGCGTTTGAATTGATCATATAGATCAAGGACAACCTGATTTCTCTTTTTGGCCGTATCGTATGTGCATGGGTGGATCAAGAAGTCTGCACCGCAATTAATATAGAATGAAAAGCAGCAATCTTCCTTCCGCTGATATTTTCGGAAACCGATATTGGATTGAACGGCACAGATCAGGTTCTCGACACCTGCCAGTCCCCATGCCTCTTCCTCAGTGAAAAAGCGTTGGGTACTTTCCGCCAATACCTCGCGGATATAGATCCGGAAGTCACCTTTTCCATCATCATTAAAATCACAGTCAACATATAAATTGCCTGCATACTTTAAGAGCATCAAGAAAAAGAGAAAATCCTGCATAGCTGCCTCCGCAGTGGGATATTCTTTGACACTATGCCAACCTTGGGGATTCTTTGCAGAATGAAAAGTCTCAAAATAGTACAGTTCATCATTCCTTTTTATCGGATAGGCCCGCACTAATTGCATCAGCATTTGTGGAATGCTGCCTTCTCCAAATGCATTAATCTCTTCTTGAGTTACCAAAGGAATATAGACCAGGGCGGCTGTATTAGTATTCCTTTTCTCTTCGAAACTGATGAGAGTTCCGTAATTCTGCTCTACCGCCGCTACTTCCAAAATATGGAAATAGTTATTTTCAAAAGCTTCAAGCGCCTGTTCCTTGGTAGAAAAGGTATCAAAGCTTTCGAATAGCACCAACTCTTCATTGATAGGTCCGGCAGACTTGTATAGGATATTATGAGCCCGAACCTGATAGGTATATGCCTTGGTTTTTTGCTTATTTGCTCCTGACACTTCTCTTACCACCGCAGACCCTAGACATAACTGTAGATAGTTTGGTTTTCTCTTAAACAACCTGGACAATTTCATTTTGGATAAAACCGCTTCTTCCTTAGATAGAAATTGTTGCTGATAATAGGCCAAGACATGATCTTTATCCACCAGCCGGTAAATATATCGGGCAGAATTTTCTGTAGACTCTTTCCTTATGGAGGTTCTAAAGTTCTGGGATTTATTGCTATTGGCATATTGAGCAATGCTCTTCTGCGAATCTAAAGCTCGATTGATGCTTTCCTCCTGAAATTCCGGAGTATCCAAATTGACCGTAGGCAATTTACTGCTTCTGTTTTGTTGGGTCAGGATAATTCCATTCTTACTTTTACCAACCCTTAATGTTGGGGTAGCTTGTTGGAAAGCATGTGAAGCTTTAATAGCTTCTTCCTTATATGGATATTCCTTGCTACTACTGAACTTATAATTGGAGTCTTGGTCAAAGCCTAATTCATAATTAAATTTCCATCCCTTTGGAAATGAATTTGTGGACAACCTATAGGTGGCCTTTTGAAAAGAGCTGATAATGAGATCACGTAGTGCTCTAGCTTCCTCTTCGGTTTCAAATTCTGTATAACAGATGGCTTCGACCTGCTCTTGATAGACAATTTGAAGTTGCCATTTGGATTCAATGGCGGATCGGTAAAAGGCGTAGTTTTTTGAATTTCCAGCAAGTTTCAATACTAAGTATGCATTGGATTTCGCTTCTTTGTTACTTGAAAAATCTTTTGCCGCATAAAATTTAAAGGAATTGGCATGGTCCAAAATATCGTAGGTAAACTTATCGGGTTTACCAACAATGGTATTACTGATATTGATCTTAAAGGCTTTGATGTCCAAATAATTTGGATCATCCTTATCAAGATCATTGAAAGTAAGCTGGGTTATTTTAGGTTGTTTTGAATCTTCTTCAGACCAGATATTGCTGTCATTCAATTTGCTCATATTCTTTCGAGCAGCCTCCATGGCACTGACATCGGAATCAAAAGCTTCCACATAGTTCCTAAGAATACTACCGTTATGGTCCAGCAATTGTACCTTATGCGCATAACTACTGATAAAAACATCTTCTACAGGTTGTTTGGAAAACATCCGATTCAGTTTAGTCCTTACGTCATCGGCCTCTTGAGAGGTTGCATATTGTTTGTAGAATGGAACACTTGAACGATCGTCATATTGCAGCACAATGCTGTACATCTTTTCGTGAGGGATATACTTTGTCCTTAACCTTTCTGGTTGGGCAAGCGAATCGAAAACCATCTGTGCAGCTTCTTCAGCCTCCTTCGGAGAATCAAACTTTTCTGACAGTTTGAAATAGGTATCCTCTGCTATGCTTAATTCAACGAGGTAATATTCATCCAACTGTTCAACAACAAAGTTACACAGGCTGTGCAATTGCTTATTGGTGATCCCTGCAAGATATTTGGCTTCCTTCTCAAAACCAGAAATATTATCATTGTTCCATTCATCTTTAAAGTAATCGTAAGCCTTGCCTCGATTGGAACTGATCTCATCATAATGGCTGAGAAAATCCTCTTTGGCTTGAATCAAGTGTTTAGGTTGCTGATTGAATTGCATGAGCACATCATCCGTAAACCTTTCTGAAAATCGACTTAAGAGATGGTTTAAGAATGTATTCCTGCGTTCTGCATACAGATTATCATCTTCCAGTATCAAGGCAAGATAGGACTTGAAAGAAGCCATGTTTAATTCAATATCAAAGGAAACATGGTTTTCATCAATGATAAAACTCCTATAATTTTCTTCAAAGGAACCCACATAGGCGACTGAACTGAGATGCAGATTTGCAGCAGAAATGGAAGGAAAGCTTATTTTACTGATCAGAGCGAAATCATCTGAAGTACCATTGAGATAATAGTAGATCTTTCCTTCAGTATCATGGACAAAGCCATATTCATAGCTATTGTTGCTAAAATCCTCAATTAACTGTTTGATTGCTATCTGTTGCTTGATCAATGAACTATATTGGAACTGTTGCAAGGCTGGAATATCAGTTGCATGGTCAATGATCAATTGGTCCAATTGACTTTTTTTAATCACGCGAATTAGGCTATCACCAACTGCTCCTAAAACTTCATTCTGATCTGTTCCGACAGCAAACCGAAGTAATTTGCTCAGCTCTGGTTTCTCGGTCAATTGATTGAGAAAATAGGTTCTTCGTTGACCATCCTCTGCCGAGTTCATGGAAAATAAGGCTCGAATGTTTTTCAGCTGGGCCAAATAGCCGGCCAATAGCTGGTCAAAGAACAGTAAATAGCCCTTTAACTGGAGTGCCTGTGCTTTCCTCAAGTTTGAGACATCATCTGGCAGTCCACCTTCGGCGATGCCATATACCCTTGGAAAATCATCCTGTAACAGGAAATATTCATCTAAGTTCTCATGGAAGGTACCAGATGGAATGGCATGGTCTAAATAAGCCGATGGCAACTGGTACAATACTTTGCCTGAATTTGCGAAATTGAGATTAAACAGTCCATCAAATTTTTTACTATCAAAATCAATCGGGATTCCGTTTTTCGTGAATTGAATACCAGAACAGGCTACCGAAAAATTAGTAATGTGATTTTCGGGAACATTAAATTTCCATGCATTTATATCACTAAACCGTCCTGTTTCGCAATTTCTTAGGGCTAGCTTATTTACTGATTTCACACCCGCAGAGGCTAAAATTACCTGATACAGGTCTGAAATATGGATTTCCTTTTTAAGTTTTAAGGCTGACAGCTCCTCTGTATCGATGAAGCCATGGCTTTCCGCAGGATTATATGGTCTACCCGCAAAAATATCTTCTATATCTTTTTGACGGTCCAAGAGTTCCTGTAGGGTGTAGAATTTTGGTACAGGTGAAATAAAATCCCTTAGCCTTTGTACGACATCCTGATAAGATTTTTCGATATCTGCGTCATTTTGCAATTCTATCACAGCACAGACACCAATATCTATCTTGCAAAGCATGGTAATATCCACAAAGTCTTCACAGAAGTTTCTATGGGCCATCAATCTGTCTTTGACGGTTTTATTCAATGCATCTAAATAAGCATTTGCTGTTAATTCATCAGGAAAATCCTTATTCACATCCTTTTCAGGCTCAATAAAAATATGGTATAGCCCATTGAGATATTGAACGCAATCATTGTTTTGGTAATTGGTTGACTGCTGATTATATCTTGGCCTACAAAAGTCAGTTTGATCGGTAGCGACTTCTAACCAAGCATTCTTTACGCCTTCAATATCGATCAGGAACTTTCTATAATCCATTATGGTCAATGGATTACAGCTCAGGATCTCAGCAGCAGTAAAGAAATTATTATCAGCTCCGGTTTCCTTAGGATCCCTGCTGAACAAATCAATGCTTGGTAAATTAGTTCTATAGCCTAAATCAAGAAGCGAGTAGCAAAGTACTTCCAGGATGGTAATACCAGGGTCATGGACA
Organism: Sphingobacterium sp. NPDC055346; assembly: GCF_053645235.1. NCBI lineage: Bacteria > Pseudomonadati > Bacteroidota > Sphingobacteriia > Sphingobacteriales > Sphingobacteriaceae > Sphingobacterium > Sphingobacterium sp. NPDC055346. Next base: position 128,970 of record NZ_JBSHMI010000004.1, read on the forward strand.
TTATGATCTGTCCAGATTTTTCCGGAGAGTTTACCAAGATATGCAATTCCCTCTGTTCTTAGTTTTTCAAAATCTAAGTAGGCAGGAAAACCAGCATTGTCCTTGTTTATCGTTTTCTTATTTTCTCCTTGGCTTGCCATGATCTTGCATTTTACCTATGCATTATTCTTATTACAATAATTTTCAATTGGGATTGCCGGATTGCGGCATGGTTCTGCCTCTTTGCGAGATGCCCATCTTTCACAATCTGCCTGTTCAATCTTGACATCGATATTTCCAGCAATCAGGATGGACCTTGGGCTGATCGGACAGACAACCTTATTGAAAGAACCCAATACAGAGCCTGCTTCATCGGCGTGTTTCATCCATAATTCCACGATATAATCGAGATAATCCCTAGACTCCAAGAAACCTACGATATCAGATTCGTAGATACATTGGCCAAAGGTCAGTTTATCAAATTCACCGATTGCCCAGGGAGCGAGAAATTCACGCAGATCTTGTTTCAATTTTTCTCTATAGAAAGATTCATCCATACCTTTCAGCAGTTTCACCTTCAAACAGAAGTTGACTCCTTCATACCTTGGGTTCATGATTCGAACCTTGACAAATGGAGAACTTCTTTCCTGTAGGTATTCTTGGATACTTTCAAGTAGACTTACCGGAACCCTAGGTTCAAACAATTGGGAAGCCTTCAACTTATTCATATCAGGAATAACCGCCATAATAATATAGCCAGGGGCCATCGGGATATCGTTGACATAGTGATGCGCATCTAAGGCGAAACTATGGTTCACACATTTCACTTTATATAATTGAGGAAATGCTTCCAAGACCAATCGCTCGTAATCAAATTTTTGAATTGCCCTACCCTTATGTTTTAAGAGCTCCGATACCCGGATATAGAAATGCCCTTCGGCTTCAGGCACCCTTCCAGCAAAAGAATCATAAGGTTGAGAAACAGATTTGATGGCGACATCAGCATCCTTCATCTTTGAAATCGAACCTGCTGGCAAACCTTTATCCAACCTTAACTTGTCATTCAAAGCTTCATTGGTAAAGGTTGCCTTAATGGCTTGGGTAAATAGCCCAATGGTTTCACTGACCGATTTGCTGTTTTTGGCGATTCCAGCTTTTATCCAGTGCAATCCTTTCGGAAGGACTGTGTTTTCATTGCTGATATTGGCAGGAATGGAAAACTTAATGATTCCAGAACTGGTCAGACCATCGGTATCATCTTCCAACACTTCAAATCCATTCCTTAGCGGTTTCCATTCATTGTTGTCCAAATAATGCCATGAAACCGGTTCTCTTTCTGATTCGGAATCGGCAGTTGCCTCCGCCATTTGAAAAAGTATATTCACATTGCTGCCTGGTACCAGATCCTTGAAAGCAAGAAATAAATTTCCTTCATCACAAAAGGTCGGCAATAAGCTGGGTTGATGTTCTAACTGCTCGAGCTTATAGGTACCAGGAAAAGGATAGAGATGAATGAGTTCTATATCCTCCATACTTGCCGTAGCAGAGTAGTCAATTTCCATCTTTTTGATGATTGGTGTCCAAGGTTCATTCGGGATAACTGCCTGAAAGAGATCATTATTGTCGATGATATTTCGGATCTGTAGGATCTGGTTCTTCAGAAATGAAACATCGCCTGTTAAATTCTTATTGGAAAGCTCTCCAAATATTGGAGGTAGAACTGTTCGACGGATCGAATCGGCTTCGGTCTCATTGATTTTACCGGCACCAATATCTCCCATTTTAGATTTAATACCATCAGATGGATTATTGACATCATCCTCCACTCTTGTGGAAACGGTTTTCGCAGTTTCGATGCTCTCCAAAATATCATTGGTGCTGAAAACTATTAGGTTGCCGGCACCATCATAGTAAATGGCATCTTCTAATTTGCTGTCGGGGAGTTTGCCCAATGCCATCATCTGCCTAGCTAGAACATAGGAATAGACCTTATGGCAGAAATCCTGCCCCTGTAGGTTAATCTTTAAAAAGCCTTCAGAGGTCCCGACTTCATATTGTTCAATTGGGGAACTGTTTTTTGAAAACTTCTGATTGAGTTCAAAAAAGGTACTCCTCAAAAAAATTGTCTGATCGAACTCAGTGCTTCCAGAGCAGGTTGAACTATTATTGTTTTCAAATAGCTTCCTGTCGTTATATGTTTCCCCTTGAATGGTAACTGCTTTAGTTGTAGGAGAGCCATGTGATTTTTCCTTTATCCATTTGCCGTTTTCTAAAACGGCTAAATTGATCAAGAACTTGTTTTCATCAAGACCAAATAGCCCACCTTCTTTTAAATATCCTTTATAATAATCCCTGAAGTCAGTTGGTTTTTCTTTCCAATCTAACTTAATATGGATTTCGTTCCATTTCTTGGTAAATACCTCTTGACTTCCAATAAAGAAATCTGGACCCAACAAATTTAAGTTGGTCGGATTATTAAGGTTTGGCGGATTCTTTATATCAAAATCAATAATCTCAGGGCGAGTACCAAAGGGATAGATCGGACTATTGATGTTCTGCAAACTCTCGCTATTCTGAACAACAAAATTCTTAAGGCCACATACATTGACCTTGATCTTAGTACCTTTTGTATTGGAAATCTTAACGCTCCGGAAAAATTGATACAGGGAAACTAACTGGATTTCATCTTCAGCTTTTCTTTCGCAACAGGATTCTCGACTTGTCCACTTAACATCTTGCTCTATTTTCACCCGATCGTCAAGGTTGATTTTCATCAGTGGTAATGCGGTATCAAAACCTTCTTGGAACAGTTCCTCATCATAGTTCACTATTCCCTCTTGATCCGGACTCATTGCCAAGGAAATGTTGATTTCAAAAGTACTGGAACCACTAATGTTAGACATGGCTATTTCAACCCCTTGGGCGGGAACTAACCAGCCTTTCTTTCCAGTCAATGCGATATTGAATGCTTTGATCGGTTTAAAAATATCTTTTAGAACAGCAATTTCCTCTGTTGAAGAAATAAGTTCTCTATATTCTAAATCGGAAATGGTTTTCTCAAATAAAGCCTCTTCTAATGGATAATAACAGGAAATCTGCTTCCCAATTGGGCTGTCTTTCCATAATACCGCCTCAAGCTTTTCCTTAAGGGACTTACTGATCCCTTTTTTGACAGCTTGCGCTATGAGATCACGGTTGATCGGGTAGAATTTATCATTGATGACTGTCCGTACACGTTCATAAAATGCAGAGACATCATTTTCATTTTCACATACATTCTGATGCAGTTTACAGGCCAAGTTAATTTCAATTTTTCGAGTGCCTTCACTCAAAAAGAGAACGGGTGAGGCAAGAACAAAACCTAACCTTGCATTTGGATAGGGTTTCAAAAACTTGCTTTCAGGATCTACGTATTTACTGAGTGCCGAACCTAAGGTTGGCCAGCTTGAATTTTGAATATCCTCAAATGGTTTTTCAACGCCATCAGCCATTTTAGCATTGCTGGACATATACACACCTTCCAAATAGCTGTTGCTTGCATGCACTTTGTTATTGAGGAAAAGCGTGCGTTGTTCGACAACATTGGCTTTATTGACCACAATCTGATCATCCAAAGCAAATTGGATCTCTACCTTATTGGCATCCTTGCTATCCTTAACTATGATCCCTTCCTTCAATAGATACTTTTGAATATGCTTTTGTATTTCAAAAACCAGATGCACTTGATCGGGAATGGCAGTTTTTGCACGCAGCAACAAGACTTCTTTATAAAAGAAATCAAGGTGTTTTTTCGTAAAGGAATTTAAATCCTGTTGCAGATATCTGAAAAGCCTCAAAAAAGAGAACAATAAGGCCAAATGTGGACTCAATTTCTCTTTGAATTCATCATTTAACGAAAGGAAACTGGGCTCTAGGCTAGTTTCAGCTGATGCATGAAGTGAGTCGATGACGGTAATAAAAGATTCGCCGATAGCAAGAATTTCATTCTTCAGGGCAATCATCCTCAATCTTTTACTCTTTCCAGAATCCTGTATGGATTGGGTGGTTTTTACAGCATATAAATCTGTTAAGTCTAAATTCCATTCATCCGATTCCAGGAAACACATGAGGTTTATCGGCTTGGTCCCAAAAAACTTAACTGCTGAATTGACCTGAACTATAAAGACCTTCAAGCTGTCAGCTAGTTTATCTTTTATGATTTTATCCAATGACAACATTACAGGCAAATCGGAGCCTTCGAGCTTTGAGTTCCAAAAATAGATTTTGTAGATAATAGATCGAAAAACATAGTTTACGATCAATTGAAGGCTGGATTTTGAAGGTGATTTTTCAAAAAGCAAGTTATAGAAAGCAAGCTTTTCCCTTATTGTGTCGGCATCATATTTTAAAATGGATGTAATGGTAAAAGGCAAACTGTTCTGAAAAAAGGATTGCCAATCCGATACATTGAGGTCAGCATCATAATAGTTGATATGTCTAGAGAGTTTTTCAAAATAATCCAACAAGTCTGCTAAGCTCCTTGCATCGATTTGGGCAGTCGCCCCCAACAGATCATCCATAACCCGCTGCCTTTGGCTGACACCTGGATCGTTTTGAAATGGATGTATAAGCTCTTTACATTGCATGACTTCTGACTTTTAGGAATATCCAACTTAAATTGATTTTAATGCTTCATTTAAATAGTAATCATAGACATAGTTAAACCTGGAGTTAGTTCCTGGAACGAAATACTGAATGCTGATCGTAAAGCGACCCTCAATAAGTTCCATGGAATCACTACTTGTTATTTCTATCTGTTCCACTCGGATCCTCGGTTCATAGAACAGGATGGCATTGGTCACCCTATCCTTTAGGTAGCCAATCACTGAACTGTTCAGCGATTCAAAGACATAGTCAGTCAGGTCACAGCCATATTTAGGTTGCATGACCCTTTCGCCCAGAGCTGTTGACAATAGAATATTCAAGCTTTGATCGATATCCTCAATTCCGGAAACCAATTCCACCGAATTGGAAACCTTATTGAATTCAGGCGGGAAAGACCAGCCTGTTCCTAAAAATGAATTGAAAGAATTTTCCATGTCCTTTATTTTTATCCTCCTATCTGAACTGTTGTAAATCCCATTACAATGGTGCCACCATGTGCAGTCATGTCACCTTGTCTTGCTGCAGGTTTTCCACCGATCAAGACGGTCATGGAACCTTGAACAATACTGTCTGGCGGACCAGTACAGACTAACAAATCACCAACAACAGCAGCAGGAACGCCTCCAATGAGGACCGTTGGTACGCCTGGACCAATAATTGGACCACCAACGTGCGGCACTGGCCCAGGATTCACCATGGGACAGATATGCAAATCGTTTATTCTTGCTGCTGAAGCCATAACCAGTTCTATATTTCTAATTTATCTTTACCAAAGACCCTTTGATTTCGGTTACTCCATCTGAATTAATCTTTGTCATTGCTGAATTGATATTCACATTGGTATCTGATTTCAGGGTCATGGTTTTTCCTATAATTTCCATTTTGGTGCCGGCGCTGATCTTCAGTTCAGCACCAGCTTTTATTTCGATGTTTTTTGGACTTTCCATTATGATCCCATTGCTATCCATCGTTATTTTATTGCTGTTTTGATCCTTGATTTCTATTTTCTTGCCGTCTTCATCAAGGATTATACTATTCCCAGCTGGTGTATCTATGTTGATTGTCTTGGTGGCATCATTGAAATGCACACGCATATTGCTTCTGGTGAAAATTCCTTTTTCATCATTGGCATCAGCTCCTTTAAGTGGAGCTGGTTTTGCACTACTGTTCAACATGCCTAACATGATGGCATGCCTTGGATCGTTATTGATGAAACCTACTATAATCTCATCGTCAATCTCTGGTCTAAAAAAAGTACCACGATCACTTCCTGCATCCAAGCTTGCCACCCGAACCCAAGTGCCATTTGAATTGTTTTCTATGATTGGAATCTTGACCAAGATTCGGTCTTCACCATCTGGATCATTTTCCAACTGCAGGACCTTCCCTATCTGTAGCCCTTGAATTGAACCTAACAGGCCAGCAGCAGGAAAATCATCAATATCTTGATATAAAGAAGAATACCTTGCAGGATCTAAACCAAATTGAATATTGGTATACCAAGTACCATCACCTACTTCTTGTCTTACCGCGGTCACAAAGGCCTTGCCGTTAAATCGGTCACCGACACCGGCGATCTTCACCATATCCCCAGGTTTTATTTCAGCAAAACCTGTAAATCTTGCCCTGCCCCTGATTTTCGCTAATCTACTGCGCAGCATTGTCCCTTCTGCCCAAGCCTTTAGCTCTTGTTCCAAAAGGTTACCGCTATGATGGAGTAAGAACTTTTCCAATTTATTGGCCGAAGCAAGATCAGAACTATTCACATTTCCCAATTGCGTAAATCCAGAAGCTTCATCAACCTCTGCCGTAAACAATCCCTGGTTTTTATAATCCCAGGAATGAGCCTCTACTTTTGACCATTGACTGCGAAGGTCCATCTCCGCTTCAAACTCCATTATTGAAGACCCATAGGTAACCTGTAATACAGGATCAGTATCTGTTTTGGGAGATTCTATTTTCAACTCAGCATCATTCACAAACAGTAATTGTCCATTGGCCTCGGCACGCAAAGCAATAAAATCCCAATCACTGAGGTGATGCTGAATCAGTTCTTTATGTTTCAAGGGAGTAGCTTCAACATCACTCTTTAAATCTGCATAAGCACTGATGATGCTATCCATTACTTCACTGTCTTTTTGGTCTAGATAATATTTGCTTTTCCTTCCCAAGGTCATTCGCATTGCGGCATCTTTACATTCGATCTGCAATTGCGTATTTCCATTTTCTTTAACCTTTACCTGTTGTTTCGTGATGATGCCTTTAAATGCTTGTTTATTGTCGCTATCAAAACCCAACTTGATTTCAATCGCTCTGCCGGGTAAAAAATCCTCCTTGTTGCTGATTTCAAAACTGCCTAATGCGGCATCCCCATCTTTTAACAAAATCTTTGCAGTGGGTATCCGATTGACTTCCTTATCAATGGATATACTGAGTATTTCGTAAGAAGAATCCATTTTAGACCCACCCAATGATATTTCATACGAAATAGTATCATGTTGGGACGGATTCGGTATGATGAGCTCTTCCATTAGTTTTCGTTTTTATTAAAAGGAGGAAAATAAATATCATTTCCTGGTTGTAACCTTCTTATTGAGGTCAAACCATTAGCTTTCGCAACCTGTAAAAAGTACTTCGGATCATTGTAAATACCATAGGTCATCAGATCCAATCGATCACCTTGTTTGATTACTCGGTGATGGGTCAAATCTGGAGATGAGGGATTGTCCTCTGCCATGCGCTGTTCGCGAGACTGGTAATCCAGAAAAGTTGCGGATAACCTTGCCCGCAATGGTGTACCATCAGGCTTAAATAAGGTAAAATTCACATCCAGATTTGCTAATACACAGCGGAATCGAATCTCTGAACCCCAGATAATCAACAAGAAATTGGGGCGGTGGATGTCACCTTGGTAATTATAGGCACAGTCCATGAAGATTTTCAATTGCTCATTGACGGGTTTGGTTTTGTATTCCTCCCAATAGCCTTCCATGGTTCCGGTACCATCCAAAATAAAATCAAGCTTCAGTTCCTCTGGCGCAGTAGATTTAAATTTCACTTCTGAAGAGCCAGACCCGTGAGGTCTTTGTACATCGTGTTCAATTTTAAAGTTCTTTGAAAAAGCCTCAGGATTGATCGGGGCTACGAATGCTGGCTTATTGGTTTGCTCCACACCCTTAACCTGAAACTGCCTATCTGTAAAAGAATAGATCAACAGTTTCTCCAATTTCCCCGAACTATAATTAGCGCTCATTTTTGTCCTTAATAATATCCAAAACTTTATCTACGCAAATCTTGATCAGCTCCTCTGAAGCAGTGACACCATTATCCTGAGAACCTCCATTTCCTTCAGGGGAAGCAAGATCCTGAACAACCGTCGCCTTAATGACCAACTCCCTAACTTCAACTGGCATAACTATGATTTTTGAAAAATTAATCGGTTATAATTCAGCTCTAGCGTCTCGATCAGTACTTCCGCCCTCCCGGCATTCAGTTCTGAAAGTTTCCAGCTCCTTGGCCATACATTGTTAATTTTCCAATGCATAATGGATTGATGTTCCTCATCCAATAGATTGATGACCACGGTTTCCAAGGTTTCATAAACCTGGTCGTCGAAAGCCTTTTTTAACCAATCCGTAATCGCTGATGAACCTGGTGAGATCAATCCCCTTTTTAGTACCAAGGGACCATATTTATGCCGTCCAGGGACAACATGCTCAAACCTGTTTTCACCACCTTCCTTTATGGTTTCTATATCAATCGAAGAGTCCAAACCAGTTACAGACTGGAATTTAATATCCACAGCCTTATTCCCTTTCAATGTAAAATTCACTGAAAAATGAAAATTGACCGTTTGATATAAACTGTCAGCCATGGCTTATAACTTATTTTTTAGCTTCTACAATGGATAAACCCTCATGCACCAATTCCATGGTTTCAATGGCCACTTCGTTGGCATCGGCTTTCAAATTAGTGGATTGTACCTTTGAAGGCCAAGCTCTAGAGAGTGTCCAGGAGATGATCGGTTGATGTTCTTCATCCAGTAATCGAATGGTAACATCCCTCCTAAATTTCTCCTTGCCTTCCTGGAACATCATGGTCTTTTTCCACTGTTCAAAGTATTCAAAATCCCCAAAGAAAGTACCGCGTTTCAGCGTCACATTCGGGTATTTGGTCAATCCAGGCTGTTTTGTCTTGTTATAGGTAGGGCTACTGCCTTCACGGTATTCAATAACCTCAGTTTCAAAGTCAAGTCCACTAACTTCTGTAAAACCAATTCTAGTACCACCCCAATCCAATTGAAAATGGAACTTCGGTAGTGGGTAGTTTTTTTTAGGATCGTTTGACATAACAAATGATTTATTGATTATTTACACTTATTTGCAGGATTCACCTCATTGATTGCATTCTCAAGACTTTGCTTGCATGCAAAAAGTGCATCCCTTTTCTCTTTTGCGGAATCCAATTCCTTTTTCAACACATCAACACGCTGCTTGGTCTGATTATAGTCTGATTCCAATTGATGGTAATATTCATCAGAATCGATCGGCAGGTGGATATGTGGCTCTATACAACAGCATTCATGGGAATCAGAACTGCTTTCAATTTTGGCCTGCTCTGCATAAGCTGTACTTTCGGTACCCGATTGGTTACAATGGAATTTATCCTTCCAATATTGAATGGTCCTTTTCAGACCATACTCTTCACAGATATTGATGTGCAGACCGTAGGCTAATTCTACTACGGCAACAACCTGTGGAATCATGATGTCTCGGGTTAAGATCACAGCATCTAATTTCTGGCCATAGTCTTCAAGGACTTTCATGATTCCAATTCCTGGTGCCAACTCTGGTCGTTTCAAGCAATTGATACATAGGATTAACTTGTCATAGTTTGACTTCAATCTATCCACACGGATATAAAGATCCTCGACCATACAGAATAAGATCTCTATGGCTTTATTGGTTTTGTCCGTAACGATGCAGACCTTTTGTAGCAAAAGGATAAATAGTTCCAGTTGGCGACACAGGGCATCTGCATTTTCATCTGTAGCTTCCCAGTCAGCAAACCATGCCTTGAGTCGATCTCTTTCCTCAATGCTCAGGTTATATTCCAGTTCCTTATTGCTGGCGTAGGCATTTGCTGCCTTCCAATCTGAGGTTACTTGGACCAGATCACCCATCCATGCATCATAGCAACAATCTCCTCCTGGCTCATTACCGTTTGGTTTTTGATCGCAGCAATCAAAAATATCCCGCTCAGAATTGCTTATTTCATTATAGCTTAACATAATTGTCTATTTTAAAATTTACCATATTGAAAATGTTTCCTCAATCAATCACAGCTTGAGCCACCTTCATTATCACGGATGCAATAGATTTCAGTGACCTCCCTACAGATGTCGCAGATATCACATTTACACTTCTTGAATCTGTTATTCTCCTCATTATTCCCTTCATTGCAACCACAGTCGCCGATGCAACTGCATTTATGGCAGCATAGATAATCCTTGACTTCAACCAAGGTTTCCAATTCATTACGTTTACCATAAAGGGTATAACTGGATTGCGTATGGGATTTAATCGCCAATGTCAGATCATCTTGAGATTTCTTTAATCCCGCGGTCGCCGTATTGATCTGCGCTTGGATTAGATCATCAAAAGTTTTGGCATTGCCAGCAAAATCCTGTTGGAATTTCTCTAAGGATTTAATATTTGAAAAGGACTGTATACCAATGATATCAGCCACTGAATTGCAGATAATATCAATTTCTAGGCTCAGGTCAACCGGTCTTTCAACCAGTTTGTTCAAAATCCGACAGGCATCTTGGCATTCATTTGGCCGATTATCCGATTCATTTCGTTTTTCAGCATCATTACAGTTGTCATTTGAGCATCCCAAAATCCTTAGTTGCCCAGAATTACAACTATCATTCATAGCAGCATCCAATTTTGCTGCCGATTCCCGAAGATTTCCGAAAGCAACCTTTGCATTCTTGGCCGTCATCAACACCGCTTTCAACCCTGCCACCAATGCATCATTCTGGCTGATGCTTGCCGCAACATTCTTTTTTATTTCTTCCGAAGACTGTATCAATTCTACCCCGACCTTCAATTCCAGGTTTCGGAGCATTTGGTAATTCTTTTCTGTTTTGACAAAAACACATTTCTTCTTTTCGTACATCATCAGGGTCCCATCACTGGTGACCTCACTTTCACTCAACTCACCTAACTTCCCTTTCAGTCTATTGCAGTAATCTTCCTTTATCTGATGGAGATTTTTCTGAGTTATTGTCTTTGCCTCATTACCATTACAATTCCCGTTTTTCGGGTTTCGCATATTTGAGCTTTCAATGGTCATAACAATGGTTTTTTAAAATTTACAATAAACTTGGTTTAGGACTCTGCCAGCATTTTATGCATGAAACGAAGGATAATAAATTCGGCCGGACGAACAACCGCCATACCGATCTCTACGATCATCCTGCCTTCCCAGATATCCAATTCCGTCATGGTTTCCCCAAGCCCGATATGAACAAAGAATGCTTCTTTGGTCGATGCGCCCATTAATGCACCAGCTTTCCATTGCTGAGTCAGGTAATTCTCGATCATCGATTTAACCCGCACCCAGGTATTGCGATCATTGGGTTCAAATACAAATTGCTCAGTAGCATTTTTAACAGACTCCTCCACCATGGAAAAGAATCGCCGCACTGGAACATAACGCCATTCATTATCATTTCCCGCTAATGTGCGAGCTCCCCAAACAATGGCAGGACCTCTTCCAGGAAATGAGCGGATAACATTAATGGATTTACCAGCGGTCGTATCTACATTAAGGTTCATCTGTTCCTTTTGATTGATCAGGAATTCTGGCCGGATTGCATTGGCAACATTGACATTTGCAGGTGCTTTCCAGACTCCCCTTGCATTATCAACCTGAGCATATACCCCCACCATGGCAGCAGAAACTGGCATAAGCATCTGAATATTGGTTATGGCACTCTTTGCCTGAAAGTATTTCTCATTATTGATAGCCAGTAATTCTTTAAGGGTGCTAGCTCCGGCCACTCCGGTAATGCTGACCAGTTCATCGTTATCCTTACTTGGATCCCCAGCTACCTTATAGTTATAATCAACTCCAGTAAACAATTTTGGAAAATATACTGCCGCATATTTATAGAATTCTGTCGTTCCAGAGAGTATACTTCTCAATAAATCGATATCTAGACTCCACTGTGTCAGATTAGCCGGATCATGATAGACATCCAAAACGGTAAAACGGTCCTGTAACTCTACACATTGGTTGATAGCCTCTGTATGCACATTGTAATAATCAGAGGCTGTACTCAAATTGGTCGAGTCCGGAAAAACCAACAAGGTCACCTCATTGATCTTTGCAATCTCTTTCAGCCCATCCGTCAGATTACTGGCAACAATAGAACCTCCACTGTCTACATAGTTTCCTACAGAACAGATCCAGCATGGACCTCCACCATTCGCAAAAAATAGCTGCATACTATAATGCATCAGGAATTTAGATCTTTTTGTATCATCGATCTTCCCATTGACATCTGCATTAGGTCCAAAGACAACAGATAAGCTTTCCTTCTCCGGATCTGGATATCCAAAATATTGTTCATACTGAAGCATGGACTCAATCCGCCAGGGTTTATTCCTAAGATCATCTGTTTCTTTCCATTTTGCTATTTCAGTATATCCAATAAATGCTGGAATAGCCGTTTCTACCGAAGCAATCGAAGGTGGAAGATGTGGAATCTCCTCTATATACACTCCGGGGGTTTTATATTCTTGCATAACAATAGATTTTGATTTATTATTCTTTTAATTATGGTCAAGGTGCCAGTGGAAATAAATCTGATTCTGGAACCATTATATCACTGTATATCTTTTTATTCTCAATATGGATTTCCTGAGTCCCTGTAGGATTAGGAAGATAAAATAAACTACTATCCGGTAACCTAAATAAAGTAGTGTTAGCGGTCAATGGTCGCGGTTCTTTAGCAATTAACACCGCATCAATGATTTGCAAAAGGTCAGAATAAAGACCATTCTGTAAAGCACGATTTCTGTTATTGATATACCTCCAAAATGAAGCCTTGCTGGAGATATTAATTTCAAATACCGGTGCTGCTGGATCAGTGACATTAAATTGATTTTTTCGGGTAATCAGTTTACCTGATGCATCAAATAGCTTATAGCCACTTATATTCCCTTTCACTTTAATGAGAATCACCCCAATGCTGCTACTTAACTCTTGCTTATCTGAGTAAAAAACAACTTTATGGGATTTAGCAAAAGAGCCCGTTCCACTAACTTCCAGATTATAGAGCAACTCATTGCTAATCTTTTCCTCTGGTAGCATCTTCAATAGTTTAGGATCAAAAGCTAAATGAACCTTTGCAAATGGATTGGAAGCTTTAAAATGTAGTTCTTGGATAATATTCCCCAAATGATCCTTGAGTATAAAATCTGCTTTGCTGATATTATTGGCATTTACGAAGGAATAACTAAAGTTAGCCCCGCATAATAACCGATCATTGTCATTGGCAAATGACTTTCCAGCTTTACTTAGCCACTGCTTGTTATTGGCCGTATCTACATAAAATGCCCTTATATCATTAGGACCAAACTTTGCCAATTCCCCTTGCTCATATTCAATAGCGGCATCATGATTGGCCACTTCAGTATGTAGATATGGAAAGTTTCGGGAGCCAGATAAGGAGGAATCATTGCAGAATAAATAAGTGGAATTGATATTTCGTTCAACCTTTTGATTGCTAATCGAATCATATCTTGAGGTTTTTCTCTTGATCAAGATTGGAATATGAAGGTCATCCCCTAACTTATGTATAGGTTCAAAAGTACTCACTCCACTTGCTAATTTCTTGAGTTTAACTTCTATCAAAACCTTTAATCCAGAATAACTTGGTATTAACTTTAAACCATAGTTCTTGAACATTTCCTGACAGCTTTCCGAAACTTCATAGGACAGATCATTATTGATCTCTTCTGCAAAAGATTCATATTTCTGAAAGAGAAAATCAAGTCGATCTGGTTGTGCGCTCAAATCAAAAACGTTATTTCCCGTTCTATCGGTCAGATAGAATTCGTGGAGGAGTTTTACCTCAAATAACGGTTTATAGAGCGTTCTCATGGCGTCAATTTATTTTACTGAGCTTAGTTTCGATTTCTTCAATTAAAGGAGCATTCCTTACTTTCACATGTTCAGACAGGCTTATCAACCGGAGCTTATACATCGCGAATGGCACTTGCCTACCCCCCAAGGATCCCCATAGGTAATTGATCTGTTCAAAAGATAAGGTGAAGAGCTCCATATTAAAATGGAAGGGTTCAGTATTGTCAGGATCAATTGGATTAATATTTACAGGATTGGATGATGAAAAACTGCTTTTACTTTGCAGAAAACGGATCACCATGGATAGCCTTTTCAGGGCCAATAAATAACCGTCTCCAGCATAATTGCATGTAATCAATACATAAAGATTGATATAGATAGCAGGATTTTCATAGTAGGCTGAACCATCTGGCATCCGTCGCAACGGCGATTGATTCTTCAGGGTATTCTCCTCCTCAATATTGACCAGACTGATTACAATATTATCGGGCAAACCATTGCCTGCAGAAGTTTCAGACAAACCAATATTATCGATGATGACTCCGGCCGCATTATCTCCTTTAGAACTTAAATAAGCCAGCAGTTCAGTCTTAAACAATATAAGGGCTTGATCTATCATGATGATTGGTTATTGATGGAAGCTAGAGTGCTTGTTCCTAGATACTGTAATTCTTGAATAAATTTCTGCATAAAACCTTTCCACATCAATAGCTATCAATAGTCATTTCATTGAAGGCAGGTGTCATTCCTTTATTTTCTAAATGTCAACTTGAGGTTTCCCCGAAGCGTCTTGGAACAATCCATGCCTCATTTTAAAAAAAACTAGCGGGGGTGAAATATGTGTAGATGGAAGATTGGTAATAATGGCTAACCCCAGCAGAGGTGAAATGTCAATAAATTAAGTTTTTTGGTGTCATGTTGAGGAACGAAACATCTCGGAGAAATGCGAGCTTTCGAAATTAAATTTATCATTTAATGAACCTCAAGCAGGGTTGAAATATTTTTCAATAAATCTTCCTGAAGAAAGAAAATAGTTTGCTCATCTTACGATTCGCAATGACACAATTTTGCTAAAAAAAAAACAAAAAATAGATTCTTCGTTTCACTCTGAATCCCTCTTTAGCGCATTTTGATTCTGAACGATGAGTGAGGAATCTGTACGATTCTCCCCCTCATGACCTTGTCATTCTCCATCGAAGATGGAGGACCTGTACGCCAATGCAATTATTCCCAGAATTAGGTATGTAATAATCCGAGATCCTTCCTCCGTACCAATTACAAGTTTGTTAAATCTGTGTTTCTAGCCATTCAAGCTCATATTTATTTATCTGAAGAATATTTTTTATCCGCTATATATCCCCTGCGGGGATAAATTATTTTAGCATGGATGTAAACTATATTGGGTTAATGCAAAAACGATGTTCGATTAATCGAACATCGTTTTTGCGCGACTTCCAGGCTAGCGTGCCATGCCAGCTAAAATAATGGAACCCCAAAGGGGGTTCTATATTTAATAAATAAAAGTGCTTATTTATTTTTATTGCCAACATGCTGTCATTACCTTCCGATAAATTTAGCCCAATTTTTTTATTCTCAGGATGACCCCAGGGTGCTAACCGAAGGTGCAGGAAAGTCCGCCAATGGAATTATTCCGAAAATAAGGGTTGCATTATTCCCAGATCCTTCCTCCGTCAGGACTGCCCTAAACCATATTGAACAATATGGCAAACTTGGTCAGATGACATAGATTATTAATCTCCAATTTGTTGGTAATATTCTTTCGATGGTTGTTCACGGTATGGATGGAAATAAACAACAACTCCGAGATATCCTGGCTAGACTTACCTTCAACAATCAACTTGATGACTTCCTTTTCACGTTTGCTCAGCAACATCACACGGTTACAATACTTTTGGAAATAGGATTCATCATTTAAGGAAAGTGGTTTATTCTCTGCCTTATTCAACTCAAAAGCATATCGAAATAATATCCCAGGCTGGCTTTCATCACCAAGGGCAAATAATTTACTGGTAGCAAAATGCCATTTATAATCGCCAATCTGCTGTGGCCTTGCACGCTGAAAAAAGAAATATACCTTATTCAATTCTTTTTGCCGGATAGCATGGAAAAGCTCCGGCATTAAAGGGACAATATCTTCAGGAGGAAAGAAGAAATCAAAATAAGCTAACCAGATCTGTTCAGTTTCTGGGTTAGCATGATTCATCCCATCCGTTCTACATTTATAAAAGAAGGAATTCGTTGGCTCTTTATGATTCTCAACAACTAAGTTTCCTACATCAAAATCACCTATTTCCACCTTTAGGAATTTCTGCTGCAGAATCTGGCCAACCATATCAATAATATGACCGTTGAAATCGTAATATTGGCTTGATTGTGTATCCTGTGTTAGATTCATCGGATGCGTATTAAAAGTTAGCGAAACGTCTAAAATCAAAATCAGTAATTAACCAATATTGATTCAATTTGAATTAAATCTAATGCTTAATGGCAATAATTTAAATGGCAATGAGTAGGATATAACTTTGAATGAGTAAGGCCTATTAAATAATTAGTGAACGGCTTTTTTGATTTTTCAAACTGCTTATGAAATATCTTATAACTAAAGACTTATAATTTCAGAAAGCAAAAATATATAAAAATGAGATAGATTATATATCGCTTACCTAAAAAAATCAATAAATTATCATTATAAATAAAAATAAGCGTACAACAAACTTTTAATTGAGCTAAAAATATCTAATTGCTTTCATACAAACCAACTGTTAAAAAATGCTAACTTTTTAATAATAAACAAGTTATTATGTTAAAAACGTTAAAGAAATTTCTTTTTCAATTACTTTGGAATAATTTTACCGTATAGAAATATTTATCGTTTTAATGCAAATTATTTTCATATGAACTATCCGTTATTTTCAACACTGATTCTCTGCTGCGTCCTGAATATAAGTTACGCCCAAGACTCTTTACCTGCAAAAACCCATGCAATCGGAATAGGTCCGATGCTGGGTTATGATTTTTCCCATCATGGTGCTTCCTATGGAGTAGGAATGATCTATGAATACCGACCTTTAAATAAAATAAGTTTCTTTTCAACCTTAAATTATGAGGTCACCGTTCGGGGTATATCCAAAAATGTTCTTTTAACGATGCCTGAAATCTGGAAACATGAGGTTTTTTCCCTGAATGGAGGAATTCGATATTATCTTTCGAAGAACCTATATATTGCCGGATCTTTAGGGTTAGCTTATGAAGGCAGCACCCTACAAAAAGCAGATGGACAAAGGATAGGTCCTGATTTCAAGCCTGCTTTATATCGTTCTTTGTTTGCCGGCTACCAAATCCCATTGATCAATAAGGATATCATCGAGATTGAAACTGGTTTTTCTGGAACAAAAACCTCCAATCGGGGCAGTATGGTCGCACGGTATAAGTTTTAAAAATAAAGAAAGCCGTCAATCGACGGCTTTCTAAATAAACATCTATAACACTTAATAGCCCTTATTTTGCACTAGTTTATTATTATTCCTGATTTCTGCTGTAGGCTTTGGAAACAATAACTCCCGCTCGGTCAAAACTGGACCATAGGAGAATTTGTGACCTACGTAATTGTCGAATTTCTTGGTACTCACATTGAAAGCCTTCCTTAAACGCACCATATCAAACCAAGTGACATTCTCATAGCAGAGCTCATGCCAACGCTCTTTCCAGATAGCTTCTCGAAGTTGATCCTTGGATAAACCGCTCAAGTTTGGAAGTTCTGCCCTTTTTCTGATCGCATTTACCGCATCATATACCTTTTGGTTAGGTCCAGACACTTCATTTGCTGCCTCAGCATACATCAACAACACATCAGCATATCGAAGGATAGACCAATTCAGGTCACTGTTTGTCGTACTTGTCTGCGCCGCCTCATCAAAATGCTTATAAAGGAAATATCCCCCTAAATTGACTTCTTTGCTACGATCAGACTCATGGGTATATTTGGTAAAGAAAAACTGCTTTTCAGCTCGTCGTAAGTCATTTGCATCATAGGATTCCACAAAATCCTTGGTAGCATAGATTCCACCTGTTTCATCTGAATACGCAGATATATTCTTGTTGTAAGGAATGATGGCGACTTGCCAATTGGAGGCAATGACCTGCGTCTTATATTGAATGCTAAAGATATTCTCTACCCCATTTTTCTTTTTGGGATCATGTAGATCGGCATAGGTAGGGAACAATTGATATTGCTTGGAGTTGATGACTTCTTCAGATGCTTTGGCTGAAAGGTCAAAATAAGCTGCCCCTTTGTTCAATGGATAACCGGCCATGGTCAAGTAAACCTTTGCCATCAAGGATTTAATAATTCCCATATTTACTTTCCCACTTTGATCACTCCATGGCAAACCGGAGTTCTCTGCAACTTTCAGATCACTTACTATTAATTCATAGACCTTCTCTACGGTTGCCTGTTCTGGGTAAAGCTGCTCTGATGTCAGACTTACAGCTTCCGTTACCAAAGGGATTTCCCCAAACATCTGCACCAGATTAAAATAGAAAAACGCCCTTAAGAAATGAGCTTCGCCTAAGATCCGTTTCTTTTCAGCTTCATCCATCGTGATTTGAGGAATATACGTAATTGAAAGGTTTGCATTTCCGATACCTTTATAATAGGTCGTCCAATAGTCTAGGCCATAGCCATTGTCTGAAGTGTTTCTGAGGTCCTTTACGTAGTAACTGTTTACCGCCTGACCTAAATCTGTTCCCGCCAATCCCGTAGCAAATTCAAGCATCATCCAGGTTCCCCCACCAAATCCACTTACCATTGGGTTTCTTAAATTGGCGTAAATAGCACTTACGGAACTACGGGCATGTTCAGGTTTGGTGAAATAGTTCTCCACCGTAAAATTACTGGGATCGGATTCGTCCAAAAAACCCGAACAGCCTACTATACCTGCCGTTAATATTACGGCTGTAGTTATTTGAATCGTTCTCTTGATATATTTAATGTATTTCATGATTTTCCTGTTTTATTATAATCCAATGTTTAATCCGAATGTAAATACCCTTGGTCTTGGATAATCATATAGACCAAATCCCTGATCAAATGCAGAGCCTGAATTAGAAACCTCTGGATCATAACCCGAATATTTCGTGATCACAAAGAAGTTCTGTACGGAAGCAAAAAAGCGTAGTCGATCCAATTTCATTCTTGAAACTACATCTGGATTCAATGTATAAGAAAGCATTAGGTTTCTACCTCTGATAAAGGAGGCATCTGAAACTTTATGGCTATCGTTATTTGTTGTATAATAGGCATTGATAGGTCGTACCTGTGCAATCGGAGTGTTTTGGTTACTCTCTGTCCAAGCGTTCAATACCGTCTTATAACTGTTTGCTATCCCCTGTCTGTCCTCAGCAGAGTGAATACTGCGATCAATCACGTCATTACCAAACATATATTGCAAATCGATCAATAAGGATAGATTTTTATATTTGAAGGTGTTGGAGAATGTTCCATAACCATCTGGAATCCCTCTACCAATAATGGTTTTATCATTATCATTGATGACTCCATCTCCATTGATATCCTGATATCGCACATCACCAGGAAGCATATTATATTTCTTGGCTTCAGCTTCGTCTGCGCTGGACCAGGTCCCTAGATGTTGGAAACCCCAAAAAGATCCAACCGGCTCGCCTTCTCTGATAATGGTCGCACCACTATAGATATCTGCACCACCAATCAATCTCAAAACTTGGTTTCTGTTGTAGGAGAAATTGAACAATCCTGACCAACTGAAAACATCATTGCCGATATTGGCCACGTTGACGCCAAATTCTATCCCATCATTTTTCATACTTCCAATATTTCTGAAAATGGTTCCATACCCACTGGACAATGGAATCGGGGCATCGAGTAGCATATCGTTAACCTGACGGTGATATACATCCAATTCGAAGTTCAACTTGTTTTGGAACAAACCTAGTTCAAGTCCCAGATCGACCTGCTCCGTCCGCTCCCATTTTAAAGTTG
Organism: Sphingobacterium sp. NPDC055346; assembly: GCF_053645235.1. Taxonomy (NCBI): domain Bacteria; kingdom Pseudomonadati; phylum Bacteroidota; class Sphingobacteriia; order Sphingobacteriales; family Sphingobacteriaceae; genus Sphingobacterium; species Sphingobacterium sp. NPDC055346. Next base: position 148,792 of record NZ_JBSHMI010000004.1, read on the forward strand.
GGTTGGCAATTCTGCCAGTCCCTACCCCAACCATACGATCACCACCCTGAATGATTTCATAATTCCCCATACCGGCTAATGCGCGGTAGGCTGGGATTTCAGAGTTACCCGTTGCTCCATAGCTCATCCTTAACTTCAAATTGGAGATGCTCTCCGAATCTTTTAAGAAGTTCTCTTCATTGATTTTCCATGCCACTGCTGCAGAAGGGAAAAAGGCATATTGGTTATCCTGTCCAAATTTGGAAGATCCATCCACACGACCAGTAAAGGTAAATAGGTATTTGTTCAACAGGGTATAGTTGATCCTAGTGAAGTAAGAGTTCAATCCATTGGCATTCGCACCTGAAGAAGGTGCATTCATGGTAGCCCCTGCTCCCAAATTATTGAATTGATAGTAGAAATCCGTGTACTTGCTGGAACTTGCATAGGAACCAAAATAATCGGTATGCTGCCATGAAAAACCTAACATAGCATTTATGGAATGAATATTTCCGAAATCTTTTAAGTAGGTAAAATAGTTCTCAAATTGCCAGGAATTAAAACGTTTATTGTCCACATTGGCAGAACCATCACTTGAAATATATTGCAGACCTGCTGCTGCTGCATAATCTTTCCGTTGATTGATGATATTCGTACCAATCGAGGTACGGAACTCTAACCCATCCATTAATTTTATATTGGCATACATATTACCAATAAAGGGTTGGGTAGATAGGTAATAAAGTCTTTCATCAGCTACACGGATTGGGTTATCCCCACCTTCCATACCTGGATAATCGCGGTTACTTGCCCATCTACCATCTGCATATCGAACAGGTATCAGTGGCAATGCCTCAAGTACCTGACGCATCATGGTAATTCCTCCACCGCCCAATTCATCAACTTGCTTATCCTTTTGATCCGTATAGCTCAATACACCACCTACCTTTAACCAATCTTTGATCTCAGTATCAAATACAAATCTTGCTGAATATCTTTTCTGCCATGAGCCATATGCAACGCCTTGTTCATTTCTGTAATTCACAAATCCACCATAAGAACCTTTTTCATTTCCATTGGTAAAAGCCAATTGATGGTTCTGTGTAATGGCATTTCGGAAAGCCTCCTTCTGCCAATCCGTATTGTAAAGCGGTTTGCCATTGGAATCAAAAAGTAATGGGTTGGTCCGTTTGGTTTTAGGATCGGTATATTTTGTGCCTGTAGCCCAACCTACAGGGTCAAATTTCTTGGCATTCTCATAGGCTAATTCTTCAACAGCTAAGAATTCTTCTGAACTCAAAACCGGCAATAATTTTGGAGCATACCCTACCCCAACCTCTGCATCATATGTAGCTCTTCCACCTCCAGAAGTACCACGCTTAGTAGTTACAATAACGACCCCATTGGCACCACGGGCACCATAGATAGCTGTTGATGAGGCGTCCTTTAATACCTCCACGGAAGCAATATCATTTGGATTGATATAATCAATCGGTGAACTACCATTCTGTAATCCATCTCTACTCATGATTACACCATCTATTACGTACAATGGATTATTGGTAGTGGAGATGGAACTTGACCCCCGGATCCTGATATTGGCCCGACCACCTGGACGGCCAGAGCTGGTGGAAACATTTACACCCGTTATTTTTCCTCCTAGGGCTTGATTCAGATTGGATGCTGGTCTTTCACGCAATGCCTCGCCTTGAACGGTACCAACTGCACCGGTCAAATCACTTTTCTTGACTACCCCATACCCTACAGCTACCACCACTTCTTCAATGGATTCAGAGGAGGTACTCATCTGAACATTGATTTCCGTTCGGTTGTTAACTGATTCGCTATGGGTAATATAACCTATAAATGTAAAGGTCAGGTTAGCATTTGAACTGGTCTTGATTTCATAAACACCATTGGTATCAGTGCTTGTACTGGCATTGCCAGAGCTACTCTTGATCGAAACACCTGCTAAGGGCTCGTTGTTAGTCGAGGTAACTCGTCCAGTAATCGTGAGTTCCTGGGCATATGTCATTTTTGCTAACAAGAAAAATAACAATAAAGGAACACATCGGATGTAGGTTCTCATCATGGTTTTAAGTTTAAAAGGTTTATATTTTGTGTTATTTGTTTTCTTAAAAAACCAGGAATACCAGCTTCTAAAACTCTTAACCAAAAACCAATACACACCCACCTCGCCCTATTTAAAGGCAACTAAATCCCATCGAGTAGAAATCCACTCAAAGCCCAGGATTACCCTGGATCTTATATGTAATTTTTGTATCTAATTATTCTGAGTTCGATCTTAATTAGTGTTTACAGGTTATATGGTTAATTGTCTGAGCAATATGTGGTTGTCCCAGTTCAACTTAAAACTAAGATAGTCCTCTCTTTCCGATTATGTGTCCTGTACTATCCTGACTTTTACCATTTTCTCCCTTCCTTTCCTAACAATTCCTTAATTTCGTCATCATAAAATTTGATTAAACAATGAAAAAGCTACTGGTATTACTATTATTAAGCTCTTCAGTTGCTTATGGTCAAAGAGGTTTCACAATCGATGAAACGGTTTATGGACCAAGCAAGTTTGCTCCTAAAACACTGACTGCAGCAAAATGGATCAAAGATGCAGATGCATTCTCCAACCTGGACAGTACTTACCAAAACCTATTGGCTCGCGAAGCAAAGAATAATTGGAATCCTGTTCAATTGGCTTCAACCAACGATATCCTACAAGCCTTAAAGGAAATAGCCGCAAATGATAAATTCTCATTACGCTCCTTTCCAAATAATTACAAATGGATTGATAAGGAAAACATCAACCTGGTTATCAATGGTGAAAAAAACAGCTATAACATCAATTTCAATGTAAACAGCAAAAAAGCTAAGCTCAATGCGACCCTTCCAAGTAACAGGGATGCTGAAGAATTTAGCCATGCAAATAAAAACACGGCCTACCTGATCGGTAATAATATTGAAATCCTTAAAGCCGATGGCAGCAAAATAACCGTCACCAAAGACACAGTTGATGGCATAGTAAATGGGAGCTCTGTCGTTCACCGTAATGAATTTGGTATTGCCAAAGGAATGTGGTGGTCGCCAGATGACAAAATGCTGCTCTATTACCGCAAGGATGAAACCATGGTCAGCAAATATCCATTACCGCAATGGGATACCCGAGTGGCCAGCATTAAGGACATCCGCTATCCTATGGCTGGTATGAAAAGTGAGGAAGTTACATTGAACATCTTCAATACAGAAACTGGAGAGTATGTTCAGTTGCAAACTGGGGAACCAAAAGAACAATACCTAACAATTGTAACATGGGATCCTTCAAATGAGTTTGTCTATGTTGGGGTATTAAACCGAGGACAGGACCATCTAAAATTGAATAAATATGATGCAAAGAGTGGAGCTCTTGTGCAAACTTTATTCGAAGAATCTTCAACATCTTGGGTCGAACCTCAGGTAGCATTGGAATTCCTGCCAAATAAGCCAAATCAGTTTTTATACCAGACCGATAAAGATGGCTTTAACCAACTTTATCTTTATAACACAGATGGTAAACTGATCAAAAACTTAGGTTATCAAGATGTCATAGTAACAGATTTTCAAGGATTTGATGCTAAAGGAAGTAAAGGATATTACATTGGCGCCAGTAATCAGGGAATGGAACGCCATTTATTTGAAGTCGATCTGATATCTGGAAAAACTACCCAATTGACCAGTATCAATGGTACGCATAATGCAACTGTTAGTAGCTCTGGAAAGTATATCTTGGATCAATACAGCAATTTAGATATCCCTAATATCGTTCAGGTTATTGACAAAAAATCTAACAAGGCCGAAAAACTGGTTACAGCAACTAATCCATTCACTGGAAAGGTTGATTTACCTAAAATTGAGTTCAAAACCCTGACCTCAGCAGATGGGAAAACACCTTTGAATGCTAGAATCACCTATCCTGTCAATTTCGATCCCAATAAGAAATATCCCGTAATGGTTTATTTATATGGTGGATCGCATGCGCAATTGGTTACGGACAAATGGCTAGGTGGCGTGGGTTATTTCGATTTATACATGGCACAGCAAGGATACCTTGTCTTTACGATGGACAATAGAGGTTCCGATGCACGCGGTCGTGACTTTACCCGTGTAACCCATCGCAATCTAGGTGAAGCCGAAATGGCTGATCAATTGAAAGGTATTGAATACCTTAAATCCCAACCTTATGTAGATGCAGAAAACTTGGGAATATTTGGCTGGAGCTTTGGTGGATTTATGACGAGCTCATTGATGACCAAACACAACGATATCTTTAAAGCTGCAGTAGCAGGTGGACCGGTAATCGATTGGAAATATTATGAAGTGATGTATGGCGAGCGATATATGGATACCCCACAGGAAAATCCTGAAGGGTATGAAAAAACCTCTATGCTAGACAAGGCTGATCGATTGAATGGTCACTTATTGATTATTCATGGTGCTCAAGATCCTGTAGTAGTTCAACAACATAGCATGGAATTTATCCAAAAATGTATTGAAGCCGGTAAACAGGTTGATTACTTCCTATACCCAACACACGAACATAATGTAGTTGGAAAGGATAGAATCCACATGTACGATAAAATTGCAAAATACTTCAATCTATATCTAAAGAAATAGATTGGATCAAGCCCATTAAAAATCCCTAATACCTAATCGTATTGGGGATTTTTCTATTAATAAAAAGTCGATTTGAAAATATAATGGTATAATTTCCAATCCAATCCATATCCTGATTTTACTTTTCTATTTTTGAAAAAAAACTTAAACCATTGAAAAGGATTATTGCCATACTTTGCTTCATTTTCTCTGTTCAATTTAGCATCGCCCAAACATCAAAAATCTCCGGAACAGTAAAAGATTCATTATCATCAGCGCCAATAGCCTATGCCAGTATAGGTCTATTAGATATCAACAAAAAGGTAATCGATGGAATGATTACCGATACAACCGGTAGATTTCAGTTTACGGACCTGAAAAATGGCCCATACATATTGCAGATCAAGTTTATTGGCTACCGTCAAAAGAACAGTCCAATTGAAATAAAGGGTCAAAAATCCATTGATTTAGGAAACATCTTAATTTCTAGTGCTCAGCAAAGTTTAGAACAGGTAACTGTTACGGCAAATATCGCTGCCCAGAAACATAGCAGTGATCGACAGACCTATCAAGCCAGCCAATATAAAAATGCTGTCGGCGGAACTGCTTTAGATATCGTCAAAAACCTTCCTTCAGCATCTGTCGATGCCAATGGAAACATCAGTATGCGTGGGAATTCAGGTGTTATCGTACTAATCAATGGTAAACCATCCTTTATAGATCCTGCTACCATACTTGGGCAGATTGCTGCCAATGATGTTTCAGAAGTGGAATATATCACAAGCCCTACTGCGCAGTATGATCCAGATGGAAAAGGTGGTATTATCAATTTAAAAACAAAGAAATCAGCAGCAAATGGATTCGCATGGATCTTAAACCTTCAGACTGGCTTACCTAGCATCGACGATTATGACAATATCGAAAGTCAAAAACGATTCGGAGGTGATATTTCTTTCCAATTGAAAAAAGATAAGCTGGAACTCAATGGATCTGCCAACTACCTTCGAAATGATAATGCTGGCTTCAGGGATGGTGATGTAAATACCATCATTGGAGACAAACAAACCTTCTTCCCTTCAAAAGGAGAACGTAGTTTTGACAAATACAATTTCGGATTAAGATTAAACGCTGCATATGAACTATCTGAAAAACACAACCTGAATTTAGGGGTTCTTGCTTCAAGAAGATTCCAAGATAGGCTCGCTGATATTCATTATAATAACAGAACTATCCAGCCTTCCAGCGGCGATCAAATCTCCAGCTTAGATTACTTCAATTCCAATCTACAGAACAAACAAGGTGAGTTTTACTTAGTGGACTTCTCTTATCAATATAAAATAAATCCAAGGCACTCCCTACAATTAGGAGCCATCTATGAATTTGCCAACATCTATGGATCCACAAAAAATGGGAATATTGAAAACAACGTCGATACAGTGCAATGGTCCCATAATATCTATACAAATCCATTGCATGGTTTGCGGCTCTCCCTACAACATCAATGGAAATTCGACAATGCAGAATTGATTTCAGGTTACCAACTAAGGAATGATAAGCAAAAGGGAAATTTTGAATACTTTTATAAGGAAAAGGGTGGTCAATACCTTCAAATAAACCCTGAATTCACGGGCCGTTTAAATGCAACCAACCGAGTACATGTCCTGTTTAGCCAATATGATCGGAAATTCAACAACACACAACTTTCCCTTGGCCTTCGTTATGAGTATTATCAAAGAGATGTCCTGCTATTGGACAATAATCAAGAATATCCCTATTCCATCCACCAACTCTACCCAAGCTTTAATCTGATGCATGATCTGGGAGCTGGTTGGTCATGGAAATTAGCAGCTGCAAGAAGGGTGCAAAGAAACAATAACTTTGAGCTGAACCCTATTCCTGAGCGTGAACACTCGGAAACATTGGAACAAGGTGATCCGGAGTTATTACCTGAATTCACTACAAATGCGGAAACGGGACTTGTGAAAAAATTAAGTGCAGGTAGTTTATTCTTGAATGCTTACTACCAACATACTAAAAATCCAATCCAACGTGTAAACTCTGTTTATGCAGACACGATCTTACGCCGTGTATTTACCAATGCCGATTATGCTTCAAGATATGGTATGGAAATCGGTGGCGAGGGAAAGCCATTGACATGGTTAAAGGTCAATGCTGGTGCTAATATTTATAACTACAAGGTTTCAGGAAAGGTACTGGACTATCAAGAAACCCGAACAAACCAAGACTGGGTGTACTCCATCAATGCTGGGATACAAGCAGATTTTTCTCCAACTTGGAGCACCGGTTTACAGGTCAATTACCTATCCGAAAGACCAACAGTTCAAGGAAAGGATTCAAGGTTCCTGACTCCACATTTCAACCTCAGTAAGGGATTCTTAAAAGGTGCAATTACAGCTCAATTGCTATGGCAGTTTATCGAACTGAACAAGAAATGGGGAGTTAATGAACAAAGAATTACGACCTATTCAAATGATTTCTATACCACGACAAATTACATCTATGAAAAGAATGTCTTTTTGATCAATCTGAATTTCAACCTACATAAGTTGAATCAGATCATTAAACTACCAAAAAGTGAGTTCGGAGAGAAGGAATTTTAAGGATCTTGTTTCTTGAATTCCGTGGGTGTAATTCCTGTATAGCGTTTAAAGTACTTTGAAAAATTAGATTTATCAGAGAAGCCTAGCATGAAAGCAATTTCTGAAATGCTGTTTGATGTGTAAAACAATAGCCTTTTGGCTTCTTTGATAATATATCCCGCCAATATCTCGGATGCCGTAAGGTTAACATGCATCTTACAGGCAGCACTTAAATTTTGTGGACTGGTATTTAATTGGGAAGCATAATGAGCAACATGGTTGACCACTTTTGCCTCTTTGTTCAGCAATTCGCAAAACTTTATATACAGGTTGTTCTGGATGAACTTTGAAGAAATCTGTTGATCAGCATTCTCCAAAACATTTGCCAACATGGCTTTAAACAACCCTTCCTGTACGATTTTATTATTCTCTGTCGCCAACAATCCTAAGATCTGTTCTATGGCAAGTTTCTCTTTTAAGAAGATTTGGTCAAATTGGACAACCTCTTCCACTAACCTACTGATTTCAAAATCTAAGCTTTGCTCTACAAATAATTTCTTCAGCAAAAGAACATAGCCTTCAACGGGATTTTCCAATTCCCAATGATGTACATTATCCTTTCGGATTACCAAGATACAGGGTACTTTCACCTCTGCTTCCCTCCCATCAATATAATGTCTACCGCTGGTCGAAGAAAGGAAAACCAATTCTAAATAACCATTATGTTTATGAGGTCTCGTTCGATTTTTAGTTCGATCAAATGCAGCTACTTTTATCAGTCGCTGAGGCTCTAGTTTATCCTTAATGGTTATTTTCTTTCCTTGCATCTTGTGAAACTATTATATTTCCGCTATTCCATCAAATATATTGGAATTCCTTAATTTTTTTAGACATCTAAAAACGATAACCAGAAAATTTAGAAATTCAAAAAAATGAAAAAACTTTTAGACAATGCTCTAGACTTCGCTTTGGTCTTATTCGAGACATATTCGGAAAATTCGGAATATGCCTCGAATAAGACTAAAGTCATCTCAGAAAAATTTGTGAATTTTCAGCTTTATTTAAGCTATTAAAGAATTTATCCGTATCATTATTTGTCAAGTAGAAACTTAAACTTTTTAATATACTTTATGCGCCGCACACTAATCACATTGGCATTAGGGATTTTGATGACACATGTTAATGGGCAAGAAAACAAAAAAGACATTGAAAGCCCAAAAATGGAATGGTTCGATGATGCTAAATTAGGAATTTTTATTCATTGGGGAATATACTCTGTGGATGGAATATCAGAATCTTGGGCATTTTTCAATAATTATCTGAGTCATGATAACTATATGAAACAACTCCAGGGATTTACTGCTAACAAATACGATCCAAAAGAGTGGGTTCAATTAATTAAAGATTCTGGTGCTAAGTATTCCGTTATTACCACAAAACACCATGATGGAGTAGCCTTATGGGACAGTAAAATGGACCAACCAACTACTATTGCCAAAGACGCTGCTGCAAAAAAAGACGTATTGACTCCATTTGTGAAGGAACTAAAAGCTTCGGGCTTAAAAACCGGACTTTACTTCTCTTTACCAGATTGGAGCCATCCAAATTACGATATCATTACAAGAACCCAAAAAAGGTATGATATCAAGGATGAGCCTAATCGATGGACCAAATTTCAAGATTATTATCAAGGACAGTTAAAGGAATTGTCAATTGCTTATAAACCCGACCTTATTTGGTTTGATGGAGACTGGGAGCATTCTTCTGAAGAATGGAAAGCCAAGGAAACTTTAGATTTACTTCGTAAGTATAATAAAAACATCATTATCAATTCCCGATTGAATAACCATGGGGATTACGCTACTCCAGAACAAGGTATTCCAGTTCAACGCCCTGACCATAGATATTGGGAATTGTGCTATACCATGAATGACTCTTGGGGATACCAGCATTTTGACAAACATTACAAGAGTCCAAATATGATCGTAAGAACCTTGATTGAATGTTTGGCAATGGGTGGAAACTTGTTGTTAGATATCGGCCCAAAGGCTGACGGAACAATTCCTGAAGAACAGGTTGCAATTCTGAAGGAATTAGCAAGATGGACCAAGAAATATTCCGAAGCAATCTATGGGACTAGAGCTGGTCTATCGCAAGATTTAGTAAATGAAAAGAACAGTTTTTCTAAAGATGGTAAAACCTTATTTATCTACCTGGATCAGGTTAAGGATTATGTAGAGATGCAAGGTTTTGATGATAAACCTTTGGAAATAAAGATGCTAGGGACAAACGAAAACGTTCCTTTTGAGTATGAATTTGGCAAATTGAAGTTGCAGATCCCTACAGCTAATTTTGACCCAGTTGCTTCCGTAGTTGCTGTAAAATTCAATAAAAAGCCATCTATTAATCCTCACATCCTACCAGAACCAGTTGGCATTACTGACTTTCTCTATGCGAAAACCCCGCAAGAGTCTATCCGTAAAATTGTGGATATGACCTCAATTGGTGCAAACTTATTCAAAGGTTCTATCAATGATGATGGCAGCAAATTAGCCGAATCCTTTAATTTCCATAGCGAGGAAACTAAGAATTGGGTTAAAAAACATGCTGAAGTTCTCCAAGATGCAGCTAAAGGAATCCCAGCAAATCACTTTAACGGAAAAACGGCCTTATCCCCAGACAAACAAACGTTATATCTATTTGTGGAGGGTAAACCTACAGGTCCAATTGCCATCAAGGGATTGAAGAACAATATTGCGAGGATCCGTATTGTTGGTGAAGGGTCTATGATTGGCCATGAGATTTATAACAAGCTATATTGGAGTGCTACGCCTGGAATAGTTTATATTGATATTCCTAAGGATAGATTGGATAAAAATACAACTGTAATTGCTGTTTTGCTCGATAAACCTATTGAATTGTTCTCTGAAGAGGTAGGTGCTATAGAAAGTAATCTCTAAATATGGAAATCTAAATAATAGAGGGATAAATCTTTCGATTTATCCCTCTATTATTTTAACGATTTCTTTGAATCCCCTGTTTTTGGCATGTTGAACTGGACTTATCCCATCTTTATCTGGAATATCCATTCTAGATCCTGCATCCTTTAGGATTTGAACAATCTCTTGGTATTTTTCGGTGCCATCTCCTAATACGATTGCCTCCATTAAGGCTGTCCATCCTAATCTATTCACATGATCGATAGGATATCCCTTAGTATTTGCCAATAACTTGACAGTCTCCACATGCCCCCGTTCACACGCTGGAATCAATGCCGATCCATGGTAACGATTGAACACATCAAACCTAGCTCCATTTTCTAAAAATAATCTGAGCATTTCCGTTTGACCGGTTGCACCAGCATACAGAAATGGACTATCCAGATTGTCAGCTTGTTGGTTAACATCTGCTTTATAGGAAACCAACAACTTTACCATAGGTAAATCTTGGTTTTTCGTAGCAATCAATAGCAAGTTCCGTTTATTGGCATCTACCGTATTTACATCTTGTCCAGCTTTCAATGCGGTTTCCACGGCCTTTACATTTTTACTTTCCACCATTTTCACTAATCCTTGTTGATCCACGATTTCTAACTCCTGTTCTTTCTTTGTTGAGGCCTGGCATGAGGAAAATCCTAATGCAAGGCATAAACTCATTGTTAATGCTTTCATAATCAATAAACTACCTTTCCATTATAAATTAAAGATTTAACTTCAGAAACCCTTGAAACTGCTTCAGCTGAACAACTGGCATCAATCAGAACCAAGTCTGCATTATCACCCGCCTTTGGCCAAAGTTGATTTCCTTTGTCGTCTAATGGTGTGATACCTGCAGTCGCTAAGCTCAACATTCTTGATAAGGCCAATTCAGTTGAGTAACCATATAATTGCGCTGCCAAATTTGCCTTTTGCAAAACACTTCCTGAACCAAAGGTATTCCAATGGTCAACTATGCTATCATTACCGACCATTACTTCTACCCCTTTGTTCATTAAGGTAGGTATTGGCATGATTAATCCTCCAAATGGAACCGTGGATATTATTCCCACTTTTGCTTCAGCTAATTTTTCGGCTAATTCTTCTTGTTTTGCTTGGTCAATTTTTCCTAAAGCAAAACAATGGCTCAAATAAGTTTTTCCTTTCAGGATTGGATTTTCATTAACCTTTTTAATAAGGTATTCAATAGTCTGCACTCCGGAATCACCTGTTTCATGGAGGTGTATATCAATTCCTTTTTGATTATCCAAAGCCAATTGAACGGTAAAGTCCATAGTTTTTTCGATAGCTCCATCAATACTGAAGGGATCAAGACCGCCAATAAATTCAATATCCATTTTAGCAGCTTCTTTTAAATATGGAACAGAGTCGGTATAATAAACCCCATGTTGAGGAAAAGCTACCAATTCAGCTCCAAAACCATCTTTTTTATGGTCCAATGCCTTTTGGAGGTTTTTTAGGGAATCTAATTTCGATGTGGGTTCAATATTGACATGGCTCCTTGCAAATGCAGACCCATGGGACTGTAATAACTCGATCAGTTTCTCCGCTTTGAAGGTTGAGTTCTTCAATAGCTCCGGCATGATTTCCTGTTCCAGAGCAATCATCCCCTTCACTCCTCCTTTCCTTCTTTTTACGGCCTGCCAATTAGCACCATAATAAGTTTTATCAAGGTGAATATGCATATCTTTAAAGGAAGGCAACATCAATAGTCCTTTGGCATCAACTGCATCGGGATCATTCGTATTGGCACTGATATTTTTGATTTTTCCATTTTCGATATCAACGGAAAAGAGATCAGTTTTTGTAGAAGCCACCTCATCTTCAAAATATTCAAAACCAGTTTCAAGCCTTACATTTTTAAGTTTAAGATTTTTCATGTTTTTATAATAGTTGATGGATGGAGTCCCACTAGCCGTCTTATCAGCGTTTGCAGCAAACGCATTTGTTCCAAATGCTATTCCTGCAACGCTCATGGCTGAATTCAGTAAGAAGTCTTTTCTTGAAAGTTTCATATTCAATTAATTTTGAATGAGCTATTGTGATCTATAATACAAAGGTAGGATGATCTAGTTCCAATATCTTGGAAATTACATCCAATTTCTTGTAAATTTTATAACTGCGAACGAAATTGACTTGGATTTAAACCTGTTTGGTTTTTGAAGAAGTTGGAGAAATAGGCATGGTCGGAGAAACCGAGATCAAAAGCAATTTCCTTAATACTTCGCTCAGAAGTTTGTAATAGCCGTTTTGATTCGAGAGTAATTCGCTGATGGATAAGCTTATTTGCTGATACCTTAAGATTTTTCTTACAAAGGATATTGAGATAATTAGCACTGATGTTTAATTGTTCTGCATAAAAAGTAATCGATTTCTGTTCCTTGTAAAATTTATCAATAAGCCAATTGAACTTAGCCAATCGTGGATTGGTTTGATAGACCTTAAATTCCTCAATATCAAATTCGGCCTCCTTGCTCACTAATGCGGCAATTACAGCGGCACGTGCAGAGATCAATTGGTTGACAGGTTGAGTAAGCAACAATTCATCTCGAATCGCATTGAACTCATATAGCAATTTTTCGAAAGCTACATTGCTGAGCCTAATAACAGGATGGTTCTGATAATTTGTAAAAGAATAACGAAATGCTGGTGCAAACTGTTCAAGAAAGGTTTTGTCAATCATGAGCTGATATCCCTTTGAACCCTCCTGGATATGCCATTTATGGATCTGTTCGGGAAAAAGCACATGGACTTCCCTGTTTCCGATGAAATAATCAACAGAATCGATGTTGTGGATTCCTGATGCATGATCAAAAAGGATAATAATGAAGAAATCATGCTTATGGGGTTTCTCAATTATCTTTTCGCCAAGGATTTCATTGAAGAGCAATTCTTTTTTACCAGCGAATTGCTCCTCACGAAAACCATGCATATCAAGAGTAGGAATTACATTTTTGTCATCCATTTGATTTCCTCTGAAAAGATTAAGTAACCTAAAATTAAGGAATAGCAAACGGAATCATCTGTTCAAATCTAGATTTTGACAAAAATCCCTCTTTTGTACAAGAAAATAAGGATAAGTAAGACAATAGAGTAATTCCCGACGGTCAGGATCAAATGGGCATATTCTTCATAGTGTTTTTCTAAACCAAAAGTCAAAGAATGAACCAGGCTCCTGAAATCAATAACTTCAGCCAATCCATAAGCAACGATGGAATTCATTCCATAAACTTTTAACCAGCGAAAGGGCATCTTTATTTGCTTGACATCAATCACATAATAGAATATGGCCATTAATAAGATACATATTCCACCTGAAAACAGGGTCATGCTCCCTGTCCATATTTTCTTGATGATTGGTTGTTGAAATTGCCATATTAAGCTAACGGCAATACAAATTACGCCTGCAATGATCAATTTTACGGTTGTTCCATTTGGGTCTTTATCTTTGCCATCCTTAATTACTTTACCAGTAAGGCATCCCATCAAAACTGTAACGATAAAGGTTAAGCTACTCCAGATCCATGTATATTGATAATGTTCAGAAAACACCCATTCATCGCCTTGCCATTTCACTCCATCCATGAAATTTTGAAGGAACATTTTGTCGAGATAAATGGCAAAATTATAATTGGGTTCATAACCTCCCCAAGTAGACATGGGGATAGAATAAATGATCAATAAGGACAAACCCATACCTATGAGTTTTTTGAAGCTGAAATGAAGATAAGCCAAAGAGGTAATTAGATATCCTGTTGCGATAGCTTGTAAGGTATTGGAATATAACCGTAATACTTTCCAGTCAAAGGCCAAGAGATTACCCTGAACAATCATTCCAATGATCCACAAAATCAGAAATCTCCTTATTATGTGCCTGTATACGTCGGGACTATCGTTTCCGATTTTTCTATCTAAAGAAAATGGAATGGTAATCCCTGTCATAAAGAGGAACAAGGGCATAATGAGATCCCATAGTCTAAAACCTTCCCAAGCTTCATGTTCAAACTGGGTCAACATGCTGTGATATCCAGGGTTGTCCCATATTTGCCCAACTGACATCAGAACAGGCTGTAAAAAAACCAACAGAAACAGGTCCAGTCCCCTGAGTATATCTAAGGACTCTAATCGTTGTGAAGGGATAACTTTCATAAAATAGGGTTCAATAGGTTTATTTTCTAAGCATAGGAAATTGAGAAATCCTTAATGTGGTACAACCATATGGAATCAAACGGATTTCAACTTCTTTTAAATCATTGATATTTAATCCGTACATATCAGCTGTCGGCATCGGTCCTGCCATTCCATTATATAATTTCCAAAACGGAAGTTGCCTAGCTTTTACTTTTAATTCAATTGGTGCATTTTCACGGTTCCAAGGATAGGCTTTATTGGCATTGTCTTTTTCAGAAACCTGAAATAGCGAAGCCATTTCATTTTTGTTGAACAAAGGCAAACCGTAATTCCAATCTGCTGTCGGACGGACCTCAATAAATGAATCTCCATAGGCGACCTTTTCCTTGTCTTCAAGGAACACTTCTTTTTCTTCACCCGGGATATCCAAGGCATATACCAATGGACCTCTTTCTATGGCCCGAGAACCTTCGTGATAGGTCTCAAAGTTGAATTCCATTGGAAAGTCCAGAGTCATGACATCGTTGTTTTTCCAGGCTCTATTTATTTCGATTACAGAACCAGGTTTTGTATCTACTTTGAATTCTTCGCCATTGATCAGGATTTTGGCATTTTTTGTCCAAGAGGGTATCCTAAGCTGATAAGGAAATTCAATAGCACTTTCTCTGTGATTAAATGTAAGGTTTATCCTGTTTTCAAATGGATAAAAAGTCTCTTGCGAAACTTGAACAATTTTTCCAGCCTGACCAACTTTTACAACTACAGATGAAGGTGCATAGATCATGGATGCAATTCCTTTATTTGCTGTTGCATAATAAAGGTTTTGCGTGAATTTGGGCCAACCTTGATGCATATTGGAAGTACAACATGGGTAACCTGTCAAAAGTCCAAAAACCACATCGGTCCCTTGATGATTGACATCAAAATTGTACATCTGTCTAGTGATTTGAACCTGATTGGCCTGCTGAAAATATTGACGGCGCATAAAATCATCTGAAATCTGGGTTGGCAAAGCATTGAATGCTACTTTTTCTAAGTGTTCTGCAAAACCAACATCTCCGGTTATTTCCAGCATCTTTTCCAAGGAAAACATTAATTCAACTGCTGAACAGAGTTCCGATCCCTGCGTCGGGTTACTACCATGCAGTGCCTCATCCCCACCGTACATTCCTTGCGCCTGACCATTAAATAATTTAATGTCAGAGAAGCCCTGTTTCACTGCGGCCAGATGTTTTGGGTCTTTACTTTGTTGGTAAAAAATAACTGGTTCTTTCAGCCCCTGCGCTAAATTCACACAATGAATGCTTCTAAAAGTAGCCAACATATTCCGCTGAATGAACTTTTGGGTAAAATCAAAACCTTGGGCATGCAAGATATCTGCAAGTTCAAGCAATTTAGGGTCTTCCGTAATGTTGTAAAGCCAATAAACAGCCTGAAGATTATCGGCTGAACGGTATTCAGCCCAAAAGGTCCAATGTCCTAGTGGTTTCTCCTCTAAGGTTCTAAGTTGATAGTGAAAATATTTAGTAAAGAGGTTTACTACCCTTTGATCTTCAGTTGCGGAATAATACTGTTGCAGTATCTTGAGCATGACCATCTTAGGCCACCAATCATGTGAATTGTCCCGCTGAATTCCTGGTTCATGATCATAATCCTTCGCAGGTCCAAAATAGCCATCTTCAGATTGGCTTTGTAAGGCCCATTCCACCCAACGTTGCGCTTTTGCTTTTAATCCCTTATCATTTAACTGATATGCTAAAGGCAAGAGTCCATCCACCCAATAAGGTCCTCGCTCCCATTGATCACCATCTCCTCCAAGCCATCCATTTCTGTCTCCCATGACTAATGGATAGAGCTGATCCAATTGTCCTGTAGCTCCATTTTTCTGGGAGTTCAGCATTTCCTTTAACCAACCCTGAGGTTTTATTGCTCCCAAAGGCAACTCCATAAAAGGTTTCTGGATGAGCGGCGCTTTATTCTGTTTATAGGGTTGAGCTTGAAGATGAACACTTCCGAATGTCAATAGAAAGGCACATAAAGACAAATTGATTAGTTTATTCATGGTATTAGGTTTATTTGAGATAAATCCGCAAGGACATTCCTTAGCATGAAGTTAAGGCTTTTTTAATAATCATTTCCCATTTTAATAAAGAAATTAGCTTTTGTTTTTGGCTTTAGGCTATTTCTTGGTTATTTTTAAAAACAAAGCTGGAAAAGCATGCCTGAAGAAATCGTTCGCCTGGAAAACGTTGAAAAAATATATCAAACTGGAGACACTAGCATTACTGCATTGGCTAAAAGTAGCCTAAGTTTTGAGTCCAACAAATTGACCTTAATCATGGGGCCTTCCGGTTCTGGAAAAACAACTTTATTATCCATCATTGGTTGCATCATATACCCTAGTTCTGGAAAGGTTTTCTATAAAGACAAAGAGGTAACAAGGCTGTCGGAAAACAAACTTGCAGATTTAAGGTTGCATGATATAGGTTTTGTATTCCAGCAATTCAACCTTTTGGAGCCTCTCACTGCTTTAGAAAACGTGATGCAGCCCCTTTTACTGCAAGGAGTGGATAAAAAGGAAGCGAAAGAAAAGGCAATAACAGCCCTAGAAGCGGTTGGTCTAGCCGATCGCTTGCACAACCTGCCCAAGAAATTAAGTGGGGGCCAAAAACAAAGGGTTTCCATAGCGAGGGCCTTAGTGACCAATCCAACCATGATTTTATGTGATGAGCCAACAGCATCCTTAGATGCAAAAAGCGCAGCCATTATCATGGAGGAACTCAAGGATCTCGCGCAAGAAGGTAAGGCAGTAATTATTGTCACACATGACCTAAGATTGAGAAAATTCGCTGATCATGTCATTTATGTAGAGGAAGGAAATGTTTCAAACAGTATTCGCAATGAGGAAGATTATAAATAGGTTAAGCATTTTTGGTTGTTTCATGATCTTGACTGCTTTAATTGGTTGCAAAAACGAAAAGAAGAAACAAGAAGAGCAAGAGAAAGCGAAGTTGTCTGCAATTTACGGCTCAGTCATTGCAATCGGTAAGGTATTACCGGAAGGTGGTTGGGTACAGATAAGTTCACCGATCAGTGCCGAGGTCAAGGATATAATGGTCAAAGAAGGTGATGTAGTGGAAGATGGACAGGTCTTAATGACCTTGAAAGAGAGTACAGAGGGATTAGATCTTGCTCAATCACAAAGCCAATTAGAGAGCCTAAAAGCTCAACATCAAGCAAGTATCAAGGATTTGGCCAAGCAGGAAATTATATTAAAAGAGTTAATGTCGAAATATGAAACTTCTAGGTCCCTTTTAGCGAAAAATGCAGAAACAAGGGAAAATGTAGACAAAGATTTTTCCAATGTCAAGCAACAGGAAGAATTAATTTCAGGTTTAAAAAGTCAGATTAGGGCCAATCAAGCTACGGAAAAAGAACAATCCATCATCATTGCAAAAAATAGACAAAGCTTAAAGGATTATCAGGTTACAGCCATCAAGAAAGGAATAGTATCTGAACTAAACGTGGAGATTGGCCAAACCATCAATGGTACAGCTGAATTAGGGAAAATAGTCGACAGCGAAAATATAGTCATTGAGGCCGAGGTTGATGAATTATTTGCGGATAGCGTAAAGATCGGACAAACTGTAGACATCAACTTTGTGGGTAAACCTGCTGTCATCGGAAAGGGAAAGATTGTCTATTTGAGTCCTACCCTAATGAACAAATCCATATTGTTTGAGACGGCAAATGAGGCAGAAGATCGAAGGGTAAGAAGGATTCGCATAGAACCTGAGGGCAATTCTACTCTATTGATCAATTCTAAAGTTGAATGTAGGATAAAATTGTGATAGCATGTTGGGATTAGCTTGGAAATTTATTCGTTTTGATCGGGCCAAAAGCTTTGGAATAGTCACTGCAATCGTGATCAGTGTATTTCTCATTGGACAACAGTTAAGCCTCCTATTTTTTCTGATGGGTTTAATGGGAAACTTGGTTAACAATGCGCCCGTTGAAAAAGATGATTTATGGATAATTGAGTCCCAAAGCAGAAATGTAAATTCCATAAACAGCATTGATCAGCGATCTGTCCAAGAAATCGGCAGCTTAAAAGGAATAGTAACAGCAACTCCCATATTATTAGCCAATGCGCAGGCCACTTTTCTGGATGGAAAGACTGCTGCAGTCACTTTAGTTGGTGCACCAGCCCCAGCATTTCTGATGGGACCGGAGGTAAATAAAATTGATAGCGGCTCAGTTCAGGATCTGTTACAGCCATACGCCGTCAGTGCAGAATATTTTAATGCAAGAAGTTGGGAAACTTCACTATATCTTAATAAACCAATTGAAATCAATGGCAAGAGTGCAAAATTAGCGGTCATCACCAAAAATGCCCAGGCATTTGGAGCCAGCTTTATGTATACGACTTTAGAAAATGCAAGTTATTTTGGAAACTTCCCGAATGATAAGGTCAGTTTAATCATTGCCAGGCTTGCCGAAGGGCAAGATAAAAAGGAGATGATCGAGGTAATCAATCAGAACTTTCCCCATTTAAGGGCTTGGGATGCTGAAAAACTAAAATCTTCGACAGTCAAGGAAATCTTGGTCTCATCGAATATGGGGATGAGTTTTGGCACATTAGTGGTATTCGCCATGATCTCTGGATTTTTTATTATTGGCCTCACATTATATTCTTCTGCATTGGACCGGATCAAAGACTATGGTACCTTAAAAGCAATTGGAGCTAAAAACAAATTTGTAAACCGCCTGATCATTGCGCAAGCGTTTCTTTATGCAACCATTGGATATGCTGTAGCGATGTTATTGATCTATGGGTTTAAGTTTGGGGTTGAAAAAAGCGGATTAAACATAAATGTAAGTATACCATTTGCTTTGTTTTTGCTTTTGGTAACCATGATAATATCCATTGGGGGATCTCTATTTGCCGTTAGGAAAATATCAAAACTAGAACCCGCATCAGTTTTTTAACATGAAGAAATCTATCTATCTTATTTTACTTTTAATTGGATTTACCATATCCGGAAATGCCCAGAGCCTGAGCATTTCGGATCTGTGGAACTATATAGGCCAATCGAGTAACCTAAAAGTTAAGAAACTGAATAAAGAGGTTCAGGCAGCCCAATTGAATGTAAGGAGGTCTGAGCGATTTCCAGTAATTTATGGCGACGCCAATTTGCAGAGGAATCTAATTATTCCAACGACGCCAGTTCCTGCAATTGCCTTTGACCCCAATGCAGAGGAAGGTGCTATATTACCTTTGAAATTTTCTACAAAATGGAATTCCAAAGCTGGTTTACAATTGGAATGGAACCTTTTCGATCCTAATAAGAAGAGCCAACAACAGGAGGACCTGATCGCTTTAGAGAAAGCCAAGGTGGAAGAATCTTTAGCAGAGCAGGATTGGAAGATCAATTCTACCCTGGCCTATGCTTCGATTGTTTTAGCAACCGAACAATATCAATTTGCCCTTAAAGATTCCGCTCTATTTGAAGAGATCAACAACATCAATAAGGAAAGATTTTTGGCAGGTAGAGGAAGTTCTGAAGATTACAGTCTTTCACAGCAAGAAGTACAAAGAAAAAAGATCTTGATGCATGAATCATGGTCAATTTTAAAAGAGGCAAATTTAGAATTAGGCAGGTATTATCCGCTAGATTCCATTAGGGTGCTGAGCAACAATATGGAAGAAATATTAATGGAGTTGGGTGCTTTTGAAAAAAAGATCTATGACCAACAGCTGGTTGAGCTTGACCAGCAATTATCCATGGTTCAATTAAAGGGAATAAAGCGACAGGTTCTACCCAGCCTGTCATTTAACGCTTATTATGGGGCTCAGTATTTCAGTAATTCCTTTAATATTATTGACAAAAGCAATTGGTATGGATATAGTTATGCAAATCTGGGTTTGAGAATTCCAATTTCAGCATATTTTAGTAATAGCAGCGCCATAAAGAAAGCTGAACTCAGTGAAAAAGTTTATATACAACAATTGGAAGACCTTCAATTGAATGATGAAATCGACAAAAAACAAAAACAGGAAAAAATCATTTTTTCAAAACAAAAGATTGAAAGTCTAAATAGAATCAAGGACCTAGCATTACAAAACAAAGAAGAAAAGTTGGCCGCCTATCAGGCGGGCAGATTACTATTAATTGACTTCAATAAAGCCAATAGTGATTACCTAAAATCATGTCAGGACATTTGGCAAGCTAAATATGATCTTTTGAAAATAATTTTGGAACAATAAGTCAACATTAATAGCTTCAATAAAATTCAGCAATTATTTTATTATCAACATTTTATTTCTATTTTTAAGTGAGCGGCCCTTCTTTTAGCGGTCTATCAAACCATTATTAATTTAAGAAAGCCATGAGTACAATTATTAGTATAGTTATCATCGCTATAGTCATTATTGTTCTTATAGTGAGCTGGATTACTGGTAAGTCAACTGCGAGTCGGCCTGAATTTTCCGAAAATGATTATCCCCAAATAAATAATGATAAAGGTATCCTAGTTGAAGGCCCAATTTACAATGAGGTCCAGGCAGCCTGCATGGATTTTTGTGAGATGATCAACGAAATGGAATACCATGTCATCATCAAACTTATTCGGATTGACCCCAATACATGCTTGATTCTGTTCCCTTATGAAATTGATTTCAAACATTATTGTTATCTATTAAATTATCTAGAATACCCTTTGTACCTTCAATATAATGCTAAGGTTACAGGTTGGTTGACCTCTAAAAAAATGGACCTTTGGATAGATAACCGATCCGCCAATAAGAGAATAATGGTATACAATTCTGCCAACAAAAACAATGCAGACACCGTATATTTTACGACTATGGATCAAATTGGATATGTCGTTGAATTTAATTCGAATGAAAAAGCCAAAGAGATGCCAAGCCCAATAAGACGCTTCGAATCTTGCAAGCGATGTGTTGAAGATTTAAATATGATAAAAGGAGAACTGATTGTTTCAAAAACATAATCTACTGAATGACAAATTGTACAATACCTTTGAATGTCAGATTGTCAGCAGACTTAAAAATAAAATAAATAGCAATGGATTAAGATGTTTTTATTGGCATTCAACAAGAAAATGTTAAAAATAGTTAAACGAAATGTTAATTTCCATTTCGGCACAGACATTAAATATATTATAATCAAATTTCATAATTTAGGTTAATAATTGGTTAGTTAAAACTCCTTAGGTTCCCCGCCTAAGGAGTTTTTTTATGTTGTGAATCAATCTTATTCAAGATTTCTTATTTTTACGTAAGATGAAATGGTTCATACCAACATCTAATCACAGGAATTACCACATTAAACTTCCTATTAAGACATGGCAAAGATGACCAAACAAGAAGTTCTTGAGGAATTAAAGTCCTTAGGATCTGAAAAACTGATAGCTCAGAATAAAAAAAGAGGTGCAGGCGATAATCAATACGGTGTGAAAATGGGTGATGTCCGTAAGATAGCTACTAAGATTAAAAAGGATCAAGAACTTGGCCTTGAGCTATGGGAGACCAACAACATGGAAGCGCGATGTGTAGCCATCCTTATTCTTGACCCTAAAAAATTAAGTAATGCACAATTGACGGCGATGGTTTCATCAGAGAAATTCACAAATGTTATTGATTGGCTTTATAGTTACCTGGTTAAAGACAGTTTAGACAAGCAAACTTTAAGATTAGAATGGGAAAAAGCTGATAATGTCATGTTGCAGCGACTAGCATGGAGTTTGATTTCCGGAAATATAGCGAGGAATCCTGAATTGGAGGACAGCCCAAAATTATTGGATTATA
Source organism: Sphingobacterium sp. NPDC055346 (assembly GCF_053645235.1). Classification (NCBI taxonomy): domain Bacteria; kingdom Pseudomonadati; phylum Bacteroidota; class Sphingobacteriia; order Sphingobacteriales; family Sphingobacteriaceae; genus Sphingobacterium; species Sphingobacterium sp. NPDC055346. The sequence continues at coordinate 170,973 of NZ_JBSHMI010000004.1, forward strand.
TTGAAAAACATATGCTCGAAGCAAAACCTGAAATACAATGGACCATGAACAGTACCTTGGCTCAAATTGGCATAAAGCAACCTCAATATAGGGACCGTGCTCTTGCAATCGGTCATAAATTAGGTGTTTACAAGGACTATCCAGTATCTAAGGGCTGTACCTCTCCTTTTGCGCCAATTTGGATCGACTATTTTGTAAGCAGAGAAAAGCAATAAGAAAGGTTATTAATTTAAATTTAACAATAGGTTTATATCAGATCAAAATAAGGTGGTTGGAAATGCTAATTTTCAACCACCTTATTTATTTTATTAAATAAATAGAAATTATTTTTATATTTACGTTAATTACACTTTTTCTAGCTGTTACCAATTTTTTAAAAACTAAGGTATGACATTAATAACCAATCGCTTTGCTATTTATTTATTAATAATTCCGCTCTCCATTTTCTTCATTAGTTTACATTCTTGCGGACCAAGTGAAATCGAACCTGAACCAAAGCCAGCTCCAAAACCGGAACCCGAACCAGATCCAGAGCCCGAACCTGTTGAAAAACCCAAAGCTATTTTATATAAATACACTTCTGAGAAAAATGAAGATTTCATTGAATACCTTAAGGGCTTTGTGGTAAAGGACCTAAGCGAGGCAGATATCAAATTGCATTTCGGGAACCGTGTGACCTATTTCAAGCCAGATTCCATCCTGATCAAAGAAGACTCCATGTTTGTGCATAAATCAAAAATGCCCATGGAATCCTATCAGATAAAATGGACAGAGCAAACTCTTCAGATCCATGAATCCAAAAACAATAGTTGGAAAAATTGGGCAACAAGGAATGCTGATTCAACCCTAACCCTTAAAATTAGCTTTTTCAAAAAAAACGCCAATAATAAGAACCGAGCTCAGCTGAGTATTGGTCAACAATATGAAATGCCCGATAACCGACATTTACTTGATTCAGAGCCCTTGAATAATTCCAGACTAATCTGGTTAAAGAAGAATTATGTATTTACCCCTGAAAAGAAATAAAATGAGAACTGGATTAATAACTGTTTTGCTTTATATATTAACCTTGGGTCTCCTATCGGCTCAGGAACCAAGAAATTCTTCGACTTACTTTGGTAAAAATCCGGAAGGCTTATTTCTAGGCGCCGTACTTAGTAAGAAATCGATCAATACAGAGAAGCATGAATTCAAGGATATCAAAACCAATCAAAAGATTACCCCCATTTCAACCTCGTTTAAATATGAGTTTCCTGAAATAGTACCTAACAAGGAAAACATGTACAAGGTAATTTCTGATGAATTGAAGGCAAAAGGAGCTCCAACAGGAAATGCAGGAATTGCGAGTTATTCATTCTACTCTATTCGAAACCTCGAAGACCTATATACTAATTTTGGCCAAAAAATGGACCTTGGTAAATGGTTTGGATTGGACGTCAATAACAAAATGCCAAAATCCAATATTCTTGTGGAATATGAGATTCCCTTATTTGATATGTTTATAGATCCAGGGGGCGATGGAATCAAGAATTATTTAGAGGAATTGGCTAAATTAAAAGACGATGACCTGATCTATGTTATAAGTATCACTTGGGGAAGGAAGGCGTTGATCTTTGTTCAATCTGATTTTGATGAAAACAGCTTAAAAGTTGCATTGAATAGGTATATTAAAGATGAAGCATTGACAGAAGAGCAAAAGATAATTATAGAAACTGCCACTTTCTCCTATAATATTTTTGAAGATGTCCCTTTAGAATTGAACAACCCCGATCCCATAAAAACTATATTAAAATATTTATTGGAACCGATTACTACAGATAATTACGGAAGTATCATCCATTTTATGGCTAATGAAATGGACGGAGGCACATATTTGAACGGTTTTTAAGAATGCGAATGATCAAATTCCACTTTTTTGATTACAGGAATTCCAAATAAGCCCAAGGATAAATAGACATTCAAAGAATCTGGATGTACATTTTGAATTCTTATGCCTTCTGAGAGCCCTATTCTTTTATGGAATCCGTTTTCGAATTCCGCTTTTACTACTTTTGGTGTCATTCCTTCCTCTGGCAACCAAATTTTATTTATCTTACATTTTACCTTATAGGTCGAAACTTCGGTTTCGGATGAGCAAAACATATAATTTAGGCCTAGAAAAATAAAAGTCAGGTAGGATCCAGTAAGGATTATACTATAGAATATGCTTTCTAATTTTCCAACATTACGCAATAGGTCATTTTTTCGGATCAACCAATAGAACACCATTCCAAAAAGGAAAAAGAAAAAAATTACCCGAAGGGAAATTAGTGTTTTTTCGAACAAAAAATAATTCAGAATATTTAAGATAAACACGGAAAGAAACAACTTATCAAGTAAAGTGAATGTTCTTTTTTTGAACTGCATAACCAAAAGGGATTCTTTTTTTAACAGAACAAATATATTAAATTCTATTAAGAATAGTTCATTCATAACAACGAAACAACTATATAAAAAAGCTTTTATATTTTATTTCAAAAATAATTTAGATATTTCAAAGATTTAAAATTTCTTATTATGAATATATTATATATATTTGAAGAATAACTGAAGTTATCAGACCAACCAAAAAATCTAATTATTTGAAATAAGGAAATTAACAAATGAACAAAATTATTATATGGTGATCGTCTTATTCTTCAGCTTTATTATTTTTTTCTCAAGTGCTGCTATCTATGCCAATTGGTATATCACAGGAGATTATCGAATGATGCATTATTTATACCGCATATGGATTTCTGCTTTAGCATTAATATCCATTTATCTCATGTATATTTATCCGTTTTTTAATTTTATTCATTAAGGGCTTTTATTCAACCCTCTTTGGTTTTAAGGATTTGAAGTCTGTCAATTCAATTCCTAAATGATGGATTTTGGTTTTAATCCTTGAATCTAGCAAGATTTTGGTTACCTCACTCCTATCTTCACGAACATTTCTATAACCTTCATGGCCTACATTTTCCATTTCACTGACATCAAGGCCAGGATGTTCCACAAACAAGTATACTTTATCTTCCTTTAATTCATCAAGCGCCTTCAAAAAAGCTTGAATTTTTTCTTCTACATTAGCTTTGCTTTTCAGGTCTAAATCTGGGAACATTAAGAATTCATAATCCATATCCTGAGGTAAATTGTACTCCTTAGAAAGCCTGATCAACATTTCCTTTACCTCCTTATCCCAATTACCACAACCCATATGTGTGGATATATGTGAAATTCGCGGTAACAATTTCTTCGCCATTTCAATTTGGGCCCTGAACTCTGCTTCAATATCCGCCAATTTCCATTGGTGCTCCTGAATGGATGCCATCGGTACCTTTTTATTTGGGTAGATGAAAGAGAAAAAATTGCCATAATCATCAACCAAACTTTTCGCCGATGTCAAAGGTCGCCATTTACAATTCTCCCATTCACTGGTAATCATCAAATGCACCCCAACATCTAAATTTGGATTTTCCTTTAACATCTTCACAGCCTCAGGTGCCCAGGGACAATTTACCATCAGTTCTACTGAAGTTGTTATGCCTTTTTGATAGGTTTCAATAATGGCAAGATTTGCCGCATTAAACGAACCGATATCATCGGATCTGATGATGAGTTTTGGAGCATTTTGACCAAACATTGGAGAAAATACAGAAGTAAGCAAAATTAAGGCAATCAATTTTCGGAATAAGGGGCTTTTGGACATAATTAGTGCTGTATTAGGAAATGGTTATTGATTTATAAACCAAGAGCTTAAGGCTTGGATGTAATAAATTTAAAAAAATATGCTAAGAAGTGGAAGTAATAAAACCAACATTATCTGAATAAAAAAACAAAGCAAATTCTTTTATCGAACTGTTATTCAACAACTTACTCAACGCAATATTGAAATAGTAATATATTTGTGAAATATACTGTAACATTTTTTTCAAAATCATATCTAAAGGAAAACAAAAACAATTAGTTATGAACTTGAAAAACATTTTACTAGCCGCTATCGCCTTTGTAGCATTGGTATCAACAGCAGACGCTCAAACCAAAGAAAATAGTTTCCAAATAGAAAAGATTGGAAATGGAAAGCAAAACATCCTATTTATCCCGGGTTTTGCATCATCTGGAGAGGTTTGGAAAGAAACGATTGATGCCCTTGGGAATGATTACACTTATTATGTATTAACCATGGCAGGCTTTGCTTCTGTGCCTGCGCAAACAGATCCAAGCTTTAAAGGTTGGCGAGATGATATTATTGATTATATTAAAAGCGAAAAAATTCTAAATCCAATTATCATCGGTCATAGTATGGGCGGAGTGATGGCCAAGGACATTGCAGCTACAGAACCGACTTTAATCAGCAAGATTGTGGTTGTTGATGCGGTTCCTTGCTTGGCTGCATTGAGTGACCCAAATTTTAAATCAAAACCTAATATTGATTGTTCTGCAATTGTCAATCAGATGAATTCAATTACTGATGAACAGTTTAAAGCAATGCAAAAACAAGTAATGACAGGGATGGTTCAAGATACAAGTAAACAACAAATAATTTTGGATTGGACCATGAAATCTGACAGATCTACATTTGGAAAGATGTTTTGCGATTTCAGCAACACCGATTTGAGGGAAGAGATAAAATCGATTCAATGTCCTACCTTGATTTTGCTTGAAAGTAGCTTCAAACAAATCAAACCCGCAATAGAGCAACAATATGTCAACTTGAGATCTGCTGATTTTAGGTATGCTGAGAACAGTTTACACTTTATCATGTATGATGCTAAAGATTGGTATTTACAACAAGTTCAAAACTTTCTAAAGTAATGGATTTCAACAAATTATATGAAGAATATTGGGGCAAAATCTATCGATTGTGCATGGGCTATATCAATGACCAAGACCAAGCAAAGGATTTAGCCCAAGAAACTTTTATTACAGTTTGGGAAAAGCTATCAACGTTTAGGAATGAGGCCAGTATAGGAACCTGGATATTCAGGATAGCAACCAATACCTGTTTAAGCCAGATCAAGAAAAACGAAAAAATTTTGAAGGTGGAAACATTCATTCCAGAGGAGGACAATGCGGATCATGAATTGGATGAAGAGATAAAATTATTATATCAATTCATTTCTGAACTTCCGGAGTTGGATAGAATCATTATTTCTTTGGAATTGGAAGGGATCAAACAACAGGAGATATCAAAAATTGTGGGATTATCTGACAGCAATATTAGGGTCAAAATCCATAGGATAAAAGAAAGATTAAATATAAAATTTAAAAATCATGGAAAATAACGAGTTAAATCTATCTCACATTTGGAAGAAGCAACCCGCTATCTCTCCAGATATAAGAGAACTAAAACAACGCCTTTCAAAATATAAAAAGAATTCTCTGAAGAAGAAATGGACCTCAAATATCACATTGGGTCTAACCGTTATCTTTATTCTTTCAATCTGGTTTTTATATGATGCTAGCACTATTTATCCAAAAATTGGAATGTCATTTATTATTCTGGCGATTTCCATTTCCTTAATAAAGTTCAATCTATTTTATAAATCCATTTTTGAGTTAAACAAAGATCAGGACAATAAGGCTTATTTAAATTCCTTACTTAGTATCCAGGAGAAACAAAGGAATATTCAAAGCCGTTTTATGAATATTTATTTTTCACTGCTTAGCATTGGTATCTTGATTTACCTTTATGAATTCTGTTTAAGGATGAGCTATGGAATGGCTATTATTACTTATGCCTTAACCTTGGGTTGGCTATTATTTGTTTGGCTCTATTTAAAACCACGGATCGTAAAAAAGCAAAACAGAGAATTACAGGGATACATCGATTCCATTCATAAAATCATAGAATCAGAAAATGATTAACAAAAAAAGCCCTATAAATATTCTATAGGGCTTTTTCTGTATTGTTCATTTTATTTTCTTCCAAATAGTCTTGAGAAGAAACCTCTTTTCTGTTGGGCTGAATAACCATAGCCATAACCGTAGCCATAACCACCATATCCATATCCACCATAACCATAAGGGTTATTTCCGAATTTCACCCCATTTAATAGGATGGCCATATTGGTCAATGCTGAAGAATCATAGATTTTCTGAACATCAGGCAATTGCCTTCTATCCATCTTACCAGCACGAACAACGAATATGGTCACATCGGTAATCCTATTCACGATATCAGCGTCTGCAACGATTCCCAATGGAACATTATCAACGATAATATAGTCATAACGTTCTTTTAGTTCAGCGATCAATTGATCCAAACGCTCACTTAATAATAGCTCAACTGGATTCGGTGCGATCACACCAATCGGAACGATGTCTATCTCGGCATCTGTTCTATCTTTATAGATGATTTCATCTACCGTAACAGAACTATCAGAAAGGTAATGCGTAACACCAATTGGCATAGGGAATTTTGTGATGTTACTTAAAGTACCCTTTCTAAGGTCTAAGTCGATTAAAACGACTTTCTTTTTCAAAAAGGTCATGCTCACTCCTAAATTAATAACGGAGAAGGTTTTACCGGCACCTACATTGAATGAAGTAAATGTTACGACCTTTTGTTTTTTATCACCAGAAGACATAAAGCTTAGGTTCGTTCTGAAAATCCTGAATGCTTCTGTCACCTCATCAACGCCTTGTTCTTTGATAACGATATCACTCTTGGCATTTTTCATCTCGGTTGAGAAAGGAATCTCGGCCAAGAAAGGAACACTTACTACATCTTCAATATCCTTACGGTTTCTAACCTTGGTATTCAATAACAGCATCAACAACAATATGGCTGCTGGAACTGCAATACCAATGGCTACACCAATTGCAACTTTTTTGAATTTGCTAGGATAGAAAGGAGCATTAGAACCCGATGCAGAGTCAATAACACGGATGTTATCATCCGTCATAGCTCTATTGATCGCGTTTTCTTCACGTTTGTTCAACAAGAAAATATAAAGCTCTTCAATTACCTTTTGCTGACGTTCAGCAGACAACATAATTCGTTGTTTTGAGGGAAGGCTTCTCGCTTTTCCGATCGCTGCATTCTCTTCTTCCCTCATGTTATTCATTCTGATCCTAAAACCAGAAATTACGTTATCAATAGCACGGGCGATATTTTGTCTTACCTGAGAAAGTGCACTGTTCAGATCTTGAACAATTGGGTTTTCAGAGCTGTTTCCACTCATCAAACGGTTTCTTCTCAATAACAACGTGTTATATTCAGAGATGATGTCCTCGATATTATTATCCACCAATCCAGTGTTACTTGGAATAAGGTCATCCACTCGGCTAGGATCACTTAACCTTTGGCGCATGATCTCTACCAATTTCAATTGCGTTTCTAATTCTTTACTTGAGCTTTGGTAAGTTCTAGATTCGGTCCAATAAGCCTCACCTGCAGATTTAACATCCAACCCTTGGTTTTGGGTTTTCATGCCTTCCAAGCTAGATTCCACTGAACTTAGTTCCTTTTCAATGATTACAATCCTGTCATTGATGAAATCAGCCGTATTATTAGCGACTGTCTTTTTATCTTCAATGGTCATTTGATTGTACACCTCAATCAACTTAGTGATCATGTCTTCTGCACGCAATGGAGAAGTATCTTCCATAGTCATCTGAAGGATTTCTACATCTTCCATTTGAACGATATTAAGATTTCCCAAAAAGTAACCTACCATAGATTCGATAGGGCTTTTGGTAATCGTAATATCCTCAGAAAGATTTACACGATATGCTTTATCAGAATTGGCTGAAATGATTACATTTCCAACTGGTGTTTTGGCTTCTGAATTAAGTTTTACTGTTACTGTTTTATCTGGGTCAGAGTTTGAAAATGAAGATAGTTCAACCTGATTGTTTCCTTTATATTTCAGATTAAATGAAAACCCAGCCTGTGGAGGAACATTTGTAAAACGAACAATAAACGGTGAAGTTTTATAGAGTTCCACTGACCTCAGTCCATCTTTCCTAGAATAGCTTACATCCGCATTCAAGAGACTAATGGTATTACGCATTAACTCTTGCGATCTAAGCTGAAGGATTTCAGAGTTAACATTTACAAAATTGTAAAAGTTATTAGGTCTGGTGATCCTAGAGGCACTCATGGAGTTCGTGGCTGTCTTTATCATTACAGTTTGATCCTTTTTATATAAAAATGGAGTCTTACTGTATTGGTAATAAAAATATCCACCAAAGATCAATATCGATAACAAGAACCATTTCCAGTTCCCCAAAAGATATCGCAAGATATCTAATACATAAAGAGATTGATCTTGTTTACCTTTTCCTTGAAAAGGCTTATTTATTGAATGATTAACCATTAATTTGTTAGTTTCTATTAAATAATGCTATAAGGCTCACACCAAGGGTCAACATACCGGTAGCAAAACCAATGTATCTCCATGTTAAGTCTTCTCTAGGAGTAGGAACGGCAGATCTAGGTTTTACATAGACGATATCATTTTGTTTCAAATAATAAACTGGAGAGTCGAATAGATTAACATCTTCAATATTACTTGTATACATTTTTCTGTAACCGTTTTCTTCTCTGATGACCGTAATGGCTTCGGTTAAAGCATTTGTGGTTAGACCACCGCTACGAGTAATTGCTTCTAGAATAGAAATCTGACCATCAGGAACATTCAGGATACCTACAGCACCAACTTCACCCATCATCATGATTTTAATGTTCAGTAGTTCTACTCTAACTAAAGGAGAATTGATTAAATTTTCTTTAACCAACCTGTCCGTAATAAAACTCTTAAGTTCCTCGGCAGTTTTACCTTCTGCTTTGATGACACCAAGAACTGGAAAGTCGATATTTCCGTTTTTATCCACTAAATATCCTTTTTCAGTTGGAACTCCTGTAGCTGAGGTTGTAATTTCACCTTTATCACCTACATTATAAATTCCACCATCAGGGTTGAATGGTGCTGCCAATTCAGGAGTCTTTGAACTGATAATAATGCTCAATCTATCATACTTCTGAATCTTTAAGGTTGGAATCTCCTGCATAGGATATTCAGAACCTGGAACCATATTTTCAAGGTAAGTTACCTTTTTAGAAACAACGCATGAACTAAGTCCAAACAAAGTCAATGCAAACAGGCTGATAATTAATCTATTCATTTTCAAGTTTATTTACTTTTTTAATTTCATTTAAGCATAGTATAGCTGCCTCCTGGTTTGGGAGACAATTTAATTGTCCAACATTAGTTCGTTGGATAATGTTTTCAAGGATGGTAACCATGGAAGAAAAAATATTGGCATTCCATCTGATTGCGGTAAAGCTTGGCAACAGAGCCAATAGGGATTCAACACCTTTGCTTTTCCATTCCATTTGGTTTTCTTTTGCTTGTGTCAGTCTAATAATTGACATTAATTTTCGCTTTTTATTAATGTAACAAGCTGTTTTTCCACTCCAAGGAGTTCCATAGATAAATACTTCATCACCCACGATTCTTACTGCTGGGTTATCATCATTCAATAGTTGAAAACCATCATTGGTACTTATCCATAACCTACTGTGTGTACTTTTCCCAGTTCCGCTTTTTCCTAAGAAGGAAACAGCATATTCTCCATTCTCGACTACAGAGGAATGTATCAATGCTGTATTATTTGAAAGAACTCGCTGACCAAATGCAACCATAATGAGCCAGCTTAAAATATTTGAGTCATACAACTCTTGTTTTTTTATGTGAATTTTCGAGAATCGGAAGTCTTTATCACTTATCATTCTCCAAATTTCAGTGTCTTTAGCATTTCCATTTTCCACCGAGGTGACATACTTTTGTTCTGTTTCTTCAAATTTGAACCTATCGCCCCAGATAATGGAAACATCACTTAGAAGTTTGGCATTTGTGAGGTCAATGTCAGTGGGTTCCAAAACAATTTCAACGTGTACAATGGCCTCTGCATTTTGATCAAATGGAACCTCAAAATCAATAAATGAAGATAAACTACTTTGAATATCAATTGAATCATCATATACGATCCTAATCAAATTCTCAGCAACTAAATAGTCCACTGTTTTCATTATTTCCTTCAAAAAATTTTTATTACTGCATATAAACCGATTGACTACATTTTTCGGCCAATTTTAAGTCGTGTGTTACAAAAATTACAATCTTGTTCTTCGCTGCACTCATCAATCTCTCTATTAATAGTTCTGATGTTTTATGATCTAAAGCCGATGTTACTTCATCAAATAACCAAATGCTGTTTTCCTTCATTAATGCTCTTGCCAGTGCAATACGCTGAGCTTGCCCTTCGGAAAGACCATACCCGGATTCTCCAACTACCGTATCCAAACCATCAGGAAGGTCATAGACAAACTCGGAACAACTCAGGAACAAGACTTCATATATCTTTTCAGGATTAACATTTTCAGTATCAGTCAGGATATTTTCCTTAATGGTACCCGAAAACAGTTTATCTCCTTGGGGTACATAAGCTATATTTACACGGTGATTATGATTAATAGCATACGTTTTTAGTCCTGTTTCCACATAAATTTCACCTTTGTTAGGTTGGATTACAGCTAACAACAACCTAATCAGCGTTGTTTTTCCTTTGCCACTTGAACCAATGATGGCTGTTGGCTCGCCTTTTTTCACTTTCAGGTTAAAATCATCGATCACCAAATTATCTTCATATTTAAAGCTTAAGTTTTTGATGATCAATTCATATGGGTCTTTAATAAATTCAGGGGTATATTCTTCTTCAACTTCTGTTTTATAAACCTCTTCCACCCTTTCAGCTGCTGTTCTAAATTTTATAAAAACTGGAATAAAACTCATAAGGAGCAATAATGGCCCTTGGATCCTTCCAACTAATTGAAGGAAAGCGGTCATCATTCCAAATGTAATTTCATCAGTTCTCAATTTATAAACTCCCCAGACAAAAGTCAGTAGGAAACCGATATTGATAAGTAACTTCAAAGAACTCTGTGAAATTGTTGAAAAATTCAACAATTTCAGTTTTAAATCATATATGTTAGCTTGGCTCTCTTCAACTTTCTGCCATCTGAAATTCTGAAGTCCCAGAGCTCTGAGAACCATTCTGAATCTCAGGTTTTCTTGTACCACTTTTCCTAAATTTGATTCTGCTTTTTTCAAAGATCTATTGATAAATCTTAGTTTCTTGAAATAAATTTTGGTAAAAATGAACAATGGTGAAATTGCCAAGATCAATAATGCAAGCATTGGGTCCATGGACCAAAGCAATGCAAACGAAGCAAGTAATTTGATCACTGTAATCAGAAAGGAAATAAATGAGAAACCAATCATCTGCACGATTTCATTGGCGTCATTATTTATTCTTATCTGCATGTCTCCAGTGTGCCAATTCTTAATTACTTTCCATCTTGACAACATCTGGATCTTGATCAGTTTATTTTGAACTTCAATGAGCATTTTTGCTCTTGTCCTTTCATTGATCCAAGATCCCCAAGCTTTAACAATAAGTCCAAGAACGATAAATAATACGGTTAATATTAGCGCTTTATCAACGGAAGCTTTATCACCGCTTATTGCAAAATCAATTGCATGTTTCGACCATACGACAAAATATAACGAGCAGGCAATTCCAATTAACTCAAGGATGAAAAAAACTATCAGTTCATTTTTATGACCTTTTGCTTGTTCCCAAGCCCATTTTAGCTGATATGTAATTCCTGCTAACAATACCTTATATTTTGAACCTTGAATAAAATTGCATAATTGGAAACCAGATTGCTTCTGAAGGTGTTACCTTAACATATTTCAAAAAGCTTTTCCATATCCTACTTTTCTTATTCGCTCGTCCGCCATTCAAATTGATTTCTTTATCTACAAAATTTGCATTATGAAACCCAAAATTCCCTGACACCAAAATATCTTCCATCATCCAATCCGCGTCTAAATTTGCTGTCAGTTTATAAGGCAGATTAGATTCTTCTAAACCCAAATATTTAACTAACAAGAGGTGCAACATATCTATCCAATTCTTTATCCCCAATGAGGAATAAATTTCTTTTAAATTACTTGTCCTCAACTCTTGATTATAATGTGCATAAATCCTTGCAGAGTCACATAATTGACGTATTCCGATACCATAGGAAAGCAAATGCTTTAGGATATGGGAATTAGCTTGGATAATTGTTTCTAATGCAGACGGTAATTGTATTTTAGTGTTTTCAATATTTAAAGTTGTGAAGTTATTGACCTCCTCCAGTCGGATTTTCTCCAGTTTATTTTGAACAAATGGATTATGGATATCAAACATATTGCGATGATGTTCGACTTCAAATCCTTCAAAATTGTACTCGGAACTAAATCCGGGCATAGAATTGATCTCTAACCCTTTTTCGTTAATAATATTAAATGCTTTCGTATAAGTGTTTTTGTCTTCAAAAAATAGATCTATATCACCACATACCCTTCTTGCAGGATTGTCATAGCATTTTGCAAGGCCTTGACCTTTCAACAAAATGCTGTTTACTTGATGTTCCTGGAACAGAGAATGTAATTTGATGATGATCTCATTCATTCTTTCATTCCTTTGCGCATGCTTTTCAACTCTCACCGCCCAGTTCAACAACAAAATTTTACTAGGTTGGTATTTTGGCTCTAATTTTTGAATACCGTCAAATACGATACATTCTACGGTTTGATTTATACTAATTTTATAGATTTCTTCCCATTCTCGGTTAGTTAAAGGAAAAAACTCTGTATCTAAATTAGCATTTTTCCACAATCCAGATTTAAGTAATAAAAAAAATATATTAATAATCCTGTTATTTAGCATTACTTTAATCTCTGATTAAACCTCCTTTTATAAAGGTCTGGATAAGCTTTTTGGCATCTTTTACCGCCACATCCTCATTCACTTCATAATTTTCCAACAAAATATCGGAAACAGTTTCTTCGGTAAATTCTTTACCTTGTAACTCTTCCCATAAAAATGCAGCAGTCTCGTTTAGTGTAAAAACTTTGGACATATCAATCATTTCCTGACCTGGGTCAATGATGATATAGTCATTTCCTAACTTCCGAAGCTGCAAATCAGTTCTCAATTTCATTTTTCAACTATTAAATTTACTTATGAGGTATCTAAATGGCCTTAAATAGTACCACAACATCCCTAACTTCTTTTTATACCAAGAATTAACATTAAGCTCTTTACGATCTCTAAAGCCGTTCATTACGATTGCTAACACATCATCTTTAAGGATAAATTCCTTTTGATAGAGATTTCCATCGCCTGCAAGGACTAGTTTACCATCTTTAATTCCAACGAATCGATGTAAAACAATTTTTCCTTCATGTTTGGCTAAAAGAATGTCACCTATATTAACATTATTATTAATGGGTTGTTTGATTGTAACTTGATCTGCATGCCTTAAAAAGGGCAACATACTGTTTCCTGAAACATTAAATTTCACGGTTTTTCCAAGGTTAAGATCTTCTTGGATTAAATTGAAAAATAATTGATTAGGAACCTTATGGCTCTTTGCATTCATGTTTTCGTCCATTAATCAATATTTTTTTAGGTTAAATAATGATAATTTAGCAAGAAAGAATAAGAACAACGAAAGAATCGCAAGAAAATTTGTTGAACGTCAATAAAAATCATCTTCTACGATTTTGCGCTAAATTAGGTATTGGCAATATTAGGCTAAAATCTTATTATATATTTGTAAACATTTATCTACCATTTTTTGTCGCGTAAAATGCTCAAAATAGCGTTTTCTCGCTCCATCCGATAGATTTTTGTAGACATCTTCGTTGGTCAGGATTGTAGTGAATGAATCCGCTAAAGAACGTTCATCTTCTATTTCTACGGTCAATCCCGAAACACCATTTTGATTTACCCAGCTTACGCCAGATTCAGGGATTCTGGTTGAAACAATAGGTTTGCCATATCCCATTGCCTCGATTTGAACAATAGCAAATGCTTCAGTCTTTAATATGGAGCTTAAACAAAACAAATCACAGGCTTGATAATATCCAACCACTTCTTCATCAGTCATAAATCCTAGTAATTTCACCTTGGATCCTAATCCATTTTCAGTGATCAAAGCATCTAATTCTTCCTTCAGGGGTCCTTTGCCACCGATTACAATTTGATAACTATCGTCCAGGTATTTGGCAGATTTTATTAGGTACTCATAGCCTTTGTATTCAACCAGCCGACCCAATGAAAAAATTATCTTCTTATTCGGATATTCCTTTTTAATATTTTCAAGCAATGGAGATATTTCAGGATCAACATCCACACCAATGGGAATAAAATCCACTTTTGATTGAACCTGCTTTAGAAACTTGGACTGCTCAACGTAAATTGGGGTGGTTCCTACAATAATATCAGCTCTCCTGATCAACCAATCCTGAAGTGGCTTGTACAGCCTCAATAAAGTCTTCTGCTTTAGGATATCACTATGCCAATGGAGAACAACCTTGCCTTTATAATTCGATAAGAACAAAGCCAAAGTAGCCATGGGATCAGGGTGATGTACATGAATGACATCATAGTTCCTACATATCTTGCGGAGTTTGCTGATCATTTTAGGGGCTAATTTGGTCGCTGCAGCATTTATTTGAGTCGGAACGACAAATAGTGTTGCAAACTTATTTAGATGTATTGTAGCCTCTGGATGATCTTCTGTGGAAGCACAAAGCATATCGCAATGAACACCTTGATTTGATAAACCAAGCATCAAATCGTATTCAACCTTTTCAACACCGCCTCGGATCGGATAAAACTTACCTAATTGTAGAACTTTCATATGATAAACTGTACGTCGGTTATTTTAGTAAAATATTAAATAATTCTTCCCAATTGTCAGCTTTTGGTTCATCAAGTGGAACAACCGGTTTTGGTTTTAGTGAAGAATAATCTCCTTTTATTAATTGAGCCATTAAATCAGCCAATTCCTTTGGGTTATCCGGATTAAAAAAGGCAGTCAATTTACTTCCTTCTGCGGTTTCATGTGCATAAGGTAAATCAGCCAAAAGCATAGGTCTATCATATTTCTTAAATTCTGAAATTGGCAGGCCCCAAGATTCAACTTTTGAAGGAAAGATAAGACAGTCGGTCATTCCATAGAGTTCAAGCAATTTCGCTTTTGGAATAAAACCTAAAAACTCAATATTATTTACACTTCCCCATTTATTTTTCAGCCAATTGGCATATTTATTCTCATTACCTTTTACAGTGATAGTAGCCTTAAAATTATTTAAACCATAATCTGACTTTAATATTCTCGCTGCTTCACAGATAACTTCAAAATTCTTATGACTATTTGGAGAACCTGCAAATAAAAAGTTATAATTGGAATTTCGCTCTTGATCAATGACCTCCACTGCATTGTCAACAATTTTCGGTCTAGTGACAATAATTTTTTTAGGATCAATATGAAACATTTTGCTTAGCCCTCTCCTAAACCATTCTTGCTGAACAACTAAATACTCATTTTTATGGATATTGGTCTTATAGATAAGTTTGGTGAAGATTGCGAACATGGCAATTTTAGGGGCAAAAAACAAATCGTGCATTTTCCATTTGTAGAAGGAAAATGAATTATGACAGTATACCGCTCTCCTATTAGCAATTACGGAAGGGCTCGTATCATGTAAAGCAAACCATAATTCAACCGGACCTATTTCTTTGGAAATCTTTTTTAAAGAGACATATTCATACCAAAGCCTATTAACCCATCTTTTCTTTGGCCATTGTGTCTCTATATATTCAATGTTGGGAAAATCAGTTAATTCTCTTTTATAAACAATAGCTACAACACGGTAACCATTCTTCACAGCATAGTCTGACAAAAACTTCAAGCAATCCTGAAGGATAGCCAAAGTACCGGCTTCAACTAAATTTACGGCAGATATTACAATAGTTTTCATTAGCGTCTATTCAAGGCATCATTAAACAATTGAATCCATTTTTTCATAACTGCTGCTTCTGAAAAATCTCCAGACATTTCAAATGCATGCTGTCCCATCGTATCTCTTAATTCTGGATCACGTATCAACTCTAATATTTTATTTGCCATACCTGCTTTATCCTCTTCTTCTAACAAGTATCCGTTTTTACCATCCTGGATAATGTCACGTGGCCCACATTTGCATGCATATGATATCATTGGCAATCCGGACGCCTGCCCCTCTAGCAAGGCCATTGGTAAACCTTCATACCTTGAAGTCATGGCAATCATTGAGCTATCCAAGTATTGTTGGTCTATATTTCTTACTGGTTCTTGAAGAATTAAAGACTTTTCGAGTCCCAGCTTATTGATTTGATTCTGTAAGTTTTCCTTTTCTGGTCCTTTTCCAAAGATATTCAGCTTCCAATCTGGCTCTTGTTGATGAACTATTTTCCAAACATCCACTAGATCCTCAAATCTTTTTTGATAATCATAGCGTCCGACAGCAATAACATGTTTCGAAGTTAAATTACTACGTTGCGAAACTGGAAAGCTATTGGCATTTGGGATTACAATGATATTTGGAAGATCGCCCCAATAGGATTTATCTTCTTCTGTAAGGACGACGAACTTATCATATTTCTGAACGGTCTTTAGGTCTTTTTTACTTCTATAGCTATCAATAATCTTCCAAATTCCTTTCCGACCATATTGCAATCTTTTAAATCTTGAAAAATGTATTTCAACAATCTTCTTACTTCCATCTTTTATCTCAGGCAATAGGTCTACTTCATGATCGAACAGGGAAACACAGATTTCAGGTTGAATT
Source organism: Sphingobacterium sp. NPDC055346 (assembly GCF_053645235.1). Taxonomy (NCBI): domain Bacteria; kingdom Pseudomonadati; phylum Bacteroidota; class Sphingobacteriia; order Sphingobacteriales; family Sphingobacteriaceae; genus Sphingobacterium; species Sphingobacterium sp. NPDC055346. Next base: position 187,733 of record NZ_JBSHMI010000004.1, read on the forward strand.
GCTAACAGTTGTTCTGTTAGCAATTTTTTATGCAATGCCTGTTTTTTGGGGTAATCAAAAAGCTTTTTAAGAAGACCAGAACTATTATTTTCTGTATAATTTATGCCTAAATCTATTTGCTTTATTGATTCATCCAAATCAAAATAAGGTTTTCGATTTTTCTGATCAGTAGTAATGATGCTGATATCGTGTCCAAGTTTAGCAAGATAATTGGTTTTATTAGCCAATACTCGCTCCATACCTCCTGAGTTAAATGTACCTAGGATGCAATAAACTATCTTCATAAACTTCTTCTTTTTCAGCTATATCTTCTGTAACCTTTAACGAATCGATACAATAAAAAACTGCGTATATAAAAAAGATATCAGTTGCAACCTTAAACCAGATAACGAAGGTTAAAACCAATAAAATCAAGAAAAACATCCAATAATCAGGGTGTCTTTTCATAAAAACCAATGCATTTACCACAAACAAAAGGGCGAATACAGAAAAACCAATTAAGCCAGAGTAAAGAATAAAACGACAATAGCCAATATCCGTACTGAATACGAAGTTGTCAAACAATCCAGTACCGATTAACCAAGTTTTCTGATCCTCTGGCCATACCCACATTTCCCTATTCAACTTATCTGTTGAGTCTGTTCTCCATTCACCTTTTTCAACGTAATTGAAGAAACCCTCAAAGGCAAAACGCATTTGATCATAAAACTCTGCGTTGGTATTATATAGGTAAATGGATACTCCAATGGCAACAACCAGAAATAGTCCGAACAAAAGACTTAATTTTCCAGAATACTTCTTTACAGCTTGTCTAAAAACGGATGAACCAAATACTAAATAGCCTAAGGATGCCCCCAATCCTAAAATGGTCGTTCTAGAAATGGCATTTCCAATAATTGCAATAAAGAAAAAGGCGATTAACAATAAACTAATTGACCAAGTATTGTTCCTAACTTTTTCATCATTATTTAGGGTTGCAGTAATCATTAATAAAACGATGGTAAACCTAACACCAGCGGGGTCTAATGCTGCACCAATCCCATAAAGTCTTCCGACCTCTTCAAAGAATTCCTGGCCTTGAGACACATAACTATCTACGAAAAGCTTGACACTTGGGATATTATCAATCATAAGTGCTGCTATACATTGAAAGACACAAACCGCTGTGGCATAAAAAGTTATTAACTTAAAATCTACTTTCCCATGGACAGATTTAATCATAGTACAGATAGCATAAGCGCCAAAGTACCAAACAGCAAAACTTAGTATATAAGAAGCATAGGCGTAATCGGTAGTTTTATTTATGTCGGTAGAATAGAAGCAGATGAATGAAAACAACAAAGCTAATATGACTGAAACTAAAAACCCTTTTGAAATTTTAATTTCTTTTTCCATTAACCAATTCATCCCAGCAAACATAACACCTAGCAATGCTAGGATCATTTTGGTGTTTAGGCTAGGTAGAAAAGTGAAAGAGATCGGGAAGAGATAAAAACTCACCGAAGCTCCTAGAATAATATAAAGCAACAATCGAATCATATAGTACAATGATTATTTATACAATACTCCATAAACCATTCTCAAAACAACTCTATTATAAAGTTTAATCAGCCAAAATTGTTTTTTGACTGCAGCTAATTGTAAAAGTCTTGTTCTCATAGGAAGGGCTGTGTTTTCCATCACATACGGATTTGCCTCTGGAAACCAGCTTAGCCACTTTTCATATTGAGAGATTTTTTCAGAAATTAATAATGGTAGTTTTATATTTAATTTTAAATAATATATTAAGTTACCTAACTTATCTGATAATTCACTGTTTTTTAAATAGTTTTCAACGTGTTCTACGTTTGCTGACACTTGTTCAATATGACTATCGGAATAGGTTTTTGTCAATGAAGCGGTATTACTTTGTCCATAGTGATAAAAATGACGATCCAAATAAGCTACATATTTCGCATTACAGAACAATTTAATCGCTACCATCAGATCCTCCCCCATATTTTTACCTTCAATGAACCGAATATTGTGATCAACAAATAATTTTGTCTTGAACAAAAACAGCCATAGGTTCCACCTCATCGTTCCCCTCATCATATTTTCAATTGCCTCCATCGGTGATTCAAAATTTGGCTGATTCATCTTTCTTTCATTTTTCTCAAAAGTCAGGTACCAACTAAATCCCAAAATATCGAGATTCTCTTTTTCAGCCTTTTCAGCTGACAACTCCAAGGCATCATGGTCAATTGCATCATCTGCATCAACAAAATAAATATACTCCCCTTTTACAGCATCCAAACCGGTGTTTCTAGCAGCTGCAACACCCCTATTCACTTCATGGATAATGATTTCTACATCAAATTGTGATTGCTCCTTAAATTTTTCCAACACCTGTAAGCTGTTGTCCGTGCTACAATCATTGATGAAAATTATCTGTAAATTTTTGTAAGTCTGGGATGATAAAGAATCCAAACATATATGCAAAGTTTTCTCTGCATTATAAACAGGAACAATTATCGAAATTAGTGGCTTTCTATTCATTTTCAAGTCCCCACAAAACTAAGCTTTATTTGTCTGAACATGCTGTAGAATTTTATCTACAACATTGATACTCTTAGAATTAAACTTCCGTGCAAACAATTTATCTGATTGTATTAAATACTCAAAATCAGCATCTTCCCAATCTCTGATCACATTATTTTCCCATCGAATCTCTCGCATACAGCCTCTTCCCTCATCCTTGTAATCATAAACTTTATTTTTGTATACGGAATTCCAACAAATCGTTTGAACTACAATTTCATCACAGCAAAAACTGTTTTGATATATTCGCAAAATTTTATTTTTATCCTTTAATATTAGTTTAACCAAGCCATCAGAAATGCTTAACCATTGCGTCCCTTTCTTGAATTCAATACTCTTATTCCTTTTATAACCAATAAGTTCCTGAACTCGAATTAAACTTGCTCTTGCAATTCTTTTCAGTTGATTGGAAACTCCTTCATTCGTTCTAAAAGAACTTGAAAACAAATGGGTCCTTCTTACCTTCCTATCGATTTCTTCACTTATGTCCCCAGTATAAAAACCAATAAACTCCTTTCCTTGGTTGGAGTTAAAAAATTGATGAATGAAATCTTGGGACTTTATTGGCATATCTACCCCTGATAATAAGTGGTAATATTGATAGGACTTGTTTTTTGAGGCTGCCTCGAAAAGATTCAGTTCAGCTTCCACTACAGTTACATCTCCCCATTTAACATCTACGCGGTTTTCCAGAATAAATAATTTCGAAAATTTTACCGCTAAGGTTGGTAACTCTTTAACTTTTGCGTCGAAGTGGATATAGATATCATTTCTCACATCATCAAGTGATTCAATAAGTCTGTTTAAAACCTCAAACTCATTATGAGCTAATATCAGGTATGCATGTTTCATAATTAGGATTTAATTCTATCCAATATCTTTTCAACTATTCCAAAATGTGATGAGCTAAATTTCCTTGCAAATAAGCAATTAGATTCAAATAAAGACCCAAGATCTTCTTGAGAAAAAATTGTTGAATTTGCATTACCAACTTTATGCATCAATACCCTATCAGAATACATAATGTTCCAATTTTTTCCAGAATAGACAAGTTCAGTAGGTACGAAAAGCTCATCTCCGCACATGGTATATTTATATTTTTTTAATATTGTTTTCTTTCTAGACAAAAGGAATTTTACGGCGTCATCAGTAATACTAACCCAGTTTGAAGCCTTAATAAAGGTGCGATCTTTATTCACATATACCCCAAGTAGATCCTGCACCTTGATTCCTACCCTCCATAACCTTTGAGACATCAAGCTGGAGTTAAAGCTCTTCATAAATAAATTCATACGATTCCCTTTTCTTTCAAGTTCTTCAGGACTCGAGGGCATCGGAACGAATACTTGGGAAATGGGTATGGATGAGAAATATTCATGAAAGGTATCTTGTTTGACCAATGGGAGATGGACGCCGGAAATCATGTGATAATAGGCATAAGGACCGTTTTGATTTGCCAATTCAAAAAGGGCAAATTCTGCTTCAATCTGGCTGATATCTCCCCACCTAACATCTATCCTGCTTGAATTATCTACAAAAAACAGATTCGAATATTTACTTTTTATTGCAGGTAAATCGTTCACTTTCTTATCAATATGGATGAAGATATCATTTCGACTATCGTCTATAAGATCGACCAGAATTGATAGTATATCAAATTCATTATGAGCTATAATCAGGAATGCGTGTTTCATAATTTATTCGAGTTTTGTAAAAATGCATTCATTTTCTTCATACCATCAGCATCAAAATAGGACATTTTATGAGTTGATGTAAAATTCAAAGCCTCTCCATATTCCATTAATCCTTTTACCCCATTGAATTTAGTCTGAAGGATATGAGGATATACATCACTGACCACTTGACACTGCTTGTCCTTTAATTCCCCTTCTACAAGTTCATTATATAAAATTTGAAAGAAGAAATAATCTATAATTTCATTTTGCGTTCGCCAATAATATAATATCAACTCCAACATATCTGTTATCAAGTCATTGCCTTTCTCAGCATAGATAATGCTGTTTAATACCTTGACTTTAAATTCTTTGTCCCATCCCCAATAAAAGGCATAACTGTTCTCCCAAAAACTCTTTTTTTGCTCCTTATTATCCCTTTGATACATAAAGTAAGGCAAGGATTTAAATTTTTCATCTAATGGAGCTGTCAATAAAATCGTAGCATCCAGCCACACGCCTCCATAAAGACTGAGTAATGAAAGTCGAAGTAGATCAGAAAAAAAAGTTCTCTTAAAAATACCCTTTTCTAATTTTTCAATGACATATTCTGGAAGATCCACATAATCCTTATAATTTGAGTCGTCAATTCGAATTACTAAATAATCGGCTTTATATTGATCTACTGATTCAAAACAATGTTTCACAACCTCAGGAAGAGAAGCATCGCTACAGCCCTGACCCCAATACTGCCAAATAATCCTATCGGTTTGAAATTCTTTTTTAGGGTTTAAATTTTCAAGAACAATTTGACCAGAATAATATTGATCGATTACAGGATGCCAAAAACCAGCAACTTCCTTATGCTTCTTGATAATCTTGGTTTTTCTTATGAATGACCAGATTTGACTAATTATGGGTAATTTCTTTATACTTCCTAGCACCTTTCAATAAATTAGAGAATTGAAAAAAAATTATTAGAAATCAAATATTTTTAATTTTTCGAATTAACGCAATTGAACCTAAACTAACTTTTCCTAATATTGGCATTAGCAGTAACTTCGCTAATGATTGAAGTTTCTTATTTGGATTCCATTTTTCTTTATATTCTTGAGGTAAGTCAAAATAATATTTCCACCAAACTTCAAATTTTATGGTCAACTCATTCCATGGTTTTCCTCCTGTATAATGTATTGTTCCAGTTTTTTGAATTTGATTCCAATCAGTCTCCGTATATTTTTTCAGAAAATCAGGCTTGAATTGAGGAAGGAAAAAGGTACGAATTCCATTATATACTGGCGATAGGCCCAAAACTTTCCCTTTACAATAAATATTGAGTACATCCTGGTCTGGGAATTGTAAATAAGGAACTTTCAGACCATCAATAAACTTTTTCGACATATTGTCTTGGCGCATTAACTCCAAGTTCATCAGCAAAAAGCCAGAATTAAAGTAGAAACCGGGCTCACAGCCAATTTCTTCTAAATACGGTATCTGTGATTCCAATGCAGCTTCATAAACGGCAGCTAGGTAGTTACCGTTTAAGTCCATAGATTCATATAATTCACCGAGATCCTTTTGAATGATAACATCGCAATCGGTATAAATTACACGATCATATTGTTTTAGAAGTTCGGGTAATAACAATCGAAATGAGGCAGCAATGGTATATCGCTCATCTACATAAACGCCTTCCAATGCTCCGTCAAGGTTTAGAAACGTGAATTTCATCCGTTGTGGATTTAACTTGGCTAATAAGCCCTGCAGATCCTCAGGAAGGTCTTTTGTTAATAAACAGATTACTTCAAATTGATATTTTGGATTTGAATTTTTTAAAATGGAAGACAAACAGGTTACTGCAGGAATAAAATAATTCTCAGTAAATGCGACTACTATTGGAACCGAAACATGCATAAAAAATATAAATTATTAGGACTTTCCTCTTAACTAACGTAGTAGTTTGTCCTTAAAAAATCTAAAGTACATAATCATTTTATCCTTTCTACTTAATAATTCACAATTCTCTATACATCTTGCTTTATTTATAGGTAAATTCTTAACAGCTACATTATAATAATCATAAACACATTTTTGATAAAGGGTGTCCCATTGGATTTTCTGCAAACACAGCTTCTCAATTTCATCCTTTGGCTGATGATAATCAATTGCTCGCATCATGGTATAAAGATGAGTAATTGCCTTTATTTTGTGTTCATATTTCGTTTTATCACTTGAAAGATGGATATCTGAGACCCTAAAATCAAATAATAATTGACTTGTATTAGCTATTCCATTTCTAGCCAGTTTCACTGTACTAATAGTATCAGTTCCAAAGGCAAAAGGCAAACTGTCAAACCTTTCTTTTTGGATCACTTTAGTCTTAAACATGTAATTTCCAATACATACAAACGGAATGCCTTTTACCCAGTCATAGACATATTCCATCTGGCTACACTTTTCGGCCAAGATTCCATCGATCTCCAATAGGTCACCAGCATCATTTATTACAGAGACCCTAGCGCGTAAAATATCAACCTCTGGATATTTCTGAATTAACTCTATGCAATTTGCGGTAAATTCAGGATGATAAAGGTCATCATCTGCAGCTAAAACTAAATAATCTCCTTTAGCATAATCAATTGATTTATTCCATTGAGCTACAAGATCTTTCCCTCCAATATTTACTTCGTTTTTATAATAAGAAATTCTTGGGTCCTGATAAGTTGAAACTATTTCATATAGATTTTCTGGAGAATTATCATCTATAATTATTAACTCTATTTCTGAATAAGTTTGATCTAATATACTATCGATTGCTTGTTTAAGGAATTTCGATTTATAAGCTGGAAGAACAAATGAAATTAACATACTTGATTATTTTTTAACGATTACCTTACCTGGAATTCCAACAACAGAAACACCTTCCTCAAGGATTGAGTTTAACACAATTGACCCTGCTCCAATTTTTACATGATTCGATATTTTAATATCTCCTAAAACTTGGCACCCTTGACCAAAATCCACAAAATCTCCAATGACTGGCAAGCCATTATCATCACTTCCGGTATTACCAATACAACAATTCCCATGAATGGTACAGTTTTCCCCTATCCTTGCTTTTGGGTTGATAATTATGGAACCATAATGTGCCAAGTGCAATCCTAACCCGAAACAACCGGCAGGGATAAAAAACCCAAGCTTTGATCCTAGTTTATTTTTCTTTCTTGTATAATAAAACTTCAACAATTTATTAGGTTGCAAAAAAGTATAATATTCTTCAGATCTTAAGGCAACTACAAATGACCTCAAAAGATATCTTTCAGAACAAAGAATCCAATCAATAATATTTTCCCTAGAAAATCTTGCTGGATAATACATTCTGTCACCTTTTATATATTGGCTCTTTGTGTAGTTTTTATATTTATTCAACATGAATATTATGATGCTACGTTCGATTTATTATTTAGAATTTGGCCTATTATACTTTCTCTTTTTATCAAATTGACCTTTGAATAAAATTCAACTAACTCTCTATCTTTTGATGTCAATTTCAAAACAGGAAAATTATTAATGTTCATTTTTTGCCTACATAGGACATAATTAATCCTGTTAAAATCCCAATCACAATTCTCCTGGATAAAAAATGCACTGTCCTCACATTTTTTCAAATACATATTTACATCCTTCAATTCTCGGCTAGCAATCTGCTCACACATATTTAACATGAGATAAGCTGGATTTGACAAGTCTTGTGATATCAATTTATAATCCGCTCTTGATTTTAATACTTCAAAAAATCCTTTACTACCATATTTTATTATTGGGGAAAACATTTCCAGCCAACGGTTAATAAAATAATTGTTCGGCCCTGTTGCTAAAAACCAAGTTTCTACAATGGGATATTCTTTACAAACAGTACTTTTCTCACGGTAATAACCGATCAAATCATAATGGTTTGAATTACTCATCTCTTCTATCCAATCTAATTTATCTACCAGAATAGTAGTCGCATCTAACCAAATACCACCATTTGTAGATAGTAATTTCAACCGGATATAATCTGCTTTGTGCGCAGCCAACATGTCTTTATGAAAATCAACTTTTGGAATGAAATCAAAGAGATTGGTTTCATTCAACACCGTAAATTCATAGGTAGGGTTTTTCCTTTTGTTGTTTTCAATTATTGCCTTTATCAAATCTGGAACCTGTAAAGAATCCCAATAGATCCATACTTTCTTAGGTATTTTGACAGAGGAAATAGCATTCTTTTTAAGCAATGAAATATTACTTTCTAAATGATGTGTTCCATTTTGAATGAAACTGTTCTTTAGAAAATTAACTCCAAAACTTTTAATAAAATTAACTAATTCCTTTTCAATCATAAAACATGTTTGTTATTTATTCAAAAACAATATTTATTAAGATTTTCAATTCAATAACTGACCGATAAAACTTCTTTTATTAATCAACCTCAACTCCTCCAAACTACTTAAAAGAGACCTATCCCCCGACGTCAACTTAATGAGTTTATAGTTTGATTGACTTGCGTCCAAACGAGTTAGGGCATAAGAAATTACATTAGAATTCCATTCATAGTGATTTTGTAAAAAAAATGCATTTGCCTCTGCTTTACGTAGATATAAATTATATCCAAGTGTGTTTCTTTGAGCAATTTGACATGCCAGGTAAACCAATAAATATGATGGAGGCTCAATATTCTTTTGGATAATGGCGTAATCCTCCCTCTCCTGCAGCATCTTAAAGTACCGGGGACTCCCCATATCCCTTAATGGACTAAGTACATCCAGCCAATCTTTTATAAATTTATTGCCAACCTGAGAGGCTAAAAACCAAGTTTCAATTACCGGAAAGTTGTTATCATAGGTATTTACCGATCTATAATAACCAATGACATCATATTTGTTTCTTAATGGTTCCTGGTATATCCAGTTTAAACTTTCTTGTAAGATGATAGTAGCATCCATCCATACACCTCCATATCGAAACAACAATTCTAATCTTATTAAATCGGTCTTATTTGGTACAGGAACTTCCGCATGGCAATAAAAATCAGGCAGATAATTTTTAATAGTATGACTAGATAGAACCTTTACTTCAAAATCGGGATTAAGTTTAATTATTTTTTCTACCGACCCTTTTACAATTTGCGGCAACTCATCTTCTTCCCAATAGATCCATATTAATTTCGGAATATCATCTCTTCCCTCCTGAGATTGGCATATTTCAATTACCGCTTCCTCATTGGAGAATAGCGGGAGATTGAAAATCCTCCTGCTATATCCAGCAGCAAGGCATCGCAGAACCTTTGGATATTTTGAGAGATTAAGCGGCATAAAGTTCAAGGTTTGAAAAGATCATTGCGATTATGGCAGCTCTTTTAAATGAAATTTTGGTAGCCAACCTTTTTATTAAATAGGCAGCATTACTAGGAGAAATCTTAACCATGATCTTGAAAAGGTCCATAAACTCTTTCCCAGACAAAGCCGATATACCTATATCCTCAGAAATCCTCTGGCTCTGAAGAATAAAATTGTTTTTAATACTATTGACTTTTGTGTAGTTTTTTAGATTTAAAACAGCCTTCAATACATGGATGGATTGGAAATAGATAGATTTCTTCCCAAAAATAGAAATATTAGACATCCTATAAACCGCCATAAATTGCGGTAAATAGCCATATTTGCCCATTTCACCATTTAGAAACCACAATACATAATCCCCAACAAGTGAATGTTCTAAAAGATCGATAGATTTTAAGTTATTCCTACAGAGTACAGAAGGAGTATGGATAAAATTACCGTTCGATATCTCTTCAATAGTTTTTTTACAACTTTCCTCCTCTTTATTCAAGGTTTCATGCATAAAGCGACCCTCTTCATTCTCATATAGTAGAACTCTATGGTATACAAGGTTACAATCTTGATTTTCATTCAGGTAATCAACTTGCCTCTGGATTTTTTTCACATCGATCCAATAGTCATCACCTTCACAAACTGCGATAAACTCTCCTTTCGCTTGCTTAAAGGTCCAAATAAAGTTTTTAATGGAACCTTTATTAACTTCATGGTTATAATACCTAATAATAACATTAGGCGGACATGGATTCTCTTTTATATATTTCTCGACCACCTGGTGAGTATTATCTGGTGATTTATCATTCGAAATGATTAATTCAATAACACCATTAAACTCCTGACTAACAACCCCATTGATTGCTTTTATAATAAAATCTTCATGTCCGTATGTAGTCATTACAACTGAAACATCTACATTTCCTTGTTTATTTTCGTCCATAGTTAAATTCTCAATAGGCTTTCGTCATGAAACAAAAACCTATTATTTGATAAATAGTTACTACTTATGTTAAAAATTGTTGTTTGTTTGGTGTAATTAAAGGGGATCTAAATCAATTCAAATTGATCTAACATATTATGGATTTCTTCTTTTGTATTGAACATCAGCGCATCCAAAATGGACAATCCTGGTTCAAATTCTCTGTATCCTTGTTTATATTCCTGAAGATTGATTTGATGAAAATACATATCAATATCAGCATTGAAATATTTTGTTCGATCGAAGAAACTCATACCTCCAATAGGATTAATGTAAGTGAGCTTTGCTCCTAATCTTTTACAGATATTTAATGCCCATTCATCTGAATCTTGAGGTTGATCAATTTTAATTCCCATTTCTGAAAAAATTGATATATCACGCTCCATATCCAAATACTTACATATTTCAGTAAGGACATGGCGGTTCAATGAAGTGATATTATCAAAATCTTTTGAAAATGTCTTTCTCAAAAAATCCATCACTAACTCGTAATTCGGCGCAATTTTCTTATAGATTTGAAATTGTGCTAGTATTTTCTCTTTCCAAGGTTTAGTGTTATCTAAAACACAATCTTTAATTAAGGTAGATCTTCCATTTTCTTTTTTCAATGGAACCTGGATATACAACCATCCTTCCTTTTGCTTTAAAATCCGATTTCTTTCTATCCAACCCCGTCTAATGAATTGGACGGTGTCCAAGAGAATAAACCTATCAGTATGTTTGATCAAACTGATATATCCTAAATAAGGAAAGAAATATGGCTGCATTATACCTATTTTTTTTCTAAGCATAATGAACTTGTTCTAAGATGTTACTATTATTAGCGTGTGTTTAGTGTGTGTGATTTTTTCGAGTACTATATCCCTTTTTATATCATATCACATTTGTTTTAAATTATAAATTTTATTCTAACTATTAACCTTAATAATAATTGTTGGTTTTTATTATTTTCCCTGGCACACCCACAACTGTACTGCCATCCGGAATATCTCTATTTATCACTGAACCTGCCCCTACTACCACTCTCTTTCCGATTGTGACATTTGGCAGGATGGTACAATTTGTTCCTAAGAAGCTCAATTCACCTATTTTACAATGTCCTGAAATCGCAGTTCCAGGGCATACTTCAACAAAGTCATCAATTATCACATCATGTCCAATCGATGCCATTTGATTGATTAAAACTCCTTTCCCAATCTTAACATCATTGGTAATGACTGAATTCAACATTACATTTACCCCTTCTGAAACCTCCACCCCAAAAGAACCAATCTTACTGGTCTGGGAAATCAATGAATGGGGTATCCCTCCTGCTTCAACAAATTTTCTGAACGCTCCAGCTCTTAATAATGGCCCACCTAATCCTAAAACAAACTTCTTATCGACCTTTGCAAAATAATCACTTGCTTCACTTAGGTTTCGCAGGACTAAAAACTCATTATATAGCTTATCAGGTAAATCAGATGATACATCATCATAAAATACGATATTACTCTTATTTACTGTTTCCAAACAAACCTCCAAAACTTCTTTTGCAAGGCCTTTGGCTCCAAATATTAACATGTACTAATTGTTTTGACTTCTTAAAATAATGCGGCAAATCCAATCCACCTCATCATCTGTCAATTCATAGTACAATGGTAAACATAAAACCCTTTTCGCTATGTCATCAGTAACCTTCATTGATACTGGATCAAGATAAGGTAGACTTGAAGACAAGCTAGGGTAAAAATACCTTCTTGTGAAAATTTCAAATGTATCCAAAGTGGATTTGATTTTTAATAATAGATCTTCTGACTCTATTACATAAACCAAATATGCACCATTTTGGTTTGAATTTTCATGCCAAACGGGTACTGTTGCTTTAAAATTCTTTAGATTTTCGGAATATCGCTGTATTATTTCTAAGCGTCGGCTGATAATCTTGTCCAACCACTTAAAGTTGACCAAGCCCATGGCTGCATGGAATTCCGAATTTTTACCGTTTAACCCCAATTCAGAAAAACTGCTATATCCAGAGATTCCAAAATTTCTCATGTAAGCGATTTTCTTCAACAAATCTGGGTCCTTTGTAACAACCAATCCGCCTTCTATACTGTGATAAAGCTTTGTGGCATGCAAACTACAAGTACTGATATCACCATATTCAAAAATTGATTTACCATTCACTTTTACTCCAAATGCATGTGCCCCATCGTATATCACCTTTAAATTATGCTTTTTGGCAATTTTTTCAATAGCTTCAACATCACATGGATTTCCATAAACGTGGGTAGCCAATATAGCACTTGTATCTGGTCCGATTGCCTCTTCAATTTTCTTGGGGTCTATATTCAAAGTTTTAGGATCAATGTCCACAAACTTAGGTGTACAGCCCTCCCAAACAATGGAAGACGTAGTGGCAACGAATGAAAAAGGGGTGGTTATGATTTCTCCGGTTAAGTCTAAGGCTTTGATTGCCAATTGAAGTGCTACTGTACCATTAGTAACATATAATAAATGGTTTACATCGAAATAATCTTTCAGCTCCATCTCCAGTTTACTGGCAAGAGGACCCATATTTGTAAGCCAATTCCTAGACCAAATACTGTCCAAGTATTGCTTATAATCTTCTATTGGAGGTAAAAATGGTTTTGTTACAGGTATCATCTAATTAATTTCGAGTTGGAAAATTAAATAAATGATACCTTTTTTTATTGAAAAGCCTTAATTAATCTTTTGTTTGTAGGACATCCTTTACAACCTCTAGATATTTATGACCGAATTTTAAATCTGGCTCCAAATGGTTGCCTTCAGCCCATTCATTCCAAGATTTAATAAAAACGATCTGATTCTCGGGATCATATTTTTTCACCATCTTGACCGCATTGACCATTGCCTTCTTAAATAGTTCAGGCGTAGAATCATGAAGTATAAATCCATTTAACCCGCTTCTTGGGCTGTTATCCCAATTTGGAATCACGGTTGGATAATAAATATTGTTGCCCGAATTCTCATCAAACTCTTGAATAGCATCCTTATAGTTATAAATCCTAACAGGACGCTTAAATATTTTTTTATAATACTTATTTAATCTACTTGTCTTCGCTCTCCTATATATGTCAACAAATTTATTTGCAGATCTTAAATAAGAATCCTTTGTATGAACCGCAGGAGTTAGAGCATCAAATCCGTACTTTTCAGTATCCCAATCTGGATCGACATTAGTCGCAACTAAATGAATGCCTTCGAGACCATTCTCGGTAGCTAATCTTCTAAATGTGGAAACAAACAACGGCAAATCAGGAATTTCCATTGGTTTATAAACCATAAATAATGGTTTCCCATCAACCTTAAAATATCGTTTGTCCTTAAATGCAGGTAATATGCTATTGAAATGATCGATATAATCTTGCTCTCCAGGATAAACCTGTTCAACTAGAATGGTTTTTGGATTACCATGCCAGATTCCGCTCCAGGTTTCATTTGCCCAGGCTAGACAAAAAGGGAAATCTGGGGTACCCGATTCCAAAACCTCTTGAAATGGCCGTTCCAATATCCGGCGCCCATTCCCAAACCAATAATGCCAATAACAAAACGCAGAAATACCATATTTCTTTGCCAAATCTGCCTGCGCAATCCGTGCTTCAGAAAGACGTAAGTCGTAGAAACCCAAGTCGGCAGGAATATGTGGTTGATAGTGCCCCGGAAACATTGGTTTTGCTTTTGCAACATTTGTCCATTCTGTAAAACCTGTCCCCCACCATTCATCATTTTCTTTAATTGGATGAAATTGTGGAAGATAGAATGCGATTGCCTTTACTTTCCCCATGATATATTAACTAATAGGTAAATGAATAAAATAGTTCAGTTTTGTTGATTAAATCTCCCTAAGTCGCTGTTTATCAATAACTTTATTGTACCTAAATAAAATACCAAGAAATTTACGCCAAATGAATAAGGATCTACCAAAAATCGCGCCTGAAATGGTTAAATAGTAGAAAAATGGCTTATAAAATTTCAAAATTCCTTGGGTGTTCAAAGCCTTCCGAATACAGGTGTTTAAACTTGTAATAAAATATTCTTGATTTTCGGGAGAAATAGTCATTAATTTAACATGGGAATACTGTTTTAGAATTCCAAAATTGTCAACTTCCTTATAGCTTGAATCAATATCTTGAAGAAAACTGTCCAAAATAAAGAACTGATCCACTAACCTCCGTCTTTCATTTTGTACAGAAATAGTAACTGAATTAGGATTATGTCTATAGAAATAAGTTTCTCTGAAATTGAAGGCTAAACTTTTTATGTATTTCCTTAAATGATAGGTCCAAAGCACATCTTCATTCACAATACCCTCCATGAAGTAGATTTCATGCCTCTTTAATATATCCAAGCGAATAAGCTTATTGCAAGGTGAAATAGGTAAGCTATTGAAAATGTTTGCCCGGACCCAGTGTATATCACAAGAATAATCTGGATATCCTTTACCAGAGATTTTCAGAACATGGTTGATATTTGCAACCTCACTTAAAATTTCCCCTTGAACGATATCGACACCTGGATGTTTAAATACATGGTATACCAACTCATCGATACAAGTTGAAGAAATTGCATCATCACTATCTAAGAAATAAATATAATCGGACTGGCTTTCTCTGATCCCTCGATTCCTAGTTCCTGAAGCCCCTAGGTTTTTATCATTCTTGAGCAACTTAAAATTGATTGGTCCATTATAGCTATCAATTTTCTTTTGAAGAATATCAAAGCTTGCATCAGTACTCCCATCGTCAATGAACATGCAGGTCAAATAAGGATAATTCTGAAGAGCAACCGACTCAAAACACTCTCTGATGTACTTTTCAACATTAAATACCGGAACAATTACTGTTACTTGGATCATGGGTCCAATATAGGGATATATTAATAAATTGTAAAATATTAGGACAATATTTTAATTACAATTTTCTAATAATTCACACAAAAGAACTATGCTAATTTTTACTCTACCGAAAACCCTTATTTTATCTTTAAACTTAAGCCAATTGAATATAACCGAAAATATACAGTACCTAATAGACCAAACAAGGAATAAATCTCCGATATATAGGCTAACCCGACTTCAGATTTATACTTTCTTATTGCAATTAAAAAGTCCCTCTTATCTTGGACCCCCCTATTGCTATGGATCAATAGCTGTGCAAAATCCTTCAAATACTTTTTTGTAGCAGCCGACTTTTCAACGTGATTCTTTTCAGAACCGGAGGTACTGTTTCTAAAAACCCTCACTATCACACTGGAATCACTGATGAAGTAAATTTTATTGAATCCTGACATACTCAAGATCAAAAAATCATCTGTGTGCCAAGCTAGAGGATAAATTTCAAAACCGACATCATTAAACCTTTCTCTCCTAAAAACATGCTCACTTAGGCTACTGTTCAGTCCTCCCGCAATCTTTCTTAATATTAGATTATAGGTGTCATAGTAACCAGTTCTAAATCCATTATAAAACCTAACTTCCTTGTCACCTACAAAATCAAGGACTGTATTAAATTTTAACACATGACAGCAAGAATCGATGAAGGCTAAATTCTTATAAAACTCTTCTACAAAGTTTGAGGAAATGGAATCGTCATCACCCAATATTTGAAACCAAGGCTCTTTAACCTCAGTCAAAATTCTCATCCATTGAAAAGCCAAATTTTTCCCACCTAAGTTGTCGGAATAATTGAAATAGAAATACTGGTCTGATGATAAATATTTTTCAATGACAGGTAAAGGGTCATCCGGACTTAAATCGTTTCCTATGTAAACAGAAAACCTCTTATTGCTTTGGTTAGCTAAAGATTTTATACATTCTTCAAAATAATCAATCTTGAAATAAGGAATTACTATTGCTAATTCGTTCATCTCAGGAGCTTAACTTTTAAAATGGTTTCCTTATAACCAAGGCGCAAAATCTTCAAATAGCTGGTTGAAAACTCTTGACATACCAGTAGTGGCCACTTCCAATTCGCATAAGCCAATTGTACTATCCCTTGGACTAGAATCAACCCTAAAACTCCAAACGAAAGATAATTTAGAACCAGGAAGTCACCGATTGCAACAAAAAAACCTGCAATGATGGACGACTTCAAAAAAGGAACTTCATTTTTGGTCACTATCAAAGTTCCAAAGTTGGAATGGTTATTTTCTAGAATGACAACTAAACAATATGCCATCATGATATAGGCATTTGGCAAAACTGCATTAGAACCTATAAATTCAAGTACCATTGGGCCCAAGAAAATCAAAAAAGAGGCCCCCATAATGAATAAGGAAAGATACACGAACAATGCAAAGGAGAAAGTTTGCATCAGCTCCTTTGATTTCCCTGAGATTCGCAGCGAAGCAAATGTAGGGTTATAACTGTTGATCAATGTTCCTGAAACCACCCCTATAATACCCACCAATTGGATTAACAGACCATAAGATGCGACCTCCTCACTGCTCAGGTATAAACCTGCTAAAAACATACTGAGGTTATTTATGGCATATGCAGAGATAAACACCAATCCCAATCTACTTGAATTGTGCCAAATCTTTAGAAACAACTCCTTTCTTTCTTCAGGCTTTGGTTTTATCCCTTTCAGCTTTTCTTTGAAATCACGGTCATAAAAGAACCGGTAAGAAATGAATCTATATACAAAGGTGGAACATAGACTGGAAATCGCCACTCCAAAAAGTCCATAGCCCATGTACAAAAAGGAGATGGCTAGAGAAATATAGACAACTTTGGAGATGATCCCGGCAATCTTGGCTTTGCGGATCAATCCTCGTCCTATCAATAAAGAATCAAAATAGGTAAAATAGAAACTCAGAAAGATGGAAATAATGGTAAATATCCAAATCCAGATCACATGGTTCACACTTGTAAAACCGTTGGTGACACTGTAGATATACCAGGTCCCAAACGTACAAAGAACTATCCCAGAAAAAATAGCAATCCGTAGATACACGAATTTAGCCGTATTGATCATATTGGCGAGAAGATTATAATTAATCTCTCCTAATCCATTTACATCTTGGATACCCTTTTTTTGAATTTCTTGGGCCCCACTAAATACATAGGTAATATTCCTTCCGAACTGCGGTGCAAAACCAAAATCGAACAAAGCAACCATGGACCCCAAGGATCCAATCAAGTAGTTTAATGCAATTTCCTCTGTTGAAAGTAATCTTAAAATAATAGGAAGGATGAAAATACCTGAAGCTATTCCAAAAAATTGCGCTAAATAACTCCAAATAACATCCTTTTTGGTCAATTTAACGCCCATAAAGTTGTTTAAGTCTCTTTATTCTTGCGGCTACCTTTAATTAAGTCAATTAATATAGCCAATTCCTTAGTCTTTAATAGATAAGCAACGCCAAAATAAGTACACAAATATATGGAAACAGATATTATCAAACGAATTAAATCGTGGTAATTTATAAGTAAATATTGGTCAATTAGGAAAACGTGCGCACCTACAATTAACGCCCTGATAATACTCGGCAACAAATCAGCAAATTGTCTCCAAATAGGGTAATTAATAAACTTAGAAGTGTAATGGGTATTTATGAAAACCGTAATGACTGAAATAATAACACTACCCCAGACTAAACCAATCATACCGAATGGCAAACAGCATAAAATGACCGAAACAATAACTATCTTTTTGAAAACCTCGATTTTCAAGTAAAGGTCGGATCTTCCTTTTGCCTGCAAGATATTCAGGTTATAGGCATGGATTGGATAAAAAATCCCTCCGATTGATAAGATTTGAAAGTATTGGACAGAAGGCAACCATTTATCTGTCAATAAAAAACGGATCAAAGGTTCTGCAACTACAACCATTAAAACTGACAATGGAGCTATCAGAAAGATCACAACCAAAATAATACTTTGATAATATTTTTTCAATGCAGCATCATCATGGGCTAGCTTGGCAAACAGTGGAAATGTAACCCTATTTAATGCCCCAGCTATATTTGTAATCGGCAATTGTTTTAATGAATCCGCCCTATTATAATAACCCAATTGGGTTGGAGAAAACTTCTTACCAATGATAATGTTGTACAAATTATTGAAAATCGTATCCAACAATGACGAAGCGGTCAATTTTACACCAAAGGAAAAATGGTATTTGAATTTCTCCTTATCAAAGACAAAAGAAGGCCTCCAATCACTGTACAACCAATATTGTAATGTATAAACAAAATTTTGAACTAGGGAAGAATAGATCAGTGACCAGACACCGAACCCATGGGTCGCAAAGAAGATCCCAGATGCACCGCCAGCCAGCATGGATGGTAACTGAATCTTGAACGCCCTTTTGAAATTCATCTCTTTAATGACCTTCGTCGCTTGAACTGCCGCAAAGGAATCAATGATTAAGATGATGGCATAAGTCCTGATTAATCCTGTAAGAACGGGGATTTCATAAAAAGCGGCAACAAGTGGAGCGGTAAAAAAGATGATGCAGTACAGGATAACACTGACACCAAAATTGAACCAGAACACAGTGGACATATCCCTTTGGTCGACATCTTGACTTCGTATAAGGCTATTTGTCAATCCCCCGTTTACCAAAACAGCGGATACACTCATAATTACCCCATACAAAGCAATTGTTCCAAAATCAGATGGCAATAAAACTCTTGCTAAAACCAGGTTTATGACAAAACCGATCAGTTGCGAACCAAACTGTTCAGCAAAAACCCAAAATACTCCTTTAGCAGCTTGCTCTTTAAGCCCCATGCTTTATAGTTTCAAAATTTTTAATATAAAATTATGATTTTATATTATTTCCCGAATTCTGCATTCAACATTCTCCTTAAGCCTTCCTCCATAGAATATGGGGGAACAAAACCTGAAGACATCGCTTTTGTAGAATCATATTTAGTAACTGCACAGAATTTCTTCACGCGAACAGAACTGATCGTCAGTTTTTTCCGGCTTAAAAATGCCAACACATCAAAGCCGTAACCTCCTAGCATCCCGATCCAGTAAGGAATATGGGTAGTCGGAATCTTTTTACCCAAAATCTCACCAGTATGATAAACCAAATCATTGGTAGTAAAATCGGGCTTGTCTACATAGTTATATACATTATAACCCTCTCGCTTATGTTGAATCAAGAATTCTAGAAATGCAACGACATTCCCAACATAGGACATAGACTTTTGATTTTTTCCATCACCGATCATCATGAATTTACCTGATGCAATTTGATTCAACAGGTTAAAAACATTCCCTCTGTTACCTTCTCCAAAGATCACTGTAGGGCGAACGATATTGATGTTCCAGTCAGCATGGGTCTTATACCATTCTTGAAGAACCTGCTCAGCCTCCCATTTACTCTTACCGTAATGGTTAAATGCATCCGCTGGAAAAGATTCATCCGGATTATCCTTATCCAAGCCATAAACCGCAACAGAACTGGTAAAGATCAGCCTGCTAACACCATTAGCTTCCATGGCTTCTAGGGTATGCCTCATCCCTTCCACATTCACATCATAATAAAGTGACGTCGGAGAAACATCATCCCTATGCTCTGCTGCTAACAAAATCACCACATCTTGCCCCTTCAAAAGCTCTTTTAATCGAACTTTATCAAGAACATTCGCAATTTTTGTCAACTGTGGATAACTAGAACTTTGTTGTTTATCAATATTGATAAGGTTTAGTGTGGGAGTATCAATGAGGTTTCCAATTAGCTTTGTGCCAACAAAACCTGAACCACCGATAATAGCTATATTCATCTATAATCTAAATGTTATATTTTATTTATTAATGTGACTGAAACTGCATCTGGAGCTTCCCCAGCTTTCACCTCTTTAACCTGAGCCTCAGTAAACTGAGCAGTTTCTACTTTTATCGTTCCTTGTTCCATTTCCTGATTAACAAGTTTAGCATTTCTTTTGTTCACAAAATAATTGAAGGTCAATGTAAACAAAAACCACAAAACAAGATCCAAAAGAACAACTACATTATTGCTAATGAATTGAACGGTGATAATATTAAAAGCACAGAAAAACAAAGAGAGACCAATGATACTCATCATGGCACTCTTATGTGATAGACCTGATCGAAGTAATTTATGGTGCAAATGGCTACGATCTGCCTTGAACAAAGGCAAGCCCTTGTACCATCTGATAAATATTACCCTTGCTACATCAAAAACAGGAACGATCAATGTCGAGAAAGCTACAACAATAGCTCCTTCAGAAAAAGGCTTGATACTTTTATTGTTCATAGCAAAGCTAATGGCTAGAAATGCCATGGTATATCCTAAGGTCATACTGCCTGTATCACCCATAAATATCCTTCTCCTCCTTTTGGATGCACCAAAAACATTGTAATAGAAGAATGATATTAAAATACCTGTTGTAATAAATGCTAACAAGGCATGGATCCAGGCATGATAGAATGCAAATAAGGTCCCTAATACCAAACAGCCAACGCCAACCAGGCCAGAACATAATCCATCCAAACCATCAATCAGATTGATCGCATTGATGATAAGTACAGCAGCAAAAATTGTGAGCGGAATGCCAACCCATGCTGGCAGATAAGTTAGGAACATCAATCCATAAAGATCATTGATCCATAATCCAGCTAGAGGAAAGAATGTAGCTACCAAAATCTGTGCAACAAACTTCCATTTATAGCTTACTCCAATTAAATCATCTGCTATCCCAATGATATAAAGAATTACCAGACCACAAATTAACATGATGAACATCGGAAATACTTCCCATGTCACAATGCCTAAATTGACAAAATTAGTCTTATAAACTAATACAACGGTAATGGCTAATAAACAACATTGAATGGGAACAAATGCAACTCCACCTAATCTAGGGATAATACTCTGGTGGACTTTTCTTGCATCGATGGGGTCAAATAACCTCTTCCTATATGTTATAAGCATAATATATGGGATGATAATCTTCCCAAGAAATATGGCTAATAAGAAAGGAACAAGTAGAATGATAAACTCCATCGACTTAATTTTTTAGACTTTAGTTGAAAGCTGATTTAGTAACACTATATCTAACCAACGATTTAATTTTGCTTTATAAAATGAGCATTTGTTTGGAACAAATTTATAACATATTTAAAGGGCAAACGACTGATTAAGCCTATCCACACCTTATATTTCTCAATTTGTAGCCCAAACCTTACACCCTCATTTATGTGCTTAAACATCTAATTTCTAAGACTTATCAAATTTACTTAGCCCTAATTAATACCATTAAGCCAATTATTAAACCCATAATTTAGAGGCATGGAACAATATCTAGATTATTGCAAAGGAAATAATACCATAACCCCAGCAAAAGGAACTGAAATCAATAATTATATTATAAAAATAGAAAATTTAAATTAATAAATAAATTATTTAAAGATCTTTTTCCAAGCTGAAACCTTGGCGGGACGAATGCCTTCTTCGAAAACCGCATCCGTATCAAACGCTAGATCATGTGCCATTTTTTTGTTTATTGCCCGATAAATTATCCCCCAATCTGGTAGCCCACCAAAGTTTCGGTCATCAATAAATAAATCAGCACTTAGTTTTCTTGGACCTTTACTCCGGTCCTCTTCAGGAAAATTCGAATTATGTGCATAAAATTCCAAACCTTGATCTTTACAATAATCAATAGCCTCCTGTAACAATTCACCCTCCCTCACCGTCCACAATATCAATATATGATGCTCATTCTGTAATTGCTTCAAAATATCTATTGCAAAAGGAATGGGTTTCCCAATCCTTGGGTATCTATGCTCAACAATGGTTCCATCAAAATCAACCGCAATTACCATCTTTCAATATTTTTTATCTATTACAACAAATTCCAGTCCAAACCTTACTGATTTCAGTCAACTCATAAACAGATTTATAAGACCAATTCGGGAAAAATCAGTTCGTTTTTTCATAATGAAAAATCCTTTTATTCAAAATATAATTTTGTAAAAGTTACAATACCTAATTTTTTTCAAAATTTAATTAGGCAACCATTAAAAACCTTATAAACTACCCCCATTGACTTTAAATCAAAGTTATCCTATGATTTCCTGAATTTCCTTAACCAGCCGAACCCCCTTCTCCCACAGCCACTCCTTGGATAAAAATTAAGTTTTAATAATTTAGCGCCGCAAATTTCACAACTATTCACAAAATAATTATCAATCATGAAAGTATTAAAAGTTGCTTTTTTATCTGCTGTTACCTTCCTTAGTTTGCAAGTCTCAGCTCAAGAGTCTGAAGGTGAGGAAAACCTAGAGATTGACACAACCAAAACTTGGACCATCATGGGTGAAAACACCTTTCTATTAAACCAAAGTTCCTTTTCAAA
Source organism: Sphingobacterium sp. NPDC055346 (assembly GCF_053645235.1). Classification (NCBI taxonomy): domain Bacteria; kingdom Pseudomonadati; phylum Bacteroidota; class Sphingobacteriia; order Sphingobacteriales; family Sphingobacteriaceae; genus Sphingobacterium; species Sphingobacterium sp. NPDC055346. Next base: position 210,703 of record NZ_JBSHMI010000004.1, read on the forward strand.
CTGGGCTGCGGGTGGTGTAAACTCCTTGGCTGGAAATCTGATTTTCAATTACGATTTCAATTACAAAAAAGACAAATGGAATTGGGATAATAAATTGATCGCTGCCTATGGACAGACCTACCAAAAAGAAACAGATTGGAGAAAAAACGATGACCGTTTCGCTATTAACAGTTTACTAGGCTACCAAGCTGCTGAAAAATGGTATTACACCTTTTTCATGAACTTCAATACCCAATTTGCAAATGGTTATGAATATAAGGATCAGATTAGAGGAAGAAAGATTTCTGCCCCATTTGCTCCTGCATATTTAAGCTTCGGTCCAGGTATGGCATTCAAAGAATCAGACAATTTCAAAATCAATATCTCTCCGGCATCTGCAAGGTTTGTGATGGTGGGAGCTGAAAGCCTAAGACCAGATTACGGTGTTGACCCAGATAAATTCTCAAGAAACGAATTTGGTGCAGCTTTAGATGCTTACTATAAAGTCGGGTTAATGGAAAACATTACTTTTGAAAACATCTTGAAATTATACTCTAATTACCTTCAAGATCCACAAAATATTGATGTAGACTATTTAGCAAACCTAAATCTACAGGTAAATAGGTTCATATCAGTAAATGCGGCCGTTCAACTGGTATATGATGACAACGTGAATGTTCCTAAAAGCGATGGCACCAAAGGCCCAGGATTACAAGTTAGACAGATCCTTGGTGCGGGTGTAACTTATAAGTTTTAAGAACCTTACAGAAAATTAATAAATCTATTAAAGGCGGCTAAATGGCCGCTTTTTTTTGTGCCCTTATCCTACTTCTGTTTCGAATATTTTTAAGTTTCAAGAAACCAAAAGACTGAAAACCTGTTGTTTAATAAAGGAAATATAACATAAAATCTTATTCAAAATGGCTAAAATAGTTGCAGAACAATTGGTAGAAATGCTCGTTGAAGCGGGAGTTAAACGAGTATATGCAGTAACAGGTGATAGTTTGAACTTTTTCAATGAAGCAATTAGAAAAGATGGTAGAATCCAATGGATCCATGTCAGGCATGAGGAGGTTGGAGCTTATGCCGCAGCCGCTGAGGCAGAGTTGGATGGTTTAGCCTGCTGTGCAGGAAGCTGTGGACCCGGACATGTGCATTTAATCAATGGGGTTTATGAAGCCCATCGTGCGCATGTACCTATGTTAGTGATTGCATCAACCATTCCAACAAATCAAATGGGAACCGGCTATTTCCAAGAAACAAACACCTATAAACTATTTGATGACTGTAGTGGGTATAACCAATTGATTACTACGGCCGAACAGGCTCCTCGTATCATTCAATCTGCAATTCAGCATGCAATCTCTCAAAAGGGAGTCAGTGTCATCGGCTTACCGGGCGATGTTTCTGAATTAAAGGCCAAAGAATCAATAACCTCAACCCAAATTTTCCGATGTAACCCTTTAATCAGACCCTCGGACACCGAACTTCAAAAAATTGCTGACCTCCTAAATAAAGGATCGAAAAACACTCTTTATGCTGGAATTGGCGCTATAGGTGCTAGGCAAGAATTACAGCTCCTGGCACAGAAACTAAAAGCACCAGTAGGCTATAGCTTTCGGGGAAAAATGAATGCCCAACTGCCTGCTCCCTATGATGTGGGAATGACTGGTCTTTTAGGCATCCCTTCCTGCTACCAAGCGATGAAAGAAGCGGATGTACTGCTATTGTTAGGTACTGATATGCCATATGATGATTTTATGCCAACCGACAACAAAATAATCCAGATCGATACAGCGGAAGAAAGGCTCGGCAGAAGATGTAAGCTCGATCTCGCGGCAGTAGGCGATATCCGAGAAACCATACTCGCTTTATTACCACTTTTAGAGGAAAAAGTGGACAGCGCCTTTCTGGACTCATTGGGCAATTTCGCAAAGAAAGTACAGGAAAACCTACATGAATATGTTGACGATATAGGCACAAAAGATGCCATACAACCTGAATTTGTTGCCGATGTGATCAACAAACATGCTAGCCCTAATGCCATCTTTACCCTTGACACTGGAATGACCTGTGTTTGGGGTGCTAGGTATATACAGCAAACAGGCGACCGTAAGATGCTTGGATCCTTTAACCATGGTAGCATGGCCAATGCCATGCCAATGGCTATTGGAGCGGCCTTAGCCCATCCTGAAAGACAGGTCATAGCTATGTGCGGCGATGGTGGCCTTTCGATGTTATTAGGAGATTTAGCAACCATAAAACAATATAATCTCCCCATAAAGCTTATTGTTTTTAACAATAGAGCTTTAGGTATGGTAAAACTTGAAATGCAAGTAGCTGGTTTGGTTGATAATCAAACTGATATGGAAAACCCAGACTTCGCTAAGGTTGCTGAAGCCTTCGGCATCCCAGCTATCAATATCCATAAGCCAGAAGAGGTAGATTCGGTCATCGCGGAAACTTTACGCGTCGATGGTCCATTCCTATTGAACATCTTCACCAACCCTAGCGCATTGGCAATGCCGTCCCACATCAGCGCAAATCAAGTCGTGGGCATGACAGAAAGTATGGGAAAACTGATCCTTGGCGGCCGGATGGACGAAGTCTTTGAAACCATCAAATCAAATTACAAACACTTAAAAAGCATATTCTAAACATAAAATAGGGCAAACTAGCAGTTTGCCCTATCCTACTATCCTTCAAAAAGTATTAAACAGTCAACCCTATTTAGGGATGGACAATTGTCTCATGTCTCATGTCTCATGTCTTGTGTCTTGTGTCTAAATACTATTTACTCTTATACAAATGGCTCAACAAGGCGAAACATAAGATAAAACTCATGATAAAGCCAAACCAGGAAAGTACAGGAATACCCCAGATCAGAAATCCAACCCTTCCATGAGCAAGGATACTTGCCCCTACTCCAAAGGTCATTGCCAAAATGGACAGCAAAAATTTATTTCCCATCCTATGCAGGATCAATTGAAGATTATCAAAATCTTGCATTTTGTGGTTTACTGTGATTTTATCCTCTTTTACCTTTTCTAGAATGGTCAACAGATCCAAAGGCACTTCAGTCAGGACATCCTTGGCAAATTTGGCTTTCTCCTTCAATTGCCCTAAAATGTATTCTGAAGAAAATTTCTCAGCCGCTATCTTTTTGGCAAAGGGTTCAATACTCTCAGGCACATTGAGATCAGCATCTAATTGTCGACCTGTACCCTCTAATATTGAAACTCCACGAAGCAAGAGGTAAACAAAATCTGGCAATAAGATATGATTACTTTGCAAAACGATATTTAATTTTTGCAACATCACTGAAATATCAATGTCATCAAGGGCATTTTGCTTGATCATCTCAAATATTTCATAAGCATCCCTTTCCAATCGCCTTTCATCTTCAATATGGTGGGCGACAGAAAGTCTCTTTATGTTTTTTATCAAACTTTTGGCATCGTTTGCCAGAAAATCAAGTACCATAGCCTCTATGATCTTTCTATCCTCTGGAATCATAAAACCCATGGCGCCAAAGTCTATAAAAACGATCTGACCACGATGGTTGACAAAAACATTTCCGGGATGGGGATCGGCATGGAAGAAACCGTGCATCAGCACCTGTTCTAAATAGAGATCTAATACATTTTGCAAAACCGACTTTGGATATAGCCCATATTGCTTAAATCCTTCTTGATCATTAACCTTTACGCCATCTATAAACTCCATGCAGATCAAGGTATCTGTACTAAATTTCCTATAAACTTTAGGAACATAAACATCCTTGTTCTCTTTGAAGTTTCTCCTAAACCGCTCAATATTATTTATTTCATTGGTAAACGAAAGCTCATTCAACAGGGAACTTTCAAAAGAAAGAACGATTTGATAAAGGTTCATTTTATAGACTACTTCATATTTCCGCTGAAGTAGCTTGACTAAATCTTTGATAAAATCCAGGTCAGCTTGAATGACCTCGTCAATTTCCTCTCTTTTTACCTTTAATACAACCTCTTTACCATTTTTTAAAGTAGCTCGATAGACCTGAGCAATTGAGGCTGAAGCTATAGGAATTTCATCGATGGAGATAAAATGTTCATCAAGGTCAACCTCTAATTCATCGGCCAACCTTTTTCGGATATCAATACCTTCTAAAGCAACTTCATCCTGCAGTTTTATTAGCTCCTCCTGTAGGTCTTTGGGAATAATATCTGGGCGATTGCTCAGTAATTGCCCCAACTTAATAAATGTTGGACCCAATTCTTCAATAGCTAGCCGGACCCTTACATTAAAATCTTCCTCAAATACCTTTCGAGCATGATTATTCCAGAACAAGAAACTATCTGGCAATATCCTATCAAGATTGGACCTGGAGACAACTTCATCAAATCCATGTTTCGAAAGGATTTTTAGAATTTGTCCAACACGCTTTATCTTTTGAAAACCATTGATATGCTTCATATTGATATTTATGATGCCTTTTTATTTCCTATTTAAATCCGTAACCAACAATGGATTACCCATTTTCATTTCACTAATAAAATCAGCAACCTTTTGGGTGGAAGCTGCCTCCATTAGAAAGTCAAGTTCTTTTTGCGTAACTCCTACCAATTGGATAAAAGATACTTCTCCATGCGCTGTATTGATCCGCCCTAATTGAGGGTCAAGAGTGGTGACAAAACCAACAATTGCTGTGTCTGTATTTAATCGGATTGGACCCTTTGCCGGAATGAACTGATTCTCTTCAAACCATCTTCCACTCTGGTAAACATATCGGGCAAGATTATTGAAAACCTGCATCGCCCATCCTGGATCACCTTGATCTTCAGCAAAAGGTACCAACCTAAAGGTGAATTCAAAACCCCATTTACTAAATTCACTACTCGCCACTTCAGGATTATAGTAAAGTTCACTCATCCCGTACGTTACTAAATGTAAATGGGCTGGATCTTGCCTATTATCATATACGCTTATACCGTCAATAGGATCGGTTCCGCCTGCGGCAAAATGCAAACCACATAATGGTCCATAATGCCTAGGTTCAATTCCTGGATACACTGTAGTTAGCTGTTCATCGATTGCGGTCCAACCTACCGTATCTTCCTCGTTATATTTCGATAAATATTCTTCTTTAGTCATATTGCTTACTTAATTAATACATTACACACTCAATTGTTTGAGCTTATTTACAAATAGGAATGCTTTCCCTAGATTATTCATTGAAATACATCTAAAATCAAGCCACTCATTCGAATGCATGATTCAAGAAATGTTCAGTTTTCAATTGGTTATAAGTTAATAATCGAAAATCATAATCCAAAAATTAACCGGATTTTCAGTAATGGAAAATTTCATTCTAAATGGGAATCTCTTCTGTTTTTCCCGTAAATTACATCATCAAACCTTGAAAACATGATAAAAGATAGATTAGCATCTGTGTTAGGAAGACGCGATGAAGAACCTAACATTCTATTGGCTCAGGAAATAGCTCAAAACAATGATAAAAATGCTATTGAGGAACTATTCCAATTAATCCAGGGCAAAGAAAAAGACTTACAGAATGACAGCATCAAAGTTCTTTATGAGATAGGAGAAATATCACCTCAAATGATTTCTCCTTATTGTAATGATTTTATGGATGCCTTAAAAAGTAAAAACAACAGACTTCAATGGGGAGCTATGACAGCATTAAAAACCATATCCCTGCTTGAGGCCGATCATATCGCAAATAACATCATGACACTTGAAAATGCGGTAGAACAAGGTTCCGTGATCACCAGGGACAATTATGTCGCCATATTAACCAATCTAATAAGCCTCCCACCATACCAGGAACTTGCTTTCAATGCAATCATCAAACAATTATCGCAATGCCCTACAAACCAATTAGCAATGTACGCTGAGCTGGTCAGTACTAAAATAAAATCACCATATTCCAAGAAATTTACCGAAACTTTATCGGGCAGATTAGAGGAAATCGAAAAAGACAGTAAACGAAAAAGAGTCGAAAAAGTAATCAAGAAAATAACATGATCCAGCCCTTTTATGCATGTTTATATTTGATTAATACATCTGTAATATTTCGACGATATCAGAGAAGCCTTTCTGTTCAGCATGTTCCAATGCAGATACCCCATCTTTATCAGCGATAGACTTATCGGCTCCGCCCTTCAAAAGTATATTTACAATATCCACATAATCCTTGCTGCCATCCCCTAGAATAACAGCCTCTAACAATGCAGTCCAACCTAATTTGTTAATATGGTTTATTGGAAAGTTCTTCGTGTGACATAATAACCGAACTACATCAACATATCCCTTTTCAGCAGCTGGAATCAATGCCGTACCGTTAAATCGGTTAAAAACATCAAAACGCGCCCCATAGGCAAGGTACAATTTTACTAAATCTAAATATCCTGATGCTGCAGCATATAGAAAGGGACTGTTCAACAGCTCATCTTGTTGGTTGGGATCCGCTCCCCGCTTAACCAAAAAAGCTGCCGTTGGATAATCATTCTGATAGGTCGCAATCATTAATAGGTTTTGCGACTGTTCATTAACGTCATTAACTTGGCTATCAATGAGGTTCTTTTCAAGGTAGACAGTATCTCCCCGCCTTACTGCACTTTCAATCTCTGATCCTATTTTCATTTTTGCTTTTCATTGTATTTTTTCAGATTTTGAACAAACAACTTTATTGCCAGTTATTAATATTTCAAAACCTTCTATTAAACAGTCTCAATCAATCCAATCTTCATTGAATTTATTAACTTCAATAATAAGCTCATTCTTACCTGAAATCACAATAAATATATTTAATTTTTACATTACATCACAGCGTAAACCAATCTATATTTTATTGTAGCTAATCGGCTTCAAATCCTAGTCAAATAAAACATTTTTAATCTATTTTCATTTATTATCATAGATCAATGTGCAAGTATAATTTTATCCCAAAATTTGCAGTAATAAACAAAAACGAAATTAAAAATATATGAATATGAAAACTCTATTAAGCTTTTTTACAGCCCTGATTTTAGTTAGCAACGTTGCATTCGCACAAACAAAATGGTCTGTTGACCCTGCACATACGAATGCTCGTTTTGAAATCAAACACTTAGGAATCTCTTTCGTTGATGGAGATTTCACCAAGTTGGAAGGTCAAGTAGAATCTAAAGATTCTGTGAACTTTGACAATGCTACTGTTTCATTTGACATTGATGTGAACAGCATCGATACTAGAATTGAAGCAAGAGACAATCACTTGAAGAGCGATGACTTCTTCAGTGCAGAGAAATTCCCAAAAATGACCCTTAAAAATGCCACCCTTAAAAAAGCTGGCAAAGGTAAATTCAAACTGACAGGAGACCTAACCATTAAAGACGTAACAAAAAGTGTAACCTTTGATGTGATCCAAAATAACGGTACTATCCTAGATCCTTGGGGAAAAACCAGAGCTGGATTTACAGCTACTACTTCAATCAACCGTTTTGATTACAACATTAAATATGCAGACAAAACCGCTGCAGGAATCGACGCTGTCGCTCCTGAAGTAGCCATCACAGTAAATGTGGAATTGGTTAAGAACTAACTCTTAAGGGGAAAATTAATCCACGTTGATTATAGCCTTGAATCACAAATAACTATATATTAATTAGAAAGGGATAGCAAAAACTATCCCTTTTTCTTTGTTATATTTGGTAATAAACAGCATTTATGCTATTCAATAAACCTCCTTATGTGTAAATACCTTGCTAATAGGTTCAGGGAAGTCATGCTTTCCGGGACTTGGATCGCGAACAGCAATTGGCAAAAAGAATTGAGTGATATACATTTCGAACTGGCCATGAAAAAAGTCCCTAATCTCAACCGAATTTACGACCTCAGTTTCCATGTCCTTTATTATATCAAAGGGATAAACCAATTTTTCCAAACCGGAAACCTTGATATTAAAGACTCCCTTAGCTTTCCCATGGTTGATTTAAAGAACAATGAAGAATGGCAATCTTTAAAAGATGATTTATTCTACCAATCTGAAACCCTCGCCAAATCCATTGAGGAAATCTATGATGCTAAACTACAGCAAGATTTCTTCGATGAAAAATACGGTTCCTATTTAAGAAATATCGATGGACAGATTGAACATGCCTATTATCACCTTGGCCAAATAGTCCTGCTCAAGAAAATGCTGACTTACTCCTCAGTCTCATAGGACCAAGACAATAACCTATCTTGGAATATCCTTGAAATCTTATTGAAATAGCGTTTGTGCTTATATCCCATCACCCATTGAATCCCTTCAACGGCATTGGTACAGAATATTTCATCGGCGACTTTGACAATATCAGGTTTTATTTCAGCCTCAACAACCTCAATACCCTGCTCCTGCGCCATATCCATAACTACTCGACGCATAACCCCTGCAATACATCCTTCAGATAACGCTGGCGTATAGAGCACCTTATCATAATAGATAAAAATATTTGAGGCCAAAGCCTCACAAAGGTTACCAGATTGGTTAAGGATCAAGACTTCATCAAAGGCATTCTTTTTCTTGAAAAGTCCTGCCATTACATAGATTAAGGCATTATTGGACTTAATCTTAGATAGCTCTGAATAAGCCTTTTTGTATTCGGTATATATATCAATGATTAAACCAGTCTTTTTATCCCTCAGGGTTTCTGGTTTTCGATCTACTTGCAGAATATAGGCCGCTTTATTGGTTTCTGGACTATACAGCCCTCCCCCTTGTCTGAAGACGATAAGGCGAACCCGGGCTTGCTGTCCCACCATATTGTTTTTGCGAAGCAACTCTTCTACTTTACTGCGGATAAAAAAGGAATCAAATTGGTCGGCATCATCAAAATGCAACATGCTCATGCTTTCCGCCAAGCGCTCCAAATGGAGGTCCAGAAAACGGATATCCCCATCCTTCCATAACATGGTTTCAAAAATACCATCTCCATAACGAAATGCGCGGCTATCAGCGTCTAGTATAGCCATATCTTGAGGTACCACAGTACCGTTGTAGTTAATAAAATGTGTGGGCATAAATATATTTAGAATCTAACTTTGATTAATTGAGCTGTAACTTCTCCATTTCTCTAATGCTAAACGGAAATCTTCCGGCATTGGTACTTCAAAATGCAAAAATTCTTTAGATTTTGGATGAATAAATCCTAAACTCCTGGCATGCAAGGCTTGACGGGGAAGCAAGCTAAAGGTATTCTCAACAAACTGTTTGTACTTGGAAAACGACGTGCCTTTTAAGATTTTATCACCACCATAGGATTCATCACTGAAAAGCGGATGTCCAATGGATTTCATATGGGCACGGATCTGATGGGTTCTTCCGGTCTCCAGTTGACATTCGATCAAGGTAACATAGCCTAAGCGTTCCAGAACACGATAATGCGTAACCGACCACTTCCCCTTCTCTTCATCCTCGTACATATCCATGATCCTTCTATCCTTTAAGTTCCGACCAATATATCCTGATACGGTTCCGTCCTCAGCAATATCACCCCAAACCAAGGCTACATACTTCCGGGTGATGCTATGCTCAAAAAACTGCTTCGCCAAAAAGGTCATTGCCCATTCATTCTTGGCAATGACGAGTAGTCCCGAAGTGTCCTTATCAATCCGATGGACCAATCCAGGACGTCCGGTATTACCCGGCAGGGTCGGCAATTGGTTGAGATGGAAGGTCAAGGCATTGACCAAGGTACCGGTGTAATTATTAAATCCAGGATGAACGACCATACCAGCCTCTTTATTAACCAATAAAACGTCATCATCTTCATATACAATATCCAAGGGAATATCCTCTGGATATACCTCGGTATCTCTTGGCGGATCGGGCAATACCACGGTAATGACATCAAATGGCTTCACTTTATAGCTTGCCTTGATTACTTTATCATTGACCTTTACCGTTCCAGCATCTATAGCATTTTGAATCCGGTTTCGTGAAGTGTTTTCAACCCTATTCATCAAGAATTTATCGATGCGCAACAAGGCCTGCCCTTTATCCGCAACAATTCTTAAATGTTCATAGAGCTCCTGCTCCTCTTGCTCGTTATCCAAATGATCTGTCATGCTGCAAAAATAGCATTTTTATAATCATTCTATTTCCTGCAAGAAAAAAGCATAATTTTAACCCATGCATTTGCCATTTCAAATTTTCAGCCCCGAAGAAGAAATATCGGACCCTCGATTGCAAGAAAAAGATATCAGTCTTTTTATCAAACGTGATGATAAGATCCATCCCTTTATTTCGGGGAACAAATGGCGTAAATTAAAATATCAACTGGAAGATGCTAAATCAAATGACATCAACAATTTAGTGACTTTTGGAGGCGCTTGGTCAAACCATCTGTTGGCCTGTGCTGCTGCAGCAGCAACTTTCGGCTTCCAGGCAACCGCCTATGTCCGTGGCGAGGAAATACGAAATCCCGTTTTGGATATGTGCAAAATATTCGGCCTCAAACTCAACTTTGTAGATAGAGAATCTTATAGAGACAAAACCGAGCTTTACTCAAAAAACCACGACCCCCTTAACAGTCTATTTATTGATGAAGGGGGAAAATCCGAACGGGGACTATTGGGTTGTGCAGAGCTAATCACTGAACTCAAACAAGAATACGAACATATCTTTGTAGCCTCAGGAACAGGCACTACGACCGCTGGACTTCAACTAGGGATTGAAAAAGAAAAACTCAAATCCCAAATCCATACAGTGCCAGTTTTAAAAGGAGCCGATGGCTTGTTGGCGGATTTCTCCCAATGGAATGTGCCGACCGAAAAGATAATCATGCACCCTGATTATCATTTCTCAGGATATGCGAAGACTAAACCAGAATTGATCGACTTTATCAAAAACTTTGTCAGCTCCACCGGAATAATGGTCGAACCTACCTATACTGGAAAGCTTATATATGCGGTTTATGATCTCATTGAAAAAGATTATTTCAAACCGAAAAGCAAAATATTGGTTATTCATACAGGTGGGATAACGGGTCTATTGGGATACCTTGATCTTTTTAACAAGTAAAATGACATTAATCTTAAAGTGAAATCACTTATTAATAATATTTTTACGGCCAAATGGATCAGCATTTACCACTAAATCAACCAATAATAAAAAAATAAAATGCGCATAAAGCTGTTATTACTTCTATTATTTGTCCTAGCTCAATTACCTTCCTTCGCGCTTCAAATACAAATCCACGATACGGTAAGTACGAAAGAACAAAGGGACAGTGTTCTCCCTACTGCCCATTTATACGATATCGTTGATGCATTCAGGGACATCAATCCTTTCAAAAAAGACAACAAAAAACCTTCTGGAAAAAGATCCGCAATTTCCTATCTCCCCAATATTAACTATAACCCTTCTATCGGTGCCCAAATAGGGATTAAAGCTGTGGGCGGAAAAGTGCTCGGTAATGAACCCAATACCACCATGTCCATTGCTGCCACCGCTTTAAGTGCCACCACCCGTGGTATTATCGTGGGCTATCTATTGCATGACATCTACACCCCTGGGAACAAATGGAACATAAAGGGCGGGGCCATGGTAGCAAAAGCGGTAGGACTTGATTACGGACTTGGAATTGGCGGAACACTAGAGAACCCCACTGAAGAAGAACTCATCCTGAACAACCCCGATAGACAGCGATATGTCAATAAATACATGGCTTACACCATCAATGAACGGGTATATAAACAGTTATTCCCCGGAGCATTTGTTGGGGTTGGGGTATTTTTCGAACTTAAAAGACAATTAAGTACCGTAGGTAGCCAAGAAAACATGTCACCTGTAGAAATTTACAGCCGTTGGAATGATTTCGATCCCACTCGGGTAAACAATAACGGTTTTATGGTCAATATGCAATATATGACCAGGGATAATCCTAACTCTGCCTATAAAGGCTATTATGTAGACATGGTCCTTCGCATGAATCAAACTTGGCTGGGAAGCACACATAATGCCTATCAATTACAGACAGATTTCAGAAAATACTGGCAATTATCCACGGATAGACCAAACCATGTCATTGCTTTTTGGAACTTTGGATCTTATAACTTAGGTGGTAAACTTCCATATATCGATCTTCCCGGTACTGCAAAAGACACTTACGCCCGTAGCGGCCGCGGTTATACCATGGGATATTTCAAAGGAACTTCTTTCTTTTACTCTGAAGTAGAATATAGATACCCAATTTTAAGGAATCAGTTCTTGAGCGGTGTCGTCTTTGCAAATATCCAAACAGCAAATGATAAAATGGGAACCAAGCTTTTCCAGACATGGCAACCAGCTGCTGGGGCAGGCCTGAGATTATTATTTAACAAAGCGACCCGAACTAACCTTTGTATTGATTATGCTTTTGGTAAATTTGGGCAGCATGGTTTATTCTTGGGTTTAAACGAAGCATTCTAATTATTTTTATATTAATATTTAAACAATATTAACCTACATGTATTTTAAACAATTTGGCTTAATTAGCCTTTCAGCGACTATTTCTTTCTTTACGGCAAATGCACAAACCATTTCAAGGGACACCAGTATCAACGAGATAGCACCTATTGAAATAAAAGCACATTTCAACTCACAAGCCATGCTGGACCTAACGACTTCAGCCAAGGTTGTTTCCAAAAAATTGATAGAATCTCAAGCCCCTAGCAGTTTCTTGAGCGCAATCAATACCACCAGCGGATTGAGAATGGAAGAAAGATCACCTGGAAGCTATCGACTTGCACTCCGCGGAAGCATGCTCCGCTCACCATTTGGAGTAAGGAATACCAAAATATATTTAGATGAAATCCCTTTTACCGACGCTAGCGGCAACACCTATTTGAATATCCTTGATCCCGTGGGTATCAACAGCATCCAGATCATTAAAGGTCCAGACGGGTCCTTATATGGCCCTAATTCAGGTGGTGTTATCAGATTTATCCCTGAAGGTTTCGGACAGGTCAATAACGAAAAATCCTTAATGCTTTCTGGAGGTTCCTTTGGTTTATTCCATGAGCAACTGCAGATTAACCATCAAGTCAATGAAAACTATAATTTTTCATTTGACCAAGCGTATTTGCGATCAGATGGCTATAGGCAACATACCGCAATGGACAAATTGTTTTTCCAGACTGCACATCAGTGGAAATACAATGCCCATGGTAAATTAAAGGGATTCGCACTTTATACCGACATGGGCTATCAAACCCCTGGTGCATTGACCCAACAGCAATATGATGAGGATCCAACACAGTTCAGGCCAGCTGGCGGGCCTTTCCAAAGCGCCAAAGATCAAAAAGCTGCTATTTACAACAAAACATTTATCGGAGGTATTACCAATGAATACCAGATAACAAATAGATTGAAAAATGTGGTTTCCTTATTTGGGAGTTATACCGACCTGGAGAATCCATTTATTACCAATTACGAATCCAGGATTGAGAAAAACCTAGGTTTTAGGACATACTTCTCCTACGAAAATATCGATAAGCAAGATTTCCAATGGGAAATGCAATTAGGAGGCGAAGGACAAAAAGGCTGGTACAATGTCAAGAACTACACAAATAACTTGGGGAAAATTGGTAACCTAACGGATGATGACAAGCTAGAAAACTTTCAACATTTCTATTTCTATAGATTCAAAACCAAACTTTATCAAAAACTTACAGCAGAGGCATCTATTGGCTTGAACTTTAACGATATAAACTTTAAGAAAACAGCCGCAGGCGAAGTCAATGTAAATGGAGAAATCAACTTTGACAAGAGCTGGATGCCTAGATTGGGATTATCCTATGCAGCAACAGATAACTTCGCTATCAGGGCTTCCATTTCCAAAGGATACTCAACCCCTACCATTGCCGAAGTTAGGTCCTCAGACAATCAGATCAACCAAAACCTCAACGCTGAAACCGGTGTAAACTATGAAGCTGGAATTCGTTTTGAAACCCATGACCGTAGATTTATTGCCGATCTTGCTGCCTATAATTACCAAATGAAAAATGGTATCATCAGACAATTGAACGATGCCGGAAATGAATTTTTCCAAAATGCAGGTAGAATTGACCAAAAGGGAATTGAAGCTCAGGTCCTGACTCAACTGATTGCCAATGATCATTCAGCATTTTTAAATGGCTTGATCCTATCCAGCAACTTAACTTACCAGGATTATAAATTCAAGGAATATGTGATTGGAGAAAACAATTTCAATGGAAACAAAGTTACTTCCGTTCCGAATTGGATATGGGCAAATACACTTTCATTCAAGTTCATTAAGGATATAGATTTAAACATCTTACATAATTTCACATCAAGTATTCCATTAAACGACGCCAATACAGTTTCAGCATCTAAATACCATGTATTGCAAGCCAAAATATCTTGGCTAACCCCTATCTCCAGCATATACAAATGGCAGGTATTTACAGGTGCCGATAATATCCTGAACGAAAAATACAGCTTAGGAAATGACATAAATGCAATGGGTAACCGTTATTTTAATGCTGCACCTACTCGGAATTTCTATGCCGGAGTCAAGGTAATTTTGTAAGGTTTTTGCTTTTTCCAGATTCTTTCCAGAATCTATTGGCTTTATTGTAAACTATTATAAGATGAAGATACTAATTATTGAAGACGAGAAAGAGCTATTGCTCACCATGGAAGAATTCCTTAAATCTGAAAACTTCCTAATTGAATCAGCAACAGATTACAATACAGCCCTAGAAAAAGCCATGAACTATCAATATGACTGCATTTTACTGGATATCATGCTCCCCGGAGGCAGTGGACTCGATATTTTGCGGGCACTTAAAGAGGAGCATAAAAAACAACCGGTGCTCATCCTTTCGGCAAAAGACTCTGTTGAGGACAAAGTCTTGGGATTAGAGATCGGGGCAGACGATTATCTCGCCAAACCCTTCCACCTTGCTGAATTGCTGGCTAGGGTGAAATCCATTATCCGCAGGAATTCCAATGATGGTGAACAATGGGTAAAATATAAAAATGTTAGTCTTAACCCCGAGAGCAGAATTGTCCAGATCAATGAAAACCCCATCAACTTCAACCGTAAGGAGTTTGACCTGTTCCACTATTTCCTACTAAGACCGAACAGGTTACTGGAAAAAACAAGTTTGGTTGAGTCGGTTTGGGGAGACCATACCGATCAAGCTGACAATCTGGACTTTATCTATTCACAAATTAAAAACATCCGCAAGAAACTGAAAGATTCTTCAGCGGAAATGGATATTCAGGCAGTTTATGGGGTCGGGTATAAATTAGTATAATGTCGGTTTCAATAAAATATTACACCAATAAGTTTCTGGCCATTGCCATCCTGATCATTATGGCAGTATGGGCATTGCTGTTCTATGCCTTCCTGATGGACGAGGTCTATGATAACATCGATGATGGCCTAAAGAACCAAAAGTTAGAAATTATCCGAGAAGCCTACAATAATCCCGATATTATCAATAATAACAAGGAATATGGGATAAACCAGTTCAAGATATACCTGACCGAAGCCAAGGAAGATATTGACAAAAACCATTTTTCAAGGGAATTTATGTATATGCCCTATGATGATGAGGATGAACCATACAGAATCTTAAGAACGGGCTTCTACTCAAAAGATAGGATAGCCTATGGCCTGGACATCAGAACATCCACTGTCGAAGAGGATGATTACCTGATCAATCTCGCCATAGCGCTTGCAGTTTTATACCTTGTAATCGTTTTAAGCATATTGATCATCAATTATTTCGTGATGAGCAAGGGCTGGAAACCATTTCAAAATATTTTAAAAAACCTAAGCAACTACCGATTTGGTCATAGTAAAACCTTCGAACCCACCGTCACCAAGGTCAAGGAGTTTGAAGAGCTAAATACCCAGATCAAGCAAATGATAGACCGCAATGAAGGCCTATTCGAAGAACAAAAGCTGTTTTTGGAGAATGCATCCCATGAGCTCCAAACGCCTTTGGCCATTACTATCGGCAAATTAGACCTGCTCCTGCAAGAAGGTGACCTCCCTGAGGAAAAAACCATTAAGATTGCTGAAGCTAAACAGGCTCTTCACCGGATGGTGGCCCTGAATAAATCCTTGCTTATGCTTTCCAGGATCGAGAACAATCAATACAGCAGCAGCACTGAGGTCAATTTCAATGACCTGATCAAAAGGAAACTGGAAGAACTGGAGGATTTCATTCAATTCAAGGAACTAAAAGTCGATTTTATCCAGCATGATCAATTTATTGCTAATCTCAACTTTGACCTTGCCCACATCTTGATTTCCAACCTGCTTAGGAATGCCATAAAATACAATTATAAAGATGGGTTTATCCGAATAACGGTAAACAAAAGAGAGATTGACTTTGCCAATAGCAGTGAAAATGGAGCCTTAAACCCACAGTATATCTTCAAACGCTTCCATAAAGGCAATCAGGATAGTCAATCCAATGGGCTAGGTCTATCGATTGTCCAAACGATCCTGGACAAATACCCTCATATCCAAATTGAATACGGATATGCCCAAGCAGAACAGCATTTTAAACTAAAAATTTGAAATAATTTAGAAATAAACCCCTTTTTCCCAATTCTTTCCAGATTTGACATAGAAATTTGATTAAACAAAAAATTAAACGATATGAAAAATCTAATAAAAACACTGATGTTATTGTTTATTGCTGGATCATCTTTCCAAGCAATGGCTCAGGAAAAAGTAATTGAAGTTGCAAACTTGCCTAAAACAGCGCAAAACTTCCTTCAAAAGCATTATGCAAATGATAAAGTTGCCTTGACAAAATCTGAAAAGGAAACATTATCCCCTATTGAATACAAGGTAGTGCTTGCAAGTGGAACTGAAGTAGAATTTGATAGCAAGGGTGAATGGACTGAAGTAGATGCAAATACTGTTGCAGTACCTCAAGACATCGTTCCTGCAAAAATTAAATCTTATGTTCAAAAAAGCTTCCCTGACAACAATATCGTACAGATCAAAAAAGAAAAAAAGGGATATGAGGTTGAATTAACCAACGGAATCGAAGTTAAATTCAACAAAAATGCAGACTTCATCAAGATCGATGACTAATTGAAATACACACACAATAATCTTAATAAAACTTTAAAATGAAAAAATTACTTCTAGCACTAACTGTTCTTCTATCATTCGCTACTTTAACGATGTCTTGTGATAAAGAGTCTGTAATTACTGAGGATCAGCTTCCACAAAGTGCAAATCAATTCTTAAACGAAAACTTCAAAGGCGTGAAAATCTTATCCGTAGTTGAAGAAAAAGAAGGGCTTTCTGGAAAAGAATTTGATGTACTCCTTGATAACGGAATAGAAATCAAATTCGACAAAAATGGTCAATGGTTAGATATCGACGCTAAAGCCGATACAGCAACATTACCAGATAATTTGATCCCTACAGCTATCAGAGACTATGTAAAACAAAACTATGCGAATGCTGGCATCAATAGCATTGAAAAAGAAAAACACGGCTACGATGTCGAACTTACAAACGGCTTAGATCTAGTATTCGACAAAGACGGTAAATTCGTTAGGATAGATCCGTAAAAGTTGTATTTAGTAGAAAGTATTTAGTATTTAGACAAAAAGGTCCTGTGGAACATCATAGGACCTTTCTTTATATCATTAATTAGTATTTAGTAGTAAGTATTTAGTATTAAGACGGTTTGTTACTGTAGAGAAAGAAACCAGCGGGGTGTGACATCTTTATAGAAATTGTATGTTTGAAATGGTCAACCCACAGAGTGGGTGAAATGTTTATAGAAAGGTAAATCGTCAAAAGGACAACCCCTAGCGGGGGTGAAATATTTTTCTATAACCCTTTTGTGTCACCCTGAAGGCTCGGCCGAAGGGTCTCGGAACTAAGCAGGCTTGCCAAAAACAGTTTTCTCATCTTGCGATTCGAAATGACCCGCATCCCTAAAAAAATAAGAAATAGATTCTTCGTTTTACTCTGAATCCCTCTCAGGAGGCTTCCAATTCTGAACGATCAGTGAAGAATCTGTACGTGAATGCCTCAACATGTTCTTGTCATTCTTGATCGAAGATCAAGGACCTGTTCGCCAATGAAATTAGGTTTGCATAGTTCCAAGATTCTTCCTGCGTCAGAATGACACCGTGGCGGAAACCGAAAATGTAGGAAATCACGTATTACAAACCTATTATTTATTCAAAATATGAAGCGGGCGAATGCGATTCGCCCCTACGGAAATATGATTAAATATAGTCTTAGAAACTACGTTCAAATCATAATCTTGGTCCATCCTCGCATCCAGTACCCCGAGCGGCATCAAGCCCAGTTTCTAGCCAATCAACTATAATTGACTCAACCTATCTCAATATCCAAGACCAACAAAGTCTAAATACTAAATACTATATACTTAAATACTATTCAGATAAATAACTCGTCTTCACGGTAATATTCGCAGTTTTCTTTCTGGAGGTCACATTAAAGGCACCACCATAGGAATATTCTTCATTTTCATTCTGACCGGTAATCTGGAAGATCCCTAAATCGGCTTTGACAAGAGAACCTAAAGAAGATCCCGCTTCCTTAGCGATGTTTTCTGCCCTTACCTTTGCATTCTGGGAGGCCTCTGAGATTAACTTCAATTTCAGGTCTTCAAGACCCGAGAAATAGTAGTTAGGAGCATTGGAGGCCAACTCTACCCCTTGCGAGATCAAGGTGGAGATTTCACGCGAAGCGTTGGCAACCTTATCTAAATCTTTTGATTCAATGGAAACATTTTGGGAAAGGCTATATCCGGTAAAGGTATTGAAGCTATTTCCATTCTGATCGGTATGGTAGGTAAAGTCACGGGCAATATTAACGGCATTGAACAGAATCTCTTTTTCATTGATCCCTTGGCGAACCAAAAAATCCTTCACCAATTCACGATCTCGCTTCAATTGTTCGGAAGCTTCACTTAAATCCATGGATTTACGGCTGAACACTGCAGACCATTTCACGATATCAGACTCAAAATTAGTCATCGCATTACCGGTCACATTAATCGTATTGGAATTTCTGTACTTATACTTATAGGCATTACCAAAGATCATGGCAAACACAATGATGGATAGGCCGGCGATAATACTGATTATAATACCTGTGTTTTTCATATAAAGTGAATTAATGCGATTATACTAAAATTGTTATCTTTTAACCTAACCTAAGTTAACAAATTTTGGGTATTATTGAAATTCCAAACATCAATTTATATGAAACGTAAATTTGGCTTAATACTATTTGGTTTAAGTGCAATTTCACTAACTTATGCACAGAAAAAACCAATTGATCACACTGTTTATGATTCCTGGAATGTTATCAGTAAACCTGAGATCAGCAAATCTGGAAATCTGATTTATTATAGCATTACCCCACAAGAAGGTGATGCGACTTCCATTGTAAAAAATGCAAACAATCAACAACTGCTTCAAGTCCCTAGAGGTGCAGACCTTAAGCTGACCAAGGATGAAAAACATTTGATTGGTTTAATCAAAGCTCCTTTTCAGGAAGTAAGGCAGGCAAAGATCAAGAAAAAGAAACCTGATGAAATGCCGAAGGACTCTCTTTTGGTCTTTAATATCGCTAAAAACCAGTCCAGCAAATTTGCACAGGTGAAATCCTATAAAATCGCTAAGGATGGAAATGACTTCGTCGCCTTCCTGCACGAAACCATCATCCCGAATAGTTCAGACAGCAGTAAAACGAAATCTGCATCCAAAAAAGAAAAACCTACCCCTACCTTAACGGTCCTCAACTTAAATACGGCTGATACAAGCAATATCTTAAAAGCGGATAGTTACGAATGGAGTGATGACGGGAAATTCTTGGTTTATTCCATTAAAGGTCCAGAAAAAGACTCCTTAAATGAATCCGGTCTATTTATCATGGACCTTGCCAACAAATCCAAAAAGAAAATAAGCTCAGGGAAAGGAACTTATAAGAACATTCAGTTTGATGATGCCACAAAGCAACTGAGTTTCTTAGCGGACAAGACTCCTGAAAAATCCCTGCTAAAGGAATATAAGCTTTATTATTATACAGCAAATCAAGACTCCGCCGTGATATTGGCTGATAGAAATTCCAATGGGATTCCTCAAAACTGGTTTGTATCCGGTGATGGCTCCTTAACCTTTAGCAAATCTGGAAAAAGACTGTTTTTCGGATTGGCTCCAATTCCAAGGGTAAAGGACACCACTTTGGTGGAATTCGAACATGCCAAAGTGGATATCTGGCACTGGCAAGATGATTACCTGCAACCTATGCAATTGGTTAACCTAAGAAGAGACCTGTCCAGGAACTATACCGCCATGGTCAATCTGGCGTCCAATAGAAATGTGATTCCATTATCTGATGAAACATTCAATAGAATCTCCTTGACCGGCGATGCTGACAACGAATGGGCAATGGCGACTTCCGACAAGGAATACAGAATAGAAACCCAATGGGAAGGTGGCATGCGTTCTGATATCTACGCTATATCAACCCTGACAGGTAAAAATAAATTGGTCACAAAATCTAACTCTGGATATGCTGCATTAGCACCAAACGGCGATTATGTCGTTTATTTCAACCGTAGCAATGGTAATTGGTACAGCTTCCATATCGCATCTGAAAGCACGAAACAACTGAATGAAGGCTTGCAGGTCAGCTTTGTGGATGAAGAAAATGATGTCCCTGCCGCTCCAGGACCCTATGGAATCGCTGGATGGTCAAAGGATGGCAAATACATCTATATCAATGACCGATATGATATCTGGAAATTAAGTCTTGATGGCAAAAACAAAACCAACCTTACCCACGGCCTTGGAAGACAAAACCAAATGGTCTATCGCATGGAAAACCTATATAGGAACGATGACCCAAGGATCAATTACAACCAGATCGATGAGTCAAAGACTGTTTTCTTAAATGGTTTCAATAAAATCGACAAAAATCAAGGTCTCTATAAGTTAGGAAAAAAAGAAATCAGCAAAATATGGTCAGGTCCGCATGCTTATAGAATGCTTAATGCGGATGAAAAATTGAATAAGCTTATCTATACAAAAGAGGATTACCAGCATTCACCGGATCTATATCTATTAGCGAACTTCAAAAACGAAACCAGACTATCCGATATTAACCCTCAACAGGCGAATTACAACTGGGGAACGGCTGAATTGGTACATTGGACCACGCCAAAAGGCTATAAATCGAAAGGTATTCTCTATAAGCCTGAAGATTTCGATCCGAATAAGAAATATCCGATTATTGCTTATTTCTATGAAACGCTATCAGATGGGCTATATGGCTACCAAGCGCCGGCTCCTACTCCATCCCGTTTGAATATCCCTTATTTCGTAAGTAACGGCTATTTGGTCTTCGCACCGGACATCCGTTATGAAACTGGCTATCCAGGAAGATCAGCTGAAGAGTTTATTAATTCGGGTATGCATCATTTGGCTAGAAACAACAATTGGGTGGACTCCACTAAAATGGGAATCCAAGGACAGAGCTGGGGTGGTTATCAAGTTGCACACCTGATTACCCGTACCGATATGTATGCCGCAGCATGGGCTGGAGCTCCTGTTGTCAACATGACCTCGGCCTACGGTGGAATCCGTTGGGGAACGGGAATGTCCAGACAGTTCCAATATGAGAATACACAAAGCCGTATCGGAAAGCCGCTTTGGGAAGCTAGAGATCTATATATTGAGAACTCGCCACTGTTCTTTATGGACAAGGTCAACACCCCTGTGGCGATCATGCATAACGACAATGACGGAGCTGTGCCTTGGTACCAAGGGATAGAATTCTTTACCGCATTGAGAAGGTTGAATAAACCGGTTTGGTTATTGAACTATAACGGTGATGACCACAATCTAATCCAAAGACAGAACCGAAAAGACATTCAAATTCGCGAAGCTCAATTCTTCGATCACTTCCTAAAAGGAAAACCAGCAGCAAATTGGATCAAGAAAGGAGTCAAAGCAACAGAAAAAGGTATAGATTGGGGACTTGAAGTCAACTAATTTTACAATAGAAACTCAAAACAGGCGGTAATTTTCAATAATTACCGCCTGTTTTTGTTAAAAAACACTAAAAACCATACTTTTTTACATTTTTTTTTCAAAAATTTTATCCAAGTAAAATGTTTTTCCTATACTTTTGATAAAAATTTAGAAGAAAAAATCAGTAATCAACAAAAACTTAAGTATATCTAATATTAACAGCATGTTAAACTCCAGACTAGCCGCAGTTGAAACTGCCTCAAAGCACATGTTCAACGAAACAACTGAGGTAAATTCAGAACGCGCAATTCACATTTTCAATAAAAATGTGTTCAGCATCTCTAAAATGAGAGATTACCTTTCAAAGTCTACTTTTAGCGAATTAAAATCATCTATCGACGAAGGAAAACAGATCAGCAGAGAATTAGCAGACTACATCGCGCAAGCCATGAAAACTTGGGCCCTAGAAAATGGTGCTTCGCACTATACCCACTGGTTTCAACCTTTGACTGGATCAACAGCTGAAAAACACGATGCTTTTTTTGAACCGGACACGGATGGAAGCGCAATTGAGAAATTCAACGCGGATGCATTGGTACAACAAGAACCAGATGCTTCTTCTTTCCCGAACGGTGGTATCCGTAATACTTTCGAAGCTAGGGGTTATACTGCTTGGGACCCTTCATCCCCTGCCTTTATCTTTGAAACTGGTGCTGGCAAAACCTTATGTATCCCTACCGTATTCGTTTCTTACACTGGCGAGTCCCTAGATTACAAAGCGCCTTTATTAAAAGCTATCGCTTCTATTGACAAAGCTGCAACTGATGTTGCTCAATATTTTGATAAAGCCGTTACCAAAGTAAATGCTTCTTTGGGTATCGAACAAGAATATTTCTTGGTTGACCTTGCCTTATATAATGCTCGTCCTGACCTACAATTGACAGGAAGAACCCTATTCGGACACATGTCAGCTAAAGGACAACAATTAGAGGACCATTACTTCGGTGCGATTCCTGAGCGTGTATTAGCTTACATGGTGGACCTTGAAAACGAAGCCCTGAAATTAGGTATCCCTTTGAAAACTCGTCACAACGAGGTTGCCCCTTCTCAATTTGAATGTGCTCCTATGTTTGAAGAGATCAACTTGGCTATCGACCATAACCAATTGTTGATGAACGTAATGGAACAAGTTGCCATTCGTCACAACTTTAAGGTTTTATTACATGAAAAACCGTATAGCGGTGTAAACGGATCCGGAAAACACAATAACTGGTCCTTGATCACCAATACAGGTGTGAACCTGCTTTCGCCAGGAAAAACCCCTAAAAACAACCTGATGTTCTTGACGTTCTTCGTCAACACCATCAAAGCTGTTTATGAGCATGCTGACCTATTGAGAGCATCTATCGCAAGTCACTCCAATGACCACCGCCTAGGTGCCAACGAGGCTCCTCCAGCAATTATCTCTATCTTCTTAGGTTCTCAATTGGATGAAATCCTAGAAGAAGTTGAATCTGCTCGCGTTGCCAAAAAAGTTAAGGCTGATGCAAACCTATGGCACGGTATTCCAAAAATCCCTGATCTGAAATTGGATAACACCGACCGTAACCGCACTTCTCCTTTCGCTTTCACCGGCAATAAATTCGAGTTCCGCGCTGTTGGATCTTCTGCAAACTCAGCATTGCCAATGACCATCTTGAATGCAATCGTTGCTACGCAATTGATTGAATTCAAAAATGAAGTCGACAAACAGATCAAAAAAGGAATCAAGAAAGACCTTGCGATCCTAAACGTTGTCCGTAAATACATCAAAGATTCAAAAGCAATCCGTTTCGAAGGAAATGGCTATAGCGAAGAATGGGAAATTGAAGCGGCTGGCAGAGGACTTTCCAACATCAAGTCTACCCCAAAAGCCCTTGATGTCTATGTAAAACCAGAATCTCTAGAGCTTTTCGAAACTCTAGGAATCTTCTCAAGACGTGAATCTGAAGCTAGACATGAGATCTTATTGGAGAACTTCTTCAAGAAACTTCAAATCGAAGCTCGTGTGATTGGTGATGTCGTAACTAGTCAGATTGCACCTGCATGTTTGATCTATCAAAACCAATTGATTGAAAACGTAAAAGGTCTTAAGGACTTAGGTCTGAGCAAGGAGGCTTACAGTTCACAGCTAAACTATGTAGAGCGTATCTCCAAGCACGTGAACATTATCCTTGAACAGGCTGAGGAAATGCGTCAAGCCCGTAAAAAAGCAAACACCATCGACGACATGCGTGAAAAAGCGATCGCTTACGACGAGGTTGTAAAACCGTTCTTCGACGAAATCCGCTACCACGTCAACAAACTTGAAAAAATCGTTGATGACGCTAAATGGCCTTTGCCAAAATTACGCGAATTGCTTTTCATCCACTAAGCATTAACTAAACAAGAAACAATAACCATTAAGGGGTAATCTGAAAAGATTGCCCCTTTTTTGCTGGGGAGTAGAGGGAACAAAACGCAGTTTTTAGACACTTTAGTACGGGTATATTGGATACGCTTTTGAACCAGGATGCAAAGGATGAGAGGATGGGCCAAGAACTGGTTTTGAATCAGGATTAAAAGGATGAGAGGATGATCCATGATTATGTCCTGCCCTCCATTGAAAAGGCGGCAAATAACATAGGGGCATATTTTGAAAGAAAACATTGCGGATTATATTGGCGTACAGGTCCTTTACATTCGGTAAAGAATGACAGGCAATTTTTATAGAGAACCGTACAGATTCCTCACTGATCGTTCAGAATTGGAAGTTCCCAGGGAGGGATTCAGAGTGAAACGAAGAATCTATTTTTAGTTTTTTAAAAGGTCGGTGTCATCGTGAGCACAGCGAACGAACTGTTTTCTTTCTTTAACAAGAACTACTGAAAAACATTTCACCCACGCTGTGGGTTGGCCATTACACACAACCTATTTCTATAAAGATTCCACCCCCTCTGAGGGTTGCCTACCTAAACTATCAATTATCCTTCCGGAGGAAGCCCTTTAGCAACCGGCTCATTTCCAATGGCGGAAAAATGGAAAGAATGCCGTTGCCGAGTGCGATGGGATTGGCCTTGGAATGCTTTTTCATGTTCATCCCATCAAAAGGGGTGATCTTGCAAAAGATATTCCCGACATCAAGGCATTCTATCCATGTGTAGTGGATGGTGCGAAAAGCCATCTTAAATGGGCCGAAGCGGTTTGGTTACTTTTCCGCGAAAAAGTAACAGAGTTCTTGGCACAGCCGGTGGGTGAGCCTGTCGAACCTCCATCCCGTACCCTGAGCGGCGTCAAAGGGCATCCTGGCACAAAAAAAGAGGGGATTTTCCCTTTCCCCTCAATTAATGCTATTCTTTAATAAAATAACAAACTAACTCCTCAAATATCCCGCTTTTAGCCTTGTTATTTTTATACTTATTACGGTATTAGATACCACAATTACGGTAGTTACTTTTTCTAATCGCTGATATTTTCTTTAATAAAAATCTTTTTGATAAGTCCAACATCCAAGGCATTCATATCTACCAGTTTCAAATCCTTGATCATTTTCAGGGTCGACGTTTTATAATGCTGGAAATGTTTGGACTTGATATGGTCTTCATAGGCTTTTTGATCCCTATAGATCTCCAGGATCCTGATTTTATGTTTCTCGGCTTGGATCTCCATGGGAAAGATCGATATGACACCCTCCTCCTTCTCTACGGACTCTCTAGCTCCATGCAGAACAATTTCCTTATATTCTTCCCAATATTCTGGAATTACCTCAATTTCTGCTAACCTGACCAAGTGAATTTGATTATTACTACTTAAATCCCCAGATTTTTCTTGAGAAAACAGATTTCCAAAGCTAAAAAGCATTAAAAAAACCAAAAAACTCATCAAATACTCTTTCATTTCCATAGCATAACTGTTTTTTTTCTAATAATAACGCAAAAAGCAGTAAAATTGTTGAGCCAGCAATTCTTAATTATTGATCTGACTTGCCTGCTGACCAACTGCCCTTTCGCCTACAATCTTGATCTTATCCAATGCGGCGGTCAAATCCTTTAATTCTGCCGGATCAAATTGATAATCCCGAGAATCAAGGTTTTCTTTCAGGTGTGCCAGTTTAGTGGTTCCCGGAATGGGAACTATAAAAGGTTTCTGAGCCAATAGCCATGCCAATGCCACCTGAGCTACGGTCAACCCTCTATGGTCACCAAAATCCTTAAGCACATCGATCAAAGGCCAATTGGCAATAATGGCATCCTTTTGATAACGAGGCAAGGCTGGTCGGTTATCATTGTCAGCATTATATTTCGTCCGTTCATTGATATAACCCGTTATCAATCCTCTGCTCAATGGACTGTAAGGAACAAAGCCTATCTCCAATTCCTCACAAACAGGTATCACTGTGGTTTCAGGTTGGCGGGTAACCAAGGAATACTCACTTTGCAAGGCCGTAACCTGTTGCACAGCATGGGCTTTCCTGATATTTTCAGCACTCGCTTCACTCAAGCCAAAGTTCCTGACTTTCCCTGCCTGGATCAATTCCTTTACTGTTCCGGCAACATCTTCCATCGGAACATTTGGATCAACTCGATGTTGATATAACAAATCTATATAATCTGTCTTCAAGCGTTTTAAGGATTGATCCACCATCTTCTTGATCGTTTCCGGTCTGCTGTCCAAACCTTTGGCCGGAACCCCGTCCACGAAGCCAAACTTGGTTGCTATCAATATATCCTTACGAATAGGCTGTAAGGCCTCTCCAACTAATTCTTCATTGATCCGCGGACCATAAGCTTCGGCGGTATCGAAGAAGTTTAAACCCAATTCTGCTGCTTTTCTAATCAGGTTTATCCTCATCTGACGGTCAGGAACAAAACTGCGGTGATAACTCATGCCCATACAGCCTAAGCCAAATGCGGACACCGCTAATTGATGTTTTTCCGAACCTAATATCCGCATTCCCTTTTCTTGGAGATTAGAATTGCTATTCATATTTGTTTCCATGGTCGTACTGCCAAATAAAACATTGGAGCTGATCAGTCCCAATCCGGCCAATGCACCACTCTTTAGGAATTCTCTGCGATTGTTTGTTCTCATTTTCTCTTTTGTTTAGTGTATTCCAAAGGTCTGTACAATAAACAATTAATAGCTTATATAGATTACAGAAATAAATACCAAAAATACATTTATGTGCAATTATGCCGGAAATCTTAAATTAAACTTGATTTAGCCGACTTAAAACATCATTTTTATAATACTTGGCTGATCTGCCAAATTGGGAACCGTTAAAGCAATCACAAATGAAACTACATAGTATAGATACTGGATTCTTCAAATTAGATGGTGGCGCCATGTTTGGCGTTGTTCCAAAAAGCCTCTGGCAGAGAACGAATCCAGCGGATGATAAGAACTTATGTACCTGGGCAAACCGTTTGATGCTTATTGAAGATGGCAAGCGATTGACTTTGGTCGATACTGGAATCGGTGACAAGCAGGATGAGAAATTCTTTAGCCATCTCCATATGCATGGCGACGATACGCTGGATAAGTCCTTAGCTAAACTTGGATTCCATCGTGATGACATTAGCGATGTAATATTGACCCATTTGCATTTTGACCATTGTGGTGATGCCATTAAAAGAGAAGGTGAAAAACTATTGCCTGCATTCAAAAATGCAAGATATTGGTCCAATAAGGATCATTGGGAGTGGGCAGTTAATCCTAATCCAAGGGAGAAAGCATCTTTTTTGAAGGAGAACATTATGCCAATCCAAGAAAGTGGGCAACTGAACTTTATCGATATCGAAAGTCCTCAATACGACACTGAGATCCATATGCGCTTTGCCTATGGCCATACCGAGGCCATGATGCTTCCGCAGATCCAATACAAAGGAAAAACCATTCTCTACATGGCGGACTTACTGCCTTCTGTAGGACATATTCCAATTGCCTATGTCATGGGCTATGATGTGAGACCACTGGTAACCATGCAGGAAAGACAAGATTACTGGAAAGAGATCGTTGATAATGAATATATCATGTTCTTCGAGCATGACTCCGTAAATGAATGCGCAACCTTGCAGTACACCGAAAAAGGAATTAGACTGAAAGACACTTTTAAATTAAGCGAAATCTAAGCTATTCATGTCCGTAGATATCAAGAAAAGATTCGACCGTATTGTTGAGATATTGATTCAATTGCAATCTAAAAGGGTTGTAAAGGCGCAGGAATTGGCCGATCGCTTTGATGTCAGCCTTCGTACCATTTATAGGGATATCAAAAGCCTGGAGCAGGCAGGGGTTCCATTGATTGGTGAAGCTGGAATGGGCTACAGCATTATGGACGGTTACCGACTTCCGCCGGTTTCATTCAGTAAGGAAGAAGCCCTTTGCTTTGTCGCTACGGAAAAGTTGGCCGAGAAATACCTTGATCAAGCAGGTTTCTCGCTTTACTCTTCCGCATTGATGAAAATCAAGGCCATCTTAAAGAGCAATGACCAAGACCTGGTGACGAATATGCAGGAACAGATCATCATGCGCAAACAACATGTACCTATCTTCCCTGAAAAGGTTCCGCATGTATTGAGTACCGCCATTGAAGCTATTGCCAATAAAACCCAGATCCAAATTGAATACCAAGGAATCAAGGATGACGAAGCCATCCTAAGGATTATCGAACCTATTGGCATTGTCCACGAGATAGGGTTTTGGTATATCGTTGCCTATTGCCTGCAACGTATGGACTTCAGGCAGTTCCGGAGCGATCGGATTGCACAGGTCACAGCGCTAGAAAACAAGTTCAGCAAAAGGCATATCAGCATTGATGAATACATGTCGAACCAGAAATCCCCCGAGCTACCCAAGATCAAATCCAAGGTTCTGGTTAGCCGGGACTTCGCTCCTTTTATGCGCTGGCAAAGAAACACTTATGGATTTGTATCTGAAGCTAAGGTTGGGGATAAAATAGAAATGGTTTTTGAAAGCCGAGACATCGAACATGAGTTCCCGAGATGGCTCATGATGTTTGGCGACAAGATAGAAATAAAAGAGCCTGAAGAGCTTAAGCACAGCTTTAATAAACTCTTTCAGGCTATACAAAACAACATAAAATAGTATTTCTTTTTAAGCGCCTTGGTAAGGATGTTTCCAAGGTGCCCTATATTCTCTTTTCAATCTCTTTGTAGCTTCTTCATCTCCTACACAGACTTTCTTCTCCGGATCATAGACCAATGGACGATTTAATTCCATGGACAGGTTTGCCAGAATACAGGATGCTGTAGAGATATGTCCCTGAAGCACATCTGCAACGGGTAATGTATTTTTATCGATGGCGGAAAGCAGGTTCCGCATCTGACCTCTTGTCGCTGGTGCGGCATTGAGTTCAATACGAGGTTCCTTCAGGTCCTCAGGGTATTGCTCTCTTTCATAGACCACATCACGGACGATCTTCTCCCCTTTTTCCGGAATAAATTCCCATTTCATGGTACTTCCTTTCAGGGTTCCCTTATCGCCATAGATCACAAATGCCCATGGGAATTCCGGATCTGCCGGCGTACCCCAGGTACGGTGGGTCCACACGCAATTTAGGTCATCGTATTCAAAAATAGCGGTCTGCGTATCGGCGATATTGGATTTCGCTCCTTTTTGCACATAAATTCCGCCTGTTGCCGATATCTTTTTAGGCCAGCCCAAACCTAACATCCAACGAACCGTATCGAACATATGCACGCACATATCGCCCGTTATCCCATTTCCGTACTCCATAAATGCGCGCCACCAACCACCATGCGGAAGCCCATCGTAAGGCCGCAATGGCGCAGGACCTGTCCACATTTCATAATCCAAGAAATCTGGAACCGGTTCTTCTGGCGGATTGGCATTGCTCTTCATATGGTAATAACAGCACATTTCCACATACGAAATTTTACCCAACAATCCTTTCTCCACTATATTTTCCTTGGCATCGATCATATGCGGCGTACTTCTACGCTGCGTACCGATCTGAACCTTTCTATTATGCTTTCTTGCCGCAGCAACCACCGCTTCACCCTCCATAACATCCACACTGATGGGCTTTTGCAGATACACATGTGCTCCCGATTCAATGGCAGCAATACCGATCAGGGCATGCCAATGGTCTGGCGTACCGACCAACACCAGATCCAGCTTATTTTCTGCCAATAGCTTCCTATAATCTGAATACTTCTTGGGTACCTTTTTGGATTTCTGCTTTTGGGAAATCAACGTTGCGGCTTCCTCCAGGTGCTTTTTGTCCACGTCACAAACCGCAACCACCTCTACATCACTTACCTGCAGCAACCTGAACAGGTCACTTTTACCATACCATCCGGCACCAATCAAGGCTACCGTTCTAGCTTTTAATATTTCCGCTGCAAAGCCCGCCTGCTGCAAGGCAGCAATGGACAGTAAGGCACCAGTTCCAAAAATAAATTGCCTACGATTGAGGTTTATGTTTCCCATAAGGATAGAGGTTTAAAGGTTTATAGCTTTTAAGATAGGCAAAAATTAAATAATAGTCAATAGATATGAGATGTGAGATTTGAGATTTGAGACATTTGGCTTGGGAGGATTGGTGTTTTTTTGAACCAGGATTGAATGGATTAGAGGATGGACCAAGAACTGGGAACGAACCAGGATGTCCTTCGACGCCACTCAGGAAACGGGATTGGAGGATAGACCAAGATCAATTCTGATGGACGAGCGGAGTCGAGACCCAGCACAGGATTATTAAACCAAAATCATTGGTGATATGCCTTTCGGTTATTAATTTATTACGCTTGGTAGGGGCGAATCGCATTCGCCCGCTTCATATTTGGAACATTTAATAGGATTGTATGGCGTACTTTCCTGCACCTTCGGTTTCCGCCACGATGTCATTCTGACGAAGGAAGAATTTCGGAATTTTACAGACTTAATCAATTACCGAAGGCATTGGCGTACAGATTCCTCACTTATCGTTCAGAATCAAAATGCTCTAAAGAGGGATTCAGAGTGAAACGAAGAATCTATTGTTTTTATTTTTTTGAGATGGTTGTCATTACGAATCGTAAGATGAGTAAACTATTTCAAATAAAGAATGGATAGGTCCGAGACCCTTCGGGGAAAGCCCTCAGGGTGA
Organism: Sphingobacterium sp. NPDC055346; assembly: GCF_053645235.1. Classification (NCBI taxonomy): domain Bacteria; kingdom Pseudomonadati; phylum Bacteroidota; class Sphingobacteriia; order Sphingobacteriales; family Sphingobacteriaceae; genus Sphingobacterium; species Sphingobacterium sp. NPDC055346. The sequence goes on from NZ_JBSHMI010000004.1 coordinate 241,863, forward strand.
CACAAAAGATTTATTGAAAAACATTTCACCCCCGCTGGTGGTTTTCAAAACAAACTCCATCCTTCCAAAGGAAGTCCTTTAGCAACCGGCTCATTTCCAATGGCGGAAAAATGGAAAGAATGCCGTTGCCCTGCGCGTTGGGATTGCTAAAATAATTGAACCCTTCTAGGGTTCTTTTTATTACAGGAATTCTGCATTGTTAATGAGTTAAGGAACATTTTCCTTCCGAAGGAAGCCTTTTGGTTACTTTTGGGCTTCAAAAGTAACTAAGAGAATTGTTTGAAATTCAACTTGCCAATGGTTCGAAGGAAGAATCTCGGAATTTTACGGAATTAATCAATTACCGAAGGCATTGGCGTACAGGTCCTCAATCTTCGATTGAGTATGACAAGATCATAAGGTGGAGAACCGTACAGATTCCTCACTGATCGTTCAGAATAAAAATGCTAAAGAGGGATTCAAAAAATTTGAAAGGTCCAAATATTACTTAATGGGGAATCACCCTCATAATCCCCCACAAGTAACATTAATTCAATTTACTAAACGAGAATCTTAGGTTTCAGTAAAAATTACTGGTTGATTATTCGTTTATGTCCTAACGCGCTAACTCGTTATTGTATAAACATACTGGACAAACAAAAATAACAAAAACTTATTAATGTTGTAATTTATTGATTTTCATAGGTATAAAGCAGTGCTATAGGTAATATTTTACCGTTTATATCACAAAAATAACATAGAAAAACATACAATTAAAATTAATAAGTATATACATATAAAATAAAAGTATATTCAACTGATAATCAGGGACAAAAAAATTAATAATCAATGTCACATGGAATAAAAAATGATCGGATGGGATGGTTTGAACCAGGTTTGTGGTCAAATATAGCCTATATCGCCACGTTTTACCAATGATCTTGGTCCATCCTCACATCCCGAACATCCTGGTTCAAACACCAAGCACCCCCTTCTTTTTATCTATCAGGTAACAGAAATTAAACATCCCTTCCCCTATTATTAATCAATAATTTAATACATTTGGCACGATCGATTTAAAACCTCGTGTTTTCCTAAACTCAACCGATGAAATACGTACTGTCATTAATCTTACTCTTCCATATAAGCTTTGCATTCTGTCAAGATGAGCGTAAGCCTGTTGTATCTTTTGAAGATGCCTACAAACGGGATTACCAAGCCACCAAAATCTCGGAACATCAACCTAAGGTCGATGGAAAACTGGATGAAGACCTCTGGCAGAACCAAGGGGTCTGGTCGGAGAAATTTTCCCAGGTTATCCCCTTTGAACGGGCTCATACCGGCTCGTGGACCAAAATGAAGATCTTTTACGATGACAAGAACATCTATGTTGGGGTTTATTGCAAGGATATCCATCCTGAGACCATGAACTCCTTTATCGGAAATCGGGACGACAACAGCAACGGCGACCTGATCAGTATCGCCTTCGATCCTTACCACGATTACCGCGCTGCCGTGGAATTCAATATCAACCTTGGTGGTAATAAAACAGACCTTACGGTAACCGACAAACTATCGGTAAACCTTTCCTGGAATGCCGTTTGGGAAGGCCGTACCCATCAAGACCTGGCCGATTCCAGCTGGACGGCGGAACTAAGAATCCCTTTTAACCAGATCCGCTACAACCAAAAGAACGACGACGGTATCTGGGGATTGCATGTCCGCCGGATAATCCGCCGAAATAATGAGGTACAGAACTGGTCCATGATCCCGATCAAGAACAATGGGCATGTGTTCTCCTTCGGAACCATGCATGGCATGCAGGACCTACCAAAACCTAAAGGGATTGAGTTCTTGCCCTATGTGATGAACAAACTGATCCGCGAACCGAAGATCGCAAACAGTCCCTACCAAGATGGTAACCGCTGGAAACCAAATGCGGGTCTGGATGCTAAATTCGCCATTTCAGATTATACCATGGACCTTTCCATCAATCCTGACTATGGTCAGGTCGAACTGGATCCTTCTGTCATGAACCTAACTGCCTACGAGGTATTTTATGAAGAAAAAAGACCCTTCTTTTTGGAAGGAAAGCATATTTTGGAATTTGACAACAATGAAGGCGGCATGATGTTCTATTCCCGCCGGATCGGTTCCAGATCTCGATATCAATACCCATTGGTGGACAATCAGCAGATCTTTGCCAGCAGCACCGATTTCGTGCCCATCCTTGGTGCCATGAAACTTACCGGAACAAACCGCAAAGGTCTTACCATAGGGATATTGGAAAGCATAACCGCCAAGACTTCCCAAAAGGTAACCCAGCTCGGTTCTGCTGAGGAACGGATACAAACCGAACCTCTGACCAACTATACCGTAGCGAGGGTGCAGAAAAACTGGGACGGAAATACCCTTTTGGGCGGTATGATCACTTCGGTAAACCGCAAGATGGATGCTCCGCATCTAGAAGAGTTCTTGGTTAAAGACGCCTTTACCGCTGGAGTTGACTTTACCAAGTATTTCTCCAATCGCCTCTATTATGTGGAAACCAAAGCCATGTACAGTACGCTTTCGGGAACGAAGGATGCCCTAATGGCTACAAAGACCAATGCCACACACTTCTTCCAACGAAAATCGGGAGCCGAATACCTCAACATGAATCCAGACGCCACTTCCCTTAGTGGAACCGGCGGATACATCAAGGCCGGGAAAAAGGGAAATGCCCAATGGAACTATGCTGAAACCTTTAGCTGGTCTTCCCCTGGTTTCGATTTAAATGAGGTCGGTTACCTTAAACAAACCGACTATAAACTGAACGAATCGGAACTTGCTTTCCGCAAGACCGATCCATGGGGACCTTTCCGCGCCGCTGGTATCACCTTGACCCAAAGGAACGTTTGGAACTACGGTGGCAAGGCCATGGATAATAACCTTGCAGTCCGTTTTAGAAGCTTGACCATCAAGCGAAGAATAGAAATGGACCTAAAGGAAGCCTTTAGCTGGAACTCAGTTGACAGCCGTATGCTCCGCGGTGGTTATGACCTTCGCTATAACCCGAACTTTACGAGTACTTTCTCCATGAACTCCGACCGTGCAAAACGTGTTTTCATCAAGGTTGATTACGACGGCAAGCATTTCCTGGACGGAGAAACAAGATACAATGAAATCAGACCGTCCCTGACTTTCCGCTTAGGAAACCATATACATTTGGTAACACAGTTTAACTATGCCTGGAACAAGGATAACCTGCAATATGTAAGCACCAGTGATCTCCCTAGCATCAATGCTGATGAATCAACTTATGTGATGGGAAGGATGCGGCAGGAGACCTATGGATTTACCTTTAGGCTGCAGGGCAACATCACCCCTGACCTTTCCATTCAATATTATGGCTCCCCGTTTACATCGACAGCGCAATACGATCGATTTAAGTACGCCACAAATACCCTTTCCAGAACCTATTCTGAGCGATTCCAAGAATTCAGTCCGGAGCAGATCAGCTATGCAGATGGTATGTACAGTGTAGGCACCGGTGGACAAGCAGGAAGCTTCAAGGATCCGAATTTCAGTTTCAATGAATTCCGTTCCAATTTGGTAGCACGCTGGGAATACCTGCCCGGTTCTACCCTTTACCTCGTTTGGGAGCATAACAGATCCGGAAGGATGCCTGTTTACCAACCCGGTTGGGGCAGCAACCTCGATAACATCTGGCGAATTGCTCCGACGAACACCTTTATGCTGAAGCTGAACTATTGGATCGGCTGGTAGGAACAACTGCAAAGCTCATCGAGCGGCGTCGAGATGGCAACCACCGATCATCGAGCGGCATCTCGGCTTTGCTAACCGTTGAAACCAGGAAACAGGATCATTGCCAGAATTTCATTCTGCAAAAATTATCACGTTTGGCAGGGGCGAATTGAATTCGCACATCCATGCATTTGAACCAGGATTAATGGGATGGGAGGATAGACCATGATCTGGTAAGGAACCAGGATTAATGGGATGAGAGGATGGACCAAGACCAATGGTCGAGTGGCATCTCAGCTTCGATCGATGATCGTCGAAAAGCCTACCAATCCCATTGTTACTTTTGGATCGCAAATTAACCACCCCGCTTCCGTCAGAAGAGAAATGTTCCTTAACTCACTTACAATGCAGAATTCTAGCAAAAAAGAACCCTAGAAGGGTTCAATTATTTTAGCAATCCCATCGCACAGGGCATCGGCATTCTTTCCATTTTTCCGCCATTGGAAATGAGCCGGAGGCTGAAGTGCTTCCTGCGGAAGGGAAATGTTTGTATTGAGAAACCTACAGCGTGGGTGAAATATTTGTAGTAGAGTGATTTGTTCTTCGGCCAACCCACAGCGTGGGTGAAATGTTTTTCCACAAACCTTCTTGTCAATTTTTTGGGTCATTCTGAGGAACGAAGAATCTCGGAACCTTGCAAAATCCCTTTGAACACATAAAAGAGAGCATTGGCGCACAGTTCTTCTCTTCAATCTGCAATAATTTGTATTGGCGTACAGTTCCTGTACCTTCGGTACAGCATGACAAGACCTGTTTGGGGAGAACCGTACAGATTCTTAACTGTTCGTTCAGAATCATAATGTATTAAAGAGGGATTCAGAGTAAAACGAAGAATCTATTTTTATTTTATTTATTTGAGATGGTTATCATTCCGCTATCGAAGATGAGGAAACCATTTTTTATCGATTAAAGAGATATATTAAGGTTTTATTCACCCTAAAGGGAGAAATTATTTCAAGTTTGTATGTGGCGGGCGAATGCCATTCGCCCCTACAGTATCGGGGACTTTCCAGCGACAAATTGATCTTGGCCTATCCTCCCATCCCATTAATCCTGGTTCATGCCCAGTTCTTGGCCCATCCTCCCATCCATTTAATCCTGGTTCCTTCCAGATCTTGGTCTATCCTCCCATCCTTTTCATCCTGGTTCAACCGTCTAAATACTAAATACTAAATACTAAATACTAAATACTCTTATTCCTGACATACCTACTCACCCCATACATCATAACCAGCGTAATTATACTGATCACAACTACAATATAACCAAGGGTTGTATAATGTTCGATTGGGCTATCGTTGGTTTGTTGTACGATGATCAGGCCGGCAATAATGGCTCCTATCCCACCCGACATCTGTTGCAGGGATGCGCTGACGCTCATAAAGGCGCCACGGTCTTCTTTTTCAGGGACTGCGGACACCAAGGCTGAAGAAGGCGTTACGCGGCTTAAGATCCCCATCATCATCAAGATGTTCAATACGACCACGATCGGGAAGGCTGTCGGACCTAAAGAGGTATAGATCAAGACCATGATCATCATCCAGGTGGTCGCGATGGCAAAGATCTTGTATTTGTCAAATCGGTCGCTGAGCATACCGACCATTGGCATAATCAAAAGAGAGGCAATTCCGGAGATCATAAACAGCTGTGGCAGTTGTTCGTGGGTTACATGTAGGTTGTTCACGGCGAAAACACTGCTGAATGGCATCATCATAAAACCTCCAACGGAGAGTAATGCTGTCGCCATAAAGCCGATCCTATATTCTTTGCGTGTAAAGGTCCCCCATAGGTGCTGCAGGGCAGATTGTTTCTTCTGCAACCCGATATGTTCGGTAATAGGTTTTAATTTCAGGAAGATCAATACGGCAATCAGGACCGCTACGATGGCAATCATCAGGAAAGCACTTTGCCAACCCCAGGCATTACCGATATAGAGTCCGATTGGAATCCCAAGGACTTGACTGGCTCCGAAACCCATCTGCACAAATCCCATCACCCGACCTCGCTGGTCCAAGGTGAAAACATCGGTGATAATCGCCATGGAAATGGAACCGATCACTCCACCGAACAGACCGGTCACTATTCGAGCAGCCACCAACATGGGATAACTGGTCGAAAAACCGCAGAGAAAAGTTCCGATGATAAAACCCGTATAGAAAAAGAGCAGCAGCTTCTTACGATCGAAACGATCGGCAAATCCTGCAGTCAGGAGTCCTGAAATTCCGGCACTGAAGGCGTAGGCAGAAACGGCCACACCAAATTCAGAAGGCTTTAGGTCGATCGCTTTCATCAGCATATCCCCCATTGGAGACATGATCATAAAATCCAGGACAACGGTAAATTGGGTAAAAGCTAGTATGAAAATCACCAATTTCTGGTACGCAGAAAGCGGTGCTTTAGTGGATTCTTCCATATAAAAAATGCTCGGCTAAATATGTGTAATAATCTTCTAAGCCGAGCAAAGGTAGGGATTGCATCGAGCACTTGCATTTCCGTATTGAAATTTTGACAATCTATTTCCCGACCTTCAATATTCCCTCAAATTTTTAATAAATAAGACTGGGCAAAAAACTTGAATTTTGGGTTGGATGTTGCTTCTGAATACTCTTCGAGTCTTGCTTTACCCTTATTCGAGACATATTCGAAAATTTCGAAATATGTCTCGAATGAGACCAAGCTGAATCCCGATAGAACTAGCAATACGTTTTTTGGTTTCAGAACAATGTAAAAACCAATTGCAGACTTAGGATCTCTAAAACTTTTAATTATGTTTCCATCAAGGAAGCTTATGCTCCATTCCAAATACTCACGACTATTCTTATCTTTGCGATATGTCAAAAGGGTTAATTTCACAAGATACTATTATCGCTTTGGCGACCTCTCCAGGGGCCAATGGCGCAATTGCAGTGATCCGTCTATCGGGCTCCAAGGCCATTAGCTTGGTCAATGAGGTTTTCAAAGGTAAGGATTTGACGAAACAAGCTTCGCATACCGTGCATTTTGGAACCATCCGCGATGGCGAACATATCATCGATGAGGTTTTGGTGACCCTCTTTGTGGGGCCTAACTCCTATACCAAGGAGGATACCATTGAAATATCGACCCATAATTCGGCCTATATCATCGAACGCATTATCACCCTTCTGATCAAGAAAGGTGCTCGAGCGGCGCGTGCCGGTGAATTTACCTTAAGGGCTTTCCTGAATGGTGGAATGGACCTATCCCAAGCAGAAGCGGTTGCAGACCTGATTGCTTCCAATTCGGCAGCATCCCATCAGATCGCCATGCAGCAGATGCGCGGTGGATTCTCCAATCAGCTTAAGCAATTACGTGAAGACCTTGTACATTTCGCATCCCTGATCGAATTGGAACTTGATTTCGCGGAGGAAGATGTGGAATTTGCCAATCGTGACCAGCTGAAAGCCTTGATCCAACAGATCCACTCGGTCATTGCCAAACTGATCCGTTCCTTTGAACAAGGAAATGTGCTGAAGAACGGTGTTCCAGTGGTAATTGCCGGAAAACCGAATGTAGGCAAGTCTACCCTATTGAATGCCCTGTTGAACGAGGAAAGAGCCATTGTTTCCGATATCGCCGGTACGACCCGCGATACCATCGAAGATGAGATCAATATACATGGCGTGACTTTCCGCTTTATCGATACCGCCGGAATTCGACATACGGAAGATGTGGTGGAAGCCATCGGTGTAGAAAGGACCCGCGAGAAAATGAAGCAGGCCCGATTGATCATCTACCTCTTCGATCCTACCCAAGACCAGATCTCTGCCGTTCAGGAGCAGATCGATGAGGTCAAAGGTTTGAATATCCCATTTGTGACGATTATCAATAAGTCTGATCTTCTCTCAGAAGAACAGAAAAAGGATTATGAGGTATTGAATCCGCTATATATTTCGGCCAAGCAGCAAATCGGAATCGATGAACTGAAGGATGAACTCCTGAACCAGGTTAATCTTTCGAATATCAATACGGATGATGTGATGTTGACGAATATTAGGCATGTGGAGGCTTTGCAGCATACGCAGGAAGCGCTGGAGAAGGTGCTGTATGGGATCGACAACCCGATTACTTCGGATTTTCTAGCGATGGACATCAGGCAGGCGCTGCACCATCTTGGGGAGATTACCGGGACTGTGACCACGGATGATTTGCTGGAGAATATTTTTAGTAAGTTTTGTATCGGTAAATAAATTTATTTTATTTTAGTTTATTCTGTTTTATTTTATTTGAATATCAGGTTGTTGTGTAGATTTTAATTTTATTTTAATTGACTTTATTACTATATTGGTGTATTCATGTACACCTCAATGTTATAAAAGGTGTACATATGTACACCTTTTATATTTTTTGAAATGAAGATAACGTTAAAAGAGAAGAAACTTAAAAGTGGATTAATCAGTTACTATATTGAATATTATAAAGGTTCGATTGTTGGAGAAGATGGTAAGAGAATTCATCTGAGAGATTTTGAGTATTTAAAACTCTACTTTAATCCATATGCTAAGACAGCTATTGAAAAGAAAAAAAATAAAGAGGACAAAGAACTTGCTGAAAATATCGTAGCCATTCGTAAAGCTGATTTTGCTCAAGGTAAATATGGAATTAAAAATAATTTTAAAGCGAAGAAACAATTCTTGGATTATTTTCTTGAAAAAGCAAAAGAGAAAGGTGGTTCAACCTATGATACATGGATATCTACTTTGGCACATTTAGAGAAAATAATAAGTAAAAATTTTGTTTTTGATGAGGTTAATGAAACGTTCTGTAATAACGTAAGAAAATACTTTGATAAGGAAGCTAAGACTAAAAGTAATTTATTCATTTCGGCGAATACTAAGTATTCCTATTTCAATAAATTCAAAGCATGTTTAAGGTTAGCTTGGAAGGAGGGTTATTTAACTCACAATTTTGCTGATGAGCTTAAGAGTTTTGATATGGCTGAGACGCAACGAGAATATCTAACTTTTGAAGAGTTACAGAAGTTAGTAAACACACCTTGTAAATACCCCATTCTTAAATCAGCATTTATTTTCTCTTGTCTTACAGGTTTAAGATGGTCAGATTGCAATAAACTAGCTTGGGCTGAGGTAAGGGATGAAGGTGATAATGTCTATAGGGTTAATTTTAGACAAGAGAAGACAGAAGGTGTTGAATATCTATATATATCAAAGCAAGCACGAGAATTATTAGGTAAAAGAGGTGAAGCACACGAAAGAGTTTTTAAAGGTTTGAAATACAGTGCTACCAATAATAATGAATTAGCTAAATGGGTTTTACATTCTGGCACACAGCGACATATTACCTTTCACTCAGCAAGACATACCAACGCAGTTTTACTTCTCGAAAATGGAGCTGATTTGTATACAGTGCAAAAACGTCTTGGGCACAAAATTATCAGGACGACACAGATTTATGCAAAAATCGCTGATAGAAAGATGCGTGAATCTGCTTATATAATTCCAGAACTTAATTTTTAAAATATGAATACATTATTAAACGTAATTTATTATATTTCAGCTGCTATTGTTGCTTACCAAATTCTTAGAGCTTGTTTGCATTGGTTTTTATGGTTTACAAGATTTATGTTTGACGAAGGTTTTTCCCAGTTTGAATCAAAATTAGAAAAACCAAGGATGTTTTTCCATATTATAACTATTGGCCTTTCTTTAGTTGCTTTTATGCAATTGAAAGATGCTTTTTTATCCCCATTTATTTCTAGTTTCTATTTCAGCGCAATTCTATTTTTTGGAATAGTGTTTTATTTGACATGGCGTAATATTTTTGAAACTAGATTTATACCAGCTGTTAAGAAAAAACTAAGCAGAATAAATTCTGACTTCAAATCTAATTATACGCATGAAGAATCTGCAATTATTTTTAGAAGCTTAGTTTCCAATGGATATTTAATTTATGATGATATTACTATCCAAAAGGAAATGGAAATACAATTTATATACATTTTATTGAATGGAATTTTGCCCCAAAAATCTCTTTTTTTTTGCAGATGGACTATCTTCAAATAAATGTGATGTTTGAAAGTATAATACCAAGAACTTCAAAATTACCTTGGAATTTCTTTTTAAGAATATTTACAGATTTTAAAGGTGACATCAATCTTCCGGCTCTTCAAGCATCAGTTTCTAGGGCAAAAAGAAAAATGTTAGCCGAAAAAAAGAATTATTACGCGCGTGACCAGAATATAATAGAATCAATTTTTATATCATCACCAAAATACAGTTAAGAATTCAGGTTAATTTGGTTAAGAACTTAACTTACGACCTGATTTTATTACTATTCCATATTTCTTTGTTTGACCTGATGAGGTATTCAGGAATTTAAGAAACAAAGCACATCATGGAAAAAAACGAATTAATCTTAGAAAAATTAGACCGATTAGAAAATTATCTTTTAGGTTTTAAATCAATTCTTACTGTTGAGGAGCTAGCGGTATACTCCGGGTACAAGCCTAGTTATATATATCAATTAGTAAGGAAATCGTTGATACCATTTCACCATAACAAAAGTGGTGGTTCAAAATTATTTTTCGAAAAAAAAGCAATTGATCAGTGGTTGTTAGGAGGTGAATATAAAACTACTTCTCAATCCACGCAAGATGCCTTTAATTATATTGGAACAAATAATAGGAGAAGAAAAAAAGGATAAGCAATTCTGCTTATCCTCTTGGAATTTCTTTTTCTGTATCTGACAATACAAAAATACAGGAATTCCATTGTTAATCAAATTTTTAACATAAGAATTTCTATTATGAATACTAATGAATTAAAATTAATCCGCGTTATTAGAGAACTACGTGAGTATTATGACTTCCGGTATAATATTATTCAAAATATAATTGAGGTCAAACCGAAGAATCAGCATGAGTATGCAGAAGCTAATGAAAATGATTTAGTTATTGAATTACAATCACGAAAAATAGCAGCATCCAATAATGATGTTGTTACATTTTTAAAATCTAATAAGATCGACAGATACGACCCTTTTCAAGCGTATTTTAAGGCGTGTCACAAAAAGTATCTTGAATCTAATCAAACTGAATATATACGTAAATTTCTAGATTATGTAAAAACTGAAGATCAATATCGATTTATTGTTCAGTTTATGAAATGGGCATGCCGCGTTGTGAAGTGTGCATTATGTGAAAACTACTTTAATAAAAACGCGATAGTACTTGTTTCTTCAGGAAAACAAAATTTAGGTAAATCTTCGTTCACTCGATTTTTAGTTCCAAGTCAACTTAAAAGTTATTATATCGAAAATCCCCGATTAGGCAATGACATGGATATTGCTTTGTCAGCAAATCTACTTTGCATTTTAGATGATTTGGGTAACATGAAGAATACTGATCTAGAAGAATTCAAATCCTCTATGTCAAGATTACACGTTAATGTAAGGCGTCCTTATGCAGCAAATCCTAAAATGACTCCTCGACGTATCTCCTTCATCGGCACGACTGATACTTATTCTTTTTTAACAGCTGATGCTACTGTTCGATGGATATGTTTCGATGTGACTGAAATCGATTGGTCATATTCGAAAGAAATAGACATAGATCTTGTTTGGGGTGAAGCATATGAGTTATACATCAAAGGTTTTGAATGTGAGGTTTCAAAAGATGAGATAAAACAAAATGAAAACTACAATACTCGATACAAGACGCATTCAATTGAGTACGAAATGCTATCTAAATATTATGCTCCAGGAACTGAAGAAGATCATCATGCGGTCTTAATGTCTTCAGAGATTCTATTAGACCTTCAAAATAAGACATATCAGAAATATTCTGATAAGAAGATTGGGCAAGCATTACGTTCTTTAGGGTTTGTTGCCATAAATCGCAGAAATCACATGAATTCTCTAGGAGAACTAATCACAGATTCTAGACGTGTATACTTTATTAAATATTTACTGACTACATGACTACAATTACATTAAAAGGATGTTTTAACAAGATTTAAATGGTGTTTTTTGTGTAGTCAGTAAAAAATATTCTACTGACTACATGACTACATAAAATTAAGTGGCAATTATGAGGACAAAAGATATAAATTCAATACCAATACCTGAATTTTTAAAATCTATATCGATTTTACCTGAGCGTAAATGCAATGGGTATTTGATGTATAAATCAGTTATTAACCCAAATCAACGAACGGGAAGTCTTAAAGTTTCAGCAAGTAATCTTTGGGTTGATTATTCCTTAAATAACACTGGAGGGACATTAATTGATCTAATATTAGTAATTTATCCTGAATTGACGGTTAAAGAAATAGTCAGAAAATTCAATTGTGGTGATTTTTCTTTTCACCAGCCGGCACTTTTTTCAAAGGTGAAATTGGAAAATTATCCTATCCTTAATATAATCAAATGGGAATCTATATTGAATCATCCGGGACTGTGTAGGTATTTGCATTATAATCGAAAAATTGATATAGAAGTAGCATCGAGGTATTTAAAGGCTTACCAGTATACGGTTCATGATAAGATATATTGGAATCTTGGCGCAAAAAATCAGCTTGATGGATATAACCTGTTTTCTGCTGGATTCAAATGTGCAACCAAACAGGGAATAACAATATTTGAGAACCCAAACACAAAAGCTATTGTTTGCTTTGAAGGAATTATAGATTTTTTAAGTTTTCTAATGTTATTTCCTGACCAGGAATACGAGCTGGACTACTGTATTTTGAATTCCGTTAATAACATCAAAATGACATCTGAGCTTCTACTTTCTAAACAGCATATTATAGGGTGCCTTGATAATGATAAAGCAGGCGATATGGCTACCAATAAACTACGCCAAATTTCAAAAAGTATAGGAGTTAAATTTTCAGATATGAGATATCGTTTTAATGTATATAAGGATTTGAACGATTTTCTATTAGATCAAAAATGAATAGCGTTTTGAACGCTGCAAGGTATACGTTTTGTCGAACAAATTTGCTGACGCAATTTCTTTCTATAAAACGACCTTGCCAAAATGACGATTTTGGAAGAAGATAAAATCGCCGTTCCGTTAATTTTATAGCGTATGATAACAAATAAAAATTTGCGACCTCATAGGGTTGCCTTTAGACTGAGTGATATCGAGTTTGAAAAATTGAGAAAAGAGTTTAAGGAATTTGGATATAATAAAATGTCCGATTTTGCTCGGTTTAAGTTGTTACTTGAAGTTAGTTCATCTGAAAATTTTTTAGTTTCTAAAGACTTAAAAACTGAGTTAAAGGAATTCAATTATCAAATTAATAAGGTAGGCAATAATATTAATCAAATTACTAAAGCGGTACATTCTCAAGGTATTTCGAATGATTTAGCACTTGATGAATTAAATATGATGATGAAATTATTGTATAAATTTGCAATTGATTTGAATAGATTCATTTATAATGATGACGATTAGCGGTTGTTTTTAATTTAATCTAGTAATAATAATTTTATTTTGATTAATTATGATATCTACCGATATTTAAGATATGAACCAGGAAAAAATAAAATTATTAGCTCAGATTCGGGATGGAATAATCGAACGTTACAGAAAAACTAACGTTCCTATGATTTTTCAAACAATGGATTGCGCAGATGACGAGTGGTACGGTCAAAACGTGAATACAGGCAAGCTTTCAAAACTTAAATTTGTCCCCTCTGATATGGGAACTGAGATTGTTACGTTATGGAGCGAGTAAACTTTATAAGTTTTAAATTTCAATAAAATAAGATGAGTTATTACGATGATGAGGTACATTACAAATCATCTGCGCGACTGTATGGATTTTTGTTTAAGGTAGCGTTTAACTTTGCTATCATAATGATTTTGTATAAGTTGTTATATATCCCTAATTATCCAGAAGAATTGAAAAATTCAGCAGCGCTCTATGTAATGCCAATAATTGGAATTGTAGGTGCGTTTTTTTATTTATCCTATTGGATTGGCCGTAAGAGTAGTATGTATATTGTCGGAATCGGTGGTTTCTCAATTGGTCTATTAGCATTAACAAGTTTTGAAACGATCCTGACTTTATATTCTTTAGTAATTTTAGCGGCAATCGGGTATGTGGTTTTTTTACTAATTAAACTATATATTCTACCTATTTTTAAAAAGCGGAGGTAAGGTGGAATACATATATTTTAAAAGTAATTTTGTTCATTATATAATTCTAAGTTTGAATAGTATTTAATTTTGTCATTATATGTTTCAAAATCGATTCGACCATCAGAGATATCAAATTCACTAGCAAAATTATAAATCATATATGTGATTTTTTTGAATAAGTAGCATGGAAGTGAGTCATGCTGGATTAAAAAAAGCTCTTCTATTGTAAGTCCGTTCATTTCTTCATCCTCTTCGGAAAACGACCCCAAGTTCTTTTTCAGTGATTGTTCATTAGAACTTAAAAGATCAGAAATCAATAGGGAGAGAATAGTTTGGGACGACAGATTAAAACTATTGATGTGCAGAAATATTTCATAATCTAAATCAGGATTAGTATCACCACAGGCATTATTTAATCTACTAAACAAATCTGTTGGATAAATGAATCCTTTATTTCTTTTTTTAGTAGCAATCTTGTTTAACAACTGCTCGATAAAAGAAGTAGACGTTAATTCAGATGATCTGATGAAATCAGTCGCAAACAGCTCTTTGATAAACTCTTTATGGCTACCCTTATAGCTTATTTTTGTCATATCATTAATTTAAGAATTGTAAATATATTCGGTTCAATTTAAAAATTCCTTATTAAAGAAATGATTTAGATATTTCTTTAATAAGGAATTTTTTTCAATTGATTAAGTCTTTTAAAGTTTTTAAACAATCTGATGGGTAAAAAAATAGAGCCGATCATGGCTGCGATGGATAGTTTTATAAAAAAGTATATGACCCATCCTACTATAGGAAGAAACAAGAAAAACCGCGAAGTGAAAGAATTTAATTCTTTCCATCCTGCAACCAATGATGCCCCTGCGTAAAACATGATAAATATCACAATTGCGTTTATAAAATGGGCTTTGACACCATAATCGCCATTTCCACTCGATGTTTTAACAATGGTAAAAATAGAAAAAGCAACGAACAACAGTCCTACGAATAATGATAAAAATAATTCATTCACGATTTTCGACTTTTCACCCTTTGCTCTGTTCATATTGCACGGTGAACAAATAGGAATCGTGTATTTTGAAATACATGATAAACACAATCCTTTTTTACAGTCTTGACAGCTTCCAACAGCAACTAAAGTAGGGTGATTAAAACAGTTCATATGAATATTTGTTAATTTTAATATTAAAATATTTTAATACGGATTTATTTAAATGTTTTAGTATTTTTTTTATTGCCTTCGAAAGGATCATCATATACCTTTCCTTCTGGAAACAGATGCTCTGTCATGCGAGTGAAAAATTCTTTCATACCCTCTTCACGTCTTAAATTCCTATACTGTACACATGCATTACAAGGACACCAAGGTGCTTCATAATGACCACAAGAAAGGCATTGAACATGTTGTCTGGGTTGAATTGTATTTGCTGGAATTTTATAATAAAGTGTATCTCCACAAGGGCATTTATTGGCTGATCGTTCGTATGGTAAATGTTTATAGAGATTTATCCGCTTTATTTCTGCTTTAATGTTGAGTTGTAGCTCAATCTGTTCAATTGATTCTTTTCGTCGATATAGAGCGATTGCTAATTCAATCTCTTGATTTGATAAACCATTTAGTACTGATTTTTTGTTTTTGAAGTAAAAACGAGGTTGTGCCATACTGTAAATTGTTTGAGAAACAAAAAAAGGCGTGAAACTAAAATCAATCCGTTACAGAGGTACTGCGAAGAACCCTAACCCAGAAAGACTTAGCCCACGCCCATATGAGGCACGGGCGTAAGTCTGACTAGTTTTGGGTTATGAGAAGATTCGCAGTTTTCTGTAACCAACTAATCAGCTTACGCTGTTTTGTTCAATAATTTAATGGCATAAATATACGGATTTAAGGAGATATTGAGGTTTTTTTTCATTATTTAGCATGTAGAATCCATAAATTTGGATATGCAAATTGTAGCTATTTCAGATACACATGGTAAACATCGAGATAAAAAAATTCCCGATGGTGACATTCTTATTCACGCTGGTGATGTGACTCGAGGTGGTAAAAAAGAACAGGTCATCGATTTTCTGGAATGGTTTGCTGAACAAAGGCACACGTACAAAATCTTCGTTGCAGGAAATCATGATTTCTATTTTGAACAGGCAGATCCTGATGAAATAAATGATTTAATTCCCAATAAGATAATATACCTAAATGATTCTGGTGTAGAGATAAATGGAATCAAATTTTGGGGATCTCCCATTACCCCGTGGTTCAACAATTGGGCATTTAATCGTGAACGTGGGACGAAAATTAAACAACATTGGGATTTGATACCCGATGATATTGATATTTTGATTACGAATGGTCCACCTTTTGGCATTCTGGATGAAACGGTTTATGGAAAACAAACGGGATGTGAAGAATTGCTTTTGCGGGTTTATCAGGTAAAGCCCAAATACCATATTTTTGGACATATTCACGAGGAATACGGAAACTTGACGAAAGCAGAAACTACTTTTGTAAACGCGAGCGTATTGGATGACTGGTATGAGATGAAGAACAAGCCAATAGTTATAGATTTGTAATGAGGATAGATAAAAAAGAACCTATATCAATGATTGAAGTTCAGTTAAAGAGTTTCGTCGATGCCAAAAGACCAAAAGATGAAGAGGTGCATAAGCAACTGGATTTTGGTTATTCTTGGGATGGACAAACGGCTTTATTGTTTGAGATCAGACCGCAGTGGAATAATCCTGCAAGTATTTTAGAACTTCCCTTTGCGAAGCTTCGCTTTGTGAAATCTTCTAAATTATGGAAACTCTACTGGATGCGTGGATCGGGTAAATGGGAAGCTTATGAGCCAAAACCTGAAGCCAATAATTTACAAGAAATGCTAACAGAAATAAATCATGATGGTTATGGCTATTTTTTCGGGTGATAAGAACAAGAAAAAACTATTTCCTCATATCTTTTTTGGAAGCCCGATGATAGTACTGCTTTTCATCTTTTGCCCCATCCCAAACACTAGTTACACCTTGGATTTTAACTGGTGCCTCTTTTTCTAAGCGGATCAGATTTTTAGAAACTTTCCTAAAAACTCTATTCCATCGTCTTTTATCTTGTTTCTCGGTTTCTGCCGTTGTATATCCAAATATTCTAGTTTTTCGTATTGATCTTGACATGATTTAATTGTTTGCTGTAAATATAATAATCTCCACTGTCGAGATGAAAATGTACATTGATTAATTTTGTATACTTGTTTGGCATAATAACATAGAAATGAACAACGGAAGAAAAGAATTTCCTGAAAGCGGTTTGGAGATGGACTGTACTTCAAAAAAGGCAAGAAAAATATTCTGCTACGTGCAAAATGTACGAGGAATCATGAGCTTCGTGAAGAGATCGATGAATAGACGACTGAGAAAGTATAGCAAGGAGATTGTTTTTTTTGACGAAATATAAAAACCTGTTCTAACTACAATTAATCTATATTGCTGTTGTGTTCGGCTTCCCTTTTTTTTCTTTTCACCAGCCAATTATTTTTAATTGACTTTAGTTTACTTTATTATGGTTTTCCGTATTTAGAATGCTCTTTTTTGAGTATCTTGAGGGCGAATATTGTCCTTGATTAATGAAATTTAACGAAGATTCACGAGTAAAAATACCAGCTATACTTCATTTGATGAAGTTGGGCTATACCTATATCCCTTTTAAAGAGCAGGATAGAATTGAAGAAAATAATATTTTCCCCAATATTTTTATTCCAAAAATAGCAGAAATCAACGGCATTTCCGAGAAAGAAGCAGAGCGAATACTAGATGAAATCAATCTGGAGTTAGATTATGAGGATCTTGGGAAGAAGTTTTACGAACGATTGAATGCTACATCGGGGACCAAGTTGATTGATTTTGAGAATTTCTCTAATAATACATTTTATGTCACGACCGAATTAACTTGTAAATCTGGCGATGAGGAGTTTCGTCCTGATATTACTGTTTTAATCAATGGAATGCCTCTGGCATTTATTGAAGTCAAGAAACCACACAATAAAGAAGGTGTCTTGTATGAAAGAGATCGTATCAATAAGCGGTTTCAAAATAAACATTTTCGTCGCTTTGCGAATATTACGCAATTATTGGTGTTCTCCAATAATATGGAGTACGAAGATGGTATCATAGAGCCAATATTTGGAGCTTTCTATGCAACGGCTGCTTATGGGCAAGTTAGTTTTAATTATTTCAGAGAAGATCTTGATTATTCTGTTCAACAAAAGCTTATTGTTATTGACGAACCAACGGAGAATGCTTTATTGAAAGATAACAACTTAACTGTCATTAAAAATAGTCCAGAATACATCACCAATAAAAACGAAAATACACCGACTAATCGTATCTTAAAGTCGCTATTCAGCAAAGAGCGATTGGCTTTTATCCTTCAATATGCCATTGCGTATGTACAAGAGGATAATCAAGGAAAGGTGGCTTATCAAAAGCATATCATGCGTTATCCACAGTTATTTGCTACACAGGCAATTGCAACAAAATTGGATAAAGGTCAAGAGAAAGGGATTATTTGGCATACACAAGGATCGGGAAAAACGGCTTTGGCATATTATAATGTTAAATATTTGACAGATTTTTATGCTAAAAAGGAAGTTATACCGAAGTTTTACTTTATTGTTGATCGACTAGATTTATTGATTCAAGCATCTGGCGAGTTTGCGAATCGAGGATTGAAAGTAAATCAAGTCAATTCAAAACAAGATTTTATAAATGACCTGAAGATTGTTGGTGCTATTCATAATGATAGTGGCGTTGCTGAAATTACGGTAGTCAATATTCAGAAGTTTTCCGAAGATGCAGTAGCCGTTAAGGACTTTGATTATGACATCAATGTACAACGGGTGTATTTTTTGGATGAAGCCCATCGCAGTTACAATCCCAAAGGAAACTATTTAGCTAATTTGATTAATTCGGATCGAAATGCCATAAAAATAGCTTTGACAGGTACACCATTGCTCAAAGAGGTGGCCAAAGAATACGATTCTAAACTTTTGTTTGGTAATTATTTTCATAAATATTACTACAATATGTCCATTGCTGATGGTTATACTTTGCGGTTGATTCGTGAACAGATCGAAGGCAATTTCAAGATGGAGATGAAAGAAGTGATGGATCAAATCAAAGTCTTGCAAGGCGAAATCAGTACTAGACAGATTTATGCTCATCCGAGATTTGCTGCTCCATTGTTAGATTATATCGTTACTGATTTAGTTAAATTTAGAAAAGAGCAACAAGATGCTACTTTAGGTGGTATGGTGGTTTGTGATTCTGCGGATCAGGCAAAAGAATTGTTCCGTTTGTTTCAAGAAAAGTATGGCGTACAAGAAACGGATGCCAGTATTTTTATGGCTGCTGAACCGCCGGTTAAATACGGTAGTCATGATGAACCCGCATTATCGGCTTCCTTGATTTTGCACGATGAAAATGACAAATCAACCCGAAAAGAGTTGATCGCTGCTTATAAAAAAGGAAAGATTGATTTATTGTTTGTGTACAATATGCTGTTGACAGGTTTTGATGCCAAGCGATTGAAAAAACTGTATCTGGCTCGAGTAATTCAGGATCACAACTTGTTGCAAACGTTAACACGTGTCAATCGTCCATACAAACAGTATCGATATGGATATGTGGTAGATTTTGCGGATATATCCAAAGCCTTTGATCGCACCAATAAAATGTATTTTGATGAGTTGCAGGATCAGTTGGGTGATGAGATGGAAATGTATTCGCATTTATTCAAGTCGGAAGAAGAAATCAAAAAGGAGATTGACGAAATCAAGGAAACCTTATTTCAATACGATAACCAAAATAGAGAGATTTTCTCTCAACAAATTGCTCAACTTTCCGACAAAAAAGAGCTTTTGCAATTGATCAAAGCCTTACGAACTGCCAAGGAATTAAAAAATATCATTGCCGTAAATGGTTATGAAGCTTTGGGTGGTATTGCTGATTTTGATGTTTGGAATCGCCTTTTGCTCGAAGCTCAAGGAAGATTGGATAACCTGAATTTGCTCGAAAGTCTTGGTAACGCACAAGAATCCAGTAATATCCTAAATACCGCTTTGGAAGATATCGTTTTTCAATTTATCAAAGTAGATGAAAGCGAATTGGTCTTGGCAGATGAGTTCAAAAACACCTTGCGACATGCACGAGAATCTTTACAAAGTAATTTTGATCCTTCAGACCCACAATTTATATCTTTGCGGGAAGAATTGGAACGAATTTTTAGAAAGAAAAATTTAAGTGAGGTTACGCAGGCTGATATGATAGAGAATATGCATCTCCTTAAAAAGATTTATGATCAAGCCAAAGAACTCAATCGCAAGAATGCTTTGTTAAAAGCCAAGTATGAGAATGATGCGAAATACGCTCGTATACATAAAAGATTGACTGAAAAAGGAACACTCAATGCCAAAGAAATACAACTGCACAGAGCCTTGATGTTGGTCAAAGAGCAAGTAGATCAAAAGTTAGAAGGACAGGAAGACTTGTTGCACAACGAAGCTTTTTTCAAACGCTATCTTTTGCAAATGGTGGTCAATGAGTTTAAGAAAAAAGAACAAATACCTTTGGATTATCCGACTACGGAATCCATTAATAATATGATTGTAAACGAGTATTTACAACAATATCAATACAGATAATTACAGCAATGACACAAGATATCACATTTATTACCAAAACCAAAGCACTTATAGACAACCTAAAAAGTGTATGTGCCAATTATGGATTGGGTAATGATGGAAATGAATTTAAGATTATCACGCAAGTATTTCTATACAAATTCTTGAATGATAAATTCCGCTATGCGGTAAAACAAGAAATGCCAACATTGGCAGATGCTGAAAATTTTTCCAAGGCACTACGTGATTTAGCCGAAGATGAATATCAATTTTTGTTGGCAGCTTTAGATCCGAATATTCCTCGTTTACAACCCGAACATTTAATTTCGCATTTGTTTTTAAAACAAAACGACGCAGATTTCGCTAAGACTTTTGATGACACTTTACGTCAAATTTCCATTGAAAATGCGGAAGTATTCTCTGTAAAATCATTTAGCGGAGCAAAAGATACTTTGTTTGATGAATTGACTCAATTTATATCAGATAGTTCACAGCGAGATGCTTTTGCAAAGGCATTAATTAATAAATTGTTCGAATTCTCATTTGAAGAGATGTTCGAACAGAAATATGATTTCTTTGCCACGATTTTTGAGTACCTGATCAAAGATTACAATACCGATTCGGGCGGTAAATATGCCGAATACTATACACCGCATGCTGTAGCTCGTATCATGGCTCAGATCATGGTGCCGTCTGTGGTAAAAGATGTGAAAGTTTACGATCCCAGTGCGGGATCCGGAACGTTATTAATGAGTATTGCGCATCAGATTGGTGAGGAAAATTGTACCATCTATTCAGAAGATATTTCACAGAAATCGAGCAATATGTTGCGATTGAATTTGGTGTTGAATAACTTAACGCATTCTATCCCGAATATCATCAAAACCAATACTATTGCACAGCCTACGTATTTGGATCGACGCTTTGATTATATCGTTTCTAATCCACCTTTTAAGTTGGATTTCTCAGATTTTCATGCCGCTTTGGATAAAGATATTTTCAAAAAACGCTTCTTTGCGGGTATTCCGAATATCCCGAAAAGCAAAAAAGAATCTATGGCGATTTATCTGTTGTTTATTCAACACATCATGCATTCGTTGAGTGATACAGGTAAAGCGGCTATTGTGGTTCCTACGGGGTTTATCACGGCACAATCGGGCATTGAGAAAAAGATCCGCGAACGCCTAATCGAGTACGGTTGGCTGCGTGGTGTAGTAAGTATGCCATCTAATATTTTTGCGAGTACAGGTACCAATGTATCGGTACTATTCTTGGATAAGCAAGCCGATAACGGACATATTGTACTAATGGATGCCAGCAAGCTGGGCGAAACTATAAAAGAAGGTAAGAACCAACGCACCATATTGACATCCACAGAAGAAGCAAAAATTATTGATACTTTTAACCAAAAAGAAGCCGTAGAAAATCTCTCTGTGCTTGTAAATGCAGAAGAAATAAAAACTAAAAATTACAGTTTCTCGGCAGGACAGTATTTTGAAGTGAAGATTGAATATGTAGACATCACAGCAGAAGAATTTGCAGAAAAGATGAACCGATTTGAAAACCGTTTAACTGATTTATTTGCAAAAGGAAACCATTTGGATACCGAAATTCAGAAACAATTAAAAGGATTGATGTATGAATAATTGGAGAAGAGTTGACGAAATAATAACTTATTATGGAAAAGGTGTAACACCAAAATACGTTGATGATAGCTCCATAATAGTTTTAAATCAAAAATGTATTCGTAATAATAAAATCGATTTTTCATTTGCTCAATTTATTGATGATAAGAAATCATATAATGAGGATAAGTTTTTAAAAGTAGGAGATTTATTAGTTAACTCTACTGGACAAGGTACAGCAGGAAGAGTGGCAATGGTAGATTATATACCAGAAGGTTATAAAATCATTGTTGATTCTCACATTCTTGTTTTAAGAACTAATGATTTTTTCGAATCAAAATGCTTGAACTATTCCTTATTTTCAATTGAATCATTGCTTCAGACTTTTATGGATGGAAGTACTGGACAAGGTGAATTTGATAAAATACGGCTTTTTAATGTTAAAGTAAGTTATTCAAGAGATAATAAAACTCAACAAAAAATGGTTTCCGTTTTATCAGCTCTAGATGATAAAATCGAGTTGAATAATAAAATCAATGCAGAGTTGGAAGCCATGGCCAAGACCTTGTATGATTATTGGTTTGTACAGTTTGAATTTCCTAATGAAAAAGGAAAAACTTATAAATCTTCTGGAGGGAAAATGGTTTATAATTCTATCCTAAAAAGAGAAATTCCTGAAGGTTGGGAGGTTGAAATTTTAGATAGTTTATTGATTGAATTTACGAAAGGAATTACTACATCATACGTCGAAAAAAGTAATTTGATTAATCTTAATCAGAAAGTTAATAAGGGTGCATTCTTAGAAAGGCAATATTTTAAATATTTAGATGAAAGTATTGAAGTACCTACATCTAAATTTGCTAAAAAAGGAGATGTTTTAATTAATTCTTTAGGACAAGGTACATTAGGTAGAGTCCATTATTTTATTGACTATGATAGCAATATTGTCGTTGATCAACACATATTTATTTTAAGAACTAATTATAATAAGGTTACTTCTTCATATTTGTATAATACATTGAGCTCGAAAGCTTATCAAATTCAAATAGATAGACAAATTACAGGATCTACTGGTATGCAAATGTTAAATGCATCTAATTTAAAAGATTTACAAATTATAAAACCTGAACTTGGAATTACTGAAAAATTTGAAAATATAGTATCTAAATTCTATGATAAGATATCAGTAAATGAAAAACAAAACCAAGAACTTGCTCAATTACGAGATTGGTTGTTACCGATGTTGATGAATGGTCAGGTAACGGTGGGAAATGTAGAAGATGAAGTTTTAGGAATGGTTGCAGAGCCAAGTGAAATTTATGAGAAAGTCACAGCTGAGTCTAAAGAAGATCGTTTTGAATTATGGTTATCCAACCAAAAACTTGCAGCACGTGGTGATATAGACGAAGTGGTATTGAGAGAGATTTTCAATGCAATGGATGATGAAGACCAATAATGAAATAGCACAAATCGCCAAGAATGTTTTGGCAAAATATGTCAAACGAGGTGGTGTTTACAAAGTGTTTGGAGACATAATGTCTTCGGAAGGAATAAAGTTCAGAGAAATTCCTTCCGTTTATGATGATTTTGTTGGAGCTCTTACAAAGGGAAATAATGACCAAGTCTATATCATGATTAATAAAAGCATTGATAATCTTGGGCGTAAAAACTTTACCCTTGCTCACGAGTTAGGTCATTATTTTTTGTGTCATCATTTGCACAACAATTTAGGTTTTTGCACAGGTAGCGATATCAATCAAGACCATCATCAAAATGATCCAATAGAAAGAGAAGCCAATTATTTTGCAAGTTGTTTACTCATGCCAGAGGAAAAAGTAAGGAATGCTTTTCCTAGTATATTAGAAAATCGTAGCCGAAAGAAAATCAAAGATTTTCTAATAGTAAAAAACGATTATACCTATGGAGTTTGGAAATTAATCCGAGATGAACTGACCAAACGTTACGGAGTTTCTGAAGCTGCATTGCGATATCGTTTACAGTAATTAAAGTTGGCCAGGTTTGAGTTTGTAGGGTAGATAATAGTTCAATTAAATTATGAATAGACTTATACTTATAGGCAATGGTTTTGATCTAGCACATGGATTAAAAACTAACTATAAAGATTTTATTTTTTGGTACTTGGATCAGTGTTTTAGTCAATCTGGAATTTATGCTAACGTTCATTCTTATGAAGATGATTTTTTAAACGTTGAAGTTATTGAACATTATAGACTAATGGATCTGGCCAAAAGTGCTGGCAATATGGGTATTAGCAGATACTTGTATGAGAATAAAATCTTAAAATCGTATTTGGATTTTGATCCAAAAAGGAATTATGTTTCTCCAACCAATATTGATAAATACCGATACATTTCAAAAATATCTGCTCATCATGTTTCATTTAGATCCAACTTTTTCAAACGACTTATTGACACTTGTTTAGAATGTGGATGGGTGGATATTGAACAGGAGTATTTTGATGCGTTGAAGAGATATAATGATAAGGATAATTCTCCTGACATTGATTACATCCGCACATTGAATAAGCATTTTTCTTTTTTGGTAGGTAAGCTACAAGAGTACTTATTTTTGCAGGAAAATTCCGATTTAGTAATACATAATCAACTTTTAGTGGCGTTTATTTCAGGATTTCAGATAAACGACTTTGATACGGTAATAGATCGAGAATCGGTGCTCCAAAATCAACTTATGGAGATTGTAGAAGAGAGAAATCAAGATCGAGCGCTTGTAGTTAATTTTAATTATACAAATACTTTTGAGACATATTTACAAAGAATTCAGGATAATGGAAGGTATGTAAATATCGATATAAACTATATTCACGGTAAACTAAATGATCCGCATAATTCCATAATATTTGGTTTTGGTGACGAACATGATAAGGATTATACTAATTTCGAAGAACAGGGTAATAATTCACTATTTGAGCATGTGAAGTCTTATCATTATCTAAAAACGCCTAATTACAGAGATTTAATTCGCTTCTTAAATGAAGATCAATTTCAGGTTTTTATTGTGGGACACTCTTGTGGTTTATCTGACAGAACAATGTTTAAGGAAATTTTTGATCATGAGAATTGTAAATCTGTAAGGATATTTCATTATACAGATAAAGATGGGAAAAATGATTTTTTTGATAAATCAATTAATCTTGGCCGTCATTTTTCAGATAAAGGTCGTATGCGCAAATTGATTGTGAATTTTAATGAAGCGGATGCCATTCCGCAATTAGAAAAGAAGTAAATTATGTTAAATTATAAAGATTACGAAAAGGCCGTTTTTGATTGGTTGATGGCTAAAAATAAAATTTCTGGATTTACTTTTGGTCTTCGAAGAGTGGCGTCGAATGGCGCTGAGAAAGATTATTTTATCGGTAAAGAAGTGTCTCACTATTTTGGCACTACTTTTTGGACAATCCCTGTTTCGTTTCCTGGTTCATCAGGAGACCTTATTCAGTTGATTTTTCAATATACGAGTAATAAAAAAGAGCTTATATATTTTTTCGAATGTAATCAGACAAAAGAGCCTAATAGTCCTCAAAATCAATATGCCTTAGAGTTGATCCAGAACCTCAAAGACCCTTTAGAACAGAAATTTGGATTGAAGAGAGCCTTCAACCCTAATGCTAAGATGTATAATTTTCAGATTAAACCCATCAAGGTTTCGTATGAAAATATTGACGCTATGTTAAAGGATGTTGATATTCATTTGTTCGATTTTATCAATATCGTAGATAAACATATTAATTCATTAAAGAGTAAGTATCCAGATTTTAAAGCAGATAAAATTACTGGTGAAGATTTCAAGATTAATTTGAACAAAACATATAAAAGAATTGAGAAGTATTCAGTGACAGGGGGCGATAATCCTGAAATAATAAACAATTATAGTATTTCGAAAGAATTATTTGATATTGTACATGCTAATTTAAAACTATCCAAACACTATTTCTCTGGTTTAGATGCTATAATCGTAAAAATTGATTTAAAATCAAATGATCAACGCGTGTATTATAATTATCGAAAAGATACATTGATTTTTGGGATAGGTCAGCGTTATGTTTGGTGTATTGATAATAAGAAAAATTATTTGAGATATATTTCTAAAACACCTACTGAAGCAGTTTACGAACCTTTCGAAAAGGGGAAAGAAGCGTATCTAAATTCTACTCACGATTTTTCACGTCAAGATATTCTTGACTTAACAATAGCTCCAATCCAAGAAACACTTGCTAGTACTGCTGTTTCTGGTTTTTTACGATATAACAAATCTGATTTTGAAAAAATGGTTTTTGATAAAGAATTTCGTCAAGCTGTTTTTGATAAAACTATTCATGTTTTTGAGAAGGATTTGATAAACCATGAACATGATATGTCAACAACGTTAAACCAAATACTTTATGGTCCTCCAGGAACAGGGAAAACTTATCATACGATTAATAAAGCTTTAGCTATTATTGAAAGCAAGCCTATTGAGTCGATAATCCAAGAAAAAAGAGAGGTTTTAAAAGCTAGATTTAAAGATTATGTAGATGCTGGTCAGATTGTCTTTACAACTTTTCATCAGTCCATGAGCTATGAGGATTTTGTTGAAGGCATAAAACCGTTAATAGAGGAAGATAACGAAGGGAATAAGCAGGTTGTTTACGATGTAAAGGCAGGAATATTAAAACAATTGGTTGGTAATATTCGCTTGCAGAAAAAAAACACCAGTTTTACAAAGAACTATAGTTTTGATGACGCATGGAATGAGCTACTCGAATTGGTAAACGAAGCTTCAAATAAGGAACTTGAATATAAATTGGATATTCTAACTCCGAATTTGGGCATGCTGGTTAAAGATATTACTTCCAATGGTAATCTTACTCTAAAACCTTCAAAAGGAGGATTGAAAGAATATGTAGTTTCTTATACACGAGCAAAGAAGCTTCAGGAAGCTTTTCCAGATTTGTCTCTAGTCAAAAATATAGATAAAGAGTTTAGAGCTGTTGTAGGAGGTCTTAATTCTACTGCTTATTGGTCTGTAATCAATTTTATTAACACAAAAATAGCTGCTAATACACAGGAAGGTATTAAAAACGATAAAGAAATCAAGAAGAACTATGTGTTAATCATTGATGAGATCAATCGAGGGAATGTATCGGCTATTTTTGGTGAAATGATTACATTGATTGAAGATTCGAAACGTGAAGGTAAAGAAGAGGCATTGGAGGTTACTTTACCGTACAGTAAAGAAAAATTTTCCGTACCATCAAATTTGCATATCATTGGTACGATGAACACCGCTGACCGTTCGGTCGAGTCTTTAGATACAGCTTTGCGTAGACGTTTTGTATTTGAAGAGATGCTGCCAATAACTGATCTGGAAGAATTAACGTATGACATCTTTGATTACACAGCAGGGGATGTGTTGAGACGAATTAATATGCGTATTGAAAAGTTGATAGATCGAGATCATTGTATAGGTCACGCTTACTTTATTGGAAAAAATGAGGAAACTATCATAGATTCGTTTTATAAAAACATCATACCGTTATTACAAGAATATTTCTTTGGAGACTATGGAAAAATAGGCTTAGTATTGGGCAAAGGCTTTGTACGTTTGAAAAAAGAAGAAAAGAATATATTTGCTGATTTTGACTATGATTATGTGGACGATTTGGAAAGCAAACCTATTTATGAAATCATCGATTATCGTAACCATAATGAAGAGTTTTTATCTTTTGAACAAGCAATCCAAGATCTGATGCACTAATGATTGCAAAAGATTTAAAACATATTATCCGATTCGAACATGAAAAGCTTTTGTTTGATATGCAGATTGAACAAGAGCGTAAGCTCTATGAAGCACTAGAAGCTTATCATGGGGATTATACGCCATTCTTCACGTTGATACGGAATGGAGTGCAGTTTTGTGCGTATGTCGGGGTATTGCAAGTCGGTGATACTATTATAGAGATTTTGCCGAAGGCTGATAAATCGACGGATGCTTCTGTCTGGCAAAATATCTTGATCAATATGATTCGATCAGTGTGGGGGTTTTCAGTCAAAGAATCTGGTTCATCGAATTTGAAGCTGAAGCACAATTCGGTGTTGGATTTACATTTTGAGCTATTCATTACCGAATTAGAATCTTTAATTCATAGCGGATTAATTAGGAAATATGCTCGTCAGGAGTATAATGCTAAAGCATTAAAGGGCAAATTATCTTTTGCAAAGCACATACAGCAGAATATTATTCATAAAGAGCGATTTTATATCGAAAAAACGGTTTATACTGTTCAACATCAATTGCATCAAATCATTTATGAAGCTTTATTGTTGATTCAAAGGCTCAATCGTCATGCTTTATTGGCCTCGCACATTGGCAATTTATTACTGAATTTCCCTGAACAAAAAAGGATCAAGGTAAACAGAAAGACCTTTGATACCATTTCTTATGATCGCAAATCACAGGTGTATAGAAGCATTATAGACATTGCGGAGTTGATTTTGCTAAACTATCACCCCGATATTAGTAAGGGATGCAGACATATACTTGCTTTAATGTTTGATATGAATGCTTTATGGGAACAATTTGTTTTAGGCTTATTGCGTAAATCATTAAAGGATTATAAAGTTTCTGGCCAGATTAGTAAGCGTTTTTGGCGAGGTGATTCATTGAGTTCTAGCATGCGTCCAGATATTGTTTTGACCAATAAAGATTCTACAATTGTTATCGACACCAAATGGAAAAACTTGAAAGGAAAAAGCCCTTCTCCAGATGATTTACGTCAGATGTTCGTTTATCATGAGTATTTTGAGGCGAGTAAGGTAATATTGTTGTATCCTGGAGATGATAATTTAATTCAAGGACAGTTTTACTTAAAAGACCAGTCAGGTTTTGATAATAAACATTGCCACGTTTTACAAATTACTACTGAAAAGAATTTCAAACAGTGGAAAGAGATAGTAATAGAGAAGATAAGTGATCTACTTTAATTTTTTGATGGTTATTTCAAACGAAATACATAGTTATGTATGAAATAACAATCATTTTTAATAAAACATGTGAATTTAGTTCATGAGTTTGATCAACGAATCGCATGGTTACGGCGAACAGGTTAGTTATTGAGTTATGAATGCATTAATTATTTGCGGGGAATAATATGTTTATTCTCCGCTTTATATGCGGTAAATAATACTTATATTTACCGCATATAATTTTGAGATCATGGCATTCTATATACACGAACGACATAATTGGGCAGATTTTCACTGGGAAGATGAGAAGATACTTAATCTATTAAGTGAGGTTCGACATCTTCAAGGAAAGCTGATTGGAAAAGTAGAGTTGCTAGGATTTGAATTGAAAGACGAAGCAAACTTGGAAACGCTTATCCAAGATGTTGTTCAATCATCAGAAATAGAGGGAGAAATATTAAATCCGGAACAAGTTCGCTCATCAATAGCAACGCGATTAGGGTTGGACAATTCAGGTCTTGTAAATTCTGATCGTCATATTGATGGTGTTGTAGAAATGATGCTAGATGCTACACACAATGCAGATAAGACCATAAGTATGGAAAGGTTATTTGGCTGGCATGGTGCATTATTCCCAATCGGAAGAAGTGGCTTGTACAAGATTGATGTAGCACAATGGAGAAGCGGTGATATGCAAGTCGTTTCGGGAGGAATGGGAACAGAAGTTGTACACTTTGAAGCACCTAAAGCTGAACGGCTCGAAGAAGAAATGAAGCGATTCATAGGCTGGTTTAATACGGATTCTCTTATAGATCCGGTCTTAAAAGCTGCTATTGTACATTTATGGTTTGTGACTATACATCCATTTGATGATGGAAACGGACGTATTGCTCGTGCATTAACAGATATGCAACTTTCGAAAGCGGATGGTGTCAATCAACGCTTTTATAGCATGTCTGCACAAATTAAACAGGAACGTAAGGGTTATTATACGATTCTAGAGAAAACGCAAAAAGGAGATTCGGATATTACCAATTGGGTAGTTTGGTTTTTAACCTGCCTCAAAGAAGCTATTATTGCTTCGAATACGATAATAGATAAAGTCGTTAGAAAACATCACTTTTGGATGCAGAACAATGTTAATATCAGTAATGATCGACAACGTATGATACTGAATAAATTGATGGATAATTTCGAAGGAAATTTGACTTCGTCCAAGTGGGCAAAGATGACAAAGGTATCAGCTGATACGGCATTGCGAGATATTACTGATTTGGTTAATAAAGGTATTCTACTTAAAGCTGATTCGGGTGGCAGAAGCACAAATTATGAGCTAAATTGGTAGTTTTTTAAGGTTTACCGACTACAAAATGCTGTTTGTAGTCAGTAAATTGAAAAAAGTAAAACTTCAGTATATTATCATAAAGTTCTTTAATTCAGTATTTTAATTTTTAATTACTACTATTTTGTAGTCATGTAGTCACGTAGTCAGTAGATTTTCAAAACTTTTCAAGTGTTATAAATGTGAGTGTTTTATAATTAATGGTGAAATAACAGGTGAGATAACTACTGATACAAATTTTGGATAATAGTTGATTACATTTTGTCAAACAGATTTAACTATGTACAGCTTTAGTACATATTTGTAAATCATAACATGTTGAATAGTAGTTTGTTATTTGTAAATTTCACTTTTTGTATCGGAATATTCATAGAGTAAAACACACCTCCTATTCCTTCCTATATATCCTCATCAATTTAGTCTCAATTTATTACCTCTAAAATATTCTAATAAATTATGACATTACTTTTGTTAGCAATTATTTCGATTATGAAATATCCATATCAGCATTAAAAATTAATTGATAACCATTAAATATTTATTAAGATATACTAGTTCAAAAAATAACACCAAAAGAAAGCAGAAAAAGACATATAAATATTCAACAATTCTTAATAACTTAAGGCTATGAATAGAACAATTGAAATACTAATTGAGAACAGAAAGTTAGTTCTAGCAATTTTAGTGATATTATCAGCTTTTGCTATTTATAGATTCGGTATTATTGTTGGTGAGTTTATTTCGCTTATCACAAAATAAACCTAGTCTTTTTGAGGGGCTTTGTATAAAAGATTCATTGATCAATAGCTTGTAATTATTATTGATGTACAAACCAATCCAATACTCAAAATGCGATCATGAAGACTCTGGCTGTAATTTTTCTTTTTTTACTCTGTTCAAAATCTTATGGTCAGATAGATACAAGCTCAATCTACAAGAAAGCAGATTACATAATTAAGTTGATTGAAAGCAAGAATATTGACTCCTTAATCATTAATAGTACCGATTCAATTAGATGCATTCTATGTAATGAAACTGGAATAGAAAAATACATAGATTCTAAAATTTTCTTCACGGAAAGGGTTCAGGAAATATTTACTACAGCATTAATTTCTAAATTAAAATCAGCTCCTAAGTCTATAGTCAGGCAAAGTGAACCCTATCTTTCTTTTATCGTCTACTATAAGATAATTTCTAAAGATGAAATTGCTCCTGGTCATGAAGGCGTTGATTTAGGTATTGGGCTTAGATCTGATGATCATTTAAAATTTACTGCCCTTGATACTGTACCTTAAATCCATATTTAATGCAAAGTATTCTTGATTGAGATTTCAGGGGAATGACAATTTACTAGGAAAATCTAAGAACAAAACCAGTTCCCTAAATCAAACAAAATAAAAAGGCCGTATCAATTCATATTTTGATACGGCCTCATTTATTTATATTAATCCTGTACTCCTTCTTATTTCATTTTAATGAAATACAATCTATTCCTATCTACGCTTTTTGTACTTGGAAGGATTTTCTGGGCAAAGCCACTATTTCCATTATCGACAACTCCAAAATCATCATCATTAGAAACCACGAGAATATTTCCTTTTAACATGGTAAGACCTTCCGCCTTATCATGTGGATAAACTTCAGGTAGATCCTTTAATAAATCAATGGCGAGAGTCTTTGTAACTGGCGTAATTCCCGCAGCAGCCAGTCCAGCTTGGTCCTTTAGTTCTTCAACAGTTTTTCCTTTAAACAATTTCCCTGAAGCAGCATTTGAGGCATCAGAGATATCGGTCGCTTTGCTGATATCGATTTTGAATACCTTTTTGAAGACTGCAGGTTTTGCAGAATCAGCACCAAAGAGACCATCCCTTTCCAAGGTTAGGAAAGTCGTATTACTCAGGGCCAATATTTCACTTACACCGGTAAGTGAGGGGTTGTCCATTAGGTAAGCGTATTGTTTTGTAGCTCCGGATGCGATGTCAAAGGTCAGGATACGAATGATCACAGAACCCGATACGGCAGCCGAACTGGGATTGTACATCGGGGATTGCATAATACCGACCAAGGTCTTGCCATCTGGGGTAATCGTCAAGCCTTCCATCCCTCTATTGGCTCTGCGATTAGCAAAAACAGCAGGGATTTTACGGCCACCGAAGCCAGTTCCATAAGGGTTGATACGTTCAATGGTCTTTCCAGTGATATCGGCATGAACGATATGTGGACCATATTCATCCGAAATCCAGAACGTGCCGTCCGCGGCGATAACTAAACCTTCAGAGTCGATACCGTCTGCCGATGCTGCCAATTGCTGTCCATTCAGATCATAAGGAATTTCGCCCGTTGAGCCCATTCCCTTTGGATTCGGCAAGCCATTTAATCTGGCACCTTTTTCATTTTTCAACTCAATTACTTGCTCCAGGACTAATTTCCCTTCCTTCAATCTGAATTTACCAATCTGTGGAGCGAAGTCCGACTTTCCAATGATAATAGCGTTCTTGGCCTGTCCAGCTACATTGGCTCCTCGATCTGTCATCATATAAAATACTTCCGGATCATGAGGGTCTGCCACTACAGCGGAACCAAAACCTCCATTATAGACTTTTACGCCATCTTTGGTCGTCATCAGTACATTGGGAGTTTCGACTTCCGCCATAGCAGGATAGTCTACAACTTTGGCCTTGTTGTGATCTTGATCTTTTTCGCAAGAAGTTAGTGCTGCAATAAAGGTTAAAGCAGTCGCTAGTGTGTGAATTTGTTTTATCATTAATATAGCTTAATAAATTGGCACAAATAAAGATGTTGAATATGAAACAGATGTTAAGCAATGGTGAAATTATTATCATTGCTAGAAATATACCTTCTTAAATATATCATAATAGTCTCCCTCCCTATTTTGATTCCCCAACAATTCTTTCTAAATTCATGATAACAACATCAATCACCATAATTATCAATCATTATGAACTTACTTTTCTTAGGCAGTTTAATAGCTAGTGCGATTTGGATAATTATGTTATTTATTACAGTCTTTTCCATCTACCATATCGTCACGAACCGAGAACTATCCAGTGGCCAAAGAGTGGTCTGGATATTGGTTGTATTGGTTTTTAATGTGATTGGTTCAATTATCTACTTAGCCTTGAATAACTCCAACAAAGTAGCTTAGCCTATATTCAGCTTAACCTTTTTGATTTCCTTTATTTTCTTTGGTATATCCCTATTTTACCATTTACCGGATCCACAGATTTTTATCTTTGGCAGGGAAATTGTTTCGTGTCAAGAAATCACACAATCTACTTAATATGAAAAAGCAATTACACTTTATGCTATTTATTGCATTGGGTCTTATTGGAACAACGTCTTGTAGCAAAGACAGTAATTTGAAACCGATTGATGCTGTGGGGAGTTACCAGGGAGATTTGAGCATTCATCTTTCTAACGGCAAGTTCACCAGTTATGACAATAGCATCGTAACGGTTACTCAAGCGGGTGAAGACCAGTTAAAATTCACGACAAATGCAGCTTCGGGAAGTGTTTCGGAAACTTTTGATGTCTATGAGCAAAACGGTACGATGAGCAATGATGACGATGATCCGAAAGGAGTATTCGTATATATCAAAGACGAAAACTCATTATCGGTTTCTACGCTTGGAAGTAAAGCAACTAAGCAGATCCTATTTACAGGTAAAAAAATCAATTAAAATCAATAAAGCCTAATTTTTCGGATTAGGCTTTATTCGAAATATTATCATGGTCTTCCTTTTCCCCGCCTATCATTCATATACAAACAGTACATATTCCAGGTAGGTGAATAATTTTCTTCTAGATACCATTCCAAACGGGACTTTGTAATGGTTTGGTTATTAAAGTGACTTCCATATAGCGACATGGTTTGATCAGATTCTTGACTCAGCCAGTTTACTAAATCAGTATCTGATTCGCAGCTTGCCAGCATTGGTTCTGGTCCATAACCATCATTTACTACGCCTAGCATAAATTGTTGGTTGATAAAATACAGTCCCAGTCCGCAATAATCACGATGGGAAAAATATAGGCCTGTATCCTCTCCTGGATTTTGCATCAGCTTTTTGCAGACTTTGCTCGCCAGGTCCGGGCCATATGGTTCAGCATCTAAACCTTGGTAGATTTCTAATCCAGATTTATCTAAGCTGTCTAACTCTATTTTTGGAATGTATAATTGCATGAAATCTGTGATAAATTAATGCCTGAAAAAAGAATTTTACATAAATTAAGTAAATTTTGTAACGATTACCGAATTAGGATAACCAATTATTAAAACGGATTATGAAAAATAAAAAAATCATACTAGGATTTGCAGCTTTGATTGCTGTATTGATGGTCTATAAGATTGCAGAAGCTGTAGGTAAGTTTGTCTATTACATTACGCATTGATAAAGGAAATACGCTTTATCAAATAACCATATGCAATTCATATTTCATTTAGGGAAACCTAGGCTGCAATGCAAACATATGGAGCTATCAATTGTTAGAAATAAGGGTAATTAAACCCTACAGACTGAGCTGATTGGGATTTTCATGGATTAAAACCTTTAATTAATCAAAAAAAATCACTAGCTTATTTTTATATACTAATAATACCTATGGTAATCATCAATAATTACGAAGAGTACAAAACTTATGAAGGGAAAGAATTAGGTCTTTCTGAATGGCATTTAATTGACCAAAAACAGATCAATTTATTTGCTGATGCCACATTGGACCATCAATGGATACATGTAGATGAGGAGAAATCGAAGAATGAAGGCCCATTTGGAACCACCATTGCACATGGCTACCTGACCCTATCCCTTATCCCCCATTTATGGAAGCAGATTGCGGATGTCAGGAACGTGAAGATGGAAATCAACTACGGTATTGAAAACCTTAAATTCGGGCAAGCTGTAAAAGTGAATACCCGTGTTCGATTGCATGCTTTGGTGAAATCTATCAACAACCTGCGTGGTACGGTGAAAGCGACCATTCAAGCTAAACTCATGAGTGAGGAATCTGACAAACCTGTCTATGTAGGTGATGTAATCTTTCTGTACAGTTTTAAAGACTAAAACCTAAAGCCTTGAGCCTATGTTGGAATTTCGGAGAGAAGGGATATATTGTGCTCAAGGAAACTTCTATATTGATCCTTGGTTGCCGGTGGATTATGCCATTATTACGCATGCACACGCAGACCATGCCCGGATAGGTATGAAGCGGTATCTATGCCATGAACTGACGGCTCCGATACTGAAACTGCGGTTAGGACAGGATATTAAGGTACAGACACTGGATTACAACCAAGCTATCGAAATCAATTCGGTAAGGGTTTCCTTGCACCCTGCAGGGCATTTAATTGGTTCGGCACAGGTTCGATTGGAATTTCAGGGGAAAGTAACGGTTGTCTCCGGGGACTATAAAATCCAGGATGATGGCCTCTCCACTCCTTTTGAACCGATCCGTTGCCATGAGTTCATTTCTGAAAGCACCTTTGGTCTGCCCATCTACAATTGGCTTCCGGTTGACGAAATCAACCAAAACCTTGGGGAATGGGTGGCCAATAATAAACGAAATGGAAATAATTCGATAATCATCGGCTATGCCTTAGGAAAGGCTCAACGTATCATGAAGGCGTTGGAAGGTTTTGATGACCTATATGTGCATTATGCCATTTCCAGGATCAATGCAGCATTTACCGAAAGTGGCATTTCCTTACCTGCCTATAAAACTATTGATTTCAATGATCGCCCAAAGGACATGAAAGGCGAAATTATCATTGTACCGCCTTCCCTATTTGGTTCCAATATCTTGAAGAATATTCCCAATGCACAAACGGCAATCTGTTCGGGATGGATGCAGGTTCGCGGTGCCCGGCGATGGCGCAGTGCTGATGCGGGATTTGCCATCAGCGACCATGCCGATTGGCCAGGCCTATTGACTGCGGTGCGCGAAACAGCTGCGGAAAAGGTATATGTTACGCACGGTTTTAAAGCAGAATTTTCGAGGTACCTCAATGAAATAGGCATTGAAGCTGAGGAAATAACAACTGCTTTTGGCAGCGAAGAAGAAACTGATGAACAGCTAATCAAGGAATAAGATGAAGGTACTGGCAAGACTGATAAATGCGCTGGACAGCAGCAATAAGACCAATAGCAAAATCCTAGCTATTGAACAGTTCCTCGCTGAATCTTCCGAATTGGATAAGTATTGGTTCATCCGTCTCTTTACGGGAAAAAGGCCGCGTCGTTCTGTCAAGACCAATATCATGCGTCAATTAGCCATTGAATACAGTGGCATTCCTGAATGGCTGTTTCTGGAATCATATACCGCTGTAGGTGACCTGGCGGAGACCATTGCCCTGATCATACCGCCCGCCAAACATAGCGTCGAAAAAAGTTTGGACCAGTGGATTCAGGAAATCATGGCTCTTCAGGGACAAACTGATGATGTAATCAAATCTTACATCCTCACTTCATGGGAAAGCCTGGGACAGACCGAACGCTTTGTGTTCAATAAACTTATGGGCAGTAGTTTTAGGATCGGTGTATCTTCTAAAACGCTCATTAATGCTTTTGCCAAGTTTTATGATTTGGATGCAAACCTGGTAGCCCATAGCCTTATGTCGGATTGGGATCCTGAATTGCTCTCCTTTGAAAAATTTATCGAGGGGGAACATATCAACATCAACCTATCCGTTCCCTATCCCTTTAGCCTTGCAAATCCCTTGGTTCAGGATCTTGAAAGTCTAGGCATGGAGCAAGATTGGCAAGTAGAATATAAATGGGATGGAATCCGCGGACAGGTAATCAAACGGGAAGGCGAAACCTTTATTTGGTCGCGTGGTGAGGAGCTGGTAAATGAGCAATTTCCCGAACTATTGGAAGATCTACAAGAGGTGGATTTTGATTTTGTCATCGATGGAGAGATCGTTCCTTATGATGAAAATGGCGTCATGACCTTCAATCAATTGCAGAGAAGGCTGAACCGGAAGAATATTTCGAAGAAAATGATGCAAGAGGTCCCTATAAAATTTATTGCCTTTGACATCTTGGAACTGAACCGACAGGATATACGAGACATGGCACTGAAGGAGAGAAGGAAAATATTAGAAGACCTCCTGGGTAAATTGAATTCAGAAAATTTCTTATTATCGGAATTATTGGATTTCAGCGATTGGAATTCACTCAATAAGGTTCGGGAATCCTCTGGAAATATAAATGCAGAAGGTTTGATGTTAAAGGCCAAAGATTCGGCCTATCAGGTTGGGAGAAAGAAAGGTTTCTGGTGGAAATGGAAGGTGGATCCGATGAGCATCGATGCCGTACTGATCTATGCACAACGAGGTAGCGGTCGCCGAAGTGGGCACTATACTGACTATACCTTTGCCGTGAAAGACGGAGACAAGCTGGTAACCATTGCCAAGGCCTATTCAGGACTCAGTAACACGGAAATCGCTGAAGTCAGCAAGTTCGTTCGTGAAAACTCTATAGAGAAATTTGGCCCTGTTCGTACCGTAAAACCTGAATTGGTTTTCGAGATAGCCTTCGAAGGCATTGCCCCAAGTAACAGACATAAGTCGGGAGTCGCCCTCAGGTTCCCCAGAATTGTTCGCTGGCGAAAAGATAAACTCCCTTCAGAAATAGATGATATCCAAGAAATCAAAAAGCTGATCTAGGTGCTTACCTCTTTTTATTCTTTTTGGTCATCTTAGCTTTCACTCCACTCCCATAATTGTAGGTCTTGCTGTTGCTTTCCTTCTTTTTATGGAAAGCTCCCCCTCTACTTTCATCCTCAACAGCTTTTTCTTTAGATACCTCAGATGGTTTATAAATCGTTAGATCCTCCGGAAGTGGCATCACAGGAATCTTTTTGCCAATACTCTGTTCGATTTTCTTAACCTCAGGAAGCTCAATGTCGGTAGCAAAGCTGATGGCGATAACCTCATCTTCACCAGTCTTCAGGACATGCTTAATAAATTCTTCCCTATTCTCTGGAATTTCAAAATGGAAGATAAAAGGTACAGCGCTTAAGTCTATATCCTCAAGGCCTTCATTGGCTACGATCAGGATACGGCATTCGGGCCTCTGTTTAAAGATATTGATATCATCAAAGCCATAGTCATCATGGAACATAGGCCTATAGATAGCAGCAACACCCTTTTTGGCATGTAGCCTATCCAAAAGGTTATGGGCAGTATGTTTGGTATTTACAAAGACTACTACTTTATCGAAAACTTCATCATCAGCCATGAGATCATTCAGCAGGTTGATCTTTGTACTGAAATTAGGCACCTGATAAAGCATCAGTTCATGGGTGTCATGACTGTTTTCGCCAAGCTCATCCACTTCTACAAGGGTTGCATAAGGCATAAAAGCGTCAATCATCAGATGCAGCTTTTCATGTTCAACGGTACTGAAGCATAGGTATTGCACTTTCCCACAACTTTGCGCCAATTCGCGAACGTTGGTTTGCATCCCTTGCTTTACGATTTCTTCCGCATCATCGATCACAAAGGTTTCGATACGGTTTAGGTTAAGGCCCAGTTTCAAATAGACCGCCCGCGCACGGGCAGGTGTAGCCACAACGATA
Organism: Sphingobacterium sp. NPDC055346; assembly: GCF_053645235.1. NCBI lineage: Bacteria > Pseudomonadati > Bacteroidota > Sphingobacteriia > Sphingobacteriales > Sphingobacteriaceae > Sphingobacterium > Sphingobacterium sp. NPDC055346. The sequence continues at coordinate 281,003 of NZ_JBSHMI010000004.1, forward strand.
TCTACACCGCGGACCAGGTCTTCGATCTCCTCTTCCATCCCACCGCTGGTCTTAAGTCCCATAATATGCAGATTCTTATTACGGCTTACGGCATAGAAACGATCTACGATTTCAGTGATTCTTTCTTCATTTGGTGCTAAGACTAAAACTTTAGGAGCTTCATCGTCGGTATATTTCAACCGCATCAATACCCCAAGGACATAAGTCGTGGTTTTTCCGGCACCTTCTGGAGCAATGCCGAGGATGCTATGTCCACCGACGATGCGTGAAAGAGCATTTAACTGGAATTCCTTGGCTGTAAAATAACCCAATTCGTTCATCGATGCATGGAGACGCTTGCTTAGTTTTAATTTATCTAAAGACACTGCTGAATATTTAAAATGAATGTAAAGCTACAAAGTTAGTTAAATTAATACAGTCTAGGCGTATTGGCGCATCTTTTACAGCCAAGGATACTTCATAATGACCCTTTTTGGAGTAAAATATTATGAAAGTTCCTTTTCTGAAAGTACAATTCCATCCTCATCAGCATAGATAAAATGGCCAGGGATAAAATCTACATCGGCAAAATTAAGGGTTAGGTCTCTTTCGCCTTGCACCTCTTTGGCGCTACGATGTGGATTGCTGAACAAGGCAAGAACCGCCATATCCACCTCAGCAATTTCCAAAATGTCACGGATCGCGCCATTGATCAATACGCCAGACCAACCATTCTCCTGTGCCATAGCTGCAATATTGCCGCCGACCAAAGCCCTACGATCTGAACCAGCACCATCAACTACCAACACCTTTCCATTGCCATCTTCCTCCAATATCGCACGGATCAATTCATTGGCTTCAAAAACTTTCACAGTTACAATCTGTCCATGAAAACTCTTCTTCTTCCCATAATTCTTGAATCCAATGGGTTTTACAACCTGAAGGTTTGGCATATACGCATCACATAGATCGGCAGTTAAAATCATCTTCATATTTTCTAATATTAATTACAGCTATTTTTATAAATATGGCGCAAAGATAGCTTTCAGAAAAGCAATTGTGCAGCTTCACTCAAAAGAATATTTACATGTTTCATTATTTTTACTTTCAGTTAATAATAAAGGCTAATGCTAAATTCATAAAGCTTTATTCGTAAATTTTGAATGATTTAAATTAAATTCCTTCAATTTCAAATTGATAAGTCATGATAGCTAGACATTTACTACTCTTTTTCGCACTCCTATTCATTCATATAAATGCAACTCAAGCGCAGGTTAAAGATACTTTGGTCTTTAAGGAGTATAACGATGAGGGAGACATAGCTCTGTTCTTTGTGCAAGAAGGAAATAAATCATGGCCAATGGTCTTCATGGCTAAAAAAGAACCTAGCAAGGATTTGCTGCGTGGTGATATCATTGAAGTGCTATGGAAAGAGGAGGAAATTAAAAATATTGATGGAGATTTCATGGAAAACAATCAAGTCCTCTTGGATTATACAAAATTAATGGATGGAAAGGTACATGCACTCCGAAGAGCTTATCCAAACCTACTACAATATGTCAAGTCTCCTGATCTACAATTAACAGATTCCTACCTTGCATATTTAACTGCTTACCTGGAATACTATCTTGCCTATAGTACCCAACCTCTCACCAAAGAAATCCTAAAGGAAAAGGATCAGGCCAAGTTAATTTATCAAATCGATGAAATAACTTTTGAAGACCGACCCTATATGGTCATTGGCCTTGGAACAGACCAAGATAATAAGCAGAATATTTTACAATGGCTGTATATCGATAATGAAAATAGAAAACTTTATGAGTACGACATCATCAATCAAAGACTAATTGAATTCTATTGATTGCCCAATCCTATTTCGCACTTTCCTTCCGTCGATAACGAAGCTGTACCAAACCAGTCTCGAATGATTTAACCGAATGTAACTCAAGGATTTGTTCTGTCATATGTCCCTTAAATAGCCGTACCCCCTCTCCCAACAAAACTGGAACTATAGATATGATCAATTCATCAATCAATTCATTTTTTAATAGCTCATTGATCAGCTCTGCCCCTCCATCACAGTAAATGCCTTTCCCCTCAGCAGCTTTCAAATCCTTTACTAATGCAATAACATTACCATTATAAAATTTAATATTTCCCTGTGCCGGTCTATCGGAGCTCGTAATCACATAAACCTGACGTTCAGCTTGATCATAATGTTGAACACCTATGGTTCGCTCAACAAAATCAAAAGTCTTTCTACCAATGATAATTGTATCAATATCTGCGGTAAAATCTGCGTATCCGTAGTCCTCGCCCTGTTTTTCAACTAAATTCAGAAAACTGAGATCATCATTTGGCTTTGCGATAAAACTATCTAAACTGCAAGCTATAAAGAGAGATAATTTTCTCATATCATCAAGGTTATGGATAAAAAGTAACGGTATATCCCAAGAATATCCTCGTATAAATTTCAAATATTTTCTTAAGAAATCTTTAAAAACATTTCAACATTACTAATATTCAACTATTTATTATCAAACTTATTTAAGATTTTTAAGTTAATATAATATTAGCTTAACATTGAATCAATCTTAAAACTACATTTTTGCCAAAACACTAAACCGTTTTAATCACTATGAGAAAAACATTAATTGTTAGTCTCGCCCTTTGCCTTTCTTATCCCAGTTGGGCAAATGTGGACTTGAGACTTGCTGAGCCATTCAAAGCTATTGGTTCAGAACTACGACAATCGACTATTCGAGGTGTCGTAAAGGATAAAGATGGAAATCCTTTATCCCCAGTAACAATTACTAACCTGACCACACAGAAGTCTACCAGTACCAATGAAAATGGTGAGTTTGAAATCGAAGCTAGTCAAGGGCAGCAGTTGCGAATCAGTTACCTAGGTTTTGAAGCACAAAACGTGACGGTAACATCAAGTAATGTGCAGATAACCCTGACTCCTGACGACACCAATCTGGAAGAAGTGATCGTTGTAGGTTATGGAACACAAAAGAAAGCCAACCTTACCGGAGCTGTAGACCAAGTGGGTCCTGAAGTTTTCGAAGGAAGGGTCTTGGCGAATGCCAGCCAAATGCTGCAGGGTGCTGTTCCTAACTTAAACATTGTTCCTGCTGACGGTAAACCAACCCGTAATCCTAGTTTCAACATCCGTGGTACCACCTCCATCGGGCAAGGTGGAAGTGCCTTGATCTTAATCGATGGTGTTGAAGGCGATCCTTCCTCACTGAACCCCAATGATATCGAATCCGTATCGGTCTTAAAGGATGCTTCATCTTCGGCTATTTATGGATCTCGCGGTACATTCGGTGTGGTATTGATCACAACCAAAAGAGCTAAGGCGGACCGTACAAGCATTACCTACTCCGGAAATGCTTCATTCCAGAAGCCAATCGCTAGACCCGACTTTATTACCGATGGATACACCTATGCTTCCCACTTCTTTACAGCATATAATGCATGGAACAACTATTCATCAATCCCAAGTAAACTGAATAAGACCCAGATCTTTACTTCAGAATGGTTAGAAGAATTCAAACGCCGGAAAGAACAAGGCATTACTGAAGAAGTTACAGTAGATGATAAAGGAAACTACGTATATTATGGCAATGAGGACTATTATGGTACTCTAATCAAGGACAATACCTTTGTTCAGGACCATAACCTTTCCATTTCAGGAAACTCCGGTAGATTCGATTATTATCTATCTGGCAGAACTTATGACTACAACGGTATGTATAATTTCAATACCGACAATTATAACACGTACAACACAAGAGCTAAAGCAGGAATGCAAGTCAATGATTGGCTAAGGATTACCAATAACATCGACTACTCCTATGCTAAATATTGGGATCCTTCGACTGCTGGTGAAGGGGGAAATATCTGGAGAAACATAGCTGATGAAGGTCACCCTTCCTCTCCAATTTTTAATCCTGATGGCTCCTTCAGTTTCTCGGCAGCCTATACTGTAGGTGATTTCATTTACGGCAAGAATGGTACAGCCACTAAAAACGCTGACCTTCGAAATACCACGGCATTCGAAACTAAATTCTTGGATAACTCCCTGAGAATAAAAGGTGATTTCACCTTCAGGAACCGTGATTTCAATTCTACTCGCGTCCGCGTGCCAGTTCCATACAGTGTTGCTGAAGGAAAGATGTTGAAACTGGAAACCTCCATGAACAACAATATCTATCTGGTCGACCAACAATGGAAATACCTATTTGGAAACTTATATGGTGAGTACGAAAAAACCATTGGCAACCATTATTTCAAAGGTTTATTGGGTTATAATTATGAACAACGCGTTTACGAATCAGATTATATCACAAAGACAGGGCTTCTGACCGAAGATGTTGACAATATCAACCTAGCTTTAGGTCAAAATACCACCGCAACTGCTGGTTACAACAAATACAGAAACGTTGGCGTCTTTATGCGTGCTAATTATATCTATAAAGATCGATACCTATTTGAATTCAATGGACGTTACGATGGATCTTCCAAGTTCCCTATCAATGAGCAGTGGGCCTTTTTCCCTTCTGCATCCGTGGGATGGAGAATCTCGGAAGAACCTTTCTTTGAAGTGGACAAGAGCGCTATCTCCGATTTAAAACTAAGAGGTTCCTATGGTTCACTTGGAAATGGTAATATTGACCCCTATGCTTTTATGGATCAGTATTCCATCAGTATCTCCAATAGGGTGATTGGTGGGGTTAAAAATCCATACACAGGGGTTCCAGTGGTTATTCCAAACAACCTAACCTGGGAAACTGCAAGAACGGCCAATATAGGTCTGGATCTTTCTGCCATCAATAATAAATTGACTTTTACGGCTGATTTCTATCAACGGAAAACATTGAATATGTATACCGTAGGTATGACATTGCCAGATGTATTCGGTGCAGCATCCCCTAAAGGAAACTATGCCGACATGACCACCCAAGGTTTTGAACTTTCACTAGGATATAGAGATAGCTTTGAAGCTTCAGGAAGTCCATTTAACTGGTCTGTAAAAGGAACTTTGGCTGATTATAAATCAACCATCGATCGCTACAACAATGAAACCGGAAACCTTTCTGATTATTATATCGGCCAGACCCTAGGAGAAATATGGGGCTATGAAACCCAAGGCCTATTCCAGAACCAAGCGGAAATCGATGCTGCTGCTACACAATCCTTGATTAAATCTTCTAATTCTGGTAAGATCTATCCTGGTGATGTACGCTTTGCTGATTTAGATGGAAATGGTGTCATTGATTATGGAACAAATACCTTGACTGACCATGGAGACAAAAGAATCATCGGTAACAAAGAACCACGTTACATCTATAGCTTCAACCTCAACTTGGATTGGAAAAACGTCTACATATCATCCTTTTTCCAAGGTGTTGGTAAGCAACAGTGGTATCCTGGAAACGAATCAATCTTCTGGGGACAATATAATAGACCTTACAACAACCTTCCATCGTGGCATGTTGACAATTATTGGACTGAGGACAATCCGAATGGATACTTCCCACGTTATGCAGGATATAATGAATCCATTAAGGTCAATCCACAAACAAGGTTCTTACAGGAAATCTCTTACATCCGTATGAAAAACCTGCAGATAGGATATAACTTCCCTAGTTCAATCACCTCAAAACTTAAAGTTCAGAGCCTAAGGATTGGATTATCTGGTGAAAACCTATTTACTTGGTCCCCATTCTACAAAAGGACAAAAGATCTAGATGTCGGCAACTTAAGACCTTCAGATCCTGATATCTCGACAGGACATGGTGATGGTTTCAATTACCCGGTTATGAAAAGCTATAGTTTTAACCTATCTATCGGATTATAATCATGAAAACATTAAGAAATTTATTATATCTACCTGCTATCGCATTGCTTTTCAGTTCTTGTGAACTATCTGAAATGCCCCAAGCAACCGCAACCGAAGATGATATCTTTGGAACCGAAAACGGATTGAAAACCTACAGTATTTCATTCTACAACAATATTACCTCCGGTTCAGATGCCTATAAGGGCGATGCCATGACCGATTATTCTGTGGTCAATAGCCTTAATGACTTTATGGTCAAGGGAGCCTATTCTCCTGAAGTAAGTTCGGGATGGTCTTGGTCTACCTTAAGGAACATCAATCAAATGATCGTCAAGAACAACCGTGAGGAGGTTAATGAAACGATCCGTAATAACTATACCGGTCTTGCTCGATTCTTCAGGGCTTGGTTCTATTATAATATGGTCGTACGATTTGGAGATGTGCCATGGATAGACCATCCAATCTCGCAAGATGAAAGGGAAGTTCTTTTTGCAAAGCAGGACTCTCGGGAGGTAGTAGTAAAGCACATCTTGGAAGACCTTGACTATGCCTACCAAAACATCACTGAAAGTGCCGGCGACGGTACGGTCATCAACAAATGGACAGCCCTTGGCCTAAAAACCAGAGTGGCACTATTCGAAGGGACCTTCCGTAAATACCATGCACTTGATCTACCAACAAAACCAGATGATTTCTTTAAAATGGTGGTTGATGCCGGCGATATCCTGATGTCAAAAGGTCCTTATTCCCTGAATACTGCCCAAGGGGTTAAATTATCCCAAAGGCAGCTGTTTATCAGCAATACGCCGGTTACCTCTGAGGTTATGCTAGCTGTAGCATTCAGCAAGGAATTGGCCATCTTAAATGATGCCAACTGGTGGTGGACTTCCGCAACCTACGGTCCTAGATTGAGCTTGTCCAGGGAATTTGTGAACAGCATATTGAATATCGATGGAACTCCATATACCGACCGTGCTAACTACAAAACCGAAGAATTCTTTGAGGAAACCCAAAACAGGGACAATCGCCTTTCGCAGTTGATCCGTACACCCGGTTACAAACGCAATGATGCTCCGGCTCCGCCCAACTTCAGCAGCTTTACCTATACGGGTTATCAGCCTATCAAATATACTTTGGATGATAGCTTCTATGACAATGGTGGCTACAACACCAATGCTGTCCCGTTGATGCGCTTTGCAGAGGTTTTATTAAATTATGCAGAGGCAAAAGCTGAATTAAAGCAATTATCGGCTTCAGATTGGCAAAAGACCATTGGTGCACTTCGCGCTCGTGCGGGGGTGACTGGAGGAACCAATGCATTACCTTCAAAAGTAGACCCTTTCCTTCAAAAGACATTCTTCCCTAAGATTTCTGACCCTATCCTCTTAGAGGTTCGTCGGGAAAGACAGGTAGAACTTGCATTAGAAGGTTTCAGATTCAATGATTTGAAGCGTTGGAAATTAGGTGAATTGATGGCAAACCTATCTTGGACGGGTATCTATGTGCCAGCCTTGAATACTTTAATGGATTTAGACCATGATGGTAAGATGGATGTTGTGTTCTACGATGGCAGTCAATCTGGACCATCCATCACAGTACCTTCAGGTGTTGCTAAAGTCGCTATCGGTGGAAAGGCTACCAACTTTCAAACCCTCACTGCTGATAAACATTTGGAATGGTTCAAGGCCCAGCCCCGTACTTGGGACCCTAATAACAAACAATACCTGTACCCAATCCCGGCTACAGCCATCGTAAAAAATGAAAACCTGGTACAGAACCCAGGTTGGTAAAATAAAATGAATTGTCGTTTTCCAGTGGCTGCTAGATCTAGCAGCCACTTTTTTTATATATCCCCAATTTCATTGACAACAAACCATTTATTCCTTAGATCCATCGGTGTACTAACCTGTGGCCTACCTTCAGCATCCCGATAAGAGACCGTTTGCCTATAGACAAAATTACCCCAATTCCGATTCAGGTCATTCTGCAATGGCCACAGGTTGGCAACCTGATCGCGTCCGCCAAAGCCTAGGTCCTTAACATGGTCAAAATCATAACCCGATAAGGTCAAGTGATAATTCTCTGTCATCAACCTCCTGAACCTATCCTTTTCGGCACCCGAACCTGAAGTTGAACTCCGTTGCAATTTATCCCCTATCCGCACAAAGTTTTCACTGTCCACCCCAATCATAATAAACTCAGTCCCTTCCCCTGGCATTTCATTCCTGCCACTATAGCCCCTTCTCGTGGTCGGCGGAAGCTCTACCCGGGTCTTTCGATCTGCTGGCGCAGATTCTATTGGATCTGGTGGGACCATGCCTCTACTTCGCCATAAAGAATCTTTCGGAATCAGATCGGTTATCGCAAGCACATGCCCGCGTTTGGTCCAGCGGATTGCAATCGGATTTTCATAGCTACCATCCGGCAGATCGCCCTCAGAGATCAAAATAGCAACATGTTCAGAAAGGTTATTCAACAGACTATCCAACCTGGCCTTTTTAGCTAAAAAGGCAGCCCGTCTTTCTTCCGGAGGCAATGTGCGCGGAATAAAGTTCATTTTTTCCCGGTCTATTTCCTGGGCTATAGGTAAGGCCGCTTGCTGTGCCCTTCGTTTGTCATCATCATTGGCAACAGGCACATTACGGATAAAACTTTCAAATGTGGTCCCCCTTCTACTGGCAACCATCAAAGTCGCATTCTCTTCTTCACCATCAAAATAAAGCTCATGGTCCCTACCATCTCTGGCCCTGAAGGATTTCATCGCGGTCCACCAGCCAACCAGTGCTGCTATGGCTTCCCTACCCCTGTCGACCAGCCAATCTCCGGCCGCCAACAATCGGTCTACCAACCAATCGATTTTCTCATCGATCCATTCCTCAGCTCGGGTAGCCATTTCCCTAATCCTTCTTCCGACCCGACTCATGCTGACCTGATTGGACAAAAACTCCAAGAACAACGGTATTGCCCGCTGCAAATTGTTTTCAAAACGCAATGCGGCATTCATAAAGGTACCTGCCATTACTTCCCCCACATTATCCAGCACGCCTTCTACCAATTCCAAGATCTCCCTCGCCCTGTCGATCGCTGTTTCGACTGCCCGATAAAAAGTAACTATCGAATTGACTACCGCCATGATACCCGTAGGATCCAACATGCTGACCAGCCTTGCACTTACCCGGGTGATAATATTGCTCACTAGCCAGTCGATAACCGAATCCACCAAGGTCTGCAGCAGTTCAGCTCCACGATCCCGGATCATCGTAATGATCTCATCCAAGCTGTGCTCATGCAGGGCAACAACCCAACTCCAGGCCTGTCCGGCGGCACGACCGATCCTACCGATCCACAGCCTTACCCTTGCGGCCAATTCTGCCCCTCTTTTCCGCTCAATGCTCCGATAGACCTTTTCCATTCCCACACTGAACAGACTGCCCAACATCCTGAAGATCTCCGTAAAATTAAAGGCCCTAGGTATATAGATCGGACTTCCTTGAACGGCATCAAACAGCCAGGTCGTAAAACCTTCCCTTAGATGGGTCCACTTACGCTCAAAGAAACCGATAAAGCCCAGCTTGGCCGTCTGCAGCATATTCACAAAGAATACCCTTGGCCTTTCGATGATACTGTCAAATACTTCAAAGGCTTTATTGAAGACTCTGACTGCCAACTCAGCTGGAAACCTTAATACCTCAAGCAACAGATTAAACACCTCCCATAATGCTCCCTTTACATCTCCATGGACAAACATCATGTTCAGTATGAGCATGCACCGGGTCCGCATGGCGGTCCAAGCACCTTCCACATCCTGAACCTCCCGGAGCAATGGAATATGCTTAAATATATATTTCACAAAAAATGCAATTATTTTATCCCGTATACATTTCGGGATCCTATGGAAGAGGTCATCCAAGATCAAGAATCCCAATTGAATATAATTGGTCATCGCACGGCCTATCTTTGCCAATATTCTCGTGATCGGTTGTAAGAATATCCTGATCCGAGCAAAGGCAAGCTGCAGATTGACGATCAGCTGGGTAGCCTGTACATTCGCCCATGCTTCCAACTCCACAAACTTTTCCGTCAACCAATTCACCGCCATATTGATAGCCGTAAGCATCAAGGCAGAAACATCCTGCGGGATACTTTGCAAGGAAATTACTGCCGTATGCAAAGTACCGCTGATCATTGCGATCTTAGCGCGCAAGAAAGTACTCAAACTTTGGATCGCCTGAAACAGGCTCGGAATCAATACCCCATTGATAAAACCTCTTTCTCGAATGATGGCATCCCGATGTATGATATAATGCCTGATCCTTGAAGCCGCATATATAATGCCGGTTATCATAGCTCCAGCAACAATAAATGGTCCCGCAGGAGATAACAGCAGAATAATGCCACCCAATATCATCAATTGGGTTTTATAAGGTTCCAAGGCTTGCTTCACCTCTTCCCATAGACTCAGGACCTTCCTTTTTACCTGTTCCCATAGACTATCCTGATCATCACCTTCAAAACCTATCGCTCTGGCAAACCAATGCCATATATCCGCATAGACCGAAATAACGGTCTGAATATGGTTCCATATCCTTTCCGCTACCCATTTGATACCATCCCAGATCCTGCCGAAGATCCTGGAGACAAAATCCCAGATCGGCTTCCCGATATCGTTCCATACATGGTCGATAAATCGCTTGATTGGAGCCAAAAAGGTCTTGATCCTATCGAGAACGGGATCTGCAATCCCTTCCAATATATTGTTGATAAAGTCTGTCGCTTCCACAAATGGCGAACAGTCCCCCTGTTTCAAGCGCTCAATGGCCGTAACCATCCAAGCCCTGAAAAGATGGAAATTGGTCTTGATCAGACTGATAATGGAAGCTCCCAACCGAATCGGTTCACTAAAGGTATTCACGGTGCTGTTCACAAAGTCGGCTACTTTCCCCTTCGCCCAATTGCTGAAACCCTGTACCCTAAATATGTCGTAGACCTCAGGCGAAGCCTCCCTCAGCAGGGACCAAAGGGCCTCTTTGGCCTGCTCCATTAAAAAGCCATCCTCCTCATCCTGTTTGGCAATTTTCTTCTCCGTACTGCTCAAACTCGGATTTACTGTCGCATGCGCTGGATTAGGGCCAGCAGTATGGGCAGACTTTTGCTGCACCTGCTTCGGTCTTGCCCCGCCCTGCTGTATGGTATGGGTCAGTTCATGGGCCAAGAGATGCATGCCCGCATGACTGTTCACATCAAACTTTCCTGTATTGAAATAAATATCATTTCCATGCGTAAAGGCCTGCGCATGCAGATCCTTATTCATTTGAACCGCCATGCTATTATCATGGATCCGGATCTGCGAAAAATCAACCCCAAAGGATTTTTCCATCTGCCTTAATATTGTCTCTGGCAATGGACGTCCTGCACCTTTTGAAGCAGATAGGTTATTCTCTACTGACGTCTGAGCCTTATTCCTGAATGCATTCAGGCTGTTAGCCTTTCGCTGCACCGTATTATCCCTTTCCCTTTCATCAGCCTTACGTTCCAAGTTTACCGCTCTTCTAACCTCGGATTCATTTTGAAGCTGATGTCTAGATCTGTTCCTTAAGGTTCGCCGATTTTGAGGCCGCAGTTTCATCTCCCGCCTTTTCCCATCTTCCAGGACTACGCTCATCTGGCTCTCATTAGCATGCGCCTGTTTCTGAAGCGTTTTATCCTCCCGATCCTGCTCTTTCCGCTTGATTTTATCCTTGTCTTCCTCCTTCAATTGAACCTCTTCACTCCCCGATTCCTTACGCTGTACTTTTTCCTCCTGCGCGCATTGATCACATTTTCTCTGAACCAATGGTGTAATCGAAGGTTTCAGCTCATCCTTCCCCTTTCCCGCATTTTCCTTCTCTTCCATCTTCTGAACCACCCGATCTGCTGTGGCATCAGCCTCCTTCTCATACCGGTCATTCGGCTTAGAAACATTCAACTTCGGCTGTACAAAAAAAGAAGAATTCTCCGACTTCCTCTGAAAGAAATCAGCATGGGTAGCACTATCGCAAAAAAATGAAGATTCAGCCCCTTTAGAGAAAAAGGAGCTGCTCGATTTGGCAGGACTTGCCACTGACTTTGCTTCAGCAGCTTTCATATCGGAATCGTTAAGACATATCCCTTAAATTTCCGCAGGAAATGCAGAAATAGCAATAGCTAGCAGTAGTCAATTTATAAAAGAAGTGACTGCCAACATCCTATAATGAATAGCTCAGAATATTTAACCCTTTAGCTCGGTATAGATTTCGATCAGGTTACTCTCTGGATCGCGGAAATGGGCAACCCGAATCCCCCAGTCATCCATATCCATCGGAACCGTAATAAAATCAATGCCCTTTTTCTTTAAGTCCTCAAAAGATGCATCAACATCATCAACCTCCAAGATCAAGGCAAATTGATCATTCGACCCACGCCTGTTCTCCATCGCCGAAATACCCAAGGCCATATTCATCAACTCCGACTTAAACAGCGCCAAGCCCCCAGGCATCCCAATGTTAAAACTGGCGTAAACCTCCCCCACATCCCCATGTGCACATTCCAGACCTAAAGTCTCCTTGTAAAACCTAAAGCAACTGTCAAAGTCCCTGACCATTAACCTGATATTGTTGAGTTTCATAGCGATGTGTTTTGGTTAGCTTAAACTAATTTAATGCATTTATTTGAGGAAACAGCTGTGGATGATATTTGTTTTTTGAAGAAAATTCTTTTTATACCCCTACAAATCATTGAAGAATCATTGAATTTGGCATTATTTCAATTCATTTTAAAATAATATTGTATGTTAAATTAATGGCCATAAAAAAATGGCCACTTTTAATAATAAAATTATCCTTTCATCTCCTATCTCTTTCTTCCCAGCAATCTATTGATTTCTTCAATTGTAAAATAATCTCTTCCACCGATTTTAATGGGTTTAATAATATGGTCATTTTTCATCCTATAATAGGTTGATTTACTTATTTTTAGCAGTTTAATCAGATCATCAACATCAATAAGTGAGTTATCAGGAATTAGTTTAATGTTTTTGGTTTGGGAGTTAAAAAGTTGGGTACTTTTAAAAAATTCACTGTTTGTTCGGGAAATCTCGGTATGATCGACTAACGTTTCATACATTTTTTCCAACAACCTTCTCACCCGCAGCAATTCATTGAATCTTGGTCTGGATGGATTTTCGTTCATATATTATGATTTGATTTCTATCATGTACTAACCCCTCGCTACTCTATCCTAATGGGCCAAATTTAATTTTTAATTAAACACATTGCGTGGCTTTTACGTTAAGAAATTGAAATAAATGTATTAAGTACTTATTGGACTCAGCTATCATTGCAGCAATTACTTTATCTTTTCTGCATGCTGCTACCTGATAGTATATTAATTTCCAACCATTTGGCCCTTCGAACCTAGGTATCAATCGATATTATTGACTGCAATGCCCAAGCGATGCTTGAGAGACTTGCCAAAAAAAATCCAGTATACCCTGCAGCTATTGGATCAGGGAATATTCCTTCAGATACCTAGATCTATAATAGCGGTAAATAAAACAAAACGAATGCTGATTTTTGCTCATATCCATTGCGCCAAAACGGCCCAAAGTTATGCTGACCAATTCTCCAATATTATTTAAATATCTTTTTTAAATTTTTTAAACAATTAATAGCTGCTCAAACTTTATTGCTGCAATTTCTTCTGATGGGCAATTTAGAAATGACTATTAATTTCAGAATATATACTTGATTGGTCCAGGGAATGATAAAAGGAAGAATTCTTCAATTAACAAATGGAATTTTCCTTGATGCGTTGCAATTTTTCATTTAAAATTGGTTTTTGATCAGACATTTTATTTTGACTTTGTTTTACTCTCATTCGAGACACATTCGGAAAATTCGGAATGTGTCTCGAATGAGACTGGGATGAGACCAAGAAATTCTGATGGAAATTGAAATTTTTTATCGAAGGATTATTTTTCTAAGTTTTTCAGTTTTTCAAGTATTATTTCGGCCCTATTTTTCTTTCCAGACTCTGATTTAGAATCTAAATCTTCCTCCCGATATTGGCGGTACTGATACTTAAAATCTTTAAGGAATTCAACCTGTTCGACCTGTACTATTCTTTTGGGCGTTAGGGCGCCGAACCATTCCTTGTCACTTTCTACTGCCCAAGATACTTGATAAATGCTAGCTTTTTCAGGAAATTTATGTCGATTTGAATTTTTTATTTCCTGCCATGCTAAATCATTGGCATAAATTACCGACATACAGCTGTCCTTTGGATTATTTGAAAGGGTTAAGGCATGCAAAAGCAAAGGGTTTTCAGGCAGTTTCCCAAGACTTATTATGGAGGCTTCTCGGTTCAGCAAACGATCAGCATGGCCCTTACAGCTAATTTGAAGGACAGAAAAGAAGGAAATCAAGATGTATAGGATATTTTTCATGGTAGGATTTAATTAAGGTTCTTAAGCAGAAAAGGTCTAGTAAAAACATAATCGCTTTCTTGGAGTGGTTTATGGCAGTTTGTACATTCCGTCGTTAAAATCGCTTTTCCACCATACGGTTTCAGGTCTTTTCCCCGCCATCTTGCCCAGCCCCAACCCAAGCTGCTTTTAAATTTCTGGGCATCCTTGATCATAAATTCCACCTGAAAGAACTCCCCGGTTGATAGCGTTCCGTCCGCATTGCTCCTTGATTTCCATGCTGCTTTTGCAAAAATGGCTCCATCAGGCCAAGGTTTAACCCGATTCTCCTTAATGGCCTTTACGGCGATATCATTGGCATAGATGAGCCGCATCGTAGCATTATCAAAACGATCTGAAAAACTGATCAGCTTCCAATCTTTATATTCAGGAATATACTCGATTCCATTGGCATTCGCTGCAACAATCATTTTTTCCACCGCTTTTGGGGAATGGAGGTTTTTGTTGCTATCTAAAACCAGTGCGGGATCAAATGCTTTCCTAGGCGTACGCTCAGTCAAATACCTTTTTAGGATTGCGATATCATTCTCTGAGGGTTTGTTGTCCCCATGTATATAGCTATAAGATTTCAGTGGCATTTCACCCTCCAATATTTTATTCAAGCTGTAATAGAGGAGATTGTTCCTGGCCGGGATTTCTAAGGAATCCCACTTTAAGAAATTCATTGCCGCCCTACCCTTTGCGATATGGCCATTGACAAAATAATCTAAGGGTACGATTTTATCATACCAACTGAGATTGCTTTGGGAGGAATGACAATCAAAACAAGACTTTTCTAAAATAGCATTGATTTCCTCCGGAACTCCGGACAGTGGTTTTGCTGGATCCGACTGTACCGAATCCGCTCTTACAAAGGGCAAAAATTGCAGAACAATGATTCCCGCAAATAAAACCAAGGGGACATAAAGTGATCTTTTCATCTTAACTGATTGATGGTTCATGGCTCAAAATTAGCTTGAAACCTGAAGTAATGCCGCTTCAATGAGCTTGAAAGGGATAAAATGGAAGCTAAAAGTGAATATTTGGCCTTGAAGGGGATCCAGTTCCGTGAAGGAAAGTATTAAATCAGGTTTAAGTCCAGGAATTTTTGATTCCCTCACAAAAGCTATACATTTGAATGTCTCAACAAATAAAATGAAAAGCTCCAAACATTACTTATGGACATTTATAGGCCTAACTCTGCTGACTTTTCTGGCTTCTGCGGCCTCATTGAGCTATTACTACCAAGAAGCTAAGACTTCCTTGCTGCAACAGATAGAAAGTGCCGGTAAAAGAGAAATCAGGGAACTGGGCGTTTTGTTGGAACAACAGATCCATGCTGGGATTGCAAAGGAAACGGTGATTGCGAACCTTCAGAAAAGCATCCTGAACACGGATGTGCAGAGTGAATTTGTCTGCATGTATAATACCCAAGGCATTGAGCTATGCCACCCCGATCCATCCTTGATCGGACAAAAGATCGACGCCTCAAATTCTTCCATCAATATAGCCGGTCAACGGAATTCGTTTCGCCAGATCTTGAAGGAAGGAAAGGAACGCTCCGGCACCCGGGAATTCCCCTCGGATAGCCAAAGAAGTTCCGAAATAGTCAGTGTCTACCCAGTTCAGGGAACAGATTGGATGCTGGCCAGCCATGCCAATATTGCTGCAGTTCAGGCTCAGTTAGAGGATCTATTCCTAAAATTTGTTGTGGGTGGAATTCTTTTTACTTTATTCATTAGCCTCTCTTCCTTCCTATTGATCCGCTTGATCTATAGGACTTACGAAAAGCAAAAAGAGGCTGAGATTGCAGAACTCAACATGCAAGTGAATACCCTACAGATCATGAACCAGCAACTCGAAACAGTAAAGAACAATATCGCTCAAGAATTTTCCGATAAAAAACCGACTCGAAAACGTATCCTCTCCTATATCAGGGATGAGGTTATTGCCTTGGATACCGATGATATCGCCTATTTTGAATTGAACAACAATGCTATAATAGCAAGGACATTTGATCAAAACACCTATAGCGTCAATGGAAGTTTGGATGAGCTGGTCAATGAGCTGGACCAAGAGGTCTTCTATAGAGCCAACCGACAGTTTATCATTAATATCCGAGCGATCTCCAATATCTGGGTGTATGGGAGGAATCAACTGCGAATTGAAACCACGGCAAAAAGTGAAGCCCCAATCCTTATTAGCAAGAACAAGGTCTCTGAATTTAAAAGGTGGTTAGATCGTTAGAGATTTGACTTAAGTTGCCATTCCATAGGATAAATATTGCTAAAAAATCCCAATATAATTGCAATTGCTCAATCGCATGAACCGAAAGAAATAAAAAATTCATGGCCAGAAAATAAATTTAATCTTTAAGGTTCCCTTACTTTAGTCCTGCTTTACGAAAATCTATATAAATATCGTTTATACCCCTGTTTTTTAATTGTTTAAACAAATATTTTTAATGATACCCCTAAGTATTTTCTAAAACATTTAATTAATTGACCTGTTTTTTTGAAGAGGATAAGAAACAGAGTTTTAAAATTTAAATGATTAAACGATGAGTATGTTAGAAGATTTGAAACTAAAGAAAGACCTGATTATTGCCAATTTCAAGGAAGCTGCCAATGATGGTTATGACCATTCGATTGAGTCCGCAGGAAAAAAAGGTCTTCGTTCAGGGCGTGTGTCTGAACTGACAGCTATTGCGGATTTAAAACCTGGTGGTGGAGAGCGATTAAAGAAAATCATGGAGATTGCCGATGGTAATCTTGGCGGAGCAACACGCGTAGGTACCTTACATGACCTGCGGATTGTCCTGTTGGACAATGACAGCAAAATACTGTTCTGTACGGCCTACGATGGCGATTGGGATGCATATATCGATGATTTTGCGACCAAAATCCCGGAATTGATGGATATCATCTTTGGGAATGTGGAAGGCTGGCCTGGCATCAAGGATCCAAGCGTCAAACAATTTATCATTGATCATCAGATTACTGCAACGGGTTGGTATGTTGGTGTGCCACACCTAACGGTGAACGATATCCGAAGGCAGGACAAGATCGTATCTGGACTGAACAAGGTAATTGATGAAGCGAATAAAAGTTAGGCTATGGCATTTGAGATTTTAAAAAGGATTTTTAATCCGAACAAGGTGGAAATTGAATTGGAGGATATCCAATCCATGATCTTACGTAGCCGACCCATTCCCTATTATGGGACGATGGCAGCCCTCCGAATCAAGTCTCCCGAAGCGGGAAAGGAAATGATCAAGGCCGTCCTACCCTTGGTGCATTCTGCCCAAGATTGGGACAAAAACGAAGGGGCTACCGTATTTTTAACCTTTACCTATAAAGGATTGGAAGCATTGGGATTACCGAAAGACTCCCTGGATTCCTTTCCGGAATCGTTCAAGGAAGGCATGGCCGCTCGAGCCAAGTTCTTAAAGGATGTGGATGTCAATGACCCCAAGCATTGGGAAAAATCATTTAAGCAGGAAATCCATGTCGCTGCCGCCGTAATTGCCGATTCTGCAGACGCATGGCAAGAATTATTGCAACAGTTCAGGAAAGAGCTGGAGGGGAAATCCGGCATTGAGGTCTTGTTTCAGCATGATTTTGGTGCAACGGAAGAGGTCAAAAATGTCTTTGGATTCAGGGATGGCATCAGCAATCCGGAAATTGAGGGCAGTGGCATTGAATTACCCGCCAGCTATGACCGTCCGATCAAGGCGGGGGAATTTATCTTAGGCTATCCGGGTGAAGCTGGAGTAATCGCTCCTTTTCCTCAACCGGAAGTTCTGGGAAAGAATGGTTCTTTTCTGGCAGTGCGTAAATACCAAAGCCAGGTTGCTGAATTCAATAAGTTTATCCAAGAGAACAGCAATAGTCCAGAGGAAGGCGAGCTATTGGCAGCAAAGACAGTAGGCCGTTGGCGAAGTGGTGCTCCCTTGGTCCTAAGTCCCGATGCGGATGATAAAGAACTGGGCGAGAATATGCACAAGAACAATGATTTTTCATTCAAGCACGATGAATATGGCAAGAAATGCCCTTTCTCTTCGCATATCCGCAGGATGAATCCTCGGGATTCCAAAAACTTTGTGATGGAAGATGTTCGCTTGCACCGCATCATTCGAAAGAGCGTCACCTTTGGAGATATCGTCCCTCCTGAGGTTACCAAGAATGATGGCAAGGAACGTGGTCAGTATTTCCTCGCCATCAGTGCCAATGCAATGGGTACCATGGAATTCTTACAAGCCCAATGGGTAAACGATGGGAATTCCCAAAACCTGGGAACCGAAACCGACCCTTTGATATCTGTTCAAAAAGATGGACTGTTCACTGTCCCCGCTGATCCCATGGTCAAACGGTACCACAACCTCCAGACCTACAACATCGTAAAAGGTGGAGCGTATTGTTTTATCCCAAGCCTTTCTGCCTTGAAATGGATCAGTGAACTGGCATAAATAATCACACAATATTCATAAAATGCTAAACTATAGAACATGAACAAGGAGTATATAAAATATAGCCCTGAGTTAGAGGAAATCCCAGAGAATTTCGAAGAATATATGGCTACCATCAATAAGGATATCCAAAACTACATCCAGGAAACCAAGCAACTGAGCAATATCAACCATTATACCCGAGATGCACATGCCAATGGCTATGCCGCCCTAAAGGCAGAGTTTGAAATCTTGGGAAATCTTCCGCCCGAGCTTGCGCAGGGCGTATATGCACAGCCTGGAAAGCACGAAGCTGTCATCCGATTTTCCAATGGCTCGTCAAGGGTCCTGCCCGATAAATTAAGTGGCAATGCCCAGGGTATGGCCATTAAGGTCTTTGATATACCAGGGAAAAAATTGGCACCTAACGAGGTAGATTCCCCTAATATGGATTATAACCTGATCAATAATCCGGTATTCTTCTGCAATACGGCTGAACATTATGTCTTTATCTCTAAGTTATTCCTTAAGCTGACCGATTTCTTTGAAAAAGGCGCCTTAGGTAAACTGGAATTTGCCGCATTATGGGCCACAGAAAATAAAAAGGCTTTTCCAAATTGGGAAGCGCTCAAGGAATTGAATGCCTTAAAAACCTTTGAAAAGATCCCTGCCATCAATAGCTTTCTATACGAATTCTATAGTATGGGCGCAGTAAGGCATGGAGATTACATGGCTAAGGTCAGGGTAAAACCATCCGAGGAGACCAAACAGCGGGTTCAACAGAAAGATGTGAACATAGAATCCGAAGATTGGCCCTATCGTTCTGCAATTATTGAGGAGATCGCTAAAAACGATATGACCTTTGAACTGCAGGTGCAGCTCTGCAATGATCTGGACAAACTGCCGATCAATGATCTGACAGTTGAATGGGATCAAGAGCTTTCGCCCTTTCAAACGGTAGCCAAGATCAGCATTTTTCAACAGGAAGTTCCCGCAGATGGCAACTTTGAAATCATGGAAAATCTATCCTTTACCCCTTTCAGGACCATTGAGGAAAATAGCCCAATAGGCAATCTACAACGGACCAGACAACAGGCCTATGTCACTTCATCAACAAGTCGTCATGCCCTTAATCATAAGAAAAAAGTGGAACCTAAAAACCTAAAAGAGGCTTTTGACCCAAGCTTTTATAATTTGTAGATTTTAAGATCGCGGTAAATTGATTTTATCGCGGTTTTTTTTGGACGTGATTGTCAACCTGACGAAGGAACTAATCGATTATGGATATCATTGGCGTACAGGCCCTTTACCTTCGCCCCCTGCTGTCGTCCTGAGGAAGGAAGGATCTCGGGATTTTACAGGCCTAATCAATTACGGCTGGCATTGGCGTACAGGTCCTTTACCTTCGTCCCCCTGCTGTCGTCCTGACGAAGGAAGGATCTCGGAATTTTACAGGCCTAATCAATTACGGATGGTATTGGCGTACATGCCCTTTACCTTCGTACCCCTGCTGTCGTCCTGACGAAGGAAGGATCTCGGAACAATGTATACATATCCATGTTGTATTGGCGTACAGGTCCTTAACCTTCGGTTAAGGATGACAAGCAGTTTCTGAGGAGAACCGTACAGATTCCTCACAGATCGTTCAGAATAAAATTGCGCTAAAGAGGGATTCAGAGTGAAACGAAGAATCTATTTTTTATTTTATTTAGAGGAGTGTGTCATTTCGAAATCGTCAGATGAGAAAACCTTTTCAAGTGTAGTATGGATAGTTCCGATACCCTTCGGTGCTGCCCTCAGGGTGACACAGAAAGGTATAGAAAAACATTTCACCCACTCTGTGGGTTGGCCGAAGAACAAATCAAGCTTCTATAAAGATTTCACCCCCGCTGGGGGTTTCTCAATACAAACATTCACCTTCCTGAGGAAGCCCTTTAGCCTCCCGGCTCATTTCCAATGGCGGAAAAATGGAAAGAATGCCGTTGCCCTGTGCGATGGGATTGGCCTTGGAATGCTTTCAAAAAATTCTCCATCAAAAGGGAGAATTTTGAAGGAAGATATTCCCGACATCAAGGCATTCTTTTCATGTGAAGTGGATGGTGCGAAAAGCCATCTTAAATGAGCCGAAGCGTTTTGGTTACTTTTGCGCCTCAAAAGTAACGAAGAGAATTATACATACATACCTGCATTTCAGATCCTATGGATTAACTTTGAAGAGTTGAATGATAAATGCTTTCAAAAAATTTAGATTATGATCAAGATATACCATAACAACATGTGCAGTAAAAGTAGGGCTACTTTAAATCTTTTACAGGAGGGACAGGAGGAAATCAAAATTCAGGAATACCTTAAACAGGTTCCATCAAAAGCTGAATTAAAGGAAATCTTATCAATGCTGAAAATGAAGCCGTTGGATTTGATCCGTAAGAATGAGGTTATATTCAAGAAGAACTATAAAGATAAAAACCTATCGGATGAGGAATGGATAGATATTATGCTTGCAAACCCAGTCCTCATAGAAAGACCGATTGTAGTTAAGGATGGAAAAGCTGCAATCGGTAGACCAATTGAAAAGATCATTGAGCTCTTGAAAACCTAAGTTCCAATAGCTTCATTTTTCCTTCCCCATAACCAATAAATAAGGATACCAAGTAAACTACCAATTAATATAATGAAAGTCCACAGATATTTTTGATTGACGTTTAGGGATTTATTGTAGATAATATGAAATAGGGTAAAAAAAAACGGCAATGCTCCTATTAACAAAAAAACAATCTCGATAGAGCCAATATTGATAAACAGTAAATTCATAATCAGGATTTTATTTAGTTAAAATTAACAAAAAATTGTGCAATAATTACCTAAAAACTGGTATTTATGGAAAGTAAGAATAGCCTTACTTTTGTATAGAACAACATCACATTAACTCCTTTGCATAAGTACATACAATTAGGATAGAATGAAAAATGCCCAACCGGTATGGCTGGGCATTTTCCTTTATAGGAGTTTTGGATATTATTTATCCAAATCTCTTAACCATGTTTGAACTTCTTCACGAGTTTTACCCGTTTTTTTCTGAAGTTTACCATATAGTTCGTCTTCTTTTCCTTCAACATACAATAAATCGTCATCCGTTAGATCTGCATATTGCTGTTTTACTTTTCCTTTTAAAATATTCCATCTTCCTTTTAAATCTAATGAATCCATTTGCTTTTTATTTTAAGTGAATTAATAAATATGTGTGTATAATAGGAACAATGCTAAACCTAAATAGTTTTATTTTTTTTGAATTCAAGGAGAAGATTGCAAAAACCAAATGATTGATTCTTTGTTTTAATTACATGGATTTAAACAGAACTTTTGCATATCATCATGAAGGCCGTGAGATTCAATTCAGCGTGACTTATGACCCTAAGACCCATTCATTCAATGTGGTTGAGGACGATAACATCAATTATATCCTGTCCTATAACCCAGCGACACGGGAATGGACAAGCACCGAAGATCCTGGACCTAGTATTTCAGTAGATAAATTGGCCCAGTTGGTCCAAAAAAGTTTCGGAGTCTTCGTATAAGCAAAAAGAAATTTTAATTAGTTTTCCCACGGAATGCAGGCATTTTGCCTGCATTTTTTATTTAAAGAAACAGCCCCAAAATTAATTTGGAGCTGTCAATTATTTAGACATTTTACCTATTTCTGCCTTAAGGTAAGCTGTCCATACTATTTCTTCATAATGCCTTTGCGAACTTATTTATCGGTTGTATTCATTGGGTGAACAGTCTGGAAAGAAAATAGTTCATTTTATTTGGATGGAATGGATGGGGAGGGTGGTTTTGTGGATGTAAGGGTGGTTTGAATTAGGATGGAATGGATGAGAGGATGGACCAAGACAATTTCTTACAGCTACACTACCCACCTGATAAGGTTTTCCACTGGGTCCCGGATTATCCATTATTTATTTAAAATAGATTCCTCGCTGCACTCTGAATCACTCTTCGGCGCATGTTGATTCTGAACGATCAGTGAGGAATCTGTACTGTTCTCCTCACAAACCGCTTGTCATCCTTAACCGAAGGTTAAGGAACTGTACGCCAATATATTTATGATTGTTTAGTCCCGAGCCCCTTCTTTCCTCAGGATGACCCGGAAAAGGAGAGCTTTTTCCACGATATACTGCCCTAGAAGGGCAGAATTATTTTAGCAATAGTTTTTCGCTACTTCCAGGCTAACTTGCCATGTTTTCTAAAATAATGTAACCCCTATGGGGTTATATATTTAAAAAATAAAAGAGCTAATTTATTTTCATTTCCAACATGGTATCATCACCTTCCGATAATTTTAGTCCAATTATTTTATTCTCAGGATGGCAAAACGGAGGGACCCGAGGCCTAGGAAAGTACCTTATGAAAAAAGCCCTTCAATGATGAATTTCAATTTTTTTTAGATAATTTAAAGTAAAAACTCTTTTGATTCGTCTTTGTCTTTATGGACGAGGCACAGCTAGAACGTATGTCGGAAAAAAACGCCAAAACTTTTTCGGAGGTTGTCAAGGAATATGGCGGCCAGTTGCTGCGCTTTGTCAAGGCGCGGGTGAAAAAGACTGCCGATGCGGAAGATATCCTGCAGGAGGTTTGGTATCAATTCTCGAGGGTTACCAATATTGAAGATTTGGGCAATGCTGGGGCATGGTTATATTCCGTTACCCGAAATAAAATCACAGATAGTTATCGAAAAAAGAAGGATGAATCGCTCGACGAGCTTACCGAAGCTGCCGATGAGGACTCCTTCCCTATTGCACATCTCTTGGTTGCCGATGAAACGGACAATCCCGAACTCAAGATGTTCAAGGATATCTTCTGGGACGAGCTGATGAAGGCTCTGGAAGAACTACCCGAAAAACAGCGCAAAGTGTATATCCTTAATGAAATCGAAGAGATGACCCTACAGGAAATTGCAAATCTTGAAAATGAAAACCTCAAGACCATCATCAGCCGCAAAAGCTATGCGGTTAAACATCTTAGATTAAGGTTACGGGGTCTCTATAATGAATTAAAATCTTAAAAAAAAATTAGCGATGAATAGCTCAATGAATACTAAAAGAAAAGGGAAAAAGATCTTTATAGGAATAGCCATTGTTATCTTCTTCTTCCTGCTCATTGCCTTGCTTCAATTTCTATGGAACAAGCTGATGCCCGAGATATTCGGTCTGAAAACCATTGATTACTGGCAGGCACTCGGATTGTTTATCCTTTCTAAGCTCTTATTTGGTAGAGGCTTTGGAAAGCCAGGTTCTGGCTTTGGCCGTAAAATGCGACAAAGAGAACTAGATCGTTCCGACTTAAGTGAGGAAGAAAAGGAAAGATTGCGGGAAGAATGGAAGCGACGCTTTGATTCAAAATGTGGATTTTAGGCTTGCCTAGGGGGAAATTGAATTTTTTTCAAAATAATTTAAGGTAAAAGGATGGGTTCCTGCGTCTACTACATCAAAGGCCTTTAAATAGAACAAAATAAGAAAAACATGAAAAATAAATTTCAATTAATAATCCCAAGATTACTTGTAGTAACAGCCATAGCAGGTATTGCAACATTGCTGATCGGAACAATCTTTAAAGTACTGTTGGTTACAACCATCTTGTTTTCCTTCGGAACCTTGGTTTATTCCAAAATCAGCAGACGTAGAAAGCATGCAGACTATCCTGCCTACAGGGCAGCATTTGAGGGCACGATAAACGGTCCTTACCTTACTGCAAATCCACAGGCTATAGTTCCTGTTCAATATGTGAACAGAGCGAGCAAACCCAGCATTGTCCCTATTTACTAATTAATAAAAAATGATAAAAATGTTCAGAAGAGAAACATATAACCAAGACGCAGAAGCTCAGCAAAATTTTTGCCGAAGCAATTTTAAGAGAAAATTTGACCGTTTTCAAAATCACTTTTTCAATGAAGGAAATCCCTTCAACAGAAGCCAAAAAGCAAACATCCCAGTGAATATTGCAGAAAATGAAGAATTATACCAGGTTCAGGTATATGCGGCAGGCAGGAAGAAGGAACAATTTCAGGTAAATATATCCGACCAGGTCCTGACAATCACCTGTAAAGCTGCAGAATTAGAGCCAGGATTAAAATATATCTACCAAGAACAGCAATTAGGTGAGTTTGAAAGAGCTTTCCAATTGCAGGATGAGATTTTGTTAGGGAATGTACATGCCAGTTTTGAGGACGGTATCTTAACGGTAATCCTTCAGAAAGATCCTTCCAAAATAAAACCGGCACAGGAAGTTCAGGTCTCCTAGTAGACTTGAGAAAACATAGAACCATAGAAAGAGCAACCTGATGAGGTTGCTCTTTCCTTTGTATAAAAAATTATCCTTGTGAAATCGCTGAAGAAAGGATTATGATCCAAAGAAGTATCGCTCCACATCTTTCCATCCATTCAATCTTTCAAAACCAGTTTCATGGATATTGTGATAGCAATTAAATATCAGGCCAGTACCCGAGAAAGAACGTAGATTATAGATATGGTCATCGATCATATAGTCTGCTTTGATGATGCCCTTATTGCCACAAAATACCACTTGATGCCAAGTAATAAATGGGAAATTCTCTTGTAACCAATCAAATTTTTCGACCAAGCTCCAAGGGAATTCCATTGCTGCCGAAACGATATACACATCAAAATTATCGTTCAGACGCTTGACCACTTCTTGGGCATCAGGATTCAGGGGAAGGGTCCTAAAGAAATCAGGTTTCTCCAAATATCGGTAGACTGCAGCAGGGTCCTCAAAGCATTCGGCTTCTGGTTTTCCTTGGATCTCGGCTTCAGTGATCCGGATTCCTGTTTCCTGGAAATGATAAGCTAAATAATGCGCCATGTTATTGGCCAAGACCCCATCCATATCGATGGCAATAGTTTTACGTGTTGACATATTGGAAGATATGAAATTATTTGATACCGAAAAATCATCTAATTGATATTTTCGATCAATCTTTCTTTATCAGGAGGTTCGAGAATTACCTTATTATTACAAAAGAACCTTAAATAATTACGGACATTAAAATTTGAGCTGTCTCCCCAATCATTAAAAACTTTACAGGCATCCTCGTTCCTGTTTAGCATCAGATAACAGATCCCCAAGGTTCGAAGGCAATCATTATAGTAAAAAAATTGTTTTCGATTGACCGGAACCTGTATCGCTTTTTCTAAATGAGGTAAGGCCTCTTCATATTTTCCTTCTTGGTATAAGTCATCCCCTAGTTGGAACGATGAAATTGCATCCTTGATCTCCTTTCCGACATCTTTTTTATCGAAAGTCGAATAATGGATCCTTTGAACGACAAGAACATTCTCTTTAAAATCGTTAAAGAAAAAACCACTGATCTTATTCAGTGCTTTCCTGAGTTCGGTTTCCAGTTTTAAGTCAACTGGATTTAGAAATACGACATCCCTGATTACATTATTCGTATCCAGTACAAATTCAATTTCACAAAAGAATTCGGATCTTGACTTCTTTTTTAGTTCCGAGGAATAAAATGCCAAACTGCTTGCAAAATCCATATTGCTGGTAAACCTCACCTTGTTAAAGGTATCTTCAATCAATAATTTCTCTCCGTTTCTTTCTGCATATTTTGCCTGAAATTCAGGATATGTTTTTATGAATATGGAGTCTTTCAAAAAATAAAAGATATGATCAGGGTCGCCACGCTCTTGTATCACAAGGTAATCTGAGTCAAAAGAATAAAAAAGGGATCGGTGGACCATATCAATATTTTTGAGATCATCATATCTGGCCTTAAATGGTTGATCGTTGATTTTTAACTCATCTTTTGATATTTCATAAATGGTTTCATTGGAAAACAAGGGCGAATGTATATCGGAAATCATCTTATTGGCATCGGTGACAAAATCAAGGACCCAACGCCCGATCAGTCGATTCTCTTGGGCATTGATCGGTTGGAAAAACAAGCAAAATAGAAAGAGAAGCAGAAAGGACCTGCTAAGGAACATGTTTGGAATGCCTCCAAAAAATTTGCAGTTCATAATAATTGATTAAGAGTAGTTGAAAGTAAAGATATTTCCCAAGAATTCGAAATGGTTCAGCCCCTAAACTGAACTGTCATTAAACAGCGGTTATTTATTAATAGAAACTTAATGAAGTTAAGTATTTGTGATAACATTTTCTTAATATTTCAACCATAATTTTATGTTTTAAAGATCAAAGCAAATTAACCTCATGAAACGTATCCTAAAACTCTACCATGAAAACAGGTATTTTTATAATTGTTTTTTAACCTGGTACTTTTTTTTGAGTTGCATTGTATTTTCAATTCCGAAACAAGAGTCATTTTTATTTATCAATTCCAAACATTCTTTATTTTTCGATTATTTTTTCACGGTCATCACACAGTTTGGCGATGGAATCTTTGTGATTGCCTTAGCCTTACTTTGTTTCTTTTTATGGTCCAAAAGGCTGGGCGTAGCAATTGCAGCAACCTATATAGGCTCTGGATTGATCTGTTCACTCTTAAAAAGAACCTTCCATACCCATAGACCGGGTTTCAATCTTCATGATGACCCCTCCTTTCATTCCTTGGCCTGGATGCCCATGTCCTACCACAACGCATTTCCATCTGGCCATACTACCTCGGCATTTGCCTTGGCCACATGTATTGCCCTATATTCTAAAAATAGAAATTTGGCCATTATTGCATTCCTGCTAGCTTGCTTGACGGGTTATTCACGGGTTTACCTAGGTCAGCACTACCTTGATGACGTATGGTTTGGTTCTTTATTGGGAATTAGCTTCTCCTGTTTATATGGTTTGTTGGTTTCCTATTATGGTGAAAATGGCTTCAGCCTTTCCATACCTAATAACTTTAAAGTATAATCTATGCTAAAGATAGCGCTGAGTGCTGCCAAATTTGCGGCGGTAGGTCTTTTGGGAATGGCCATCGATTTCTTTTTCACCTGGCTCTGCAAGGAAAAACTAAAGATAAATAAGTTCATCGCCAATGCCATCGGTTTTTCATTAGCCGTGGTCAATAATTATATCTTGAACAGGATATGGACCTTTTCCAGCAAAAACCCGCAGGTTTTAGAACAATTCCTTTATTTCCTAGGGATCAGCAGCATTGGATTGGCACTCAACAGTACATTTCTATATCTTTTTCACCAAAAGTTAAAGTTAAACTTCTATTTCAGTAAGCTCCTCGCTATTGGGATAGTTTTCATCTGGAATTTTTCTGCCAACCTACTCTTTACGTTCAACAATGGAAAATGAATACAGGATTAAACTGAGGTGGCTAATCATTGTTAGCAGCATCTTGCGATGCCTGTTTGCCCTTTTTATCGAACTGGGCAATGACGAAGTCTATTACTACAGTTATGCGGAACACTTAGATTGGAACCACTTTGACCATCCACCTATGGTTGGTATATTGATCCGTTTTTTTACGCTTAACCTTCATTGGGTCAATGATTTTTCCATGCGTTTTGGAGCAATCATCATGGCGGCTTTCAACACTTGGTTAATCGCAGGAATAGCGAGACATCTGATGAGCGAAAGAGCAGGATTGATTGCGGCCGTCCTGTACACGGCATCCATTTATTCCAGTATCATTTCCGGCCTATTTATCCTACCAGACTCCATAGCAAATACTTTTTGGATCGCTGCTATATATAGTATGGTAGTGATTTTGACCACAACAGACCGACATAAGCAAAGCAATCAATTTCTGCTACTGGGTCTATGGATAGGATTAGCCTGCATGAGTAAGGTGCATTCCATTTTTTTAGGTATAGGTTTTATTTCCTATATCCTCCTTTTCCAAAGACCATTTCTCAAAAATAGATCGTTCTACCTAGGGATGGGTCTCTTTATGATCTGTGTGCTTCCCATTTGGCTTTGGAATGAAGAATATGGTTTTATCACCTGGAAGTTCCATAGTCAGCGCATCAGTTACTTAGATTCGGGAATCCGATGGGACTATTTTGCCCAAGCGATTTTTGGACAGATCTTCTATAATAATCCCCTATTGGTCTATATGTATGTTTTTGTCCTTATTTCCTTATTCAAGGATAAGTTTAAGATAAAAGGGCTGTCAAAAGATATAGTTTACCTCTTGTTACTGACCTCCCTACCGATAATTGGCGCAACTACGGCAATTTCCCTGTTCAGACAAGCCCTGCCACATTGGAGTGGTCCAGGTTTCTTTGGGATTATGCTAATAAGCAGCATGTGGATCGACCAACAGATCATACTTAACAGGATTTCGAAAATCAGGAAATTATTAAATTTTCAGCTTAGTTTTACCCTTATTATCATTGCCATTGGGGTTCTCCTGATCAATTTCTATCCCGGCAACCTTTTTTCAAATTCGACAAACGATCAATTGGGCAAGGGAGATATTACGCTTGACATGATGGGCTGGAAGGATTTAAAGGGCCAATTTGAAGCGTTAAGGACAGAAGATATCAACAAAGGTGAAATGTCCATCCATGATGCACTATTGGTAGATAAATGGTTCCCCGCTGGCCACTTATACTTCTATTTGGCAAGGCCAATGGAAATGCGCATGATAGCTGAAGGAAAACTGACGGACATCCATAAATATGCCTGGATAAACCTGTCGATTCCGCCTATACAAAAGGGTGAAAATGCCTACTTTATTGTTCCCTCCAATAATTATATTTCCGTTGAAAATCAATATTCCAATCTATTCAAAGAAATAAAATTGAGAAAGGTTTTGGTGCAGGAACGAAGTCATCAAGCCGTGAGGTATTGGTATATATACCAACTCTTCTCAGCCAAAGAAACCATTGGAAATCGACATCCTATGTCATACAAAGAATAAAAAAGGTTGCCATAAATGACAACCTTAGGTTTAAAATATAAAGATATAATTGTTTAAAAGATATACCGCCAAGAATTGATCAGGGTCATCGGGATATAGATAATGGTCAATAATAATGCAGTAACAAGATCTGGCTGTTCCAGCTTTTTGAAACGTGCATAGGAGAACAGGGTTATACAGATCAATAGGAAACCTATTCCGATAATAAAGGACCAAGTATTTCCAGCAAGGTTATTGAGCAGGATTCCCGCTTTCAAAAGAACCAATACCAGAATCTCTCCCAAAAGGATTTTCTTCCAATTCATGAATTAAATAAATCTAGTTGAACAATGTTTATTAATTAGCTTGAGCAAGAATGGCTTTTTCGGACATTCACGCATTTTTAAATGTTCTTTCACAAAAGACCAATATCCACAATGAATGCAAAAATATTTCATAATAATCAATAATTAATAAACGATATCCGGTAATTGTGGGTTATGAATATATTGTTTAAATCAATAAAAATTTTACGGTTTTCCGTAAAAAGCAATATTATTATACGGAGACAATATTTCCAGAACAAGACCACAAAAATAATAGGCCATTTATGTTCAAATGGCGATTAAAATAATCCTGTTGTGCAGTTTTTAAAAAATATTTTCAGGAAAAACGGTTTTTTTGGGCACTTACGTTCTTTAAGGTGCTTTTTACTCAAAGCCCTAAACCCGCAATAGAAGCATTTGTTTAGCATGACACTAATTAATTGTTAATAATTTGACGATTTGGTTAAGGCAAATATATCTCAAAAATACTATTTAACATTACGGTATTCCGTAATATTTTTATTGTTATTCTCTAATAATTAAAAAGATTTCAACGAAGCAAATGCAACAAGTTATTTATTAGTTGTTTAAACATGATTAAGTTTGTATTGTTGAGAAAATAAAAAATAGAAAAAGGACTGATTCAAGTCCTTTTTCTATTTTAATGAGCTGTTATTTCTCTTATTTTTTCTGTTCAGCTGGGGAATAATCTGCTTCAGAATGCAGGGAACATTTCCATTTTCCGTTTTCTTGGATCCAAGCGGAGCTACATGCACATTTGGCTTTGCGAAATTGCCCTTGGCTTTCAAATTCAACATCGATTAAATAACCAATGGTTGCAAAACTCTTACTGAACATTTGCACGATAGCTTCGGAGATTCCCTTAATTTCCATTTTCATACCTTTCCCCATATCAAAGTTTTTCTTATAGGTCGGTTCATCTAAGTATTTTACGCCATACTTACTGACTACGGTACATGGAAAGTAGGTAAGGTCTCGGACAGTATCATAATCTAGACTGGCCATTCCCTGCCAGTACTTCTTTTCTAAATCGAGGATTTGATCTTCCATAGCTAAAATGTTTTTTGTTCACTATAAAGACAGTTGCCACCCATCATTGTTTTAGATCTTTAGTTTAATTCTCAATAACTGATCCGTTGATGTCAGATAAAGATAGCCATCAGCTCCAAAGGCACAGTTAGCAGTATGCACGGTAGAGCGAATTCTTCCTATAGGTTTTCCAGTAGAATTAATGACCACAACTCCATCACCGGCAGCTGCATACATATTTCCATTTGCATCGACCTTGATACCATCTGCCGCAAGGGATTCTTCTGGAAAATTCTTTTTGAAATCAAAGAATATCCAACCTTCAGACAATAAGCCATCTGCTTTTATATCATATGCCATGATATAAGGATTATTTCCATCGCTCAATGCTACAAAAACCTGTTTTGCATCTGCGGAAATAGCAATACCATTAGGTCTTGCTAAATTGGAAACAACCTGAACTGCCTCTCCTTTTTGGTTAGCTTTATAAACACCATTTTCTTTGATTTCCTTTGTTTCGGTGTCATTTTCACGACCTGGTAATCCATAAGGTGGATCAGTAAAATAATAATCCCCATTAGGATGTTGAGCAATATCATTTGGTGAATTGAACTTTTTACCTTCCCAGTTTCCAACCAATGTTTCTTTTTTCTTAGTTTTCAGGTCAATTTGAGCAATTCGACGATTACCGTGATCACATGCTACCAATTGACCCTGTTGGTTTATCAACAGACCATTGGTCCCCTGTTCTTCGGAATAGACTTCTGGCCCTTCAAAACCTGCGGGTTTAATGAATTCCTGAAGCCCTGCAGACTCCGACCATTGGTAAATTATATTCTGCCTGGTGTCCGAATACAATAGGTAGTTGCCATCCTTCACCCAAACTGGACCTTCAGCCCATGTCATCCCATCAGCTAATTTCTCTACTTGAGCAGTACTGTCCACAATATTCAACATAGCGGGATCTAGAACTTCGATCTTTCCAATTTTGGGAAAATCTTTAGAAATACTGCTGGTATCAGATTGAACATCCTTTTTAGATTGGTCTTTAGCGGCATTTGTACAGGAGGCTAAAATAAGGGATAGCAAAAATGTTGTTAAAAAGATTTTATGCATTGCAAGAGGTTTAAAAGTATTCTTAAAAATATGATTTTTTATCGGAATACTTTAACCTTAATATATGGATGATGCTTAAATCAATTTTCTTTGAATAACAATCACATATTTTTTACTCCACAGGATTGATTGGCTGTTCCGTTAGGGTACTATCGATTCTAGCACTATCCACACTATCTAGCCTATCTGCAGTACCAATGGGTTGATCTATTTTATTTTGGTTATCCATGTTTTTTGTATTCGTACATGCCAACATCAATAAGGTAAAGACAACGGGTGTCAATAGGATTAACTTTTTCATGTGATCATTTTTTAGTTTTCTTTTTTTTAGGTTCTTTGGGAAATTCATGAGGATTAGGCATAGTATTAAGTTGTTCCTGCTGTGGGTCAACACCGGCTTCCCCTGCCCCATCTTGATGTTTTTCTTTCCGCTTCATAAAGGCTGTCAGATCTTTCTTTTTATCTGGTCTTCCCTTATTATTTAAACCTTCCGTAGCACTTTCATTTTTCGTCGCCATAACACTTTTTTTAATATAGAACATATTGCAGATGAATTCGTTGGCAAATAAAATACAAAGTCCGACAAGTTTATTGGATAATAAACAAACCAGGTTACCCTAAAGAATATCAAAGTAACCTGGTTCTTTGCAAAATGGATAATTAAACAATTCATTTATTATATAATGAAAACACTAGGTAGAAATTTGTTGAACAAATATTGAGAAAGGGTATTTATACTCGACATCAAATATAATTTTTACAACTAAATCGTTATTAACCTGTTTACTTAATAAAATAAGATTATGAACTCAAAAGTCAATTATGCAATGAATAGTCAAGGACCAATTATTGCGATTAGCTTAATTCAGGATCCAGAAGACAATAAAAACGAAAAAAATAATGAACCTGAATACCAAAATCCTTTCTATGATCCGGATTCCGATCAGGGCTCACAGGAATATGATCCAAAAGAAGATCCATTGAAAGATGATAATGAACCCATAGGCGAAGGTTAAACTTTAAATGATAATAATAAGCCATATCATGAGGAAGAAGATGATGAAGTTGATAACCTTGGCGATTTACACAGCAAATTATTATAATTCAATAAATCTTTAAAAACTTGAAACCTCAGGAAAGATTTGCCTGAGGTTTTTATTTTGTTCTAAATCTGTCATATAGTGTTTTAAAGGGGGATAAAGGTGCCTTTTGGCAAACTATTTGTTATAACAGCGGAAACTTTCATATCGAAGGTTTGAAATTTGAAACAATTATTTATTATCATGAAGAAAGTATTTTTACCTATTCTAACCCTTTTTATTTTAATGTTTGCTGCCAATGAGCAGGCAAACGCACAGACACCTTACCGTACTGCCATTGGTCTTGGAGTAGATGTGGGTGATGGAGAATCATTATTTGGACCACAGATCAAACATAGCTTCAGTGGTCGTGACGCAGGAAATGCACAAGTATTATTTGGAGACCACATTACCGTGGTAGGTGTTGATTATTCA
This sequence comes from Sphingobacterium sp. NPDC055346, assembly GCF_053645235.1. Classification (NCBI taxonomy): domain Bacteria; kingdom Pseudomonadati; phylum Bacteroidota; class Sphingobacteriia; order Sphingobacteriales; family Sphingobacteriaceae; genus Sphingobacterium; species Sphingobacterium sp. NPDC055346. The sequence continues at coordinate 314,599 of NZ_JBSHMI010000004.1, forward strand.
TACAACCAACGTATCTCTGGTACTAGAGGGTTAACGTGGTATGTAGGTGTAGGTCCTCAATTATCATTTATCGACCATGGAAAATGGGACGATGATTGGTATGATGATGATGACAAACACTGGGATGGGGACACCCATACGGATTTTGCAATCCGTCCAGCTTTAGGTATGGAATTCAGAATTCCTTCAACACCATTAGCGATGCACGTAGATTGGAAACCATGGTGGAACCTATCTCATGGTTCACATTTTGAAGCCTCTAGGTTCTCGCTAGGATTTAAATTCGTTTTAAAATAAAATAACAGTTAGAAGCAAAAAGGGTCTACATAAAATTATGCGGACCCTTTTTCTTTTAGGATTGTTCTTTATATATGAAACGTCCAAAAATGTTCAATAAGATGTCCAAATATCAATACTGGGCATTTAAGTGGTTCTTTGTGGTCCCTATGTCCATTTATATAGTTGGAGGGTTGATTATGTTGATCGTTTCTATTATTGATAAAATGAATAAATAAAGTTTATTTTTTTACCAATTCGACTCTCCTATTTTGCTCTTTTCCAACATCGGTATTGTTGTCAGCGATAAAATCATTGGCTCCAAAACCATTTGCGGTAAGCCTTGATTTATCGATTCCATCCTGAACTAAAGTAGAAAGAACCGTATTAGCTCGATCTTTAGATAGTTTTAGATTATGGTCTGCATTGCCTACGTTATCTGTATATCCATTGATATCTAATTTCAAGCTCGCATTGGACTTCAGGACCTTGCCAATTTCCGAAACAACATCTTTGCCATCAGCTTTCAATGTGGCTTTATCCGTATCAAAATTAATGTGTAGAACAGATTTTCCTTTTTCGTTCAAATCCTTTTCAATTTTATCTGCTTTAATGATGCCTACAGTCTGTTTGAAAGCATCACTTTCTCCCGTATAAATTGCAGCATAGGCAGAATTGCTAGCAATAGCAAAAAGGACCAGTTTACCATCTTTCTTCAGGCCATAGGTTACAAGATTCTCCATATTGGAGGTTGCAAAATCGAAATAATAGCTATCCTTGTTCTTAGCTTTATTCAAGGCATCAATTTGGTCCTGCGGAATTTGTCCTTCAAACAACTTTTTAGCGCCAAGGCTTTCGAAATGTTTGGCAAAGGATTGAACAAATTTATATTCATCCCAAGTTCCATTCATGGCATATCCCTTCACCTTGACCTTTCCCTCCAGTGGGTAAAATGAATTTCCTGTATAGAACTCAATTTTTCCAAAATCCGATTCCCTATCGAAACCATAGCTGCTTTTTGCATCCACCCATTCTGGGATGGAATAATATGGAAATTGCCCCATATCTGCGGTCGCTTCTGCTAAAGATTCCGGGTTGAAGGAAGTTGAGGCTGGAACGGTGGAAGTACTTACCGTTGTATCAACAGTGGAAGAAGTAATACTATCTTGATTGGCCTCAGCATCTTTATTAGCCGAATTATTACAGGACATCACGGTCAGGAATGCCGGCAGTATACCTAATAAAATGGTTTTTTTGTTCATTTTTCATTAATTAGTGTAATTAAATATAGGAATAATAGGTGTTAATTGTCACGAAAATAATGAGTTTTTGAGGGAGTGTGATCGAGGGGAAGGTTTGTTGGGTCGAACCAGGATGAAAAGGATGAGAGGATGGGCCAAGATAATTTGCGCATTGATAGATTTGCAAACCCCCAAAGGGGGTGGAATCTTTGTAGAACTTGGTTGTTTAGAATGGTCAATCCAAAGCGTGGGTGAAATATTTTTCAATGAATATTTTTGAAGATAGAAAATAGTTCTTTCGCTTTGCTCAAGATGACAAAAATCTTAAAAAAAATAAGAAATAGATTCTTCGTTTTACTCTGAATCCCTATTTAGCGCATTGTGATTCTGAACGTATAGTGAGGAAACTGTACGGTTCTTCCCCTCATGACTTTGTCATTTTCATTCGAAGATTGAGGACCTGCACGCCAATGCAAACCGTAATATATAAATCAATCGATAAGGTCAGTATTATTCCCAGATCCTTCCTTCGTCAGGACGACAGCAAGGGGGAAAGAAGTTTGAGTACCTGTACAGCAATGCTATCATTCCAAAAATTAGGTTTGCAATGTTCCGAGATGTTTCGTTCCTCAGTATCACACAAAAAACCTTAACTTATTGACCTTGCCCATAGAGTTCTAAATTTGAAAATTCAAGAGCCGGTCATCAGTTTCTTTACCAAATTCCTTTTACATCGTAGACTTCAAGTTCTAATATTTCAATATTGTTTCCCCAGAAATGGTAGCCTTCCGTATTGTTCTTATCGGGTTTGCGGTCTAGGTAGCAGGAATAGATTCCGTTGTCGAAAAAGACTTCGATGGATGTTCTGTCGATATAGATATCAGCTGATAGTTCCATGCTCGTCGGATCCTGAGGTGAATAGAACATGCCATTCAGCATGTTGGAATTCATATCGTAACTGATTATCCTTTGGGCATATAGATTGAATCCAGCATCAGTGGCATGGGAAAGTTTGATCTTTGTTTTTATGCGCAATTTGTCCTTATCACTGTATTTATGCAATAACTCGTTAGCTTTCGCTGCCGTTAAATTCGTCCAGGAATCCACCTTGTTAAAGAGTTTCTCGGCTTCCTTAATTGGGACACTGAATAGTCGCGGTCCATCTTTGGTATTTCTTAAGGTCAATTCCGTAGGAAGCATCATCATCCCATTAAAGGGCATATCACCTTGAGGGATCCTCCCCCAGCCGATCTGAATCCTTCTGCCATCTTTTTCAGGAATATTGCTATAAGTCTGCGCAGCATAGAGATGTCCGGCATTATAAAAGTACTTGCCAGCCTCAGGCGTAAATTTCTTGCCATCAAATGAACCGATCATATAAGTACCAGTAGCTCCGTACATAACCCATTTTTTATTATTCTGGTCGCCGTCAACCGCAAGTTCAAATAATTCTGGGCACTCCCAAAAACCGGAGACATGACTTTGATAGGTCCAGTCCTTCAAATTACTTGAAATGTAAATGGAATGACCATCTCGCTCGTTGAGAACCATCACCCAATGTTTTAAAGGATCATGGTAGAAGACTTTGGGATCCCTAGTATCCTGACTGTTCCACTTCTCCTTGGAATCAATCAATGGGTTCTTATCATATTTGGTCCAGGTTCTTCCATTGTCAAGACTGTAAGCCATGCACTGAACCTGTCTGTCGGCACTAGCTGCTGTGTAAAAGGCAATCATGGCTGGCTTCTCCCCCTTATTGTAACCAGCGGTATTATTATAGTCGATGATTGCAGAACCAGAAAACATGGTCCCCAATTTATCTGGATATAAGGCTGTAAGCAACTCCTCCCAATGAAGCAAATCTTTACTGACAGCATGGCCCCAATGCATGTTTCCCCACTCCCTTTCCATAGGGTTGTGCTGGTAAAACAAATGGTATTCTCCATCATAGTAGACTAAACCATTAGGATCATTGATCCATCCCCTTTTGGTAGAGAAATGGAATTGAGGGCGATTCTGCTCTTGATATAGACTTTCCTGACCCTTGATCTCATCAGCTTGATAGATCAGCTTTAAGGCCTTCTCATCCCCATCAAAGGTGATTTTTAGATTTTTTCCCTTTAAATGGGACACATCGTAAAACACCCAATAATCTGCATGCTCAGGGGCTAGCCTAACAACTACTGACCAAGTATCATGTCCATCAGGTTTAAATTCCATTTTCCTCCTATCCTGCGTATTGGATATCGGAAAATTGAGGTATTTCTTATTGATCTTTAAGGTGATTTCAGCGGCAGTAAGGCCAGCACTCAGCAAGACCGACAGGATAAGCAGGGTTAGTTTTTTCATAGCGAATGGATTAGGTAAGAGTAAGATAAGAATTTTTAACAAAAGGCCTTCAATTGAAATCCTAAAATTAGGAACTCGGTCGAAAGAATGAATTTTTCCTCTATCTTTGCAGCTCAAAATAAATTCGAGCGAATCGTGATCAATGTAAATAACATCTCCGTTTCCTTTGGGGGAACAACTCTTTTTTCCGATGTGACCTTCTCAATCAATGAGAATGACAAAATCGCCTTAATGGGTAAGAATGGTGCGGGTAAATCCACTTTATTAAAGATTATTGCTGGTGTTGGGAAACCAACAACAGGAAATGTATCTGGTCCTAAAGATGCAGTAATCGCATATTTACCGCAGCATTTGTTGACCAAGGATAATATGACCGTATTTGAGGAAACTTCAAAGGCATTTGAAGAGGTCTATAAAATGCGTGATGAACTGGAGGAGCTGAATGAACAGTTGAATATCCGTACCGATTATGAAACGGACGATTACATGAAATTGATCGAACGTGTTTCCGAACTGAGCGAGAAATTCTATTCTATTGAAGAGACAAATTACGATGCTGAGGTTGAAAAGGTATTGAAGGGATTGGGCTTTGAGCGTTCAGATTTCAATCGTCAAACTTCTGAATTTTCAGGAGGATGGCGTATGCGGATCGAATTAGCGAAAATCCTATTAAAGAAACCAGACCTTATCTTGTTGGATGAGCCGACCAACCATATGGATATCGAGAGTATTGAATGGTTAGAGGATTTCTTGGTCAATCAGGCAAAGGCGGTGATCGTGATTTCCCATGACCGCGCATTCGTAGATAATATTACCAACAGAACCATTGAGGTGACCATGGGTAAAATCTACGACTACAAGGCCAAATACAGCCATTACTTGGAACTTCGCAAGGAACGTAGATTGCACCAATTGAAGGCTTATGAAGAGCAACAACGCTTTATCGCCGATAATCAAGAATTTATTGACCGTTTCAAAGGGACTTATTCCAAAACATTACAGGTTCAGTCTAGAGTTAAGATGTTGGAAAAATTGGAGATCATTGAAATCGATGAAGTTGACAATTCAGCTTTGCGCCTGAAATTCCCGCCTTCGCCAAGGTCAGGAACTTATCCTGTCATTGTTGAAGATCTCACTAAGACCTATGGTAACCATTTGGTATTCCAAAAGGCAAATATGGTCATAGAGCGTGGACAAAAGGTAGCTTTTGTAGGTAAGAATGGTGAGGGTAAATCTACGATGATCAAAGCGATCATGGGTGAGATCGACTTTGAAGGTACCTTAAAAGTAGGCCACAATGCGAAAATCGGTTATTTTGCCCAAAACCAGGCTGCTTTATTGGATGAAGATCTAACCGTATTTGAAACTATCGATCAGATTGCGGTTGGTGATGTACGGGTTAAGATCAAGGATCTTCTAGGAGCATTTATGTTTAGCGGTGATGATACGACGAAGAAAGTAAAGGTTCTTTCAGGGGGTGAAAAAACCAGATTGGCCATGATAAAATTGTTGTTGGAGCCCGTAAATGTATTGATTCTGGATGAGCCTACCAACCATTTGGATATGAAAACAAAAGATATCATCAAAGATGCTCTGCAGGATTTTGATGGCACCTTGATTTTGGTTTCCCACGACCGCGATTTCTTGGATGGATTGGCAACCAAGGTTTTTGAATTCGGAAACAAACGCGTACGTGAGCATTTTGAAGACATCAAAGGATTCTTGGAATACAAGAAAATGAATAGCTTGAAAGAGATAGAGAAATAAATCTCCAGATATTATGGAAAAAGGGTTAACATTTATCGTGTTAACCCTTTTTCAATTTATTAATTTTCCTCAATTATACAACCACTGGAGTCTCTTCGGAATGCAGTTTCTGTTGTGAAATCAGATGATGTAGAACCTCGGTAGATAAACCATGTAGGGTTAGCCTAAATCCTGCTCCATAAGTAGGCAATGGAATCATAGGATGTTTATTGTTCAAGGCAATGAGCTTTTCAGGGCAGCTCATTATCGTAGCTGCATATACTCCAATGACCTCATCCAATTGCAAAGAGTTAGATGCCCTCCAAAAATCATTATCGGTTAAAAAGAATTGATAAACTGGTGTGAATACCTCAATCGCCGAGGAGAGGTCCATCATATTGGTCCAGCGATTCGGAAATTCCTCAAAGGGAATAGGTCCCGCAGAGACTGCAGAGAAATCTGGACTGGAAACTGGTTCAATTTTCAATCCCTTTTCCTGAATTGCTGTATTTAAATTGATAATGAAATTGTAAAGGTTAAGATCATGTTCCAAGAACAAGTTATCCTTGACCACTTCTAAAGACAATGGCTTTAAGGGATTCATTGGAATATCCTCGGCTCCCTTAACATTGTCTTTGATAAATCGCAAGACCTCAGACCCTAGGTAAAAATGCCTCAAGATCAAAAAGTTGGCTTCAGGAGAAACCCAATACTTCATGCCCCAATAAAGGAAGCGATGTAGAGTCTTAGGGGCATTAATCAGGTTGGGAGCAATTGCTTTAAAGATCTGTAAGATAATAATGGTCAATCGTCCAAATACCCTTAAAAAAGGCAACATAAATTGCTTGCTCTTTCTATTGGAATCAAACAAAAAAGCAGCCTTTGCATCTTTATTAAAGGGGACACTATTGTCCAAGAACAATGCATGCCAATGACTTGGGTCTCTGGGATTGTTCTTTTTATGTTCGAAATATTCGCTGGTATGTAACATAGAAGCTGATTAATAATTTCCGATTTCTGCCAATTGCAATTGATATAGTTTCGCCACGACTTTCGCCGTTTTGGCTACTCTTTTTGCCATCTCTTCAGTTAATAATTCTGAATTAAGAGCCTTTTCAAATCGCTCAAAATGGTTGTCATTGGAGTCAGAGGTTTCATGATAGATAAAGAAAGAAACCTGATCATCTTTTAGATCCAATTGATGCTGGATAGCACGGCCCCATTTTCCAGCCAAACGATTGCCCAAGCCTTCAATAATAAACATTCCTCCTAGAAGGTCGAAAGGATTGGGTTGACTTGCCTTATGGAACATATAGGCACTCAAAGCCTCCGAACCAATATTTTTCTCACCCTGATAGAGGTCTTCCTTATTTCCACCACAATTGATATAGTTCTTTTCAAGGATCTGATAATCTTTATGTTCATCGCGTGAATGGGAAATAAAGGAAGAACGGATATCAAAATAATCCATGCTCACATTGGAGGCAGCCCGCGCAATCCATTGCGATCCATCGATAACCTGTTGCCTTAAATTTAACAATAAGAGTTTATAATCTTCCAGACTGATCGTTCCATTGTAAATCCTTTCAATAATCGGCGTGCTACGTAGAGATAGTTCAAAATCTACCCAAATCTGCGTAAGGTCACGCACGAGTTTCTCCTGTATAGGTTTATTATCAATATGGATTTCAGGCGCTAAGATTTCATCTTCTTTTGAGATCAATGGTTTTTTCTCTTCCTGAGCATTGCCCACTACCTTGAGTTTCATAAAGGTGGTAATGAAACGGCCGCTCTCGGGAACCATACATAGGATTTCCTGATTTGGCTTCAACTTCCCACTATATAGTAATTCCTCCAACATAATGTAGATGGAGGCTGCACCCGTATTACCTTTATCATGTAAATTGGTAAACCATTTATCTTCATCAATGGTTAATCCTCCTTTTTTCAAAAGATCTACAATAGGTTGTTTAAAATATTCTGAAGAATAATGACATACTAGCCAATCTATTCTTTTAGGATCAACTTTCCCGGTTTCAATCAATTGAAAAAGATGTTGAACACCGAGGTTAACGGTATTGTTGACCAACTTAATATCTTGTTTTAGATTAATTGCGGCATCGGCATCGGCGGCTGAAAAACTTGGATAATCCAACCAATATTTATCAATTGTGCCATCCTTCTTTTTATTGGCACCAGTGTACATGCAGACCTCAAAACTATTGGCATAGGATTTTACGTCTATCCATTCAACCTCAAGGCTCAATCCTTTGGCATTAGGTTTATCAGATAGGTACATGGCCCCTGCGCCATCCGAAAGCATCCATCTCAAAAAATCGGTATCCAATGGCAAGCCTTTCTCCTGAATTTCGGGTTGATTCGCAAACCGTGAGGCCTTAAACATACGACTGGGCATATCTGCTGCACAAGAAATGGCATTTTCGTTTTCTCCAGTCAATATATGCAAATAGGCACTTTTTAAGGCCATAATGCCTGATGAACAGACGCTCTGATGCGAGACAATATTGCACACTGGCAATTTTGATTCTGCATGAACCATGCTTGCAAAGCCAGGAATAGGCACATCGCCTTGAGTTGTACCAGCAGTTAAAAGCTCCACGTCTTCCTTATTGACATTTGCTTTTGCTAAACAGTTTTTAATGGCTTTATCAGCCATTCCTGCTACCGAATCCGTCGAGTTCTGGCTTTTATCAAGGGCATAATATCTTGTCTTGATACCATTCTGTTTCAACATCCTTTCCTTTGCTCTGGAGGGCTTCCCGCCAATCAAGCCTAAGAAATCTTCCATGTCCTCATTGGAAACCGGTGAATTGGGAAGATGCATCCCAATGGCATTTATATAAACTGGTCTATTGTCTTTTTTCATTTAGTGTTTATTATCTGAAATTTGAGTATTGAAGATCTTATCAAAAATGCCCAGCATAAAACCAAAATTGCCTCTACCCCATTTATGGTGCATGCTGTGCCTAAAAGTATATTTTGAAAATGACGTACTTGGTTTATCACTTGGTATCTCATGGTTACAATGTCCAAGCAAATTGATGACCAAACTCATAACTGGCAAACTCAAAATGGAATAGACCTGAAAATCATGGAAAAACAATGGAAAGAAAATTACGGTCCCTAAAAGGAAGGATTCGATCCAATGGAAGCTAAAAATAGAATATGCTGTAGGTTCCTTCGACCAATGATGGACCTTATGGACATTCCTAAAGAACCAGGGCCTGTGCAATAGCCAATGGACTGCATAAAAGTGCATTTCATTCCAAAGAAAGAGCAACGGAATTTCCCAGAGGCAATTCCAATTATTGTCAAACCTGACCTTAAACACTCCTATGGAGAATAAATATTGAAAAAATATCGCCTGTAGTGAGAATACAAGGATGGAAAGCAAGGAGTTCTTAATTTCTTTAGCCCTTTGCCCAGGTTTTTGAGCAAATACGATCTGCCTCAAACTCGCATTCTTCGTTTTATACTGTACAATAGTTTCTGTAATAAAGGTTCCTACAAAGTAAAGGACACTAAAAAACACGAAGAAAAATACACTTGTGTAGTACCATTTCGAGAGCACGAAATTGAATGTGTTTTCCAGTAATTCGTTCATTAATAATTAGGCTTCAGCTATTGAAATTCAATTTATATATTAACTCTTATTATTGATTGTTTATTATTCAAAACGTAGAATGTAGGCAAATATTTGTCAATGTAAATTTCCATAAAATAAGAATTTGTAATTCTTCCTCATCGAATGATTCAAATTAGCGAAAAATAATGAAGAAATACTCCCCCTGAAAACAGCTATATTCATGTTAAACACAAAAAAAGGGAAGCAAAAAATATTATTTGCTTCCCTCACTCTTAAGTTCTTACCTTTTACTTTTTAGGATTTGCTTTTTTGGCAACCTCAAAAAGCTCAGGACCTATATGGCAATATCCACCTGGATTCTTATCTAAATAGTCTTGGTGATAGGTTTCGGCATCATAGAAATTTCTCAAAGGTTCATTTTCTACGACCACAGGGCTTTGAATGGATAAAGACAGGGCATGAAGTTTATCCTTGATCAGAGGCTCGTCGTTTTTATCGGTATAATAAATTCCTGTACGATACTGAGTTCCTCTGTCGTTACCTTGTCTATTTAAAGTTGTTGGATCTACACTTTCAAGGTAAAGATCGATTAATAGTCCTAAATCAATTACTTCTGGGTCGTAAATTACCTTTACGGTTTCAGTGGCTCCGGTACTGCCTGTGCAAACTTCTTCGTATGTAGGATTGGTTTTGTTTCCATTGGCATAACCAACTTCTGTACCCACTACCCCTCTTACCAATTTGAAAAAATGTTCGGTTCCCCAAAAACATCCGCCGGCAAAATATATCTCTTTTTCTTTTCCTGTTAAACTCATTGTGCTATTAGTTTCTGATTTTTCTTCCTTTTGATTTCCTTCCGTAAAGCCCATGGTCATGATGATTACAGTGACTAGGACTGTTGAAGCAATTACTGCTAATTTTTTCATGGCTTTAAGATTTGAAACATAAAGTTAAGGATTTTGTACAAAAAATGAGTTTAGGGTCTCAAATGTGATATTTAGTTGATAAATAATAGGGATGATAAAGCTATAGTCCGTAATAATACTCTGCTAATAAGGCATACTCTGCTGCATAGGTAAACATGAACATTCCCTCCAAGCCATTAGTATCCTTTCCTTCATCCCATCCCTTTAAGAGATTGGATGCCAAGAATCCATCTTTATTGGCATGTTGATAGCCATAGTCTAGATTCTTCTGAAATGGTTGTATATATTGTCCGTAATTACTGTTGCTCATGGCCAAATCCTTAAACCCTCGCAATAATATCCCATTAAACCAATTCTTGAAGCCCTCTGTTCCAAAGGAGTAATAATCAGGGATCTCTTTACCTTCTTTTGCAAAGAAAGAAAAACTGTTCTTGGCTAGTTCTTTGGCATCATTGTCATATTGTTCATCTTTTGTAACCCGGAATAAATCAACAGCTCCCGAAAGCATAGTTCCAGAATTGTAGGAGTATGATTCCCCGACTGCCTTGGTCAATTTTGTATTCGCACGATATTTTTTACCGTTTATTTCCTCATAACGGATTTTGCAATCAGGATCACAGCCACCCATCATATCAGTATATACACCCTCTTGGTTTAATAAGTTTTCCTTTTGCCATTTGTAAATAGCTTTTGCAAAATTCAGATAATAAACCTGCTTAGGTTCCATTTTCGAAAGTCTGGTTTTGCCATCCTTAACATCAATAGAACGATGTTCAATCTGATCATTTTTGTTTTTATAAATTTCATGTAGCCAAACCAAAGAACTAATCAATGGGGAATTACTACAGGCATGTTTAGTCGTATAACCTGGGCCCCATGGTATACCGCCAATTTCCTTTCCATTTTCATCTACAGTTGAGTCCCATCCATCCAGGACATAGGCCGTTAGGTATTCAGCCTTTTCCAGATAACTCTTATTTCCAGTCAATTTATAGGAATGGATCAATTCCCGTAATAACCACATTTGATCATCATAGACATTTAATATGCCTGTCACATTGGCTTTCCCTTTTTCTCCTACTCGATCAACCGCATAAACGGACCAAGTTTTTGTTTGAGTATAGGATACTAATTCAAAGGTTCCCAAATAATAATCTAGGTTCTCATATAATTTTGAAAGTAGCTTTTCATATTTAGCATAATTTGCCTGATAGAGCTTTTGGTTGCCATATTCTTTGTTTGCACTTAAACCCGATAAAATTGCATTCACCGCTTCTATCCCAGCTGAATACATCCACACACTGGCAGTCTCTTCAGATTTCACTTTATTGAAAGGATTGTAAAATCTACTCATCTTAAAGGAATTCGGTTCAAAATAAACTGCAATTGTGCTATCAACTAGTGCCATAGATCTTTGCAGATTCTCACCTGGCAGATCAAAAAAAGTATCCTTTGTGGCATTGCTTCCTACGGCATTTTGAGAAAAAGAATTGGAATAAGGAAAGAAAATTAAGCTGATTACAATAGTAATCGAAGCTATTGCGAATGGCAGATTGTTACTTTTAAGCATTTGATTTAAGAAATGTTGGGTTTAAGTTATTGTAGCATCACAAGCTGAACATTCAGCATGTGAAGATTAAGATACATAAAAATTAAACAAAAAATTAATTACCATATGTTCAGAATCAATTGGACAACAGGAGTATCATTAAAAAGGGAATAATTTGGTTGCCAGAAATGGCAACCAAATTCTAATTATGTTATTTTTTAGGACGTGGAGGTCGTACCTGCCCCTGATCTCCATATACTGGGTCATCATCTCCCGAATCCGAGTTGGATTGGATTATTATTGCATCATTGTCAATCAGTTCAATAGGAATAGTTGGGTTGCCTGTGTTCATTAAATGGTAAAGGATTAAGTACCACATTTTTCAAAAAATTAGAAGGTAAAAGCCTGCTAGGTCCACATACACCTTATATGGGATTGCTAGAAAATTTTCCAGAAGGCCTTCTGAATTTTTTGGAATTGAGGGGCATGAATTCCTCAATATTGAAATCTCTTTTGTATCTTTCCTTGAAAGCACAAACAGTATTAACCGCTGATTTCAAAAGCAAAACTATAGCACTAAAAGCCGCTCATAATCAACCTTTTCCGATATTTCCGGTAATTCCATGTGAATTCCGGTATTTCCAAAGCGATCTGCTGTGAAACTGTTTTGGCTGTGAAATGTATTATTAATTAGAATTACGGATCCGTAAATCTTGGGGAGGAAAATATTTAATTATAGGAATGTCAGCATTCAATAAATTTAAAGAACGCGTTCTTGCCAACTATTGGGAAAAACACAAAAACAATGAATTACATGACCGATTAGCAAATCCAACTTCTGCTAATCTTAGAGACTATGCCCTATTCCTTTTGAATGAGGGTATGAATCCTGATGACAGAAAAACGCTGAGAGATTTCTTTATTTTAAAGGATGAACTTGGAGATCTCGAAAAATCAATAGCCGGAATTGACATTGACAAATTAAAACCTGTACGATATTTTATTGATGGTAAAACCAGCAATCCCGATGAAACTATTGTAAAGCTTTTGGCCGTGCTGATTGACTTTCAACCAAGACCATTTAAGATCGATGATTGGGTAGCGGATATAAACCCTAAATCAAGAGAGACTTCCATATTACCTTTAAACCAATCTCTTGAAAAAGAGGATCCAAAATTTCCTGATACAAGTAGACAAAGCTCTGGAATAGGTTCCTCGTCTCCGGAATCAGGAACCAATACTTCGAAATTCAACAAAAAGGCAATAATGTGGGTGGGATCTGCCGGACTGATTGCAGCAAGTTTAGGTTATATTACCTTCAAGGATAAAAAGGAGTGCATGGTTTGGTTTAAGGACCGATACATTGTGGTAGACTGTTTAGACAATAACATGTGGAATCAAAAGGTAATAGCTTTGGATGAAGACAGATTAAAAAACTTTAGAAAAATCACGAGATATGATACTTTAGGTCTTAAGGATGTAAATAGAATTTGGTATTCGAAGGTCAATAATGAAATTGAGTTTTTCACCACGGCAGGATTGCATCCCGAACATAGCGAACGTGGACTAAAACTCGCCAGTGAATATATTATCCGAAAATATGCAATGGGCGAAGAACCTGATACCAGTAAAAATGAAGAGTAAATGGGCAAATAGATAGGTTGCCCATTTATCCTTTTCAATATTAAGCGATATCCACTTCCTTCATTAAATAGACATCTTGAATTCCTTGAAGCAGTTCTACACCATCTTTCATTGGCTTTTGAAAAGCCTTTCTTCCACTGATCAAGCCTGTTCCCCCAGCCCTTTTATTGATTACGGCTGTTTGCAAAGCATCCCGAAGGTCATTCTTACCTGAAGCCCCGCCTGAATTGATCAATCCCGATCTTCCCGCAAAGCAATTTAATACCTGATAACGGCAAAGATCAATAGGATGGTCCGAACTCAATTCACTGTACATTCTTTCATCAAGCTTACCATAACTACTGTTTCCTAAATTTAAGGCCTTATAGCCTCCGTTGACTTCTGGTAACTTCTGCTTAATAATATCTGCTTCTATAGTCACCCCTAAATGATTAGCTTGTCCAGTCAAATCAGCAGATAAATGATAATCCACGCCATCCTTTTTAAAAGCATCATTTCTCAAATAACACCATAGGATGGTTGCCATGCCCAAGCTATGGGCTTCTTGAAAGGCTTTGCTCACTTCAACAATCTGTCTTCCTGACTCCTCAGAGCCAAAGTAGATGGTCGCACCTACTGCAGCAGCTCCCATGTTCCAAGCTTCGCGAACTGTTCCGTAGAGAATCTGATCACTTTTATTGGGAAAGGACAATAACTCGTTGTGATTGATCTTGACAACAAATGGAATCTTATGCGCATATTTTCTAGATACAGCGCCTAGCACGCCGAATGTTGATGCCACAGCATTACATCCACCCTCGATTGCCAGTTTGACAATATTCTCTGGATCGAAATAAATAGGGTTTGCAGCAAATGAAGCGCCAGCGCTATGTTCGATGCCCTGGTCTACTGGAAGAATGGAAAGATAACCAGTATCTGCTAACCTTCCATGTCCAAAAATATTTCCTAAACTCCTTAAGACCTGCGGATTTCTGTCAGTCGGTCCATATACATCATCAATAAAGGATGGAGAGGGTAAATGAAGCAGTTCTTTTTTTACTGTCTTACTTTGATATTTTAACAAGTCCTCAGATCCTAGGTGTTCAATCAATTTATTGATATTCATTTTATTATGTTTAAATCTTTATACAGGCTATTATAATAATTGAACATGATGACATTAGAATTGTTTCTGGTAACAATGAATAATTTACCAACAATCGGTAAAAATATTTATTTAAATTTGGTCGAAATTTTATCCTATTTAATTGAAAACCAATCATGATGAACCTCTTAATAATCTTGATTAGTATCTTGGCCCTGTTAATCATTCTATATTTTATATATGTAGAGCATAATTTGCATTCAGAACATAGAGAACGGTTAAAGATTTCCGAATTCGGTTTTGAAGAAAAACAGGTCAGCTTAGAAAATGGGATTGTGCTAAATTATGGTGAGGGACCTGATAACGGTCCAGCACTGATGTTGATCCATGGCCAAGGGGTAGATTGGAAAAATTATGCAAAAGTACTTCCGGAATTATCTCAAGATTGGCATGTATTCGCAATAGATTGCCATGGACATGGGAAATCTAGCCATGAAGCACAAAGTTACACCGCAGAAAAAATGGGCACTGATTTTATCTGGTTCATTGATCATGTCATAAAAGAACCTGTCTATCTATCAGGGCATTCCTCTGGAGGTCTTCTGGCAGCTTGGATTTCTGCAAATCATATTCGGATTCAAAGCACGGTCTTAGAAGATCCACCCTTGTTTTCAACAGAGAAAGACCGTTGTCAAAAAACTTTCGCTTGGCAAGACAGCTTTCGTATAGCCCATGACTTTCTTCAACAATCTGAAATAAAAGATTATTTAACCTTTTACCTCCCTCGAAGCTATTGGAAAAATAAGTTCAAAGGCCTCTGGAAAATCATTATTTCAAAAGCAAATAAATTCCGAGCAAAGTATCCTAATCGAATATTCAGAATAGGTTTTATCCCATTAGCCATTAATAAGATATGGGAATCGGCATCAGATAACCGATATGACAAAAGATTTGCTGATAGTTTTTACGATTGTTCCTGGTTTGAGAATTTTGATCAGGCAGAAACTCTAAAAAAGATTTACTGTCCAACAAAATTGATTTTCACCAAGAATTCTAAGTGGAAGCAATATGATGAAAATGGCATCCTCATGGCTGCTATGTCAGATGAGGATGCCATTAAAGCTGCAGGTTTAATCCAAGATTGCAAACTGATAACCGTCGATTCTGGTCATGGTTTTCATGATGAACATCCGGCAGAGTTTATTAAGATCATAAAATCTATGCAAGGAATTTGACCTGCATTATAAATTAACCTGCATAGTTTTTTTCTCCTGGTTTCTGAAAACTTCAATATTCAATTTATTCATATACTGATCCCTCTTCAATACAAGCTGTAGGTCCTTCAGTTCCTTGACATCCACTGATTGACATCCAACAATAACATCAGACTTTTGAATCCCTGCTTTTGCCAATGGAGAATTTTCTTCAAGCTCTAAAACCAAGACCCCTTCCATCGTTGGTAGCCCAGCAGCAGATTGTTCCCCTAAGGATTCAATAGATTTTAGCTTAGCTCCTTTCCATTCAAAAACTGCACCTTTCGAAATATTTCCTTCTTTATGGATTTCAGGGATATGGGGCGAATCCAGCAATCTTTTTAATCTGGTATTTCTTACTCCTACATCATTTAAATTCAATGACTGAAAATTGATGTTACCGGAAATTAAATCAAATTTTCCGATCGCTACATCTACGAAATTTAAATCCACAACCAATGAATTAACATCCACCGATTTGGCTTGGTCTGCTTGCAGGTCTTTTAAACTGGTATAATAGTTTTCATCAACCTTATCTCCCCAATAGTTAACCTGAATATCTTGATGAGAATGCATCACAATATTATTTCTAAAAACATCATGGCTGTTTTTGAACCATACATGGGGATGAAACCCATTATTGATCATGATATTATTGTAGACCGTCCTATAGAAACCTTCTCGCAATTTCAATCCTCCACTAAGACAGAGGTTATTAAATATTTCATAGTTTGATGAACCATCATCAAGGTCAATATCCCAACCATGATCACAACTAAATCTATTGTTACTGATGATCGTTGTTTCAATTGCATCCAATTTAACCCATTCTGGATGGGCTTCCACAATTCGGTCCATCTCTTTTCTATCGGGATGCCAAAAACGGTCTCTTCCCCAGGAGTTAAAAGCACCATGGTCGCTAGTTTCTAGGACGGTATTGAATACATCGTTAAATGAAATCTGATGTCCTCCCCATGTTCCATCACCTACATTAATCCCCGCTCTTGGGACATCATAAATACTGTTGTGCATTACAGATATTCTTGCTGCCATTGAAATTTGAACCCCGGCAACTTGTTTTTCTATCAGGCCAATATTTCTAATCACATTATCGTTCGCCTCACAATCTGCTGGATAGTTTTCCGTTTTGGGACCTGGAATAGTGTCTATTTCATTTTCAGGAACGAATTTCTCATACCTGAAGGAAGGACTTCGAACAGCCTGAGGATCCCCAACAAAATTTATAGCACCCCCACCTATCCTTTCCATTAAATTCCCGCTCACTTTTACTCCTCTATTATAATTGCTCAAGAAAACGGCATTTCCGCCCAGATCGATAAAGTCAGAATTGGAAACACTACAATGTTCTGCACCTTCAAAAAGGACCGCAGCCTGCCTATAAATGGTCCAATCGCTTCTCAATAATGGTTCTTCCGTTTTCATAAAAGTTGGATCTGTTTGCACAAAACGGATTCCCGTTATATGCACCTCTCGAACTGGTTTTTCCATTGATCCTTTAACTGAGATCAAAGATTCTAGTAGAGGAACTTCAAATTCAAAGTTATTTGGATCCTGATCTCCGAAATTTAAATATAGCGTTGAACTTGATTGATCTAAATACCATTCATTCAACGTATCCAATTCCTCGAATACATTTTCCACAAACCGATATGTTTCATGCATTTTGCTAGGTCGATTATTTTGTAACCCTCCTTCTAATTTTAATTCTCCATTCTCATCTTTACCACTTACCAAATAATGGAATCCACCCCATCTACCAATATGTAAGGCATGCACAATCGCTCCCTGGGGATTCTTCCAACCTTTAACTCTTTCGGGGCTGATAGCGTCTTCAGCATATCCATTGAAAGGAAGAATCTTACGATCATAATTGGGATATCTTGCTCGATTTAATAAATCACCATTTGCAAAAAGCCGTTGAAATTTTAACCCTGCTGGCACCTTAGTTGTCCAAAGGTTATTCTTGGATTTTGTCCAGCTCAGATTCAGTTTATTTGCTGCTGAAAAAGTCACCTTCCTTTCATTAATGGCTTTTATCGTAATGCCATCGAAGTTTATTTCCAATGGTTTTGATAGATAATATTGACCATCGTTGATAAGCATTTCAACTAAATGATCTGGATGTGAGCTTTTGTATTTTCTTATTTGTTCCAAGGCATATTCGGCAGAAGCAAAGGGTTTGTCCTTCGTTCTTCCCTCCTGCTTATCAGAACCTTTTTTTGAAACAAAAAATGAAGTGGTTTTTTGTTGTGCACTTGCCATAGGAATGATCAAGATCATTGCCATAGCAAGCCAAAAAACATTTGAAAATGATTTTAATAGAAAGTGCATCTGAGTGGTTTTGAGTTTAGAGTTGATTATTTCAACCCTTAATATAAGAAATTTTCAGTTCATTTGGAGTAAAACCATACTTTCTTCTAATTTTCTTCAAAATTGTACCTTTAATTACATGAAATTATTTCTATGAAATGAAAATTCTGATTATTGAAGACGAAATCGAATTGGCTAAAAGCATGATTCAGTACCTATCAGAAGAGAGATACCTTTGCGAAGTAGCAAATACTTTCTCTGAAGCCAAAGATAGGATTGAAAACTTTAGCTATGATTGTATTCTATTGGACATCAATCTTCCAGATGGCAATGGGCTAAAGCTCTTGGAAGAATTGAAATCTTTAGGAAAACAAGATGGTGTCATCATCATATCAGCCAAAGACTCATTGGATGATAAAATAAAGGGACTACAAATCGGGGCAGATGATTATTTGACGAAACCTTTCCATCTATCCGAATTGAATGCACGGATCTATTCCTTAATGAGAAGGAAACAATTCAATAACAGCAATATCATTACACAAGGCAAACTGGAAATTGATTTATTAGCAAGAACTGTTTCTTCTAACCATAACATTATCCCATTAACAAAAAAGGAACTCAACCTATTGTTATATTTTATCGGCAATAAAAACCGAGTCCTTTCTAAAAGTATATTAGCGGAACATTTATCAGGTGATTTTGCGGATATGCTCGATAATCACGATTTTGTATATGCTCATGTCAAAAATCTCAAAAAGAAATTGAATGAGGCTGGCTGTGATCACTATCTAAAGACTGTCTACGGAACTGGCTACAAATGGGAAGGATGAAAAACTTATTGCAAAAATCCTTGAAGCAACTAAGCATATTTGCTTTTATTGTCTTTGTATTGAGTATACCCTCCTATTTTTTATTGGTTGACTGGATATGGATTAAAGAGCTTGATGAAAACAACAAATTGATTGCTCAAAGAATTGAAAATGAATTCAACGCTCAAAACATTAGTAGGGAAAACATCCAACAAAACATAAAATTCTGGAATGAAATACAACCTGTCAGCAAAATCAAGGCTAACCAAGCCCCTTTAAAAAGCGATAGTCTATACACACTCCGCAGACAGAACATTTACTTTGACACTGAATCCATTGATCGTTTCAGAGGCTTGATGACAAACATTAAAATTAATGGGCAAAATTATGTTTTAGTTGTTGAAACCAATGTGGAGGAAACAGAGGAAACAGTTGTATATATCGCTATTGCGACTTTAGCTTTCTTCTTGATTCTTATCATTGGCTTCTGGATATTGAACCGAAGACTTTCCAGAACCGTTTGGCTGCCTTTTCAAGACACTTTACAAAAGTTAAAATCATTTAAACTAAATTCAAATAAAACCTTAGAATTTCAGGATACTGATATCAAGGAATTTGCAGAATTAAACGAAACCCTAGACAAATTATTAAAACATAACATCAATACTTTCAATCAGCAAAAGGAATTTACCGAAAATGCTTCGCATGAACTGCAAACACCACTCGCAATCCTTAAAAATAAGTTGGACATCCTATTACAAAGTGAGGATTTGACGGAAAAGCAATATCACATTGCCGAAGAAATGAACCAGGCATTAACTCGTAGCTCTAGAATCAATAAGAACCTTCTATTGCTAGCCAAAATTGAAAACAATCAATTCGACAGCTCCGAGAAAATCAATATCAGCAATATAGTTAAGGAAAGTCTAGAAAATCTGAAAGAACATTTTGAAGAGCCTCAGATTACCTTAACAAAGGATATCACCCCTCGTGTTCACCAGCTTGGAAACAGCAGTCTTGTTGAAATTCTTATTCACAATCTTTTGATTAATGCCTTGAGACATAGCGAACCAAATGGAAGAATAGGAATCAAACTGACAGGTGAAAGCTTTCAAATTTCTAATTCTGGTCAAAAGGAACTCGAAGCTAAATTCCTGTTCACACGTTTCGCCAAGAATTCAAAAAGTATACACGGAAGTGGCCTAGGGTTAGCAATCGTAAAAGAGATTTGTAAAAATCAAGGATGGGAAATCAAATACCAATTCTCTCAGCAAAAACATCAATTTACAGTTCATTTTATGCCGGAAACTTCAATTCAAAAGATATAAGTTATACCTATTGTTGCAATTCAAAATTTCTTCTAAATCTCCAATGATATTGTATTCCATATCAAAAGGAAACATTACAAGAATGTCTATAAAATTTAGAGTCACACTAATTACTTTGGCCTACGTGCTATCCAGTATGGTTAGGGTTTCAGCTCAGACCCAAGATAGCACTAGCCAAATTAATCAAGTTAAAATTGACATTCAAGACCAGAACATAAATAACTATAAATTGGATTACAGGCACCTCATTGCACCTACAGTGTTCATAGGTTTTGGGATTGCTAGCCTGAGTAATGAATCCTTGAAAGAACTCAATAACTCCACCCGACATGAAATATTTGAACATCAACCTGATCACATACAGCTAGATAATTATACCCAATATGCCCCAGCTTTGTTAGTATACGGTCTGAATGCGGCCGGAATTAAAGGAAAACACAATTTACGCGATAGAACAATAATCTACCTCACATCCCAAATGCTCAATGCGGCAATGGTTTTGCCTTTAAAGCACCTGATCCATGAAGAAAGACCTGATGGCTCCAACAACCTTTCTTTTCCTTCTGGCCACACATCTACTGCATTTTCTTCTGCACAATTTATGTTCAGGGAATATAAGGACAGTAATATCTGGCTTGGAATCTCTGGCTATTCTTTTGCGCTTTTCACTGGAGTTTACCGAACTATCAATAATCGTCATTGGGTCGGTGATGTAGTAGCCGGCGCAGGATTTGGAATTATATCCACAGAACTTGCATTTTGGTCTTATCCTTTAATAAACAAACTATTAACTAAAAAGGACATCCAAAATGCTTCCATGATAATGCCATTTTACCAAAACAAAACGTTTGGCTTAAGTTTTTGTAGAGTATTTTAAATATCTATTCAATATGTGGATCTTTTATGCATTACTATCGGCCTTATTTGCAGCATTGACTGCTATTTTCGCAAAAATCGGAGTCACTCAAATCAATTCCAACCTAGCAACAGCTATTCGAACTGTCATTGTATTATTTCTGATCTGGAGCATCGTGTTAGTCAAAGGCGAGCTGAAAGAAATTGCAAATATCTCAAAACAGAACATCTTATTTTTAATCTTATCAGGTATTGGAACCGGACTATCCTGGATATTCTATTTCAAAGCCCTGCAGATCGGCAATGTGTCTCAAGTTGCTGCAATTGATAAATTAAGCGTAGCCATTACTATTATCCTATCCATTATCTTATTAAAAGAGGCACTCACAGTGAAAACTGCAATGGGGGCAGGACTAATTATCTTAGGCACCTTGGTTCTTACCATGAAATAGCATTGGTTATTAAGGTATTATCAAGTGTAATTTCAAAAAATCAATCAAACTTGTTACAAAAAAATATTCAAATAATTAACTTATTGATTTTTAATTAATTAATAGATTTACTGACAGAAAGAGTTATTTTATCAAAACTTTAATTAATTCCCAAAATATGATGGGTCAGACAACCATTCATCGCGAAATAATTAGTTTTAACTAATATAAACCCCATATTTTCCAACTTTTACCAAAAAGGATTATATTCTTTTATTTATTAATCCAATTATCAGGTAGAGTATTATATTTTCTTAGTAATATTTCAATTTGTTTATAAATGTTAAAGTTTTTCTATATTTGACACAATCAATAATTATGAAATCAATAAGCCTTCACTTATTGAAAATGTTTAACAAATAGTATTACTAACAAAATTTATTTACGAACAACGAAGTATTATGAAACAAAGATTACTCAGCGTTATTCTGCTGTGCTTGCTATTCGTAGGAGTAGCAAATGCACAACTAAGGCAGGTAAGCGGTAAAGTGACTTCGGCCTCGGATGGCAACTCCTTAAGCGGGGTATCAATCCGTGTTGATGGAACGAATACTGCAACCCAGTCTGATGGTGATGGTAACTACACCATCGATGTATCTAGAGGAAATGCAACTCTTGTATTTTCTTATATTGGATATGCAACACAAAGAGTAGCAGTAGGTACCCAATCTACTGTAAATGTGCAATTAACCTCCTCTGACAACGAGCTTGAAGAAGTTATCGTAACGGCATTAGGGGTTAAAAGAGAAAAAAGAGAATTAGGCTATTCTGCTGAACAAGTAGATAGCAAAACCGTTAACAAAGCCAGTGCTGTAAACATCGCCAATGGTTTACAAGGTAAAGTTTCAGGATTGAATGTAACGACCTACAATTCTGGCGTTTTTGAAGATGTCCGCATCAATTTGCGCGGTATCAGATCATTGACAGGTAACAACAACCCTTTATTGGTATTGAATGGTGTGCAGATGGATATCAAATATCTTTCTTCCCTAAATCCAAATGATGTGGAAAATGTATCTGTGTTAAAAGGCGCTGCTGCTGCAGCAATCTATGGTCCTGATGCACGTAACGGGGTGATTTTGGTTAATACCAAGAGCGGATCTGAAAAAACTGACATTAATGTAAGCCACTCTACCCAATGGCAAAACATCTCCTTCTTTCCTAAATTGCAAAAACAATTCGGACAGGGTTACGATGGCATCATCGACCCAGTAGAGAACTGGTCATGGGGACCAGCTTACGATGGTCAAATAGTTGATATTGGTCCGCAATTACCTGATGGTAGCCAACAGACAACTCCATATGTAGGTACAGATGAACGCGAAAAATTCTACGACACAGGTGTCACTAATCAAACCAACGTATCTATAAACGCAAAAGACTTTTTCTTAAGTTTAGAAAACTCTGACATCAAAGGTATAGTACCTGGTGATAAAAACAGAAGAAATGGTATTCGCTTAAATGCAAAACGTGAATTTGGTATGTTCAGAGCAGGGGCTAACTTCAACTACTCGCAACAGAACTACAACACATTTAACCAATCAGGCCCAGAAGATTACTTCACAGCCCAAGGTACAGGTGGTAATGACGGTCTATTCAGCCAATTGATCAATACAGCTGCGCATATCCCCCTTACAAGCTATAAAGATTACAAAAACAATAAATTCGCGACTTACGAGAACTGGTTCACTAACTACGGCTTGAACCCATACTTTACCTTAGACAACTGGCGTACTTCTGGCAAAAAGCAGGATTTGATTACTAATATCGACCTTGGCTTAAAACCTTTCGATTGGTTAGACTTCACCTACCGTGCAAGTTTAACTTCTAGAGGAATTGCAGAACGCGATCTTACCGTAGGTAATAAATCTACACCTTTCGGTGAATCTCGTGGCAAGACCCCTATTCCTTCTTCATTAGAAGAATATAGCTATAACCAAACAATTTTAACCTCTGAATTTTTTGCTAATGTCACTAAACAAATCAATGATGATTTCAAATTCAACGGTATCTTAGGAACCTTTGTAAGACAGAATGAATACAGAGCGACAACTGTAGGTGCAGGCAACCTTGTAATACCAGAACTATATAACATCAGCATAAGGACCGGAAACTTAACCGGTAACTCCGACGGTTATAAAACAAGATTGTTTTCTACCTACGGAAGTGCTGGTTTTAATTACAAAAATTGGGCTAATTTAGAATTCACAGGCCGTTGGGACAAAACTTCAACATTAGCTCCAGGAAACAATTCATACTTTTACCCTGGAGTAAATGCTGCAGTAGTGGTTTCAGATGCTCTTGACATCACTTCTGATTTCTTTAATTATTTGAAAGTTAGAGGAGCTTGGACCAATACTGCCAATTCAGACATTAGCCCTTACTTTCTTGAAGCAACATTCTCTCAAGCCAATGGATTCCCATTTGGTGTAGTTTCTGGTTTGACTGCCAACAATGAATCTTACAATTACAACCTTAAACCAGAACGTATCAATACCACTGAAGCTGGTTTTGAATCAGGTTTCTGGAACAACAGATTAACGTTAGAAGCTACTTACTTCTTCTCGAAAAATACTGACCAAATTATCAGGGTGAGTACTTCAGAAGCTTCTGGTTATTCAAGAACAAATACCAATGCCGCTTCATTCAACAGCAAAGGTGTTGATTTTGACTTCAACTTATCTCCATTAATTAAATTTAATGATGGTGGTATCAGCTTCAGAGGAAATTTCCTATGGAACGATTCAGAAGTAACAAGCATCTACGAGGCTCAAGGATTGAACCAAAAAGAACTTGCTGTTGGCGGATATATTGCTGCAGGAAACTATGCAATCGTGGGTGAACCAGCATTTGTTATGCGCGGCACCGACTACGAGAGAGATGACCAAGGCCGCATCATTGTTAGTGAAGCTGATGGTCGCCCTTTCCAATCATCAACCAATGTAAACTTTGGAAGAACCCTTCCTAAATGGATAATCGGATTGAACCCATCTGTAAACTACAAAAACTTCAACCTTTCAGCGTTATTTGAATATAAAGGTGGCCACGTAACTTCATTCTTCGGATTAGGTTCTGCAATGGCATGGACCGGTGTATCTGAAGCTACAGCTTACAACAACCGCGAGCCTTTTATCCTTCCTAACTCTGTGATTGAAGATCCAAACAACCCAGGTTCATACATACCTAACACCACTGCAAAAATTGGTGAAAACGAACCTATTTACAACTACTATACAGGAGAATTCGGAAATACTGCATCTAATTTTATTGTAAGTGCAAACCATTGGAGATTTAGGGAACTGGCATTATCGTATGATATCCCTGAAGCATGGCTTTCAGCAAGACAGAAAACCCTGAAAGGTCTTTCTATCGCGCTTGTTGGAAGAAATTTAGCTTTATGGCTTCCTAAAGAAAACAAATTCATGGACCCTGATTTTGACAGCATGGCTTCTGATTATCCGAACGCTTATGGTAATGTCAATGACACTTCAAACCCACCTGTTAGAAATTTTGGATTTACAATAAATGCTAGGTTCTAATTTAATCGAGAAGAAAATGAAACAAAAAATATTATTGGCAGTACTAGCAACTTCTTTAGTACTGTCGGGTTGTAAAGATAGTTTCTTTGATATCAACACCAACCCAAACAGACCTACGATTGCCTCTGTCACTCCTCAGTACATCTTACCGATGGTATTGAAGCAGACAGCAACAAGAATGGGAACTCAATACTCCTTTGCAGCCTCATGGACCGGATATTATGGTCGCGGTGCTAGTTATGGACCAAGTTTACCTTTGGAAAACTACAGTATCACACCTGCATTTCAGCAAGCTCAATGGGCTAATAGTTCAACCACTTGGTTTGATGTCCTAAACGACGCCGAATTAATGGCTCAAAAAGCGGAAGAAACCAATGAAACATTTTTCTTAGGTGTATCCAAGGTAATTAAGGCTATTGGTTTTATGTACCTTGTTGATATGTACAATAACGTACCTTATAAAGACGCATTAAAAGGAGATGCAAATATTGCTCCCACATATGAAAAGGGACAAGACATCTATGCGGATTTACTTGTACAACTTGAGGAAGCCCGCCAAATTTTCAAGGCTAACCCCGAAATTTCAGATGCAACAGCGACAGCAGATGTCCTTTTTGGAGGCGATCTAACCATGTGGAGAAAGCTGGCAAATACCCAATCCCTTAAATTATTGATCCACCAATCAGAGTTTGCTCAAAACCCTACTGCTGAAATTGCAAAAATTACGGCTGATGGCAGCGGATTTATTGAAGCCGGTAATTCAGCCAATTTAACCTTGAGCTTTGCCAATAACGACGGCCAAGTAAACCCTGTCTATATGTCTTATGTAGCAGATCAAAGTGGAATTGAAACAGATGCATTCAATAGAGTAAGTGCATATTTATTAGATAGATATGTATCAAATAATGATATCCGTTATCAATACCTTTTCGATAAGGCTGATGATCCTGTAGATCCTACCATTGAATATGTAGGTGCAATTTTTGGCGGACCAACCGTTCAAGGATTGTATTCTGCGAACCAATCTAGAGTAGTTGGACCAGGTATCGTTTCTTCTGGTTCTGACCCAATGTGGTTCTTTACATCTGTGGAGAGCTTATTCCTTCAAGCAGAAGCAACTCAACGCGGCTGGCTAACTGGAAACGCTAAAACTACATATGAAAACGCCGTATCGGAATCCTTCAAATGGCTAAACGTCAGCAATGCACAAACAGAAGCAGACGACCTTCTTGCGGCTTCAGCTAATTGGGATAATGCAGCCAACAAATTGGAATTGATCATTAACCAAAAATATCTATCCCTTCCTAGTATCAACAACTTCGAAGCTTGGGTAGATTACAG
This sequence comes from Sphingobacterium sp. NPDC055346, assembly GCF_053645235.1. Taxonomy (NCBI): domain Bacteria; kingdom Pseudomonadati; phylum Bacteroidota; class Sphingobacteriia; order Sphingobacteriales; family Sphingobacteriaceae; genus Sphingobacterium; species Sphingobacterium sp. NPDC055346. The sequence continues at coordinate 340,971 of NZ_JBSHMI010000004.1, forward strand.
AAGATTGGGATTCCCTACTGACGTTCCTCTATCTGCTAATCCTAATATTCAAGGACGTAAGATCCCGCTTCGTTTGATGTATCCTCAAAGTGAATACAGCTACAACAATGCAAATGTAACTGCTCAAGGAGACATCGATCCACAGACCAGCAAAATTTTCTGGGACGTGAATTAATTTGCACAACCAATCTGAGTTAATCAGATTAAGAGTATAAAAGAAGATCAGCAGTAACCAAATGGTTACTGCTGTTTTTTTTCATTCTTAGGGCAAGTAAATGCATGCTTCTCCCCTTCCTTATCCTTAGAATTTCCCTCCAAAAAGTCTGTTTTATCCCCGAATTAACTTACCTTTGGCAGATATTAAAAATTTAAGAATGAGCGACAACAAGATTATTCTTCCAGATCAGGCTTCTCAAGAGCAAAAACATGTACAGGTGAGAAAAATGTTCAATTCCATTTCCGGGAATTACGACAAACTCAACAAGGTCATTACTTTTGGCATGGAAAAAGGTTGGAAGAAAAATGTCTACAATCTTGTCGCAGCAAAAAGCCCCAATAAAATCTTGGACATTGCAACCGGAACCGGCGACATGCTCCTGCTTTTCGCAAATAGCAAAGCCTCGGAAATTATCGGAACGGATATTTCAGAAGGCATGCTGGCCGTAGCGGAAGAAAAAGTAAAACAATTGGGACTGGAAAACAGAATTAAACTAGATCAGCAAGACGCAGAGAACCTTGCCTTTCCAGACAATAATTTTGATGCCATCAGTATTACCTATGGAATCCGAAACTTTGAAAACCTGGACAAGTGCCTACAAGAGATATATCGTGTAACAGCAGCAGGTGGTCAACTTATCGTCCTTGAAACCTCCGTACCTCAAAATTTTATCCTGAAGTCAGGCCATTTAATCTATACCAAATGGGTAATGCCTTTATTGAGCCGTATGTTTAGCAAGGACAAAACCGCCTATAAATACCTTTCAAAATCCGCATTAAACTTCCCGTATGGCGAGGAACTAAAAAAACGCTTCGAACAAGCCGGATTCACCGACGTAAAGATAATGCCTCAATTTTTCGGTGCCTCAACCATTTACCAAGGGATAAAGAAATAAATCAGAAATAAAAGCTTCAAAAAAAGGATAGTGTCACAAAACACTATCCTTTTTTTATTGTTTAAAATATCAAATTTCTTAAATCAATTACATCACACTATTACAACCAAAAACCCCATTTCCCTGTCTAAATACTAAATACTAAATACTAAATACTAATCTGCCATGCATACCCTACTACCCTTTATCCTGGTATTAATACTTCTGATCGTATTTTTAACCATTTTCGCCAATCAGCTTAAAATAGCCTATCCTATTCTTTTGGTTTTGGCAGGTTTGGCCATTAGTTTTGTTCCGGGTCTGCCCCTCTTAAAGATAGACCCCGACCTTATCTTCTTTGTCTTTCTACCACCGCTCCTCTATGAAGCCGCATGGGGTGTCTCATTCAAGGAAATGAAAAAATGGTGGCGGATCATTGGAAGCTTTGCTTTTTTGGTGGTATTCTTCACCGCATTTCTAGTCGCCATCATATCCAATCAGATCATCCCAGGCTTCAGTTTGGCGTTAGGCTTTGTCCTAGGGGGAATTGTCTCCCCTCCAGATGCCGTCAGCACCGGGGCAATCACCAAATTCGTGAAGATCCCCAAATCAACAACTGCCATTCTAGAAGGCGAAAGCCTTTTGAACGACGCATCTTCCTTAATTATCTTCCGTTTTGCTCTGGTAGCAGTAGGAACGGGACAATTTATTTGGCAAGAGGCAGGAACGCAATTCCTATGGATGCTGTTTGGGGGAGTTGGCATTGGCCTTTTGGTGGCTCAGATCTTTATTTGGATACATAAACACCTGCGCACCGAAGCAGCATCTGATATTGCCCTGAGCTTGATCAGCCCCTACTTCATGTATTGGTTGGCAGAGCAGGCGCATTGTTCAGGAGTGCTCGCGGTTGTCGCAGGTGGTCTGTACATGTCCTCACAAAGGCTCAAGTACTTGGCAGCAAGCAGTCGGATCAAGGGGGCCTCCGTTTGGGAGAGCTTTGTATTTCTATTGAATGGAATGGTCTTTTTATTAATTGGACTGGACCTCCCCGAAATAGTGGCCGGAATTCGGGCTCATGGAACCCCGTTGGGAACAGCTATTGGCTACGGCATCATCATCACCATCGTATTAATTGCAGCTCGAATGATTTCAGCCTTTGCTGCCATGTTAGCAACCCTCATTTTTAGGCCCCAGATTGCACATCAACAACAGTTTAGTACCCGAAGATGGTATACTCCGCTATTGATGGGCTGGACAGGTATGCGCGGCGTGGTCTCCCTGGCTGCGGCTTTGGCCATCCCTTTAACCCTTCCCAACGGCGAAGCATTCCCACACCGGAACCTTATTTTGTTTATCACCTTTGTCGCCATCCTATTGACCTTGGTCATACAAGGACTCACCTTACCTTATTTGATTGCTAAAACCCAGCCCTTCAAAGGCTATAAAAATGAAGAAGAAATGGAAGAGGAAAATAGACGGAACATGAAGCTCGGACTAAAATCCCATGTCTACAATTTCGTCAAGGATAGATATGAAAACCAACATCAAGGCGACGCAGCCATGGAAAGGATCTTGAAGTATTGGGAAGATCAATCCAAAGTTCAAGAACACAGTTGGATGAATGGAGTAAGCAAGCAGACCTTACTGGAAATCTTCGCTGAACAAAGGATATATTTGACCAACTTAAACAAAGATGAAAAGTATGATGAGGAATTGATACGTCAGCAGATCTATCAAATTGACCTAGAAGAAGAAAGAATCATCTTGGTTTTCAAAAGCCATTTGCCATAATAAAAATAACAAAACAGCCCTTAAAGCGTTTATTAGGAAACAATAAAATCAAACTTATGCCGACATTGGAACAAAGAATTGAAGAATTAAACAGACAATTTGGATTTAGGGAACATCCCGAAGACTTTAACTTTGAACTGAACCCTGAACGCATTGCCTATAAAAATGAAGCCCTACGAACCAAAAACCGGGACTTATATGCTTCCTACCTTGCAGATAATTATCCAAGGGAAATGGATAGGGAATTAGCAGATTTTGACCAAAAAGCCAATAACTTAATCCAGGTTAGCAAAGATGAGGCTGAACAGCTTTTTGCCGACAATAAAATCAACATGCTAAAAAGTGACATTAGTTTCAAGGACCCTGAAGCCATTTTTCAGATGAAAAAAGTAAATGAAGAAGACCTCAACTGGCATTTAGAAGGCCATGAAACAGATTTACTGAATGGCAACTCCAGACCTTATGAAGCCCTGGAAGGCAAAAGCAATATCTGGCTTTTAAAATAAACCCTCCCCACCTTTCCATACTAAAATACGCACTTGATAAGTAAAATCCGCAACTACTGCGTAGTTGCGGATTTTACTTTGTTACAAAAGAAAATAATTCCAAAAAATTATTTTCATACCCACAATTCCTTAAAAACCACGATTATATCCTAATAAACCAAATAAAGCTTACTACATAAAAGTTAATTTTATTAACATAAATATATGTTGGTTATACATTTACTTATTTATTTAAACAATACAATATATTTTCGCTCACATTTTTAATTATTTAGTTAATAAACACACAACAACTATTTCTTTGCAAACAAATAGCATGGACCACAGCACTAACAAAAAGAAAGTTTATGTCAAGCCAATTATCCTCATCGAAGAATTCGAATTAGAGGAAGGGATTGCAGTTGGATCTTATAATATTAAGACAGGAGGACCTTCAAATGAACCAAAAGTAGAAGATTGGGACATGAACACAGATGGTAAATTCAAGAATTTTGATCTATAAATTCTTAAAAAAAACAATTAAGAACCAAGCTCAAATTAAACCAATACTTAATTTAACATGATAACAGTTAATAAGACCTATTTATTTCATGCTATTTTCCTGATTTTTATCTTAACTATACTAGCATGTAAAAAGCAAACTGGAGAAACAGAGAAACCTAATCCTTCCAAAGAAAATTCACTTCACTTTAGAATTCAAGGTGTCCAAGACATCAGTGAACCTGAATTGAATCATGATAATAGTAAAGCTTCAAATAGTGTTACAGCAAGGAGACGAAAGATTGCAGCAGAAAGTGAAATCGTAAGTTTAGATGGTATTGATGCCATTATGACGGTAACAGAGGAAATACCCAACCATTATCCAGATAAGATGGAAAAGAAATCCCTCACGGTAAAGAACAAACAGTCCAGAACTTCGGGCAATGGAAATTTTGCCCGCGCGATCTCCCAACTGAAAAATGGTGTGCGTTATAAAATTGTACTATATAAAGCAGATCCAAATGGCAAGCCAATCGAATTTGTTGACCAAGCTGATGGTCAGGTTGGTGGTACGGATGTTTCCATTGAAGCATACAGAAACACGAATTATCGATGGTATGCATATACGTACAACAACAACAGTCCTTTAGAAGTATTTACAGCAAATCAAAACAGCCTACCAGTTAAACCTTCTGGAAACAATAATTTATTGAGGCAGGACTTTGCTTATGCTACTGGCCTCATAACTACTGGCAATGTCATCGATGGCAGTAGCAGCATCAACAACATTGTCTTGACCAGGAAAACCGCGCAGATCATAGTTGAAATTAACTCTAGGGGCATGTTCGGCGCAATAGCTTATGCCAGCCCTCGATTCAAGGACAACTCAGGTCTTAGCAGAGCTGATTTCAGATTAATCGATAGCAGTTACCAGAACCCAAGTAATATGATCAGTGCATTCAATGTCTATAACCATCATGGTTCTGGTTTTTCTGTACCAGTGGGAACTGATTCTGTTCCAGAAGCAGATTGGAAAAGAAGATACACCTTTTATACAGTTGCTAATGGAACTGCACCTGTAAACTTGGTTGTTTCTTTGGACACCCTTAAAATAAAAAGCGAGCGACTTTCTGAATATGGTGACAACCCTTATTATTTAGAAAGAGAGTTTTATAATCGTGCATTCAGTTTCCCAAATTTTATCCCTCAACCTGGAAAAAGTTATTTTATTTCAATCAAATTGGTTGAATCTGCTATTCCAATTGGTAATACCATGTGGGCTAGAGCAAATGTGTACCGAAATATTAAAAGCCCTAGACTACCTGGCAATTATTATGAATACAGATTCCGATATGACAACCCTATTTTCAATTCGACCGATGATGTCCCCCACATGACCGATATGTTTACCAATGATATCTACAATATAGGTGGCAAGAACATCTGTGAAAGAATCTATCCAGAAGGAGTTTGGGATTTACCAACAAGAGATGATTTCAATCAATTGGATGATTATTCCAACAAAGAGTTACAGACTGTAGGCTTAAATTGGTATACGAGAATAATCCCACAAAATCCTACATCCTTATCAATCGGATATGTTGATGGGTATCTTAATTTTGTTCCAATGGGTTATAAAAGAATCAGTACAGAAGGATTTAGCCAATATTTCCCTAACAGTTTAAACTTTATGCAAACAAAAGGCTATTGGAGAACCAAGGAAGCTGCTGTATTTGCACAGTTCAATTATAGTCTCATGTCCAGAAATTATATCAATACCGGAAATTATACAGCGACTTGGAATGCTTGCATCCGTTGTGTCAGAAAAAAAGGTTAATCACCGATTTTTTCCAAAAATATCCGATCTAGCTCAAATTCATTACCTTTCTCTCCCTGCTTCCGGACGTGAAAGGTAATGGAATTGGTTTGTTTCGTGATCTTAATAGTTCCCATTTCTACCTTCTCATTCAATTTCTCATGGGCAGCTTGGCTTGACTTCCAATCTGCAATTAGCTTTTGCCTTTGCCAAATGGCGAATTCAGCCCCATTTTTCTTCTCAAAATAGGAAATCGACAATTTATACTCCCCTTCTGGAACATCAGTGAGCATAACTCGAACGGTATGATGCCCATCAGAACGCATCCTTAATCCACGGTCTTGCTTGACTTCTGCCCCACCACCAAGTGTTACTTCCATCAACTGTGGGAAATACTCATGAACCGTTGGCAAATAAACCTGACGAAGTACATCTGTAGGCTCAATTTTTGAACGCAAAGGTTGGGCAGCATAATACATGGCGATAGATGTATAATCCACTGGAAACTCATTACCTTCTGGACCATGCTCGATAACATGGTCAATCTCCTTTTCAAAAGGCATTTTATCCGTCATGAAAAAACGATAGGCCCCTGTCCTTCCCATTGGCAAACTATAATCCAGTGATCCATGGATGGGCAAACTTATCCCACGGTCCCATCTGTCCAACAAAGCATACCAACCCCCATTATAATAATCTTCTGAACCTGTTCCATGCAACCTTTGTTTCCCATCGATATGGGTAACATCATCCCCCTCAAAGAACAAGGTCATGCCCTGCCTTAAGCCTTGAGCCAGATGAATGGTCCCTACATAATGACCCTTTCCATTAGTTTTTAAAAATTCATAATATTTACCTGTCTCTGGCTTTTCCCTTCGCCATACCGCATAAAACTTCCCTTCTTTCTCCTTTTCTCTTGCCTCATCTGTATAGTAAACCTTAGTTTTGATTGATATGGGCGCTTGTTCCAGATTGGCTCTTTTCTTATAGACCATTTTCAGTTCAGCAGATCGGTCAAAAGGCATAGGCATATAGCTATAGTTTAGGTTTCCCTTACTCCCCATTAATAGACCCCGCATAGCTTTTTTACCATAGGCATATCCAAAGAAATCAGCAACCGGAGCATAAACAGCTTCAATTTTTTCATCATCCCATTTTGCAGACAATACAATATCTTTTTCCATCCCTTCAAATGATGTGCCTGCATCCACTTCCAGCCCAACAATCCTTCCACCCTTATTTGCTTTAAAAAAGTCAAGTTCTTCACCCGGGTTGATTACAAATGTCTTTTCTACGACCTGAATACCCGCTGACTTGCCTTTAGCAAATAGATCGGCACCTGGATCCATACCCGTATAAATTTTACTTAGCTCTTCAATCTTGGCCTTTTCGATTGGCGAATAGTTCCCGGTATAAGATTCAACTTTTCTATCAGGCATTTGCCTATTCTGGATCTGTAAGAACAGGATTTTCTCCCCTTCAAAAACTATTTTCAACGACTTCTTATAAGGAATGGGAAGATAGGTAAAATAGCCCCCGACCTCATTCCCAGAAATTCCCTTCACAAATGGAAAAACATTCCCTGAAAAAAGATCTGAAAAACGGATCCTCAACCTAGCTTCTTTTTCACCATCAAAATAGAAGGCCAGGGTATCATCGGTTGGGGTCGGTGTCCAAATTCTATTGACAACACCCGATCCCTTAAAATCTGCAATGACCAAATGATTCCCTTCTTTTCGGATAAAAGAATAGGCTCCTCCAAATCCATCATCGTTTTTACCTGTCCGATCATAACTTGATATTTGTTCAATATATTCGCCGGTCCTATAGGATGGAAGTAAATCAGGACGGATTAAATTATCCAACTCCTCAACAAAACTATACGGTGATTTTTGCGGAAATGCCGGATGACTGTTTAAAACAATAAAAGTAATGGCCAAAATTGACAGGTAATAAGCTCTTTTCATGGCAATGGATTTTGAAAATTAAACTGCTGTTTATAAAGGTATTAAACGTTTAAGCTACTCTAAGATAAAGAAAATAACATAAATTAGACCCTCTTTCCAGAATAGCAATTCGTCAAGATTGTACTTAATTGTACGGAATCTGGATACAAAAACGCCATTTTACCTTTTAGGATAGAATGGCGTTTTTATATGTTTTAATAAGTTAAGGACAGTTCAGTAAATACTGCTTTTTTATTGGAACCACCTTTGACTTGCAGGCCTGGCCTTGGACTACGGTCCCAAGGTGCAAGTTCCTTAAGGTTAAAGCTGCTTGCATCGTTTATTTCCATAACTTTCCAAATATCTTCTTGAACTGAAAAGGATGCCGTACAGCTAAGATCATCTTTTGTCTGAAGCCTTAGGGAAATTTCTTTCGTATTCCCTGGAATTTCTTGGCTAGAAAGGATCTTGTATTCCTCCCCACTTGCCTGCCATACTATAACTTTCTTTCCTTGAACAGATAGACCAAGAGCACGATCTTTATCTCCATAGATCACTACCCCTTTCAGAAGTTCTTGATCCGACTTCAATAAATCCAATTTGGCAGTTAGGTCGTATTTCTTGCTAGCAGGCCTCCAAGTTAACACAGACCCAACTTCATTTGCTTTTATCTCAGCAGCAGATAGTTCCAAGCCCGTTGAATTCAATTCTATTTTAGGAATAGCATTCCTAAAATCCCATTGCCCAAACAAAGCTGATCGTTTAATATTCTTGAAATCCAAACTGAAACTTGATGTTCCATCTTCACTATCATTTTTTATGAAATCAAAAACAGGCTTATTTTGATCTGACCATTCCAACTTTGCCAATAAACCTTGCCTTCCAGTAAAGACCGTCCCATCTTGGCTATAACCATGAAATAGGTAATAATAATCTCCTTTTTTGTCGGTCACAAAAGTACCATGACCCATGCATTTCCATCTTTCGTTGCTTCCTAATAGCACAGACTCACCTACATCTTCATATGGTCCTCTAATAGTTTTTGAGCGAACCGCCTGTACATGGTAATCACATCCTGGACCGCAGCATGCTCCAGCAGAATAAAACATATAGTAATACCCATCTTTCTTAATAAAACTCTGCCCCTCTATACCAATTTTTGCAGTATCTTGTAATATAGAAAATGGTTCGCCCTCAAGCTTCATACCGTCCGCTGAAAGTTTACTGCCCAATAACTCTATAGGTCGCTTATCAAGACCATAGGCTTTCCAGGTCATGTAAAGATCCTTACCATCCCTGACAACAAATGCATCGATAGACTCGGTTCCATAATCTACAACAATCCCTTGATCGACAAAACCTCGATCCGGAAATTTGGAAGTTGCAACCCCGATACAGGAAACTCCATCTGACTTACGCTTTGCGGAGTAATACACGTAGAAAGTCCCATTCTGATAAAAGTATTCTGGTGCCCAAAAGGAAGATGCAATCCAGTCAGGAGTTTTTTCAAAAACAAAACCCACCTGTTTCCATTCCCTTAAATCTGTCGAGGTGTAAATGGGCAAATGGGGAGCCCACTCACTGGAAGTTCCCACTGCATAATATTTTCCATTGGCTGATATGACGCTAGGGTCTGCAAAATCACCAACTATTCTTGCTTGGTTCTGTGCCCTTAATGGCGAAGAAATGAAAACAGCAACAATCAGGAAAATACCTGCTAATATTCTTTGAAAAGTTAGTTCGTAATTCATAAGGTTTGTATTGATTAACTGCAAAATAGCAAATAATTCACAGCCAATCAAGGCTTAGCTAAATTGTTTAAGCCATCTATATATGAATGCAATGAAAGATTATTATTGAACGCAATTTCCGCATCCAAATTGTAGCTTGCGGAATCTCCGTAATCCTTTTTTTACATCCTAAATACAATTAATGCCCTAAAAATTGGTTTATTTATTAAACACATAAAAATCATGCTAAGTAAAATTATCAAGGAAGAAACTAAAGGGTCTCACCAAAGGCTAGAAGCTAAAATGGTTAGAATAATCAAAAAAATTAAAACTGAAGCTGAATATGCGACCTTTTTAAAAAGTTTCTACGCTTATTTCCATGCCGTAGAACAAGAAACCGGAAAATTCATTAACACCGAAATATTACCTGACAAAGCCTTGCGCAGAGATTCTTCCTATATTCTAGCAGACATCCAAAGCCTTGGGTTCGATTTAAGCAGCCTACCTCCAGCAGAAGCGCCCAAAGTTGAAAATAAATTGCAGGCATTAAGTTCATTCTATGTATTAGAAGGATCCATCATGGGCGGCCCATATATCGTTCAAATGTTAAAGAAAAATGGCATCACAAAAGGCTTTTCATTTTTCGAAGGCTATGGGGATCAAAGTCAAGAAATGTGGAAAAAATACACTGATGCATTGAACAAATTTGCTTCAGACCCTTCTCAAGAAAAGTCAGCAATTGATATTGCCAATCAAACATTTGATAATTTTGAGGAAGTTTTTATGGCTGAAATAGAAAAATAGCGAATAAATAGAACAGTCTTAGAACAGGTATTTTTGGTATATTTATTTTTACATCTTTATCTTTTAACCATGTAAACAATTTACCCATGGAACTCTTCAAAACTTTAAAAAGAGAAGACCTCAAAAGACTATTCGATAATTTTTATCAGTATAGAGATAAAGTCTTACAATTTAGGGACTATACAAACCAAGTCATTGAAGTCCCTAAAGCTGACCCTGATACTTTCAGAAAAGTTTCGGGATTTTTTGCTGACAAAAACCATGTCTATCGAGAATGCCTACAAGTTGATTCCCCTGCAAATACCATTGTTAATGCCTACGGACACCGAATGAACAACCCCGAAGCAAAATGGCAGATTGTAATAGTGGATGGCCTGGACGGCAAGTCATTTAATTATATCCAAGATAAATACGACACCGTTTATTGGAAAGATAAAAACGGAATATACATCAGAAAAGATGGAAACCTGAATGCACTAGTAAATGTGGACCCTAAATCTTTTCAATATCTTAATTTTCTGTATGGAAAGGACGATCGACATATCTATTATGAAGACCAGATCCTTCCAATCGACGTTGATGATTATTCCCTGGATCAATGGGGTTTTATTAAAGATCAATTCCGAATTTTTCATTACGATTTCGAGATTGGATTAGACCCCCAATCATTTGAAGTGGAATACTATAACCTCATCAAACAGCCCATCATACTATTGGACAAAAATGGAAAATATGAATACACTCGCTCTATCCAAAATGATTCAAAAATTATAAAGCAAGAAAGTTAATCGACTAAATCCATTAGAATGGCTAAATTCGCAACTCTATAAACAAAGCAAAAAATGAGCGATCCAAATTCTAGAAGCAACATCAAACCGGGTATCTTGGTTAATATTATCCTAAAAAAAGACCAAGGATCTGGAAATCTCACCGAAGGAATTGTGAAAGATATCCTTACTTCTGCTCCCTACCATAGCCGGGGAATCAAAGTTAGGCTCACTGATGGCCAGATTGGTAGAGTCGCTGAAATTATCGACGAAGACTAAATAGCGCTTTCTAACAACAACGTGACAATTAAATTCGTTTAGCCAACTTTTATTGGTTATGTTTGCCTCTTTTTGGCACAAAGGCCGGTGATTTATTTATTCTCGCCAGCCTTTCCTATAGAATAAAGAGCATCATGATCGCAGATTTAGAAGATAAACAGATAAAAGAAATCTACAGAACCTCTATTATCCAACAGACCGCTTATTGGTCTGAAGTCAAGAAAATGCAAGGGGTTCAAAGCGTAGCCTATAACTTTAAGGTAAAGTCATCCGATTTGTTCAATCATCCAGCTGATGACACCTATATCATTGGCGACCTGCTGATCATCATTCAGCACCTTGATGCCGATCACTGTATTGCCTATGTTCCTTATGGCCCTGAAATTGAACCAGAGGCTGAAAACCAAGGCTATTTCCTGGAACAACTTTCCGAAAGCCTCAGAAGTTATCTTCCCCCATCCTGTATCATGATCCGATATGACCTATCATGGGAATCCTTATGGGCAAAAGAAGATGATTGCTATGACATTCATGGAAACTGGATCGGTGTTCCAGAAAAAAGAATTCAAGAACTAAGGTTTAACTTCAATACTGAAAATTGGAATCTTCGTAAAGCTAATACAGATATTCTCCCTTCCAATACGATCTTCATGGATCTCAAAAAAAATGAAGAAGATATCTTGGCTAACATGAAGTCCAAGACCCGTTATAATATCAATCTCTCAAAAAGAAAAGGTGTAGAAATCCGATCCTTAGGCATAGAAAACCTAGATGTTTGGTATGAACTTTATCGCCAAACAGCGCAGAGAAACAACTTCTTCCTGCATGACATCAACTATTTTAAGGTGGTTTTAAGCGCTCGGGCTAATGATACCCAATCACCTGCGCAGGTATTTCTCTTGGTCGCTCAAGTAGATGAACAACCTCTTGCAGCCATGTTTTTAGTCCTTGCGGGCAATAGAGGAACTTACCTCTACGGTGCTTCTGCTACCGAAAACAGAAATTATATGGCCACTTATGCACTGCAATGGAAAGCAATGCAGTTAGCTAAAGAAAATGGCTGTACTGAATATGACTTCTTTGGAATATCCCCGCAAGCGGATGAATCACATCCTATGTATGGATTATATCGATTCAAATCAGGTTTTGGCGGACAAGTGTATCACCGGATGGGTTGTTGGGACTACCCTCTGAATAAAGAAAAATACAACTATTATGCTTCCATGGAATTTCAAAACCAAAGCTATCACCTCAACTAAAAAAATAAAATTGGCAGTCCAATGAAGGACTGCCAATCTCATTTTAATTATTCTTTCAATTATCTAAATACAAATCTTTTTACTTTAGCGTCTTTTTTAACATCTCGGTTGGCATAAAACCATTGCTTTAAGATATCAAGCAACAAACCTAAGTATTTGATCAGTATCATGACTTTCCCAGGAAACTTGATTGATGATGACCTCACCATCAATAGGATTTGGGATAATGCCTCTAAAATTAATTTCATTCATTTTCCAATTTTGCTCTGAGGATCAATCATATTTAAACTCCTGTAAGCGGTTAACAATTTTGATTCTTCCCGACCCCATCCTTATCTTTTCTACCAAAACGGGATACCAAGTTTTATAGGCCAAGGCAGATTGAATAATCATAAAATCTTGACCTTCCTTCCTGAAATAACTTCCCATTAACGGACAGCCTTTAGTATCGGTATGATAATTTCCGACATGGAAAAACACGAGTGAAAAGTCAGGAATTTTTCGGATCTCCAGCATACCTTGGTGACGTCTGCCAAATTTAGGCGCATATTGACTGTTCATCGCTGCCGTGCTATTTAGCTCAAGTGGATAATTCCCTTCAGGAATACAGGTTCTTCCGAAAACTTTTGAAGACCTGATCTTATCCTCCAAAATATAACATGCAAACAAACCGTCGATATAGAGATGAGATAAAGTACTATTTTCAGCACTGTACACTCTGACCAACTCGATCATTAGACAATAAATTCTTTTACAAATTGACTTTCAGAAATCCTTTTGGTCTTCTTATCAATAGAATACACCCATATTGCCAGTTTTTCGCCTTTCTCAAATAGATTCATTGAAATTTCTGCAGTTGATATTTTTCGAGTACCTAATGACAGGTGATGGAAGTGCTTTTTATGCTCATTAAAAATGACCCCTCTAATCTCAACTTCCGCTAATGGAACCAAATACTTCGACTCTGGAGCCCAGGTCAGCAAAATAGACTGATCTGTCTGTTTTCCGCTTAAATCAATGATCTGTTCTACGGTCCCTTTGCTGATAATAATTTTTGAGTAATCCAATTTGATTTCAGGTAAATTCCCTTGTACAGCATTCCTTAAAATATGACTGGACAAAAGGTTCGCCGATGTCATGTACCTGATTTTTTCATCCTCATAATTTTCCTTCAAAAAATCTCGCAATGGATTTACAAAACTCATGACTAAGCTAAATTTAGCCTGTTGGTTCAACATCTTTTCTGAAGGTACTCTTTTGACCTTTTTTGGAAGTGAGCGGATATATTCTATCCCCCTCCAACTTCCACCAACTACTGAACCTACTTTTCCTGAAAAACTTCCTAAAATTCCGTTTGAAATAATTGCCATTTTTTTAATTTTTAAAATTTAACCATTCGATTGCATGCAATGCTGTTTTGATATCGACAGCTAAACTCTAGTTTTCTTTGCCCATAAATACATGTTGAAATAGTTTGGCACTGTTTGAAACGATATGGAACAATATGGAACAGAAAACAACTCAATGATAGGAGCCTAAAAAACAAACTATGAATTTTGTTTAGTATAAATTTTTATATTAGACTTAACTAATTAACATTTATGGACATTCAAGTTTCCCAAGCTTTTCAATCCCGGGTTAAAAAAACTCTTTTTTCAATTTTCGTATTTATTTTAGTCTACTGCATCCTTTTGCTAACTGCGATAGCAATCACGGCTTCTTTCTCTTATTTCGGAATCTGGACGATTGTGAATTATCCTAATTTCTTGACGATCACACTCGGATTAGGTTTGATTGCAGCAGGGTTTATGATCTTGTTTTTCTTGATCAAATTTATTTTCGCAACGAATAAGACCGACACCAGTGAGTTCATCGAAGTCACCCAAGAAGAACAACCTGAATTGTTTGCCATGATCCATCAATTAGTAAATGAAATAAAAACTGACTTCCCTCAAAAGGTCTTTTTGACTTACAACGTTAATGCTTCCGTATTTTATAATTCTAGCTTTTGGAGTATGTTTTTTCCAGTTAGAAAAAACCTACAGATTGGCGTGGGATTAATAAATTCATTGACCAACCAAGAATTGAGGGCTATCCTAGCCCATGAATTCGGCCATTTTTCGCAACGAAGCATGAAGGTCGGTAGCTATGTATATAATGTGAACAATGTTATTTTCAACATGCTCTACAACAATGAATCCTTGAGAAAGATGCATGAAAACATTGCCGGTTTGAGCTCCTATCTTGCCTTACCATTATATATTTCCATTTTCTCCATAAATGGAATTCAAAAGATCCTCCAGAAACTATATGACTATATCAACATAAATTATCTTGCCCTTTCCAGGGAAATGGAATTTCATGCTGATGAAATTGCGGCCAATGTGGCTGGATCAAAGGCCATGGCAGATAGTTTACAAAGATTGAGCTTCGCAAATCATTCCTTGGAAAGCGTCATTTCTTTTTATGAAAAGAACCATAACCAAAACTGGTTGCCCAAAGACATCTATGAAAACCAGCAGGTGGTTAATTTATTTCTTGCTAAAAAGAACAATTACGAAATCAACAATGGCTTCCCCATGGTACCTTTGGATGCTGAGTCAAAATACAATAAATCTAAATTGAATATAGAAAACCAATGGCAGTCGCATCCATCAACTCAAGACCGCATCAGGGCCATTGCAAAAATGGATATTCAGGTTGATTACAACAATCAATCTCCTGCTATCGAGTTACTCAAGAATAAGGATAACTTATTCCAAAAAATAAAAAACCATCTATTTGTCAACCTCAATCACCAAGGCCCCATTAAACAGTTAGATACTCTGGAATTCCAGCAAAACTTTGTGAAGGATTTTGAGAAAAATGATTTTGATGAAATGTATAATGACTTTTATTTCTTCATCAATCCGATAATTGAAGATTTCTCCAAGCTGGATTACCATGCTGAGCCAATTTCAATCTCTGAACTATTTTCCGATCATAATCGAGACCTTTCCTTTGACCTTAATTCCTTATTGAATGATAAACAGACCTTAACTGATATCAAAAACAAAACCTATAAGATCAAATCATTTGATTATGATGGGGTAAAATATAAAAGCTCGGATGCTAATCAAATCCTCAAATCCGTAGAAATTGAAATTCAAGCTAAACAGGCACAGATAAATGAAATAAACACAAAATCATTTGAAACCTTCTATAGTCTTGCGGATAATGATTTGACCAAAAGTCAATTAAAGAAGAAATATGAAGTGATGAAGGAAATGGAAGCATGCTTTGAGAATCGCATCCAATTTTATTATGACCTGACGCAAAGGTATGCCTTTGTTTATGAACAGATTGAGTATACTGAAATCATCAGTCATTTAATGAAAAACAAATCCCTGGAAACGAGATTAAAGACCGAAATCTCATCGCTTCTTAGCAATTCAGATTTGACCGTAGAACTCGCAAAGGATACATTGGATGGCTTGACCAGATTTGTCAATAACGACTTGGTATATTTTGAAGGATCAGCCTATCACGACGACAACTTAAATCTATTATTCACGGCTATCCATCAATACTACTACATGACCTTTAGGGCTTACTTCCTCCATAAGTACAACCTACTTAATTTTCAGAAGGACCTCTACAGAGGTTCATAAAAAAAGAGTGACTGATGCAGTCACTCTTTCTTCTTTCATCCAAATATGATTATTCGTAGCCTGGATTCTGTTGTAAGTTATTATTACCTGCAATAGCTTCATTCGGAACAGGAAATCTGTTTAAATGAGCAGAATTGCTGGCCACATGATCCCACCATTTCTCCGTAGTAAAGGCTTTCCAGCGAACTAAATCAGTCCTTCTTCTTCCTTCACCTAGAAACTCAATGCTCCACTCGTCCAGCAAGCGGTATTTGTCAAGGTTAGCAACCGTCACAGGATTAGGATCCTTTCCACCTTCAAAATTACGCTTACGCACTTGGTTGATCAGATTTGCCGCCTCTGCAGCATTCCCTGCACGGAAATTACATTCGGCAAGCATGTAATAAACCTCTGCCAAACGAATGATAGGCATATCTGCGCCCCATCTCAAGGTATTGTCGTTCAGATTTGGAATCGGAACTTTAACCAAACGAACTCCCGTATTTTCTTCTCCCTCTGACATTTTAGATGGTAATTGACTGACACTCGAATATTTCTTGCCTGCTCCTACTTCTGTAAACCTTCCTACCTGATCCACAAAATTCAATGGCTTATCCTTATACTCCTCTCCTCCAACTATTGCTTTTCCATCTGGAGTCAAGTGTGGACCTATAATGAACATACCTTCATAATTTCCACTTCCATTGTATTTGTATGGCTTCTTTCTGAAATCGCCAGCTGAATATTTCTCATATGGAGCACCTAACTTAAAGTCAGTGGTATACAAACTTCCGTCTGGCTTGCGCGATGGTGTCAAGTGGGCACCATTGTTCGCCCCCATATCTTGGTTGAAATACTGACGGGTGTTATAATGATAAAAATCAGCATAGAACCAACTATATTCCAGTTTTTTGAATTCCGAGGGCATAGACCATAGGATTTCTGGCGATTTATCATTGGTAAAGGTATGGGGACCATTCCATTGCGTATCTAAAGAATAACTGCCATATTGATTATTGATGATGGCCTGGGCCAAGGTTTTCGCTTCATTGTACATCGGTTTATTGATATACGACTCCGCATTGAAATAAAGCTGTGCCAGCATGGCAGCAACCGCTCCCTTGGTAATGGCACCGTCTTCCTGCTCACCAGCCTTTTTAGCTGGAATGTTTTCCAAAGCTGCTTTCAACAATTTTTCAATATGGTTGAACAGTTCCACATCGGTATTTCGTGGTAAAGCCTCGCCTTCAAGTGATTCGAAAATTGGCATCCCTCCGAAATAATCCAAACCCCGTAAATAGAAATAGGCAATCAAGGCATCCAATTGACTTAAATGCGATGCTTTAATTTCATCGGTCAGTGCAAATTGCGTATAATCTAACTTCTCTAAATCGCTTTTCGCATCCAATGCCAAAGCTACACCCATTAGTGTGCCTCTCCAGCTACCCCAAATCCATCCATCATCCGGTGTCCAACGATGATAGTGAAATCTTTCATTCTCACCCCCATTATACCAGTGCCTACCTTTGGTGGTAATGGCAAAATTATCTGCTGTATATTCTTGCAAGCGCCAACGGTCTTCCCCCATATACCATTTAGCATGGGTAAACGGGCGAAATAAGGCCGCTTGAATATCTTTCTCACTCTTAAAAAAGGTCTCTGGTGTTACCGAGCTGTAAAACTCTTGATCAAGCTTGGTACAACTGTTTGTTGTCAACAAACCAAAACCTGCACATAGAAATATTATATATTTTTTCATGGTCGTTTTCATTAAAAATTAAGTTGTAAGCCCATCATAAAGGTTCTTGTCTTTGGATAAACATTCCTTTCCTCAAAGCCTGGATCCAATCCATTGATGTTCACCTCAGGATCCAATCCGCTGTATTTGGTGAATACAAAAAGATCTCTTCCAGTTGCATAAACTCTCAGGCTCTTAAATGGCTTTATCATTTCCCTGTTGAACGTGTAACCAATATTGATTGCATCCACTTTCAAGAAAGTCCCTTTTTCCAACCAGTAATCAGATAGTTCTTTTTCACCCTTGATATCCTTATGTTTTTCATAAGCCTCATCCAATACATTCTGTCCCTTTACATTTGGTAAGCTGTAGTACATATTGATCATATTGAAAACATCATGACCGATCCAGCTTCTCATATAAATATTGGCATCCCAATTTTTATAGGTAAACTCATTGTTCCATGACAACTGAATGGTAGGAATCGCTTGTCCAACAAATTTCTTATCACCTACAGTTTTGTTCTTGTCGCGTACGTCGAAGGCATTACCGTCCTTATCGTATAACATCCAATAGCCATCATCGGTAAATCCAGCAAACTGCCATAAGAAGAACCTTCCGATTTCCTCTCCTGGATACAACCTAACAGCAGATCCCGGAGAACCTGGAGCTGGGAATCCCTTACGATCAGAAAATGTCTGGCTTCCCCATAGTGAATTTAATTTACTCGTATTGTGCGAAGCAACAACTGAAGTTCTGTAACTGAAATTCTCTTTTTGAACAGCATTGTAATTCAACTCAAATTCAAAACCGTTATTCTCCATACTACCCACGTTCATCGTTGTTTTATCGTGGATCGCCGGAGGTTGCGAAACAGAAATATCATAGATCAGGTCATCAATCTTACGTTTATAGATATCAAATCGACCACTCAACTTATTGTTCAGGATGGTAAAGTCCATTCCTAAGTTGTATTCTTTTTTCACTTCCCATTTAATGCCTGGGTTCTGGTTATGTTTCACCCCATAGGTACGGAACCATTGTCCGTTTTGCAAGAACCAAGTATCCGCTGAGTACATCCGTGTTGATACCTCGGCACCGAAGCCCTCATTTCCTGTCTCACCGTATCCCGCTCTGAATTTTAAGTCATCAATAAAGGTGACATCTTTCATAAACGGTTCCTGAGACATTCTCCAGCCTAAGGATAGACCTGGGAAGAATCCCCAACGGTTTTCTGGAGCAAACTTCGAAGAGCCCTCATATCGAGCAGTAGCTGTCACAATATATCGGTCTAGATAGGAATAATTAACACGTCCAAAGAAGGCAGCCAATTTCACCCATGGATTTCTCCATGAACCCATTCCAGCACGCCCATCCGGCAAAAACGAACCTGTCCCCATGTCGTTTTCTTTGATACCATCAACTGGAAAATCAGAGTTATTCATATCAAAGCCGCGGCCATTGAAATCTTGATAACTATAACCTCCAACGGCATTGACCGAATGTTCTTCCCAACGTCTGGTATAATTTACCGTCCATTCAAAAACACGATCCAAATTACGTTGGAATGCCTGACTTGCATATCCATCGATTCCGTCCTGTCTAGATAAGCGATGTTGTGCCGAACGGAAGAAACTTCCATGCTCTGAATTACTTTTGATACCAACGGTAGCACTGGTGCTTAAATAGTCAGTAAGATTCAATTTCAAGGTTGAGTTCGCTAATAGGTAGCGATATTGCCTTCTATCATCTCTTAACATAACTTCAGCAACTGGATTCCAATAATCATAACCTCCGACCAAAACATTATAGCCGGTCAGGTCATTAGCATTGTATGGCGTTTCGGTTGGATTTAATACCATGGCCATATTGAAGATGTCATTATTGGTAAAATCGGCATCTACTTGGTTATAACTGGCATTGGTTGACAATTCTGCAAATCCATCAAAAAACCTGAAATTGGTATTGACACGACCGCCGATCTCCCCTCTTTTAGATCCAAGTGCAATACCCTTGGCATCTCTTTTTACGAAAGTGGCATAGACGTTGGCATCTTCCGAACCTCCACTGACATTCAGCACTTGACGGTGACTGAATGGATTCTTATTGGTGACTTCATCATACCAATCGGTTCTATGGCCTAGGTCGTCTCCAAGGCCAACTTCCACAAATTTCTCTGGTGATAAAACTTGTGGTCGCTTCCGAACCGTTTCCATAAAGTACTCGGATGTAAAGTTTACAGTTGGTTTTCCGATCTGTGGCCTTTTGGTAGTGATCAAGATGACACCCCCGGATGCACGTGTACCGTAAATGGCAGCTGCGGATGCATCTCGAAGTACCGAAATGGATTCGATGTCTTCTTTGGCAACCGAGTTCACATCACCTCCTGGTACCCCATCAATTACCACCAATGGACCTTGTGAGGCGTTAACGGAGTTTACTCCGCGCAATTGTACACTGACCGATGAGTTCGGATCGCTACCGTTGTTTGATGAAACATTCAGGCCTGCAACCTTGCCCTGCATCGAAAGTAACGGCGAAACTGTACCTGGAACAAAATCTTTGGGCTTGATGGTAGTTACGGCACTGGTCAGTTCCTTTTTGTCCAAGGAACCATAACCAACCACCACCACTTCATCCAGTCCTTGCGCATCTTCTGATAAGACTACATTTACTGAATTCCCTGTTACAGGAACATCCTGGATTAAAAAGCCGATCATGGTGACCGTCAAGGTCGATCCTGCTGGCACATCCGACAATTCAAAATTCCCGTTGACATCCGTCTGGGTCTTAATTCTGCTTCCTTTCAAGGTGATTGTCGCACCGGAAAGGGCCTCCCCCTTTGAGTCTTTGACCGTTCCCGTGATTTTTTGCTGAGGGGCCGTATAGACTGACGGACTCGCAAATAATGGAGAAATGGGAACCATACTAAGGGAGCCACTGAACAATAGAATCTTTGTCAGGGTCCTAAAATAACTCTTCTGTTTTTTCATTAGTTAAGTAGGTTTTGTTAGAAATTTAGGTTTACTGTAACTCAAAATAGAAAAAAAACAACACTTAACAAATTTTGCAGCAAATTAAATATTACTAGGAAAAGTCAAGCCAGTATAAGTATAACTATTCTTACAAAACCTTTCCTATTACTTCAGAAATCACACATTTTCCTTAATTTTAGTAGATGGTTAATAAGTTTTACAATGACAGCCCAATACAAGTTCCTCGCTTTGAGGAGTCGAAAGGATTTTATACCAGTAAGAAGCGAAGTAAGATAATGTCTAAGATCAAAGGCAAAAACTCTAAACCCGAACTTATATTGCGCAAAGCACTTTGGAATAAAAACATCCGATACCGAATCCATCAAAAGAAACTTCCGGGAAGCCCAGATATCGTCATCCACCGATACAAATTAGCCATCTTTGTCGATGGTGAATTTTGGCATGGCTATGATTGGGAAAATGTAAAATCGAAAATAAAGAGCAACCAAGCTTTTTGGATTCCAAAAATCGAAAGAAATATGCAAAAGGATTTCTTCAACAACAAGGCCTTGCGTGATCTAGGCTATACGGTATTCAGGTTCTGGTCCCATGAAGTAATTAAGGATCTGAAAAAAGTCCTGAACCAAATCGATCTGTTTATTGAAACCAGAAGCCTTTACCCTTAATTCAATGGCTTTCAAAATCAGTCTATTCCCTATCTATTAAGGCCAATTTCTTATTCATCTTTTCCAGCATAAAAATTCCGATAACCCATAAATTTTCCTACCTTTAAGAGAGAGGCAAATTGACGTTACCTTAGTTCATTTTCCCTTACCATTATCATTTTATAAACTATTTATCCCGTCACATATATGAAGGATTCTGCAGGTCGTAAATTTAAAGAAGCTATTCAATCTGAAACCCCTTTACAGGTCGTAGGCGCTATTAATGCTAACCATGCATTATTGGCGGAACAATCTGGATTTAAAGCCATTTACCTATCCGGTGGTGGCGTAGCAGCTGGTTCATTAGGAATCCCTGATCTCGGGATCACCACGTTAGAGGATGTCCTGATCGATGTGCAGCGGATCACCAACGTCTGCTCGCTGCCCTTATTGGTAGATATCGACACTGGCTTTGGTCCCTCGGCATTCAACATCGCCAGAACGATCAAATCCTTGGAAAAAGCAGGTGCCGCCGGTATCCACATGGAAGACCAGGTCGGTGCAAAACGATGTGGCCATAGACCCGGCAAGGAACTGGTCTCTACTGAAGAGATGGTTGATAGGATCAAGGCTGCAGTGCATGCACGGACAGACCCTGATTTTCAAATTGGAGCAAGGACAGATGCCATTGCCTCCGAGGGGTTGGACAAGGCCTTGGAACGTGCCGTTGCCTATCAAATTGCTGGGGCTGATTTCATTTTTGCAGAAGCCGTGACCAAATTGGAGGATTATCTACGATTCGCTGAAGCTACAGGCCTACCGATCCTAGCCAACATAACAGAATTTGGAAAAACAGACTTATACACTGTTCAGCAATTAAAGGATGTGCGCGTCTCCATCGTCCTGTATCCGCTATCAGCATTTCGTGCGGCCAACAAAGCTGCCCTGAATGTCTACCAGCATATCAGAAAGGATGGTTCCCAAGCGCAAGTTATCGACAGCATGCAAACTCGGGAAGAACTTTATCAAAGTATCGACTATTATCGGTATGAAAACGAACTAGACCAATTGTTTAAAAACAAATAATATGAAAGAAGCAAATGAATCAGGTTTCAAACCTAAAAAAAGCGTTGCCCTTTCGGGTGTTCCTGCTGGAAATACAAGCCTTTGTACCGTCGGTAAAAGTGGAAATGATCTGCATTACAGAGGCTATGACATCTTGGACCTTGCGGAAAAAGCTAGCTTTGAAGAAGTAGCCTACCTGTTGATCCATGAACATCTTCCAACTCAAAAAGAACTGGATTCTTACCAGAAAAAACTGATCAAGGACCGTGGACTTCCGCAGCAATTAAAAGAGGTGCTGAAATTAATCCCAGAATTTGCGCATCCCATGGATTTACTCCGGACTTCGGTTTCGGTTTTTGGCAACCTGGAACCCGAGCCCCTCCAGCACGAGGTGGAAACAACCAGAAATATTATCGATCGATTAATGGCAAGCATGGGTTCTGCCCTACTATACTGGTACCATTACAGTCATAATCAAAAGGAAATCAATGTAAAAACAGATGATGCGACAATCGGTGGCCATTTCCTTCATCTATTGCACGGTAAAAAACCAAGTGATTCTTGGGTAGAGGCCATGCAGGTTTCCCTAAACCTCTATGCTGAGCATGAATTCAATGCATCGACTTTTACCGCTAGGGTCATTGCCGGTACAGGTTCTGATATCTATTCCTGTATCGCTGGGGCCATTGGTGCGCTACGTGGTCCAAAACATGGCGGCGCAAATGAGGTAGCCTATGAAATCCAGGAACGGTATGCCAACGCTGACGAAGCCGAAGCCGATATCAAAAAGAGATTGGCGAATAAAGAAGTCATCATCGGCTTTGGACACCCTGTCTATACCATCGCCGACCCAAGAAATCAAGTCATAAAGAAAATTGCAAAAAAACTCTCCGAAGAAAGTGGAGATATGCGTCTATTCGATATCGCCGAGCGGATAGAAACCGTAATGTGGGATGAAAAACGTATGTTCCCGAATCTGGACTGGTTTTCTGCGGTGGCCTACCATATAATGGGAATCCCTACCGATATGTTCACGCCTCTGTTTGTCATGTCCAGGATTTCGGGATGGGGCGCCCATGTGATTGAACAGCGCCAAGACGGTAAAATCATTAGGCCTAGCGCCAATTATACAGGCCCGGAAAATAGAGAATTTATCCCCATAGCAGAAAGAAAAAATTAATACAAAAACACTTATATATTAGAATGTCATCACATATTCCAAACAACAGACCAAATCCTGACCAGGTTTTGGTTGATATTGCAGATTATATCCTTGATTTTAAAATCAATAGTGATTTAGCTTTAAAAACAGCTCACTATTGTTTCCTTGACACTATAGGCTGTGGCTTTGAAGCTCTAACCTATCCCGCTTGCACAAAATTAATGGGTCCCATTGTTCCCGGAACGGTAGTTCCAAATGGTGCTAAGGTCCCAGGGACACCTTTTCAATTAGACCCTATCCAAGCCGCATTCAATATTGGCGCCATGGTCCGTTGGTTAGATTTCAATGACACCTGGTTAGCCGCAGAATGGGGACACCCTTCAGATAACTTGGGCGGAATCCTCGCCGTCGCCGATTGGATTTCCAGAAACAGGATTGCTGCCGGCAAAAAACCTTTGATCATGTTGGACGTTTTGGAATCCATGATCATGGCCCATGAAGTTCAAGGCGTCCTGGCATTGGAAAACTCCTTTAACAAGGTTGGGCTTGATCACGTTATCTTGGTAAAAGTGGCTTCAACAGCCGTGGTGAGCAAACTATTGGGATTGAACAAAGAGGAACTGATCAATGCACTTTCGCTTGCCTTTGTAGATGGGCAGTCACTCAGGACCTATAGACATGCACCTAATACGGGTAGCCGTAAATCTTGGGCGGCTGGAGATGCAACTTCCAGAGCAGTTCGCTTGGCCTTGATCGCCCAAAAAGGTGAAATGGGGTATCCTTCCGTATTGACCGCTCCGGTGTGGGGATTTTATGATGTCTCCTTTAAAGGAAATGCATTTAAATTCCAACGCCCTTACGGCACTTATGTTATGGAAAACGTCCTTTTCAAGATTTCATTCCCTGCTGAGTTCCACTCTCAAACTGCAGTGGAGGCAGCGATGACCTTGCATCAGCAATTAAAAGATGCCGGAAAATCATCCGATGATATCAAGAGTATCAAAATCAGGACTCACGAAGCAGCCATCCGGATCATAGATAAAAAAGGTCCACTACATAATCCTGCGGATCGTGACCATGCTATCCAATATATGGTGGCCGTTCCTTTAATCTTTGGTCGACTGACAGCTGCTGACTACGAAGACAATGTTGCTGCAGATCCAAGGATCGACGCCCTTAGGGAAAAAATAACCTGTTTCGAGGACCCACAATTCAGCAAAGATTACCACGATCCTGAAAAAAGATCAATCGCTAACGCCTTGACCGTTGAATTGAATGACGGAAGGATATTGGAAGAGGTGGTTGTGGAATATCCTATTGGTCACCGTAGACGCCGTGATGAAGGAATCCCGAAACTGATCGAAAAGTATAAAATCAATCTTGCAAGGGTCTTCGCAGAAAAACAACAGAAAACAATTCTTGAAAACACCCTGGATTACGATAAGATTAAAGATATCCCTGTCCATGAATTAGTGGATTTAATGGTATAAATAAAGAAGCGGCTGAACAGGCCGCTTTTTTTGAACCAGGATTGGAAGGATTAGAGGATAGACCAAGATTTGGGTTTTGAACCAGGATGAAAAGGATGAGAGGATAGACCAAGATTTAGGTTTTGAACCAAGATGAAAAGGATGAGAGGATAGACCAAGATCGTGGAATGGAACATAGCTTTCTAATCCAATTTTAAGCACATTTTCGTGGGGGCGTAGTATATACGCCTTTCACTTACATACTTTAGATAAATTCAGATTTCTGACGAAGCCACCCATGTTCTAGTTAATAGACCACCTAATATAATTCTGCCCATCCTTGGGCAGTTGTCCGCCAAAAGAAAAATTCATCAGGAAAAACACAGATTTAACAGACGTGTCATTGGCACAAAGGAAGGATATCGGAATTTTACAGACTTAATCAATAACGCATGGCATTGGCGTACAGTTCCTTAACCTTCGGTTAAGGATGACAAGCAGTTAGTGAGGAGAACCGTACAGATTCCTCACATTCCGTTCAGAATCACAATGCGCTAAAGAGGGATTCAGAGTGAAACGAAGAATCTATTTTTTATTTTATTTAGAGGAGTGTGTCATTTCGAAATCGTAAGATGAGAAAACCATTTCAAGTGAAGTATGGATAGTTCCGAGACCCTTCGGCGAGCCCTCAGGGTGACACAGAAAGGGTATGGAAAAATATCTCACCCACTCTGGGGTTCACCCTTTCAAACATTCAGGTTCCACAAAGATCCACCCCCTGGAGGTTTTTCAATACAGAAATAATCCTTCCGAAGGAAGCTCTTTAGCCCCTGGCTCATTTCCAATGGCGGAAAAATGGAAAGAATGCCGTTGCCCTGCGCGATGGGATTGGCCTTGGAATGCTTTCAGAAGATCATCCCATCAAAAGGGATGATCTTTTGAAAGATATTCCCGACAACAAGGCATTCTTTTCATGTGCGGATGTACGTGCGAAAAGCCATCTTAAATGAGCCGAAGCCTTTTGGTTACTTTTGGGCTTCAAAAGTAACGAAGAGAATTGTTATCCATAAGCTCCTTTGTAAGTTTGGTTACTTTTAGGCTTCAAAAGTAACAATAGAATTGTTATCCATGAGCTCCTTTGTCGGCTTGGTTACTTTTAGGCTTCAAAAGTAACAATAGAATTGGTATCCATGAGCTCCTTCTTCGGTTTGGTTACTTTTGGGCTTCAAAAGTAACGAAGAGAATTGGTATCCATCAGCTCCTTCTTCGGTTTGGATAATTTTCCACGAAAAAGTAACAAAGAAGGTGAATTGCAATCTTAAAAATCACCATTGGCTGAGTCTTTCAGAAGGATGACTATAAAACAAAATTGGGCTTATCTTCATAAGCCCAATCCTACTATCTTTATCTGCAGGTTTTCAGAATAGCCTCCTATTCATCTACCCAATTAGATTCAAATCCATCATAGAACTGGAATCCTTCGTCTCTCAATTTGATCAATGAATCTGGAATTTCCCATTCATCACCATACTGTCCAAAGTTCTCGCAGATCTTGATGAATTCATCCAATCCGATCATATCGATATATCCAAATACGCCTCCGGTCTGGACCGGATATCCTAATCCCATGACCGAACCTAGATCACCGTCAATCGGACTAAATAAAATCCCTTCCTCTAAACAGCGGTAACTGTCCAAGGCTAAGACGGCCAGTAATCGATCTTGGATATCCTTTGCCGAAATTTGGCTATCGAGATCCTTTAACTCTGGATCGGCATAGTATTTTTTCGGCTTATTATCGGGGTAATCATAGAATCCACGACTAGATTTCCTGCCAGTTCTCCCTTTCT
Organism: Sphingobacterium sp. NPDC055346; assembly: GCF_053645235.1. Classification (NCBI taxonomy): domain Bacteria; kingdom Pseudomonadati; phylum Bacteroidota; class Sphingobacteriia; order Sphingobacteriales; family Sphingobacteriaceae; genus Sphingobacterium; species Sphingobacterium sp. NPDC055346. The sequence goes on from NZ_JBSHMI010000004.1 coordinate 367,993, forward strand.
TGATCATTCTTTGCAGGTAGTTATAAACTCTTTTCTGGCTGAAGCTCATATCAGGAAGTTGCTCATATACATGCACCATCAATGGCAAGGATATCTCATCCAAAACCGCTAATGGCCCAACGCCAAAACCCGCGTTTTTTGCAGCTTCTTCAATTCTTTCCGTAGGAACACCTTCCAACAACATGGTGATTCCTTCTAAAAGGTAATAGAAAAATATCCGCGAGGTAAAGAATGCAGGCCCATCATTCACTACAATGGGTATCTTTTTCAATTTGCCAACAAAGCTCAAAGCTTTGTCCAATGTTTCCTCCGAAGTCTCCTTGCCGCGGATAACCTCTACCAGGGCCATTCGGTCAACGGGCGAAAAAAAGTGCAGTCCTATAAATCGACTTGGATCATCAAATGATTTAGATAATTTACTGATGGGAAGCGAAGTTGTATTGGAAGCAAACAAACCGCTCTGCGCTAGAAACCGCTTGCTTTCATTGATGACTTCCGCTTTTAACCGTTTATCTTCAAAGACCGCTTCAACAATGATTTCAGCACCATCTAAATCCTCTAATTGATCCGTAGGAAGAATTCGTTCCAAAATCTTAGGCTTATCATCCTCCTTCATTTTATTTAATTCGATCAGCTTGTTGCACAGCTTTTCGGAATAGGCTCTTCCCCTTTCTGCGTTTTGCAGATCAACATCCTTTAGGATCACGTCAATCCCTGCTTTTGCAACCTCATACGCAATCCCCGATCCCATCATCCCTGCCCCAATGACAGCGACCTTATTGATCTCTTCCTCCTCAACCTCCTTGCACATGGCAATTGCATCCTCTACGGCATAATGGAAGGTCCTTACCCTTGCCAAGGTTTCCTTTGCGGTCAATAGGCCTAAATAAGCCAAGTGTTCCTTGGTCAATAAGTCTTTAAAACTCTGTCCTTCCGAGTTCTGGATCAAACTCAACAACACCTCTGTCATCAACAAAGGCTTCATCGATTTGGCATTTAATTGCTGTATAGCTGCTGACAACTGATCAGGATCTACCTTCCATTTAAATTTATCATCACTTTTGAAGGTTGAATTTTCCTGAAGCCAAGCTTGGACCTGTTCCCAAGAACTGATCCTGTCTTGAAGCAGACCTGCTTTTTCGGCTTCCTCAGGTTTTATCATCCGACCCGAGTTCAACAGGTCAAAAACCAACTCTGCATCCACAAGCCCTAAAAGCTTTGTGAAGCTTCCGTTTCCGGTCAGCATACCAAAGGCGCCTTCCGGAAATCCCATCTTGGCTTTAGGACCGATCCCAATTCGTTGATCAAACAGCAACAAAAAAGCTGCTGCCAAGCCTGTACAAGCTTTATCAAATAATACAACTGTAGGTTTGTCGATTTCCGAAAGCTCGATGATCATTTCATCGATATGCTCTAACTTTGTCAGAAAGCCTTCCTTTCCGGCCGTATAGATCAATTCTTCATAGTCTGCATCCCTAAACTTTCCTTCCAAGATCAATTGTAGACTGGTACAATCACTTTTTTTAAGGACAGAAAGCAGTAGTTCGATACAGAACTTAAATTCATCCAATGAAAGATCATGTGGGCGCGATCTTACGTTGATCCATCTCAATTGATAGACCCCATCAGCATTTTTACTGACACTGATTTGCTCTTTGATTCTCTCCTTAATTTTACTCATTATCCTCTTATTTACATCGGTTATTTAACGTTTTTCATAATCCACTTCATCAATGAATATCTTTGACAGAATTTCAAGCATTATTTCGGAGGTTCCGCCAATGATCGTTCCTACGCGAACATCTCGGTATAACCTGGAAATTTTATAGTCTTCTGTAAAGCCATAGCCTCCAAACAACTGCAAACATTCCCCCACAACCTTGATGGCCAGCTCACTGCATTGCAGTTTTGCAATGGAACATTCCTTTACGGCATATTTTTTTTGATTCTCCAGGTCACAGCAGTGGTAGACAAAGCTTTTTAACACTTCAATATCAGCCATCATCTGCGACACCCTATGACGAATAACTTGAAAATCCTTCAATTGTTTGTTAAAAGCAGACCTTTCTTTGAGATACTGTAGGGTATAATCGACTGCAGATTCCGCTGTTGCCAGACTATGTATGGCAGCGGTCAAACGCTCCAGCTGCAATCCCCCCATCAAATATTTAAATCCCTTACCCAACTCGCCAATCAAATGGTCTTTAGGAACCTTTACATTATCAAAAGCAAGTTCTGCTGTATCGGAAGCATGCCATCCCAATTTCTGAATTTTATTGGTTGTTAAACCTTCAGATTCCCGATCAATTAACAACAAGCTGATTCCGGAAGATCCAGCTTTAGGATCTGTTTTTACCACAGTGATATAAAAATCACCGTAATAGCCATTGGTGATAAAGGTCTTGGAACCATTGACCAAGTAATAATCACCCTCATCAGTCGCTGTAGTTTTTATATTTTGCACATCGGAACCTGCTCCAGGTTCTGTAATGGCGATAGCACTGATTAATTCTCCTGTAATCACCTTACTGAGGTATTTTTCTTTCAGAAATGCTGAGCCATATTTTAATAGATAAGGTGCAGACATATATTCAGTAACTAGGACTGAAATGGTAAATCCGCCAGAAAAGCAATGGGAAAGTTCTTCACAAAAAATAAGGGAGTAATAAAAATCAAGGTCCAAGCCGCCATATTCCTCAGGGAAATTTAAGCCTAAATAACCCATCTCACCCATTTTTCGCCAGATGGCTTTATCAATTTTACCTTCACTCTCCCATTGATCAATATGAGGAAGGATCTCTTTTTTAATAAATGAACGTAAACTCTCCCTGAAAAACTGGTGCTCAGGGCTGATTGGTGTCAAAAACATATAAGTTTATTTGGTTTTGCAGAGCATCTATTTAAACAGAAATAAATTATTGCTCCTTTAGGGATAAATTTAGGAAATATTGGTCAATTTCCCATAAATTATCCGTTAAAACAAAAGGCATCAGTCAGCTGGCAAATCCCACCCTAAATAAGAGGATTTTTATTTACCCTGGTTCAAAACAAGCAGAAGACCAGGACTAATGGAGAGGTTGCCCTATCTGCCGATGCCTAAAAGGGTTGAATGATTATTCAAAATAATTTCCCGAGATTTCTTTGGCTTTCTCGTCAAATATTTCTTCTGGACAGTGTATCAATTGTCTCAAGGCAAATAACTGATAGAAACTTGGTTCATCAAGAATATTTAAGAAAAGAAACATCTCCTTTAGGATCAATCTTTCCTTTTCGTCTGAACACGAAGACAAAATTTCCAATAAAGTTAATTTGATCTCGTTTAAACTGAGTTTATAATGGTTCAATCCACCGCCTAAACTCCAAAATCCTTGATCGATAATGTCCTTATATTTAATGCGATCAAATAAATCGACAATCTGCGACCGTTGCTCAACACTCAAGTTCTCCAAGTTTTTTGATGTGGTAAAACAATTCGCAGCGACATCCTGTAGTTTCCTTTCAAGATCCTGCCCTTCCAAGGTGTTGTTTGGTATTTCCATATTAAAATAATTAAGATATTTCAAAAGCTTACTACTCCTCCCCAATCATGTTCGTAATCGCTCCTAGTCAATAAACTATTCAACCGAATCGTATGTACATATACAGTTCAGTTCACTGCGATTAGCACTTTTAATCAGCAATAAATTTTAACTACTACCCAAAGGAATTACCTCTGCAAAAGTAACTATATTTAAATTAATTTAATATTAAAACATATTTTTTATTATTTTTTTAATAAAGAGAAAGTATCGGAATTATTGATTCACAATAAATAACTCTTTGCAAATATTTTTTCACTAAACTAAAAACCAAGACATTAACCTCTTTAAACTTATCTAAAAAACATTTCTTTCATTATTTTATTAATTGAATTTTTTATAAAAGATGGTATCGTTAGATAAAATTTTGATAGAGAAACATTAAGTAATTGTTAATTATTAAGGATGGAAACTCCTGCTTTTCCCGATTACCAAGAAGGTCCCTACAGAAACTCGGCTGATCCTGAGCAATGACCCCAAAAAAAAGTCATCAAGGCTGATGACTTTTGACTATGATTTTCTTAGGTAGGTAAAATACGATTTATTAAACTTTTTTGATTTATTAAGCGTCTAAATTAGATAATTAAGCCATAAATCGCCAAATATAATTTGTAGTTTCTCCTGTTTTTTGTCAGATTATTTCGACAAATAAATTAAAAATTGCGCCAACAACTATATTTTTGTATTTTCAAGTAGCCAAAAATTAAACTGAAATCAATGATGTCTCCAATTTCTGAAACCAAAAGGCTTATTCTCCGGCAAATTTCATTAACAGACCGAATCGACATGTTTGAAATGGACTCAGACCCTCTAGTACATCGGTACATCTTCAACCAACCTATAGAATCCATACAGGAAATCGATGAGGCCATACAATTTATCCAAAAGCAATACCAAGAAAATGGAATAGGGCGCTGGGCAATCGTCAAAAAGGACAATATGGAAATGATTGGATGGTGCGGCTTAAAGTACATCGATTACCCCTTAAACGGCAGGAGCAATTTTTATGATCTGGGTTACAGATTGAAAAGAAAACATTGGGGAAATGGATACGCTTCAGAAGCCTGCATTGCGACCGTCATATATGCCAAAGAAGTCATGAACCTAAAAAATCTGTATGCCACCGTACATCCTGAAAACATCGGGTCGCTGAACGTTCTCAAAAAAATGGGCTTCGAAATCGGAGAAATTTTTGATTATGAAGGATCCCCTTCTTTTTTCTGTGAATTAGATCTCGATAAATTCATTTTTTAAGAAAGACCTGTCTGTCAAATCTTCTGTCAACAAAAATCTACTAAATCCGTATCCTCTTAATAATCAATAAAAATTATCTCAAACAATAGCTTTTTTGCTCATCAATTATTCGTAGATTTAAGAGACAAATAGATGTAATAAAAAGGTACTATGGCAACATTTAGCGACAACTTCTCTAAACAAGCATCTATTTATGCTCAGTTTAGACCATCATACCCTCATGAACTGTATGATTATCTCAGCAACTTAACTCCAGCGCATGCCTTGGCGTGGGACTGTGGTACGGGAAATGGGCAATCTGCCATACATTTAGCCGATTTCTATGATCAAGTCTATGCCTCGGACCCTAGCGAGGCTCAGATCAAAAATGCTTTTCAGCATGAAAAGGTTACCTACCATGTAGAAAAAGCCGAAGAACCTAGCCTTCCTGCACATACTGTCGATATTATCACCGTAGCTCAGGCCATACATTGGTTCGATATCGATAAATTCTACGAAGCTGCAAAAAGAGTCCTAAAAAAAGATGGAATCATTGCGGTATGGGCCTATGCTGTCCCTCAGGTCGACAAGAATATCGACCCCATTACCCAAAATTTCCATGATAAGACCGTCGGACCTTACTGGCCATCTGAAATCAAATTATTGCAACAAGGATACACCACCATACCCTTCCCTTTCCGGGAAATCGAGCCCCCTGAATTCTATATCCGTAAAAAATATAAACTGCAGGACTTTTTAGGTCATCTGTTGAGCTGGTCAGCTACCCAACGGTATATACAGCAAGAGGAAAGGAACCCTCTCTTTAAATTGAAGGAAGAATTACAGCCTTTTTGGACCGATGAAGAAGAGGCTAAACAGGTAACTTGGAAGATCATTATGCGTGTTGGAAAACTACCGAGTTAATTTTTTAATCTTCCAAACAAACTTTATTAAATAAATCCTGTTTATTTTTTGGGTTTGGTGACAGAAAAAAAGTATTTCATCAAAAAAAGAGGTTCCTAAGAACCTCTTTCTATTTATTTTAAGATTTTATTTTTCCCTTTTTTATTCATCTAATTTCTTTTCAAAAGCTTTCCTTGCACTTCCACGGAAGTATACTTCCCCACAATATACATAACCTAACTTTTCCAATACCCGCAACATCCCCGTATTATCAAAATTGGTATCGACCTTCATGCTTAAGTACCCATTATCCAAACTTACCTGATGTGCTTCCTCCAGCATCCAGGTTGCCTGTCCCTTTACGTAAGTAGTTTGGGAAACGGCAATCCTATGCACCACCGAGAAAGGCCGATTAGTCAACCATTGATCAGCAATGGCTTCATAGGCTGGTTCCCCGTCGAAAATTAAGGCTAAATAGCCTGTCAATTGACCGGCAGGGTCAATGCTCACATATCCGTATCCTTTTTCAATATCCGTTTTCACAACATCCAGATTAGGATATCCATCTTGCCATTGCCGACTCCCTTCTTCACGCCGCTTATCAATAGCTTCTTGCATAATGGACCAAACCAACTCTGCCTCTTCTGGCAAAGCTTTTCTAAAAGTAAATCCCGAAAATTGTTCTTTTGACATAACCAAAAATACATTTTTTAATCAGATTCTGTTTTCTACTTACCTTAAGATTTTAAGATAAAATTTTGTCTAATTTTTTTTCTAAAAAAAATTTTTCATGGAATATACCCTTCGACCCTCCTTTTGGTCTTCTTCGAGACATATTCGGAAATTTCAAAATATGTCTCGAATAAGACCAAGACTAAAACAAGACTTGGCCTAAATGCAACCAAGAATTTCAGTTAGAATTTTGACCAATGGAAATCGATAAATTTTCAAAACTTTATCGACAAGAGAAAGGTAAAAAAAATTCCCCAAAGGGCTTTGGGGAATTTACAGAAACGGGTATTGATAACCCTTATGAACCAATTTAATTAATGATGATCTTGTATGTTGTTTATGTTTTTATTCAATGAATTTTTTTATAAAGTAAGGGGTTATAATTATGCAAGGCCCATCCTATTGTAATTATAACCCTTCACCAAGGTTGAGTTTAGGTTTTATTTTTAAAGCAGTACCAATGCCCTTTGTCCAAATCTAAAAAGATTCCATTATCGATCCATCCTGTACCATCCTGCAAAATTTCTTGTTTAAAAGGCGTTTTCTTGCTTAAATCGAAATCTAGGCACATAAATCATTAAATAAAACACTTAATAATTATTAAAAACTTTCATAAAGTTAGGCTGGTTTGCTCGGTTACGACAGAATATGCTGTTTTTAGCACAACAAAAAAGCGGATCCCTCTTCTGAAAGACCCGCCTGACAAATAGAAATGAAAAAATATTAAGCAATCTTGACCTTAGGATCAAGTACTTTAATCAGATCGGCTTTTAAGAAAGCGACGCGGAATCCGTAGCTCAACAAGGTGTTTTGAATATCATTCTCCAGCCGCCCAGGAGCATTTACATTCATGACATATTGTTTATCATCCATATCAATCGATATGGGACCCAATTGAGGATATTCACGAGCTAACTTTTCAAAAATCTGTTGCCTTTGCAAAAGTGCATTTAAAGGCGCCCGAAAGGATAATATGTAGTTCTCCATGATAAGGTTGTATTAATGGATTAATAGCCAACAATCGATTCTAGATCGTATGAATCAAAGTTAAAAAATAGCTTGAATAAAACAAGCCTCAACTTGTTTTATTAAAATAGAATTAATACCGGTTTAACAGTAAAATAACCTATTAAAGCTGTAAAAACAGTGTATTATTGGTAATTATAGATTTTTCCTATTTTCCTTCGAAAAAATCTATTGAAATTATTTAATTATATTTGTTAGAATAAAGCAAGAAATAACTTGGCTAATGAAGAAGAACAATTCAGACAAAATAATTATGTTGATGAAGATGCGCGGCGAAATTGATGCCGCTGGCATTGCAGAGGAATTGGGCATCACAAAAGAAGGTGCGAGGCAGCAATTATTAAAGCTATCTGAGGAGGGTCTGGTACATGGCGTATGCAAGAAATCGGGTGTCGGCAGACCCTTTACCTATTATTCCTTGAGCCAGACCGGCTTAGCAAAGTTTCCAGATAACCACGCCGATATTACGGTACAGCTCCTACAATCCATCAAGTCACTATTAGGTGAAAATGCCTTGGATCTACTGATCAGCGATCGTGAGAAAAGTTCGTTCTTACGCTATGAGGAAAAACTAAAGGGCTCCAAGAGCACAAGTGATAAATTAAAAAAGTTGGCTCAAATCAGGTCTGAAGAAGGCTATATGGCAGAATGGAAGAAGGAAGGTCAGACTTATTACTTGATTGAAAACCATTGTCCCATTTGCGCTGCGGCAACGGAATGTCAACAGTTCTGCCGCGCAGAACTCAAGAACTTTAGGGCATTGTTGGGCGAGGACCTCGAAGTGAATCGCGTCAAACATATATTAGCAGATGAAAACCGATGCGTGTACAAGATTGAAAAGAAACAATAAACCAAAATGTTTAATCATTTCTCTTTCTTCGGTTCAATTCTTCCACCAATCTTGAAGCTGTAAAGCTAAAGTCCGCACCAAAGCTATTGATCACAAGACCTTTAATTAGATTATCCGTCGAGGAAATAGCAAACAAGATGCTTTCATCCCCCGGATCGGTCATCCCCTCAAAACGGTAGATTTCATCAATCACAAATTGTTCTGGAGAAAGCTCCTTTGATCGCCCCACGCAAAACAAGCACTCCCCATCTTCCTGAATCACAAAATCCTCTACATAACCCATGTTTTGCAAGTCATTGACCGCTTCGCTCAACGTATCGTAACTCTTCCTATTTCTTGGTTCCATAGTATATTGATTTATTGTAACAACACTGATTTTCAGATTATTGAAATTTAATAAAATATTCGAAAACAATGGACATCTTAAAGTCAATAAATAAAAGAGGATGCTGGGATTGATATGTTGCTGTTTGAACCGGGATGGAATGATAAGAGGATGGACCAAGATCTGGAAATGAACCAGGATAGAATGGATTAGAAGATAAACCAAGATCATAATATAATCGAGGCATTATTAACAATACTTGTCCCCAATACTGTAGGAGCGTATCGAATACGCCCGCTGTTTGAACCAGGATCCCTCCGACCCTGCTCAGGGTACAGGATAAGAGGATGGACCAAGATTATTTAGTAATTGCTCGATGGAAAGGTATTCTGGTTCAAACCTCTCCCAAAACCTTATATTTGTCCAAAGAAATCCACATGACTACCATTAAATTCAGAGAAGCCATTTATGCTGACCTTAACCGAATTGTAGAAATATACAATAGCACCATTGCTTCTAGGATGGTTACTGCAGACCTAGAACCTGTATCTGTTGAGAGCAGAAACAATTGGTTCTATGAACATAACGCTAAGCATAGGCCTTTATGGATTTTGGAAATGGAGGATAAAACTGTTGGCTGGCTCAGTTTTCAATCCTTTTATGGCAGACCGGCTTATAATGCAACTGCAGAGATCAGCATTTATCTTGACCCCACTGTAAGGGGAAAGGGATTGGGGAAAATCGCCTTGGAATATGCCATCAACGAGGCTCCAAGTCTGGGGATCAAAAACCTGTTAGGTTTTATATTCTCGCATAATGAACCTAGTCTGAAACTTTTCAGGCACTTTGGTTTTGAGGAATGGGCCAACCTGCCCAATATTGCGCAATTGGATGACACGGAAAGGGGACTCATCATCATGGGGAAAAGGATCACTCCCTAGCGGTCATTTTCAGTCTTAGGCAAACAAAAATAATTTTATCTTATTTTAGTAAAATGGAGATCGCACTAATTGTCTTTGGGAGTTTACTTTTAATTTTCACATTTCTGCCGCTGATCCGTCAGGATCATTGGACCTTTCGCGTATTTGAATACCCTAGAATCCAGAAACTTGCCCTATCTATACTCTGGTTGATCATATTTTTAATTCATGCAGATTTTCAAAATACCGTCCTGCTTGTTTTTGGCATATTCATCCTCATCAATATCATCTATCTCCTCAAACAAATCCTTCCCTTTACTCCAGTTTGGAAAAAACAAGTCTATAAGGTGGATAAAATTGATGACAAGAATAGCCTGAAAATCATGATTTCCAATGTGTATGAGGACAACGATGACTATAAAGGTTGCTTGAGTGTTGTCCATAGCAATAATCCTGATCTTTTGCTGCTATTAGAAACTAGCCATGAATGGGATAGACAAACGCAGGCATTGGAAACAGAATACAAATACCATGTGAAAGTTCCAATTGACAATACCTATGGGATGTTATTTTACTCTAAATTTCCAATCCATAATCCGGAGGTGAAATACCTTGTGGAAGATGAAATACCCAGTATTGATTGCCAGATCGAGCTTCCTTCCGGACAACTTGTCCAAGTATATGCTGTACACCCTACTCCACCTGTTCCAAATGAAAACCCAAGATCAACAGAAAGGGACAAGGAATTATTGATCGTGGCAGAGAAAGCTAAGGAATGTGATTTACCGGTGATAGTTATTGGCGACTTGAATGATGTTGCCTGGAGCTATACCACCGAATTATTCCTTAAGATGAGTGAACTGCTCGATCCACGTAGAGGAAGAGGTTTTTATAATACCTTCCACGCCAAACAACCTTTGATGCAATTCCCCTTGGACCATGCATTTATCTCTGCCGATTTTAAATTGAGGGAATTAAAGAAATTGGACAACTATAACTCCGATCACTTTCCTATATTCGTACATATACAATTTGAGGAAAGAGCTGAGGAAGAGCAAGAAGACAATCAATTGGAAGCAGACCAAGAAGACAAAGAAGTAGCTGCCGAGAAACGGAATGCAGACACTCAGTAGGACCAATAAACGATGAAAGAACAACATAATTACAAGGAAATCAACAAAAATCTGTGGAATCAAAAAACCGCAGCGCATGTTGACAGTGACTTTTATGACAACGAAGGATTTTTAAAGGGTAAAAGTTCTTTAAATCCTATTGAAATCGAGCTATTGGGAGATGTTAAAGGCAAGGAAATCCTTCACCTACAATGTCATTTTGGGCAAGATAGCCTTTCCCTTGCTCGCTTAGGCGCTAATGTAACGGGATTGGACCTTTCTGACCGAGCAATCGAACAAGCTCAAAAATTAAACGATCAACTAGGTCTAAATGCTGAATTTATTTGCTCGGATGTCTATGAAGCTCCAGCTACACTGAACGGAAAGTTTGATATCGTCTTTACCAGTTACGGAACTATCGGTTGGCTACCTGACCTGAATCGTTGGGCGGAGGTCATTTCTAGATGCTTGAAGCCAGGAGGAAAACTGGTATTTGTAGAGTTCCATCCTGTGGTCTGGATGTTTGACTATGATTTCAGCAAGTTCCAATATTCTTATTTTAATGATGGTGCAATCATTGAAGTCCAAGAAGGAACTTATGCCGATCGGAATGCAGACATTGTTGCCGAGGAAGTTTCTTGGAACCACTCCTTATCTGAAGTTTTCCAAGGTTTATTGAACAATGGACTGCAAATAGAATCCTTCGTAGAATATGATTATTCGCCTTACAATTGTTTTAAAAATACAGTAGAAATTGAAGCCGGCAATTATCAAATCAAAGGATTGGAGAAGACCATTCCGATGTTGTACTCCATTACAGCAAGGAAAAAAAGCTAAGTGAAGAAATTAAAGCATCCAGTTGAATTATCTTGAACTGGATGCTTTTTCATTACACTGGTTTCACCATAAAATATTTTTTTCGAAACCAAAAGGCCAGGTTTACCAATGCTATCAATGCGGGCACTTCTACCAAGGGCCCAATCACCCCGACAAATGCTTGACCACTATTAATTCCGAAGACCGCAATGGCAACCGCAATGGCCAATTCAAAATTATTCCCGGCGGCCGTAAAAGCTATAGCCGTGCTTTGCGAATAATCTGCTCCCACCCTTTTCCCTGCCAGAAAGCTAACAACGAACATAATGGCAAAGTAAATGACTAAGGGTATGGCTACCCTAAGGACATCAAGAGGTAATTGCACGATCATTTCCCCTTTGAGACTAAACATAACGATGATGGTAAAAAGTAGCGAAATAAGAGTGATTGGAGAGATGAATGGAATAAATTTATTTTGGAACCAATCTTCTCCTTTTAAGGCAATTAATGCATATCTACTAATAATCCCCATTAGAAATGGAATACCCAGATAAATACCCACACTCTTCGCAATTTCTAAGATTGAAATATCCACTGAAATTCCAGCAACACCGAAATATGGGGGCAATACGGTAATAAAAACGTAAGCATAAAGGCTATATAAGATTACCTGGAAGATACTATTCAATGCAATCAAACCGGCTGCATATTCCCGATTTCCTTCTGCGAGTTCATTCCAAACAACCACCATGGCAATACAGCGAGCCAAACCGATCAAAATCAATCCCGTCATGTACTCGGGATAACCGTTGAGGAACAATATTGCCAAGACAAACATGAGAATAGGCCCGATAACCCAATTTAAGATTAAGGATGTCGTCAATACTTTAATATTCCGGAATACTTTCCCGATATGCTCATACTTCACCTTGGCTAATGGTGGATACATCATGAGAATAAGTCCAATGGCTAAAGGAATGTTCGTCGAGCCCGTTTGGAAATGGTTGATCCATTGCGAAGATGAAGGAACCGTTTTACCAATAGCAACTCCAATTGCCATGGCTAAAAAGATCCACAGGGTAAGGTAGCGATCAAGGAATTTTAGTTTTGAATTCATCTATTAGGATTTGATTTGTGAAAAGACATAGAACATTTCCTCTGCAATCTGCAGACTGCGTGTGGCATAGACTCCTGCTTGTTCCGCCGTGCCATCTGATACATTAGGGTCTTCGAACGTTACGGGAATCCTTTTCTCTGCACCTGGAATAAAAGGACAACCTGAATCTGCTTGGGAACAGGTCATGATGGCTGCAAATCCAGCTTCAGGATTAAAGGGATGGTCATGTTTTTTAGAAAAACCGATAATCGGCGGATCTATCCTAGCATATTTTATTGCGAAAATTGGATTCTCAGAACCTGATAATTTCAAAATATCAAAGCCTTGCGCCTCCAAGGTATCAATAACAGCTGGGAACAACCTTGTTTCTTCTGTACCTCCTGAATAACAATTTACATTGGGAATATTAAAATAGGAAGCTGCTGTCTGCGCCCAGATTTGAGACAAATGGCTTCGACGTGAATTATGTGTACAGATGAAGTTGATGTTGATTTTCTCCTGAGCATTTAATTTATGCTGAATGAAGTCGATTAATGGTCTTAGAGTTTCTTTACGCTCTGCATTGTCAAAGCCTAACCAGTTTAATTGGTTTATGCTGTTTGTTAAATTGGCATTCATAAATTGTAATAAAGAAATAAACATATAATACTGCTGTTGACCATACCTCCGAGAGAGAAGAAGGACAATAACATCGCAATATTACGATATTAGAGTTTTAATTTCAAATTCTTAATATTAATTTTTCAATAAGTTATTCAACTAGCTGCTTTCAGAACTGTGCATAAAAAAACGGAGACCCATAAATGATCTCCGCTTACAATTATTGATTACATTTTACTTATTCCACCAAATTTTCGTGAACTGCACATCATCGCCTTGATTGCTTAAGGCAGATTGATAATTAGTCTTGTTGGTACTCTGCTCCTTCAGTGGATAGACCAACCTGCTTGGAATGGCATCTCCTATCTCAGGCACAAAAGAATAGGATACTGGTTTTCCTTCTACCGTTCCTGACCAAACCACCTCTCCTTTTTTAACCAGGAACAACGGGTATCCTGTTCTTCGGATCTCTGTCCAGGATTCAATACCTTGACCGTACAAAGCCAAGTATTTTTGAGAGAGGACATTTTCCTTATTTGCTTTTGGGACTCTCATTAAATAGGCCGTTACTTCAGCAGGACTGGCTCCCCAGCGTTCTAGGGAAGCTTTTACACCATTTTCATAACTCGCCTGTTCCCAACCTTTATATTCAGAAATCAAGAATTCCACCTCGGAATATTCCTGCAGAACCTCAAAGGCATTAGCTCTATTGACCAAGTCTCCTGGCAAAGAAATACTATCTAACGGGAAAAGATTTCCAGCTGCTAATGGTAAGCCATAAGGCTGACCTTTATAAATATTTTTACTGTTTGGCTTTGCATACTTGCTCAACCTTGGGTCTTCAATCTTAAATGGACCTCTGTTTCCTTTCAATACGTCAATAAGAACATGAGAAACTGCAAAATCCTTTCTATTGGCCGTTACGGTAGCCCTAAACAATGGAGCTTCATATGGTGAAGCACTGGAATAGGTAAAGCCGGCATTATCAGCATTCGAGGTAAATACGCCTTTATTCAAGGCATCTTCAATATGCTGGGTCGCCAATGCCTTATCCTTGGTCAGGATGCGATTCGCCAGCCTCAACCTTAATGAATTGGCAAACTTGAACCATTTCTCATTCTTCCCTTGATATACGATATCTGAAGTTCCGAAGGTCACCCCTGCCTTATATTTCGCCAATGTATCGGCTGCAATCTTAAGCTCATTTAGGATATCCTTGTAAACTTTCTCCTGAGAAGCATATTTAGGAGTCAGAATATCTGGATTTCTCTTCAATGCTTCAAAATCAGCATCCTTGTTACCATAGGACTCATAAGGGATATCACCGAAAACATCCGTTAAGGAATGGAATGCAAAGGATTTCAAGATCCTAGCAATAGCTATCTGCGTAGAATTCGCACCAGCACCATTTGCTTGTGCCTGTATTTTCGTCGCTTCATCTTCATTCAGCAGGATGATTTCATTTAGGTTGCTTAAGGCCTTGTACGTATTGGTCCAATATTCATCGGAATATCCTGCGGAAACCAAATACCTGGATTGATCGGTATAGATATTCTGGCTAAAATATTGGGCAAAAAGCTGGGCTCCTCGGAAATGAATGCTCTCGCTTCTCAGGGCATTGACCACCTGCCTTTCAGCAGACAGAAAAAGACTGGGTGTAGGTACATTTGATGGCCTATTTGGGTCGACATTTATCTCTTGCAAGGTATCTTTGGAACAAGAGATAAAACTCAAGGACAGCAAAGATGTATATAGGATATGTTTAATTTTCATTTTTTCTAGCATTAAAATTTAAGGTTAACATTAAATCCATAGGTCAGTGGCGTTGGAATATTTCCTCCCTCTATTCCTTGAACATTCCCACTACTGTTGGTGAATTCTGGATCGATGTATTTACTCTTGGTATAGATATTCCAAACATTTCTCGCATAGGCTGATAATCGCACTCCCTTTACCACCTTAGGGTTGTTTAAAGGAATGGTATAGCCTAAAGTGACTTCCCTAAGCTTGACGAAAGTGCCATCAAAAATGGAGAATGTAGTCGGTCCACTGGATTCATTCCTTCCCCATTGTTGAGCGGTAATCCTTGTATCATTGGGTCTGATATTGCTTGTTGAATAGGTTCCATCTGCATTAAATACGACATCAGCCTTTACCCCCTCTAAGACAATACCATCTTCACGGACATTATTTTCAGCGGTGCGCTCCAAGATTCCGGAATACATGCCGACATTATAGGTCTGCGAATAGAAACTTCCACCTACACGACCATCGATCAAGAATCCAAAGTTGAAGTTTTTATAACGGAAACTGTTTTGGAATCCAAATAGATAATCTGGTAACACAGAGCCTAAAGGAACCAATTGAGAGGTTCTTTGATAGGTTCCATCTTCTTTGATCACGCGTTGCCCATCTGCATAGACAAAATCATAACCTAATAGCTGTCCGTATGGTTGCCCCTCTCTAGCCACCAAGTTGATCAAGGAAGAACTTAAGGTTAAGGTATTCACGAGTTCATCCAGTTTAAGGACTTTATTTCTGTTTCTCGCCCAGTTAATACTTGAGTTCCATTCAAAATTTTCAGATCGAACTGGCGTTGCATTCAATATTACCTCAATA
Source organism: Sphingobacterium sp. NPDC055346 (assembly GCF_053645235.1). Classification (NCBI taxonomy): domain Bacteria; kingdom Pseudomonadati; phylum Bacteroidota; class Sphingobacteriia; order Sphingobacteriales; family Sphingobacteriaceae; genus Sphingobacterium; species Sphingobacterium sp. NPDC055346. The sequence goes on from NZ_JBSHMI010000004.1 coordinate 383,824, forward strand.
CCTTTATTCTCCACTTTTCCGGCATTCAATACCTTCGCTTCATAGCCAAAAGCTGATGAAACTGGAATGGGAAGTATCTGGTTTCTGGAGGTGTTGTGATAGTAGGTCACATCAAAACCTAATCTATTTTTGAAGAACTGCAAGTTAAGACCTGTCTCCCACGAACTGGTGATCTCTGGTTTTAGATCGGCATTGTTCAAGGTTGAAGGCAGCTTATTGGATGGTTTACCATCAAATGATTGTTCTACATCATAAACCTTGTTCAATTGGTATGGGTCAGTATCATTACCTACCTGTGCCCAACCTAACCTGACCTTACCGAAAGACAACCAGTCTAGACTTTGGATAGCTGGCAATTGTGAAAACACAAAACTTCCGGTAAATGAAGGATAGATAAAGGAATTTGCATGGCTCGGTAAGGTCGATGACCAATCATTACGCACTGTAGCATCTAAAAACAATAGGTCATTGTAACCTAAGGAAGCACTACCATATAAGGAAGCAATGCGACGATTGTAGGTAAAGTTTTCAATCTTTACGCTGGATGCATTCTTTAAATTGTAGTAGTTAGGTACAATCAAACCACCTTGGGTGATGGCATAATCAACTTTTCTGTGCTGATCCCTTAAGTTTGCTCCTACGTTGGCTACCAAAGAAATCTTATCCCAATTCTTTTTGGCAGTAGCCAAGAATTCATAGTTGTATTCGTTTAATTTATTGCTGGTCTCTTCATATTGGGAAGCACTGCGTGAGTATACCGCAATACGATCCTGAGTCCCGAACTGGTAGATATCGCCATGGACTTTAGCCCCGATCTGTAACCAATCGGTCACTTCATATTGTGCGCCAATATTACCATAGAAACGGTCTCTCTTTTCTTCTAAATAACTTTCATAAGCCGACCAATAAGGGTTGTCGATAAAACGGGTCGCTTCTGCTGCTGGCGTGTTTTGCCAACCTGTTCTATTCCATGCCAATGGAGTTCCATCTGGGCGCTTGTAGTTTTCTAAGCGTTTATAATCTACCTGGACCGCTCCCCATTGGAAAGCCTCCAAGATAATATTTCTGTTGGATGCTCCAGTCCAAGGTTTACCTAAAGAGGTATTGTGGATGTAATTGATACTGGAATTGATGCTCAACTTACCTAATTTGGTACCCCCTGAGAAATTTAGGGTATTACGTCCCAAGGTAGAGTTGGGAACTGTTCCTTTTACATTCTTGTTGGTGTAAGAAAATCTATAATTCGTATTTCCTGAATTTCCCGCAATAGCGATATTGTTGGTATTTGCCAAACCGGTATTGAAAAAATAACTGACATCATGCTCTGGATATAACCAAGGAGATGGGTTTAAATAATCTGCAGCATCTTCTGGATTTAAATTGTACCATTGCAAAACTGGCGTTCCATCTAATTTTGGTCCCCAGCTTTCATCAGCAGCGTAATCCACTATTTTATAGTCTTTCCCTTCAATATTGACCGTTTGAAAGTTTTGGCTATAGCCTTGACCATATAGATGCTGGCGTTTTGGGAGCCTGACAATGTTTTCGAATTCCAGACCTGTATTTAAATCGATACTTACCTGCTCGCCTTTTCCCGCACGTTTGGTCGTGATCAAAATCACCCCATTGGATGCTCTAGAGCCATATAACGCCGCAGCAGATGGCCCTTTAAGGACTGATATATTCTCAATATCATCTGGATTTAGATCTTGGATCATGTTTCCAACATCCTTACCCGCTGAGCCGTTGATGGTCGAAGAGGAGTTTAGATCGGAGTTATCAATCGGAGTTCCGTCTACCACATAAAGCGGTTGATTGCTACCTGCAATGGAGTTGATTCCCCTTAATAGCGTACGGGTTGACCCACCCATATTTCCCCCGGATGAGACAATCTGTAGACCTGCTACCTTTCCTGATAATGCAGACATTGCATTGGTAGGTCTGGTCTGTAATTCTGTTGATTTCACTTCTTGCACGGCATAGCCCAATGCTTTCTTTTCTCTTGAAATCCCCAAAGCGGTCACAACCACTTCCTCCAAGACATCATTGCTAGCTACTAAACGTACCGTAATGGGCTCCGAAGCATTTACCTCTAGATCCTGGTCTTGATAGCCAAGAAAACTAACCTTGATCTGGGTCCTCGGATTGGAAGAGTCTAATGTAAATTCCCCTGAAGCATTGGTTTGGGTTTGCTTCTGCGTTGTTTTATCGATAACGGTAGCTCCTGAAATCGCTTGATTCAGCTCATTCAGCACCTTGCCTTTAATGATATTTTGGGCTTGTGTTTGACCAATTCCTATGGTAAAGAATAGCCCTACGAGATAAAAATATATCGTTCTGTTCATGTAAATAATTTGAAATGGATTAATAAAATGGAATAGAAATTACTGGAGATAGTCTTCCTTAGCTTACCTACCTCCTACGCACATTCGAAAACTGTTATGGGTTGATTTGATATACATATTTAATAAATTCTGCTGCAAATATATAAAATCTACCTAATTAGTAGATTATATTATTGGAAAAATCTATACTTTTTTACTAGACATTGTTTGGATTTAAATCAAGTATACCCACATGTTACTGACAGTCAACTAAATAAACCCAAGCCTCCGTATTCAAATAATTTTAAGGTTCTTCCTTAAAATAGATAATAATAGCTGATTTCAGCTATATTTGTTGAGAAGGATCTTGTTATTTTTGTATAGTCTTAAAATCACACTATGAAATTGCTCAGCGCGCTTCTTATAATTTTTTCATTATTTATATTCAACATTCAGCAGGCAAAATCACAAGAAGCGGCTGCTTACCTTGTTTATGATGACTTTAACCTTTACCATACAAGTAAGGATAGCTCAGCTTTGGTTTTCGTAAATATGGCCTATATCAGAAGTGAGCCAAGCTCAAAAGCTGAATTGCTGGATTCAATTCCCTTAGGGACGGAAGTAAAATTTGTGGAGGAATTATCATTAAACCCCATCTCCTTAAGAGGTATGTACCTGCCTTGGCATAAAATTGAATATCAGAAGGCCAATCAGAAAAAGACTGGATTTATCTGGTTAGGACTATTGAGCCTAGACCATGAGCAGAATAAGAAGACGGGGGAAACCTTCATGTATGGCTTTGCTTGGAAATCCAATGAAGAACTTGAAAACTATTATTGGGTAGAAGCCAAAATATTAAACAAGAACAAAGAATTGCTTGCCTCTAATAGCTTTCCATACTATCCTTCTGAGCAATCCTATACCTTAGGTGAATTAAATACCAAACCTGGTTTAAATTATGCGAAATCCATCTATGCAATTAAATTCCTAGGAGAGGCCTGTGGAATAGCTTCCGAAGAAAATTACTTTGCTTGGGATGGAGAACAATTCACGACCCTACCGAAAACCACATCGGTTTCGGATGCCGGTGTTTTTTATTATGCAGAGGAGTTGGTTTACCCTAAAAAGCATAAGCTTGGAAATGATGTTATCCTAAAAATATCGGAGGAAGGAGAGGCTGAGTTTGAGGAAGAGGCCAATCCTGAAGAGGAGATCAAGTTTAAAATCTCCAAAAAGGAAGAAACCTATCAACGAAATGGCAATGCCTATCTCAAGGTTTCTGAAAGGACCATACAAAAATAAAAACGGCTTGCTTGAGTAAACTCAGCAAGCCTTTTTAGTCACACTACTATTATCAAATAGTTTCTTAAATATCATTGTTTTTCAACAGCTCCAAGATCTGTTGATAGGTATATTCTAAATCTTCTTTCTCCGTGCAATATGGGGGCAGGATATACAGCACATTGCCCATTGGTCTCAATAAGACCCCCCTCGCCATAAATTCATTGAACAACTTTTCCTGGACCTTATTAAAATATGAGGTCTCGGTATGGGTTTCCCATTCAAACGCAAGGATGGTCCCTGTTTGACGGACATTTTTTGCTTGTTCATATCCCTTTAACTCTTCAGCAAATTGACTATGCCATTCCGTTATGGCCTTTATCTTCACCTGAGTAGAATCAAGCAGCAATAAATCCAGGCTAGCCAAGGAAGCTGCACATGCTATCGGACTAGCAGTAAAGGAATGGCCATGGAATAAAGCCATCTTCTTTTCGTCCGAATAGAATGCTTGATAAAGTTCCTCCGTACAAGTCGTAATACCCATAGGCATCGTTCCGCCGGTCAATCCTTTTGAAAAACACATGACATCGGGTTTTTCGATCAATTGATCTGCTGCAAACAAAGTCCCTGTCCTTCCGAAGCCTACAAAGACTTCGTCCTGAATCAACATGATCCCATGCGACTTACAATAAACCATTAAGTCCGACAAATGTTCGGCCTGATGCATTAACATTCCTCCTGCCCCTTGGACCAAAGGTTCGTAAATGAAACAGGCTATCTGATCGGCATGCTCAGCAATGATCTTTTTGTTTACTTCCAGGTTTTCCGCCGTCGGGGCATCAATAAATATGACATCAAATAACAAATCTGCAAACGGAGCAGTCCACTGTCCACGAGCACTTACCGACATGGCACCAAAGGTATCCCCATGGTATCCGTTCTTTAGAGCAACAATCTTATTCTTGCGCTTGCCTTGGTTGAAGGCAAACTGTATGCACATCTTCAAGGCAACTTCCACTGCCGTAGAACCATTGTCAGAATAAAACACCTTCTTCTGGTTGAAAGGAAGCAATTCTAGTAACCGTTCTGAAAGAGTAATTGCCGGCAGGTGCGTGAAGCCAGCAAAGATGACCTGCTCTAAAGTATTAAGCTGTTCATAGACTTTATCGGCAATATACGAATTTGAATGGCCATGAAGGGTAACCCACCACGAACTTACCATATCTAGATAGCGATTTCCTTCCATATCGAAAAGATAAGCATCTTTTCCACGTACGATAGGAAGGTGCGTACTGGTCTTCATCTGCGAATAGGGATGCCAATTGACCGCTATATCACGGTCTATGCATTGCTGTTGCAAAAGCCCTCCTTTTTCAATTCCATTGGCTTTAAACCTAAGTTCTTCAACATCTGCATATCTTCATCCACGCCAGGATTTGGAGTCACCAAAAGGGTCTGCCTTTCACCCGTGAAAATCGAGTTTGCCCCAGCCATAAAGCACCATGCCTGCTCTTCCTCATTCATTTCTATACGCCCCGCACTTAACCTGACCATAGAAGATGGCAATACTATCCTCGCCGTAGCAATCATCCTGACCATTTCCCACACATCAATCTTTGGCAAATGCTCTAAAGGCGTACCGGCTACCCTCGCCAAAGCATTGATTGGTACTGATTCTGGATGTTTTTCCATATTGGCCAAAGTGCGAAGCATCGAAATCCTATCTTCAGCTTTCTCTCCCAGACCTATTATACCTCCAGAACAAACGGTAATCCCCGCTTTTCTGACATTTTTGATGGTTTCTATCCTATTGTCGAACTTCCTAGTGGAGATAATCTCATCATAAAACTCCTCAGAAGTATCCAAGTTATGGTTATAGGCATAGAGTCCTGCTTCCTGAAGCCTATTTGCTTGATCCTCGGTCAACATCCCTAGCGTACAGCACACTTCCAAGCCCATTTCATTGACCCCTTGAACCATTTCAATGATCCTATCAAAATCCCGATTGTCCCTAACCTCTCGCCAAGCAGCAGCCATACAGAACCTGGAAGAACCGCTGTCCTTTGCTTTTTTAGCATGGGCCAAAACGGTCTCTGTTGGCAATAACGCCTGCACCTTTATGTCTGTGTGGTAACGTGCGGCCTGCCCGCAGTAGGAACAATCTTCCGGACAGCCTCCAGTCTTCACTGACAACAAGGTTGAAATCTGGACTTCCTGTGGATTATGCCACTGCCTTTGTACCGTTGCGGCTTCATATACCAATTCCAATAATGGTCTGTTATAGATCTCTAATAGCTCTTCTTTCGTCCAATCGTGTTTTAATGTTTTATTAGCACTCATTTCTTTAATTTTCTATTCTAATTTTTAAAATTGCTTTTTCTAGACCCGCTGCATCCAATGATTCCAATTGGGGAATCTCGATAATCTTGCTTCCTGCTGGTTTGTTTTTGATCAAAATTCTTTTGCTTGCTTCCTTGAATTCCCCATTCAGCACGATATAATCTACTGCTATCCCCCGCTCATTTAAACTGTGAAAGGACAGCAAACTATGGTTGATGCTTCCTAAATAGTCTGAACAGACCAAGATCACTGGTAAGTCCAGATACGCTACAAGGTCAAGGATAAAATGCTGATCGTTTATAGGTACAAACATCCCTCCCGCACCTTCCACGATGAGGTTTCCGCTAGTTTCAGGAAGCTGGAAATCTTGGAGTTTGATCTCCACTCCATCAACTTCCGCGGCATAATGCGGGGAAGCAGCGGTATTTAATTTAAATCGCTCTGGATGAACTATTAGCTCAGCTCCTACTAATGTTCTGAGCATTTGGCTATCACTGCTTTCGAGATCTCCAGACTGAATCGGCTTCCAGTATTCCGCATTCCAAAGTTTTACCAAGACCGCGGACACAATGGTTTTCCCTACAGAGGTTCCAATGCCTGTTACAAAGTATTTCTTATTCATTATTTACTTCCTTTAGACAGTTTTTCAATAATTCTATTTCTTCTCTTGAGTTGAAGGCATGCATCGAAATGCGCAACATCTCCTCGCCTTTTGGCACTGTAGGATACTTGATTGCATAGCCCAAGATCCCTTGTTTTTCCAACAGACCAGTTGCCCTATCCAAATCTCTCGGCTCTGAGAATCTAACCGGTATGATAGGACTTCTAAATGGAATAGAATCGGACTCCTTAACATGATCGCATTGTTTAATATTTTCTTTCAGAACGCTAATTAACAGCATGTTATCACTTAAAAATTCATAGGACGCCCTAATACTTAAGGCGTGGAAATCAGGGAGTCCAGTACTATAGATAAACGTTGAAGAATAGTTGACCAGATAATCAATAAGGCATTTAGATCCCAAAACAGATGCACCTGATAAGCCCATCGCTTTGCTGTAAGTGATTACAGTTGCAAAAACCAGATCCTGCAGATTATAATGATCAACAAGCCCCAATCCACATGTACCAATAGCATGAGCTTCATCCACTATCAAGGCTGCAGCATATTGCTTGCAGAGGGCTGCTATCTCTTGGATTGGCGCAAAATCCCCATCCATGGAATAAAGACTTTCTATTCCCACCCAGATTCTTCCTTTAGCCTTCTTCAGTAAATCCTCAAGTTGTGCAAGGTCGTTATGCCGAAACTTCCAGCGAACCGCCGCTGAAAGCCTACATCCATCATAAACAGATCGATGGACCTTTTGATCTAAGATGATGGTATCCCCTTTCTTTGGCAATGTCGAGAACAAGGATAAGTTTGCACTATAGCCTGAGGGAAATAATAGGGCTGATTCAAAACCATGCTGACTTGCGACAGAATGCTCTATCTCAATGTGTAAGTCTGAATTTCCTGAAATTAACCTGGAACCTGTCGCTCCCATTATGGAATCTGGGTACTGCAGTAAAATATCATGTAACCTAGATCTAAATCCTTCACTCCTTGCAAAACCTAGGTAGTCATTGGAAAAGAAGTCAACACCTTGTTTTTGTTTCTTCAATTGCCTGTACCGACCTTCTAGCTTTCTATTCTGGAGTTCAAGTAGTAATCCATCAATTATTGACATCACAATTCTCAACTTCCTTCGACAGCTCAGCTATCCAATCCTGAAACAAGTCTGCCTCGATCTGTAAGACTTTCTGGGCATGTCTCTCCCATTCTGCATCAAAACCTTTCAACTGGCTGATCATCTCTTCGAGATGACCTTCTTCCTCCAGGATAATGGATTTCACCATAACTTTTGAACCTGCTTCACTGAGCACATCTTGATAGATCGGATACAATTCATCCGCCCTAACCTCGATGGCATAGGTCACAAATAAATAGGCTGCATAGCGTAAATCCTGACCAGATAAGCTAAACTGTTCTTTTAGATATCGACTGGCTTTAAGGTCCAAACGATGTAAATATTGAATGGAAGATTTACCTCCTAACAATGAATCTTCCTTATAATACTCAAAACCAGACACAGCTAGCTTACCAATTTGCTTCTTGAGATAATAAGCATGTCTATGTTCTTCGGCAGCATGCTTCAATTGGATAAGATCGGTACGCACAGGGTCTTCGCATGCCGAGATCTTTCTGGCACCAGCATTTTCCATAAAAGAAAGGGTATTCAGCCATTTGGCGTGAACCGTGTCATCCGCCACTATTTGATTCAGGATTGCTTTCATATTTTTCTAATTGGCCCAAAAGTACTACCTTGCCGGATGGTTCAAAGGTGCCAGTTTAAAGAATATGATTAGTCCGGTTAGTATACCCTTTAAAAGTTTTATCCATATAGAAAGGAATTCCGCTACCCCCATTTACTTACAGGTGGCAAATCAATTTATCCAAGCCATAGCACAGGGTAAGCTTAAGCCGGGAACTAAATTATTAGGGACAAGGGCATTGGGGGATTTATTAGAAGTGCACCGAAACACGATTACTGCGGTTTACGAGGAACTCTTCGGACAAGGTTGGGTAGAAATCCATCCCAATAAAGGAACCTACGTCGCCTCACAACTTCCACTACAGGAACAGCAAGACCTTTCAAGCTTCCAATATCCAAAGGAAACTGGCTATACCTTCAAAAAATCCATTCTCTTGGACAGTCCTTTCGAACACACAAACTGCGACTATATATTCAATGATGGCAGTCCCGATATCCGATTGACACAATTTGAAGATCTCTCTAGGTTCTATAGCTCCAACATGAAACGCAAGAGCAACCGGTCAAAGATGGGTTATTACAATCAGGAAGGGAGCGAATATTTTAAGGAACAGATGCTCGATTACCTGCAGAGCAGCCGCGCCTTGAAAATCAATAAGAACAATCTCCTTATCAGCAGGAGTATTGAGATGAGCCTTTATATCATCTCGGAAATCTTGCTCACAGAGGATGATACCGTGCTGGTCGCTGAACTGAGCTACTTCGCTGCGAATATGATCTTTCAGAAGTCTGGCAGCAAAATCATCTCTATCCCATTGGAGGATGATGGTATCGACGTGGAGGCACTTGAAAGGATCTGTCAAAAGCAGACCATAAGGATGCTTTACCTCACAGCTCAGCAACACTACCCAACCACTGCTAGTTTAAGTGCCCATAAGAGAATGAAAATCCTGCAGCTGGCAAATCAATATGGCTTCATCATCGTTGAAGATGACCATGATTATGACTTCCAATTCGACAAGCAACCACTTCTACCCCTTGCCACTTCAGACCAGAACGGAATGCTGATCTATGTTGGTTCCTTTGGAAAATCCTTGGCTCCCGGCTTCCGAACAAGCTTTATCGTTGCCCCTGAAAACCTAATGGTTGAAATGAGAAAACATCTCGGGATCATTGACAGGCAGGGAGATATCTTAATGGAACAAGCTTTGGGAGAGATGATCGAGGAAGGTGCGATACACAGGCATCTCAAAAAATCGCTGAAGGTTTACAAAGAAAGAAGGGACTACATGGCCTTTCTACTTGAAAAAGAATTAGGTGACCTGCTGGAATTTAATATCCCCAATGGCGGCCTTGCATTTTGGTTGAAATGGAAAAAGCCAATCAATCTGCTCAAGCTCAGTCAGCAAGCGGCCAAGAACAACCTATTTATTCCGAAAACCTTGCTTTACCAACAAAAGGACCTTCAGGCAATGCGTATTGGATTTGGCAATCTAAACCTAGAAGAAATGGAAAAAGCCATCCAAATCTTAAGATCTAGCCTATCTGAAATCTAATGTTTAGTCTGCAAATATTGTTCTGCTTTCTTTGGGTTGAACGTCTCTAAAATGGACATACATGCGTTTATATTTCACCATCTCCCTAGAGTCCGCCAAATAATTCATCTTCGTATCCCTAAAGACCAACTGGGCGGCCTTTTTTTCCATTTTTGTTGCAAAATCAAGGAATTCTCGGAAAAGCATCCGACGTTCATGGGTAGTGAAATTACTCTGTTGGCAAACTTTTAGGATCAGCTCATCATCAAAATGTAGAGAAATTTTCGTGCCTTGGGAATTTAAAAGATAAAATATGGGTCTGGGACTATTATTTGGAAATAAGCCAAACCCTATAACACCATTATCAGTGTTGAATACATAAGCATAAAAGTGGATAGTGCCTATCAATGCCGAATCGACCAGTATGTTTTTAGTAACCATAGCTTCATAATTTATGTGTTAGTGAATAATAGATGATTAAAGATCTATCAGGAAAACCCTTAATTATCCATTTATTGGTTAATTTACTCTTTCTCAAGTCAATGGCAGTGGAGATATAGATTATCTTTTTATTAATTCTTTGAAAATCTAACTCTTAATGCTTATTATCAATACTTATTGGCAGCAGCTTATGCTACCAATTTCCTACAGGCTTCAGCACAAGACCTACAGGCTTCGGCACATTCACGACAGTGTTCCATTCCATGAGCAGCATGTTTTTCACACTCTTCCGCACAGGCTTCACATAGATCCAAACAAATCTTAACTAACTCCAACTTAGGTTTACTGTCCATAATCAACAGTTTATAGGTAGACTCACAGATCTCTGCACATTCCAGATCCGTTTGAATGCACTTGCGCATCATTTCCAGTTTCTCCTCTCTTAAACATGCTTGCGCACATTTTAAACAAGCAACCACACATTGCTGACACGCCTCTATACAATTCTTTACCAATTGATCTTGTTCCATTTGCTTCTCCCTTTTATTGCTAATAATAAAACTGAGCTCAATAGCTTTAGCATTGATACCCATTAAGTTAACACTTTCACAATACATTCGTTCAAATTAAATTCATTTATATAAGTTAATTTTTGATTTGTATTAAATAAATTACAATTACTGATAATCTTTTTCTTATAAAAAACGAATCTATTGAAACTATTTTCTGAAACCTCATTATCAGTTTTATCAACGATTAATTTTAGCCAAAAACCGTAAATGTAGTATTTTTAATTTTGTAGAAAACCCTCTACTCCAGTATTTTAAAATAAATAGAACCGAATTTTATAATCCTAAAAATACAAGCTACATTTATCCAGAATTTGCAACTGTGCTCAGAAAAATTGAACGTTTTGCAATTCAAACCTAATTTGAAAATCATGAACAATTACAAATCTTCTTTCAGTCACTTATTGGCAATACTCTTTCTATTGTCCTTTTCCTTCAAGTCCATTGCACAGGGACTACCTCAAAAAGACCTAGACCAGCTAGTAGAAAAAACCATGAAGAGCTTCAATGTTCCGGGAATAGCATTAGGGATTATAAAAGATGGAAAAACCATCCACCTAAAAGGATATGGAGAAAGATCCATAAACAGTAAAAAACCTGTTGACAATCAAACTGCCTTTGCAATCGCCTCAAATAGCAAAGCCTTTACGGCATTTGCCTTGGGCATGCTTATGGATGAGGGAAAACTAACCTGGGATAGCAAAGTCACCGATTTTATTCCAGAATTCAAGATGCATGACCCTTATGTCACTTCAGAATTTACCGTTAGGGACCTATTGACCCACCGTTCAGGATTAGGTCTCGGTGCTGGTGATCTAATGTTTTGGCCAGATTCTGCAAACTTCAATACTGAAGAAGTGATCCATAACCTGAGGTACCTTAAACCGGCATCCAGCTTCAGAACAAAATTCGATTATGACAACCTACTTTATATCGTCGCTGGCGAGGTCTTGAAAAGAGCTTCGGGAATGAGCTGGGAAGACTTTATAGAGAAAAGGATCATGGCACCTCTTGGCATGACGAATAGTGCTGCCTCCCTGAGCCGGATGAAGTCAAAAAACAATGTAATCGATGCCCACGTCCCTATAGATGGCAAATTGATTACCATTGCCAGGTACTTAAGCGAAACAACCAATGCAGCGGGCGGAATAAACAGCAGCATAGAGGATATGAGCAAATGGGCAACCATGCTTTTGAACAAAGGAAAATATGGAAACAACCTGGAAAAGCAACTCATTTCCGAAAGACGGCTTGCACAGATCATGACCCTACAGACCGTTATCGGAGGTTCAGGCCCCTATAATGCTCACTTCACAGGATATGGTTTAGGCTTCTTTCTCAGTGATCAGAATGGATACTTTGTTGCCGAACATACCGGTGGCTTAGGTGGCATGGTTACTCAAATGACCTTGATTCCTGAACTGAAGCTCGGCATTATCGTGCTGACCAACCAACAGTCCGGCTATGCTTTTACCACGATTACCAATCAGATCAAAGATTCCTATTTTGGTATAAAAGGAACCGACCGCCTGACAGAACTTAAAGCTAGGGAATCCAAAAACGAAAGCGAAGGCGACAAAGTTACCAATGAGGTCTGGGCCAAAATCAAAGCTCAGGACCAAAAAATAGACTTCTCTCCTTTTCTTGGTAAATATAAAGACGCATGGTTCGGAGAAATCGAAATCAGTAACCGTAATGGTCAACTATATTTTACATCAGCAAGATCTCCACAGCTGCAGGGCAAAATATATTATTACCAAGGGAACACCTTCGTTGCCGCTTGGAATGACCGCAGCATGAATGCAGACTCTTATGTTATGTTCAACCTGGATGAAAATGCCAAGGCAGAAAGCATAAAAATGAAAGCCGTTTCTCCATTAACAGACTTTTCTTTTGACTTCCATGACTTAGATTTAAAAAGAATAGATTGATTTTCGAAGCATAATTAATGCAGCAAAAGGAGATTTTCATCCTGCAAATAAAAATATCTCATTAGAAATGAGCTTTTTCACTGTTTAAACCAATGATTAGCGTAAAAACATTTGGAGTATATATAGATTAATCCTACTTTTGTATCACAAAAACACGGTAGGTATAGCTCAGTTGGTTAGAGCACTAGATTGTGGTTCTAGGGGTCGTGGGTTCGAGCCCCATTACTTACCCGGTTAAAGGAGGTCCAAAAGGCCTCCTTTTTTTGTATCTAAAATTCCCTTTAACATTCTCCTGATTAAAAAAAATCCTAAACAAAAAACGGATTGAAATCTATCAACCCGTTTTACTCTCCTAATTTAATTTATACTGATCTAACATCTCATGTACCTCCTCTTTGCTATTGAACATCAAAGCATCCAGAATGGATAGTCCTGGCTCAAACACCCGCCCTCCTTGTTGATAATCCCGGAGCTTTATTTCATGAAAGAAGATATCTATATCCGACTGAATATATTTTTCCCGGTTATAAAAACTCATGCCGCCTATTGGATTAACATAAGTAACTTTCTGACCTATCGACTTACAGATATTTAATGCCCACTCGTCAGAGTCCTTCGGTTGCTCGATCATCAATTCCATCTCTGAAAAGGCAACAATCTCCCTTGGCATATCCAGATAGTTACATATTTCAGTCAGCACATGCCTGTTCAGGGAAGTGATATCATCAAAGTCCTTGGACAAGGTTTCTTTCACAAAATCAAGGGTCGGTTTATAGTAAGGAGCAATCTTTTTATAGATGGCCATTTGCGAAAACATTTTATCCTTCCAGGGCAGACTGTTGTCCAATACACATTCCTTGATCAAGGAAGCTCTTCCGTTTGGTTTTTTCACAGGAACCTGTATATACAGCCATCCATCACCCTGTTTCAAAATACGGTTCCGTTCAATCCAACCTCGTTGAATGTATTGTACGGTATCCAATAAAATAAATCGATCCGTATGTTTCAATAGGCTGATATACCCTAAATACGGAAAGAAATAAGGCTGAATTATTCCGATCTTTTTTCTAAGCATTATTATTTAATAATTAGTTTGGTTATAGTGCATAGCTATCCCTATAAGCAGCCTTTTAATCAGGTTCATCATTTAGGTATAGAAAATATTATTATTCGGCATTGCTTCCGGATAGATTCAATTCATAGCATCACAGCCTGAAAAAGTAAAACAGCGCGTTACTCCTTCAGCAGCCTTATTAAATCTATCTAAATTGATTATTGAGCCACAAAACCAGATCGATTGAGACTTCTTAATCACTAACTAGTTCAAAGTTAAAATGAACATTTGGTCCATTTTTACGGCTTTCCATAATTGGAGAAAAAAATATAAAGATGCTTCTTTGGATCCCAATTAAAACGGAGATTCTCCAATTAATTCGTAAATTGTATAATCGCTAAACCTATCATGAAAAAACTAAGCAGTACATTCTTTGTATTCCTATTCTTTACGTTAGCAGCTTATTCCCAAACTGCTCCAACCGAAATACAATTTGTCCGTCAAGGAGTAAAGCGCATTATCTTTGACCAGGACCAATCTATCCCATTGGCCAGTCTTAATCCGGAAAAGATTATTGGATTAAATGTAATGCACCCCATACATCAATATGGCAAGGATTCAGCTAAGATTAATATTGAAAAAGGACTATTGAATATTACAGCAAATACTGAATCTGAATCAACCATTTGGTTGGCAGGATTTAATCCTTTTGCCACCTATATTATGGACTTAGGCGATATCACTGGAGAAGGGAAACTGGGCTTTCAATTTGCCGATCCGAATAAGAAGGAAATTGTCCGACTCTCCATTTCTTATGCAGCAGGACTTATTGCTGACATCGAATTTGACCATCAAAAACCAGCAGAGCACATTAATTTCAATCAATCCATTTATATTCCAGAGAAAAAAGATATTCCTTTAAAAGGCAAGCTCATATTACAGATGCTTGGCAGTGGATTGACCCTTTACCTTCAAAATGAGGGTTTACCTACTGTCCTTGCCCAAAAGGATTTTGCAGAATACACAGACCTTCGGGAAATTGAAAAAATCCGAAAATTCCAAACCTCATTATATGCCCAGCAGCAAAAAGGGACCATAGCAATAAAATCAGTGGACATCCAATTAAATGCAGGAATGGGTCTTGCGGATATCCGCGCATTGACCTACGAAACTGGCGAACCCATAATGGATCAAGGTCGTCTATGGTTTAGCATGAGCGTGCGAGGAAGGGCATTGCCGCATCACCTCCAAGGAATCTTTAGCATGGATCCTTCTGTATTTGACATCAAGTTTGAAGGCATTGTGGTATTTGATCGTGGGGACGGGTTATGGCGAAACGAGGTCGCCTCTCATATCTTCTTTGACCGTAGGGACTCCATTTGGAGAGGGATCACAACCGGGTTTAGTGCCTATGCCAATAAAAATGAGAAGAAACAATTACTTGCGGTTGAGTCAAAACAAGACCCAAGATTTGGTTTCTCCATTATGAAAGCTAAACCAATGGGCCAGGTCGGAGATATTGAAGATCCGCACATAATATTTGACAAGGACGCCAATAAATGGCGCATATTGACCTGTGAAAATAGCGATGGATATAAAGCCATCATATTGGAATCCGATGATTGGGACAAGGGCTACAAAAAAATTGCCGGTCCTGTACAGCACAATTCTACTGGAACCTCTATCCAAAGAATCAACGGTAAACTTTACTGCTTTTCGGGCAGCTCCGAAAAAGAAGTCTTTATCTATTCCTATCCTGACCTTAAAGAATTGGGCCACTTAACCATGGACCTTCCACCATGGGACGAAACGAGCAACAGTAGGGTTTGGCCAAATGTTATTCAACTACCCGAAGGATATCCAACAAAATATATCGCCTTGATGATGGACCGATTTAATTACCCTGGTTTGAAAGGTCCAAACTGGACCTATGGAGCATTATATCTCTACCATGGCTACGAAAAAATAAGGACGAGCCCTTAATTCTTCAACTTCGGCATTGCCCCCATTTCAAGTTTCAATGTACCGCCCTTCAGGAGGTCCGCATGGCTGATCTGCATCTTTTCCAAAGGTTTTCCATTTAAGCTTGCAGACTGTATATAGATTTTTTCTTTAGAATTACCGGTCGCTACAATATTGAACTGCTTCCCATTGTCAAGCTTGAAAGTAATTTCCTCAAAAACTGGACTTGTGAATTCATAGACCGGATCTCCAGGAGCAATAGGATGAATACCTGAAGCCGCAAGGACATACCAAGCCGACATTTGACCTACATCCTCATTACCTGTCAAGCCTTCCACCTCATTTTTATAGGCATGCTCACAGATGTAACGAGTCCATTTTTGAGTCAGCTCCGGCGCTCCTAACCTATTGAACAGAAAGGGAACATGATGAACTGGTTCGTTGGCATGGTTATAATACTTATTCCACAAGAAATCCTTCGGGGTATTTTCAAAGAATGCAGTCAAATCCGCCAATACCTTTTTCCGGCCACCCATTAACTCCACCATACCTTCAACATCATGCGGTACAAACCAACCTTGCTGATATGAATTCGCTTCAATACTGCCGTACCATTCCTTCATGCGGCCTTCCTCTGGCCATTTCTCCCACGACCCATCCTGATGTTTGGGCCTAAACCAATCCTTTCTAGAATCAAATATATTCCTATAGAACTGGCCACGTTTCATATATTTCTCATAAATATCCTTTTTGCCCATATTTTTGGCCATTTGGGCAATGCACCAATCCGTATACGCATATTCCAAAGTTTCAGAAATGCTAAAGCCTGATTCAACCGGAACATACCCTAGGTCAGAATTCCCAAACTTTTCCGAAGTTTTGATCATCAGGTCCAAAGCTTCCTCTTGGTTAAATCCACGGATTCCCTTTGCATAGGCATCCGCAATCACCGACAGAGCCGGATTGCCGATCATACAACCACTATAAGCATTGAAAAACTCCCAACGCTCTAAATAATTCTTATTGCTTTGCTGAGCTAGGCTGATCAAGGAATTTATCTCTTCATTGACCATCTTTGGATTGATAATCGTCTGCAATGGAAATTGACTCCTGAAAACATCCCAGCCACTAAAGATGGTCCTTTTGGTAAAACCTTCCGATTCATGCACCTTTCCATTTGGCCTTGGATATCGCCCATCGACATCCGTAATGTTCCTTGGATCAATCATGGTATGATAAAGTGCCGTATAGAATATTGATTTTTCATCTTCCGTCCCACCTTTTACATCTATTTTACCTAAAGCATCATCCCAGGCCTTTTGGGCCATCTCCTGCATGGTCCTAAAGTTCTTCCCTTTCACATCGGCAAAGAAATTATTTTCAGCTCCTTCCATATCTGTGAAAGAAATCCCCACCTTCAGCAATACCTGTTCTTGATCTCTTGTAGGAAACTCCAGATAAAACCCAACATGGTCGGCCTCAACAGCAGAAGCTCCAGGAATGACCTTTGCCCGTTCCAGCATACGCTGATAATCAAGGCTCGCAACATCCTTGTTTTTCCGCTCCTGTCCATCGGGCACATCCTGTGCCCAGATTCCATAATTTAACAAGGGTTTGCTAAATTCCGCATAAAAGTAAACTGTATAATCGGGATGCCCATCTCCATCGCCCCAACCTCCTCCAGTTGAATCACATTTAATCCAACCCTTGATGGTATTGCCATCTACAACCTCCACAGACTGTCGGGTAGAAGTTCCACCGACCCTTCTCGCCAAATCAATTTGAATCCTCGAGGTATCATTTTCAGGAAAAGTAAACCGAAGCATACCGCCATAGGGAGATGCTGTAGCTTCCGCCTTAATCTGATAGCGGTCTAAGTACACCGAATAATAACCTGCCTTAGCAGTTTCTGAGTTCTTATCATACGTAGATCTATAGCCTTGGAGCTCACCTGAACCTTCCTTCCCAGCAATTACATGTAATGGACCCGTACTGGGCATCACTAAAAAATTCCCCAAATCTCCATACCACCCTACTCCACTCATCTGTGTAAAGGCAAAACCTTCAATGGTTTTATGCTCATAGCTATATCCAGAGCCATTATCACCCCCTGTAATGGTATTGGGACTGACCTGTGTCATACCAAATGGAGTGGCAGCACCTGGAAAAGTTTTTCCAAGTCCATGGTAGGAACTTGCCGTGTTGGTGCTTGCCCCAATAAATGGATTCACATATCTTGAAGCACCAACGGGAGATTGCGCCTCAACAGTAATGGCCAAGCTTACAAAAAATACGGAAACTAAGGATTTTAAAAACATGTATTTATCTAAATAATGATTCAATTGTTATTTCACCTGCCCAAGCATCTTGCCTAATTGCAGGGCTGTTCGAAGAAGGTTCTTTTCTGTATGCTTTATGGACATCTCCAATTCCTCTGGTTGATTTCCAATAGGCAGCAACATCAGGAAATAATCCTGCAGTTCTTTTGGAATCTTCAAGGGGATTTTTCCGGCCAATCCAATACAAGGAATTTGTCTTTCCTTGGCTTTGGCAGCCACTACTACCGGCGCTTTCCCTTCTAATGATTGACTATCTATGCTCCCTTCCCCAGTGATCAGTAAATCTACTTGTGCCAAAGCTGCATCAAAACCTGTTATCTCACAGAAATAGGATGCTCCTTTTTTTAGATCAGCATTCAAGAATACGGAAAATGCAGCTGCAAGCCCTCCAGCAGCACCTCCTCCCTTCATACCGTTCAATGATTTTTGAACCGTTTTTTTTGTCAATCGGTCAAAGCTTTTCAAAAACTCCTCCAATTTTTCGATATCTTCTTCACTTGCTCCCTTTTGCGGACCAAAAACCCTTGCCGCCCCATTTATTCCCAACAATTTATTCTCAACATCACAAAGAACAGTAAACTCACAACCTAAGATCCTTTCCTTGAATTTCGAAATGTCCATAGAATCCACCTTTTCAAAATCATTTGGTAAGGGCTCTATCACTGCACCTTTTTTATCCCGAAACTCTAGACCCATCGCTTGCAGCATACCTATTCCAGCATCAACGGTAACTGAACCGCCCAAACAGATCACAAAATCCCTGATACCTGAATCAATCAATGCTGAAATCAATTGCCCTAATCCTTTGCTACTTGATTTCAATGGACTTTTAAGTTTGTTCTGGATTGATTTAAATCCTGAGGTCTCTGCCACCTCAATAACAGCGCATTTGCCAGAATCAATCAAACCATAACTAGCTTTTGTTTTCTTTAGGTAAGCACCAGCAACCTTCATGCTCTTTATTTCTCCATTCAACTGCTTACAGATGAGAATAGAGCTATAGTCACCGCCATCTCCAATAGGAAATTTGGAAATATTAGCCTGGATTCCACTGGATTTCAAACCTTTTTCAA
Organism: Sphingobacterium sp. NPDC055346; assembly: GCF_053645235.1. NCBI lineage: Bacteria > Pseudomonadati > Bacteroidota > Sphingobacteriia > Sphingobacteriales > Sphingobacteriaceae > Sphingobacterium > Sphingobacterium sp. NPDC055346. The sequence goes on from NZ_JBSHMI010000004.1 coordinate 402,985, forward strand.
TTGCATCCGCGACCTTATCAGCCTTTAGGCTATTTTTGAAACTATTGGGTGATATTAAAATGTTGAGCATTAAGAATAGACTTCTGGATTTAAACAAGTTTTCAATTTTTCTCCTTCGACAAAGGCAACAATATTCTCTGCCGCAATTCTCGCCATTCCTCCTCTAGCCTCAATGGTTGCTGAACCTATATGTGGTAATACACAGACCCGTTCATGTATTAAAAGTGGATTATCAGGCAACATCGGTTCAGGATCCGTCACATCCAAGCCTGCACCCCAAACTTTGCCCGCATTTAGCGCTTCATCCAAATCCTTTTCATTGATAAAGCCACCCCTTGCCGTATTTACAATAATCGAAGTATCCTTCATCTGCTCAAATACCTCTTTATTAAACAAACCTCGGTATTCAGGAGCATAATTGGCATGTATAGATAATACATCAGATTGCGCTAGGAGTTCTTCAAAACTCACATACTTTGCTCCCAACTTCTCTTCCAATTCTTCATTTCTATTCCTGTTATGGTATATGATCGGCATTTCATAAGCTGCTTTGCATTTTATGGCCATCTCATATCCTATCCTTCCCAATCCAAATACACCTAAGGTCTTACCATAAAGCTCTTGGCCTAAATTTGCAATCGGATTGAAATACTTAAATCGAACTCCTACACGTACTTGATTGCTATGGAAGGATGCCAATCGAGAAACCATTAACATCAACATAAAGGAAATATCAGATGTGGCTTTACTCAGAACATCTGGAGTATTGGAAACCGGTATCCTTCTCCGGGTAGCCTCTTCTAAATCTACTTGATCATAGCCGACCGAGAATAGCGATACAGCCTTCACCGAAGGGCAGAGGTCAAAAAACTTCGCATCAATCTTATAGGCTCCAATATTGAGGATCGCATCACATTGTTGACAATACGAAATCCACTCATCATAGGATATTTCTGGATTTTCAGGCATTATTAGATCGATATCAGGTCTAGCCAGCATTTTCATGCCGACTTCAGGGATAAGTTTATTTATGAAGATCTTCATGTTGATTAGGTTTTTTGTGCAATAAGTTTAATATACTAAAAATGTATCGTTTTTAGGTAGACTGGCTATACTTCAATCTTAATATCACCTCTATTGGTAATATTAAGCATAGAGATTCTACCAAATGGTTAACACCAAAAATCAGCGGTTGTTGTTGGTGAAAAATGAAAATTACGATACTGTAAAACAAAATCTTTTGAATGGGAAAAAACCTACCATTGCTACAATTGTTGCTTATCGTACCTCATATCATGCATTGCACTTTCAATGTCATGATCCATCAACATATTGCCCAATTATTAAGTTTATATTAACTTTCTGAACCATGACAAATTGAAGCAAATCTATTGCTAGATTTATACTAGTAATCAGATAGATAGATAAATATCATGACACATAAGATTCAAGAATTAAGCGAAGCCGAATTATTGAGACGGTTGAGCAGATTGAAGACCTTAACCTCAATTCATGTTATTGCACTAGGTCTTTATTGGGTTTCTTCACTTGCATTAGGCATAGTCGTAGAACATATGTATGTCTGGCTCTTCAGCATCATATCCTTCCCTATCCTGATTTTGAACGTGAAAGCAATCAACGAAATAAAAGAAGAATTTCAAATCAGAAAAACCATGGTTTAGATATGATTTGTTAAAGCTATAAAAATAGATTTCGAGCCGATACGTATTAATAATTTAGTATTGTTTTTAATTGAAAGAAGGTCAATGTCAACTTGACCTTCTTTTTATATGACCTCCTAATGCTATTTAGAGCAGGATTCATCTGCTATTGTAACGAAATGTTTAATTATTGTTACAATCAAAAACAAAAAATCGCCCTTTATTGAATCTCAATACAGATTCACTTGTTAAGAAAAGTTAAGACTTTAAATTTCCCTTGCAATTCTTATAGATTTGCTTCCATGATTAAACATATGTATTTAAAATTATCAGCCGTTATATTAGGATTAAGCATTTCAGGAAATGCATTAGCACAAGAATCAGATTCAGTAGTATATAAAGAGAACAAAGAAAAGGCAATCAAATTTGCTGTCAACAAAAACATCAATGCAGCATTGCCCCTTCTCACTTCATGTTACCAAAAGAACATGGAAGATAAAGAGGTTCAAACCATGATCTCTGCGTCATTGATCAGTATTGCATCTGATCAGAACAACTTACAAGGTTCTTTGGATAGTATTGATTCATGGACTGCCAAGTTTCCTTTCCTACAAAATGACAAACAAGTCCGTAAGCTATATACGATCAATGCTAATCAATTAGCATTCCTTAGCTTCCAAGAAGAGAATATCGAAAAATCCCTGGCCTACCATGATCTGGTAATTGAAGAATTATCAAAAAATCAGGACCTAGGACTGAAAGACAATAAAGATCTAATTTCATTTGCCGTTAGCCTCGCAGCGGACCAACTTGAAAAGAAAGAATTCAGGATTGCCAGAAAGATCGCCAGCGAAAGCTTAGCCTATTTCAACGATCCAGAACTCAAAAAGATGTTAAAATACATGGATGATAAAAACTTGGGACTTAATTAAGTCCCATTTTTTTTGAGCGTATTTATCCGCTATAATACGTTTTCAGTTTAATTATAGCAGACAATGATAGTAGGATTTGGTTTTTTATGTCATACGGAGGTTTATCCGAAGTATCTCGGAACTTGACAGACAATCAAAAACAAAAAATTAAGTTAAGTTTTATTTGCCATACTGAGGTTCATCCGAAGTATCTCGGAACTTGACAGGCAATCAAAATCAAAAAATTAAGTTAGGTTTTTTTGTCATACTGAGGTGCATCCGAAGTATCTCGGAACTTGACAGACAATCAAAATCAAAAAATTAAGTTAGGTTTTTTTGTCATACTGAGGTGCATCCGAAGTATCTCGGAACTTGACAGACAATTAAAATCAAAAACATTTTTTTTCCTTGCGTTCAGTTCCTTTACCTTCGGTAAAGGATGACACGATCTTTAGGAGGAGAACCATACAGATTCCTCACTATCTGTTCAGACTCAAAATGCGCTAAAGAGGGATTCAGAGTGAAACGAAGAATCTATTGTTGTTTTTTTGGAAATTTTGGTCATCGTAAGATGAGGAAACTATTTCAAATGATTGTGGTTAGTTCCGAGACCCTTCGGGGAAACCCTCAGGGTGACACAAAAAAGGGTATGGAAAAAGATTCCACCCACGCTAGGGGTTTTTATTAGCTGATCTAAACGAATTTAAGAAATAATCACCCTAAAGGATAATATTGATATTAAGATTGCATCCAGCGGGCGAATTCAATTCGCCCATACAACACCTGCTACCTTTTTAGCGAAAAGATAGTTCATTCCTTGATCTTGGTCCATCCTCTAATCCCTTCCATCCTGGTTCATCCCATGATCTTGGTCCATCCTCGCATCCCTTCCATCCTGGTTCATCCCTTGATCTTGGTCCATCCTCGCATCCCTTCCATCCTGGTTCATCCCTTGATCTTGGTCCATCCTCGCATCCCTTCCATCCTGGTTCAAAAAAAAGCAACTCCTTCTGGGGTTGCTTTTTTATCTACATAAATATTTCCTGAAACATGAAATCATCCTCTTGAAACATCAGAAAAGTCTCAAATCTCAAATCTCACATCACATATCTATCCTAAATCAAATCCACGCTTCTTTTTACAAAAGCTGTCAATTCAGCACCAGTCAACAGACCTCTTGACAATAGAGCAAGATCAAATGCCTGTTTGGCTAGCTTTTCACCTTCTTCTTCGGAAGATTCAACAATGCGTTTCACTAATGGATGGTTTCCATTAACCGTTACCTTATAGTTATCAGGCAAGGTACCATAGAATCCCATACCACCACCAGTTTTGGCCATATCTTTCATACGACGCATAAACTCATCGATAGTTACGGCAACTGGGAGATCATTGGCATTCAAGGCATCCACCTCAACCTTCATATCCGGACGAGAGATCGCTTTCTCAAAAATTCCAGTTGCTTTCTTGCTCTCATCTTCAGTCAGAGTCTGTTCGATTTTCTCGTCTTTAGGAATCAATTTATCGATTACATCAGAGTCAACACGTTTCAACTGCACCTTCTCGCCGCCATGTTGCTCCACATAGCCTGCAAAATGCGTATCCAAAGGACCATTGAAATTCAGGACATCATATCCTTTTGCCAAGGCTGCTGCAATGTAGCCATCTTGCTGCGCTTTATCTTGGGTATACAGGTAAATGATGTTGCCATCTTTGTCTACTTGGATATCCTTAACCTTTTCGTAGTACTCCTTGAAGGTATAATATTCATTGTTCACATTCTGAAGCAAGCAGAAATCATTTGCTTTTTCAGCAAATTTCTCATCGCTCAACATACCGTATTTAATGAACAAACTGATATCAGACCATTTTTCCTCAAAACCTTTACGGTCTGATTTAAAGATCTCGTTCAATTTGTCCGCTACCTTTTTGGTGATATAGTTGTTGATCTTCTTCACATTGCTATCCGCCTGTAAGAATGATCTTGAAACGTTCAGAGGAATATCTGGAGAATCAATGACCCCTTGCAATAACATCAGGAATTCTGGAACGATATCTTTTACCTCATCGGTAATGAATACCTGTCTAGAATACAATTGGATCTTATTGCGTTGGATTTCCAATTCGTTCTTGATTTTCGGAAAATATAGTATTCCGGTCAAATTAAATGGATAATCCACGTTTAGGTGAATCCAGAACAAAGGTTCATCCATAGAATGTGGATAAAGTTCATGGTAGAACTTCAAATAATCATCATCAGTCAATTCTGATGGCGATTTTGTCCAAGCTGGATGTGTATTGTTGATAATATTTGGAACCTCTACGGTCTTGTATTTTGGTTTACCTTCTTCATCTTCACCATCAGGTTCAGACTCTGATTTCATTCCAAATTGGATTGGAACCGGCAAGAACTTACAATATTTATTTAATATCTGTTGAATTCTTTGCTTTTGAAGGAATTCCAATGATTCTTCATTGATATGTAAGATTACATCGGTACCACGGGTAGTTCTGCTACCTGCAGAGATCTCATAGGAAGTAGACCCATCACAAACCCAATGTGCAGCCTCCGCTCCTTCTTGGTAAGACAAAGAGTCAATCTCAACCTGATCGGCAACCATGAATGCAGAATAGAAACCAAGACCAAATCGACCAATGATTTCATTGGCATCATTGGCTTCTTTAAATTTCTCCATGAATTCTGTTGCTCCTGAAAAGGCAATCTGGTTGATGTATTTCTTGATTTCTTCAGCCGTCATACCAATTCCGTTATCCGAAATGGTAATGGTCTTGGCATCTTCATCAACTTTCACTTGTACCGTTAGATCGCCCACTTCTCCATTATATTGACCTAATGAAGCTAATCTTTTGATCTTTTGGGAGGCATCGACCGCATTGGATACAAGCTCGCGTAAAAATATTTCGTTATCTGAGTATAAGAACTTCTTAATCACCGGAAATATATTCTCGGTATGAATTGAAATAGTACCTTTCTCTTCTTGCATATGTTTGTTAATTTATTTTTTTAAGATTTATATATTTCAGTAATCAACTTATATTCCAATGTTATTTTTAAGTCAAATTGACAGCTTGTGCTGAAATTTTTACACAATTGGCTATTTTTGACTGAAAAAACAGGTTAATTCTTCAGATGATATTTAAAAAACCAGATTTCCTTAAGTCTCCTTTGGAACATTTCCGCAGCCAATTGGAAAATACCCTACAAGCAAAAGCAGCTGTTTTTCGGGAGAAAAGCGTAAAGAAAAAACTTCCATTCGTCTATTCATTGGTTTTTCACAAAACTGAAGACAGCCCAATGACAACCTTCTCCTATGGTCTTTCATTCGCTAATCATCCAGATCAACACAATAAGGTTGAATTATGCCTGCAGATGGATTCTGAAGATATGACCTGGGCACATGTTGTTGGATACTTAACCAATCAGCTCCGTGGGGACTGCCCTTTCAATAGTGGCGAAATAATCCGACTAGGGCAAAAGGTCAGCCAAGAGTCCGATCTAAACGCCTTTGTGGTGATTCCTGTTCAACATGGTATTCCCCAAAAAGTGAAGGATGGGAGGAAATCAACTGTACAACTGTTAGAATTGCTTCCTATTTATGAACAGGAAGTCTATAATATCCAAAAATTAGGATTGGATAATTTCATCAAGCAACTCGGAAAATCCAAAACAGACCCTAAACGGAAACCATTATAAGGTCTTCCTCTATTTAAATCCTCCTCTACAAGCTTGAATCCAACAAAAAAAAGATTTTTCCCTAACACTGTAGCATATCAGTAAACATTACCGTTTTTTTATTGAACGTTCAAAAATTGAAATCAAAAAAGAATTTACTGAACAAATGAAAAAACATAGTCTTCTATTAGTCATTGCACTAAGTATATTAACATTAAGTAGTTGTCTAAAGGATAATGATGATTATCCAGATTTAAACTACCCTGCTGTTTCCCTTTTTAACTTCTATCCAAAAAGTTCGGGAATACTATACGCAGTCAATGGAAACCTTTTAAATCAGATAGATCCGCGTTACAAAGGTATCTCTATGTTCTTCGCTATCCCGGGAAACAAAAAGATACAGGTTGTAGATCGCTTAAATAATCAACCCATCATTGATACGACTTTCACATTTGCTGATTCAGTGGTATATAGTTGTATGGTCTACGGAACGGAAGAAAAACCTGAATTTATCAGGGTTCCAGATGTAGAATTGAAAAATGCAGGGACTAAAACTGGGGTTAGGTTCTTCCATTTAGCCAACCAAGTAGGCAAAGTAAATTTTAAGGTTGGCAGTCAGGAAATTGTCGGATCGACCAACCGTGTAAAGGAAAACCCTAACACTGTCGCCCAGACACAAATCTTTAGGGAGTCCACTACGGGAAAAACTGCTGTTACCGTTACTGATGAACAAGGAAAGGTAATCGCCAAAATTGATGAAATTAATTTGGAGAACAATAAACATTACAACTTCATGTTAATCGGAACGAAGGACAACAGTGAATTTCCTTTAGAGCTTGTATACAGCTTCTATAACATTACAGATTAACAACTTACAACAAGGCAGCTTTACAATACATCCATAAAAACGGAAAGGCCCAATGATTTGGGCTTTTCTTATTTTTAAGGTTTTGCTATATTTATGGCCTATGAGCCTTGAGAAACCCAAAATAGACGAATCTTTTCGTGTACTTCACGCTAAAGCGCATGAATACATTACGGATCAACAAGAAATTCTTGAAGAACAGCATGCCTTTGGCCAATTCTCCAGCTATACCGTAGATTGGGAAAATAATATCATCAGCTTTTCAAATGAGGACAATTCAAACTTAAATCTAGGGTTTCAGATTGTGGGTAGTCTTGATCCTGAGAAATCGATTTGGACCTGGAGATGGGATAATCCAGAAATCTCTGAAGCTGAAAAGGAAGAATTGGATATCATCAAAAATTATGGTGAATTCTATGATTTTGGATACCTCAGCAACCCAAAACTGGAAATCGACACCCCTATCGCTTGGGCTTTGACCGCAATTTCCGGTTACCTCCGCATTTCCAAAGGAATCTTCAGGATTCAAAAAGACACTGAAGCCCAATTTGTATACTTTAAGGAAGTGTTAGCCTAACACCTTAAAATATATAGGAGTACCCTGACCATTATTAGGGTATTTCATTCATTGTTGAAATTCCTTAATTTCGCACACATTTTTTACTTATAAGAGCTAATGCAATTAACAAAATTAGAGATTAGAGGGTTTAAAAGTTTTGGTGACAAAGTAACAATCAACTTCAATGAAGGGGTAACAGCCATTGTTGGACCTAATGGTTGTGGCAAGTCTAATGTTGTTGATGCAATGCGCTGGGTACTAGGTGAACAGAGCACCAAGAACCTGCGCTCAGACAAAATGGAGAATATCATCTTTAACGGCACCAAAAACCGTAAAGCTGCTAATCTGGCTGAAGTTTCATTGACCTTTGATAATACCAAAAACATATTACCTACCGAGTTTGCAACTGTTACAATCACAAGAAAACTGTTCCGAACCGGTGAAAGTGAATATAGACTTAACGATGTAAAATGTAGATTAAAGGATATTACGGATCTTTTCCTGGATACGGGAATTGGTTCTGATACCTATTCGATCATTGAATTAAAGATGATCGATGAAATCATCGCCAATAAAGACAATTCCAGAAGAAACCTCTTTGAGGAAGCTTCAGGGATATCTAAATACAAAGTCCGCAAAAAACAGACCCTATCGAAACTAAAAGATACCGAATCCGATCTTTCTAGGGTTGATGACCTTTTGTTTGAAATCAACAAGAACTTAAAATCGCTCGAAAACCAAGCAAAAAAGGCGGAGAAATACTTCAAACTCAAGGATGAATATAAGGAAGCAAGCATTGGTTTAGCTTACTATAAACTTGAGGGTTTTCAAACAGATCTTGAAAGAATTACCGATCAGGAAGCCGAGCAACAGGAAAAACTGAGAAATGTGCTTTCCAAAATGGAAAGCAAGGAAAAAACCTTGCAAGAATCTAAAACGGATATCCTTGCCAAAGAACAGAACCTGTCTACCCAACAAAAGGCTACCCAGGAATATATCAATAAGATCAGGTCTTATGAATCTGAGAAAAAGATCAAAAATGCGCAATTGCAACATCTGCAGGAAAAGGAAACCCGTCTTAACAATGACCTGCAGAACGATAAACAGCAATTGAACCATGTGCAATATCAAATAAAGCGACTGAACGAGGAGCTTTTTGAAGAACAGAACAGCTTAGATGTCTTAAAGCAGGACCTAGATACTAATAAAATCGAGGTTGAAGAACTGCGAGCACAACAATCCTCAGCAAAAACGAAGCTGGACGAATTCTCCAAAAATAGCCAGGCTCTACAGAGCCAAATCTATGCTTTGGAAAAGGAATTGGCAGTTTTAGGCATACAAAAGGAAGCTTTGGAACAAGAATCTTTGCGAACCAGTCATGATTCTGAATCAAAAGAACTGGAACTTCAACAGTTCAATCATGCAGTTGCCGAATTAGAAGAACGTGTAGGGATCCAACAAGATCAATTTGATGAGGCCTTACGCACGGAAGAGGAAATCCAAAGGCAGATTGGCCAATACGAAACCAAGCTCAAAGAATCAGCAGATGACCTGAGTAGAAAAGCGCGGTCTGTAGATTCCAAACAGAACGAATATAATTTGACCAAATCATTGGTGGATAACCTGGAAGGTTTTCCAGAGTCCATTAAGTTCCTAAGAAAACATGCTGGCTGGAAGAAAAACCCTCCCTTGTTTTCTGATATCCTATTCTGTAAAGAAGATTACCGCGTGGCAGTCGAAAATTTCTTGGAGCCTATCATGAACCATTATGTGGTAGAGACCAAAGAGGATGCTGTACAGGCCATAAAACTGTTAAGTGATTCTTCAAGAGGAAGAGCTAACTTCTTTGTTTTAGATGCAATTAACGAACAAAAACCAAATAACAGCGCTAAGGAAAACAATAAGGCTCTTATACCGGCAATGGACATCATTAAGGTTGACGAAAAATACCGAAACCTTTGTAATATCCTATTGCAAGATGTGTATTTAATTGACTCGGAAGCTGAAATTGACATCGATGCCAACCTACCAGGTGATAATATGGTCCTTCTTCAAAAAGAGGGAAAATACGCTAAAAACAAATTGGGAATCTCTGGTGGCTCGGTAGGTTTATTTGAAGGAAAACGAATTGGTAGAGCCAAGAATTTGGAAATCCTGGAAAAGGAAATCAAAGATTTGAACGAACAGATTGATATCATACAAGAAACCCAAGAAAACTTGAATGGTCAACTGATCGGATTGAAAGGCAGTTCCCAAAAGGAATTCATCGACGAACAGAGAATACAATTGAATCGCCTGCACAATGAATTGACTACCGTAAAGACAAAACAGGAGCAATATCAAACTTTCATCAATAGCAGCCAGAACAGAAAACAGGATATTGAGACCAAGGTTGCCAATATCATCGCTCAATTAGAGAAATCTGAACCTGAATTGGCTACATTCAAAGAAACGGCGACCGAAAACCAAACGGTATTAAGCCGTCTGGAGGACTCCTACCATGAACTGAACGAGATCCTGAACGAGAAGTCAACCGTTTACAATCAAGAGAATATCAAGTTCCACCAGCAGCAGAACAAGGTTAATACCCTGCAAAGGGATGTAGAATACAGGGAAACGCAACGTGAGAACCTGGAAGAAAGGATTGAAAAATTCACGTTGGAGTTCGAAACGGTAAAAAATGACCTGAAAGAAGCCTTGAGTTTTGTAGACAATAACGATACGGACCTGGGCTCAATGTACGAACAAAAGGAATTGCTTGAAAAAGGTTTGCAAGAAGTTGAAGAAAATTTCTTTAAATCCAGAAAGGTAATCAACGATCTAGAAGATGAAATCAATCAACTTCGCAAATCCAAGGATATTTCTGACGCTTTGATATCTGAGTTGAAGGATAAGAAAACAACATTACAGATTGACTTGAATGCGCTGAAGGAAAGGCTTTCAGTTGAATTCAATATTGAGCTACAAGATTTATTGGAAGCGGAAATCCCAGAGGAAAGATTGGCTATGGCCGATCTAGAGACTTCCTGCAGAAAGCTTAAAAAGCAATTGGATGACTATGGAAGCATCAATCCAATGGCCAAGGAAGCATACGATGAAATGGATGAACGCCATGGTTTTATACAAAAGGAAAAAACAGATCTAATGGAAGCCAAAGCTTCCTTATTGAGCACGATCCAAGAGATTGATCAGTCTGCCAATGATAAATTCATGTACGCCTTTACCACCGTTCGTGAGAACTTCATCAAGGTATTCCGATCCCTGTTCAACGAGGAAGATTCCTGTGATATCGTATTAAGTGACCCAAACAATCCTTTGGAATCCGATATCGATATTGTAGCTCGTCCTAAAGGAAAACGTCCTTTGTCGATCAACCAGCTTTCAGGTGGTGAGAAAACATTGACTTCCACTGCCCTATTGTTCTCTTTATATTTATTGAAACCGGCACCGTTCTGTATTTTCGATGAGGTCGATGCTCCATTGGATGACACCAATATTGATAAGTTCAATAACATCATCCGCGAGTTCTCCAACCAATCCCAATTTATTGTGGTTTCCCATAATAAACGTACGATTGCCAGCACCGATATTATCTACGGTGTAACTATGGTGGAACAAGGTGTATCAAGAGTTGTAGCGGTAGATTTAAGAGACGTCGCCTAAAAGATTAATACCAAAATAAATATGGAATCCCTCTAAGAAAAGAAACTTAGGGGGATTTTTTTATCCTTTATTTTTTTAATCAAGTCCCAGAGCAGGCATTTTTAATTAGCCCTTTCCTTTTACCCATGTTCGAGGCATCTTCGGGAATGCTTCGGGAATACCTTTCTTAAAATATTGAACATTTGGCCAAAATTCGGAATATGTCTCGAATAAGGTAGGAATTACCTAGGTTTACGATTGATCCAATCCTTGGAAAACAAGAAGTAGATAGCATTGGTGCCTATCAATATGACCAAAGCAAAATAGCCAAGTGATTTATTATCCTTGTTCGGCCCAAATAAGAAGTAGAACATGGTCGCCGCTGCCGTTAATGATATAATCAGCAACAGAAGTCGATTATAATTCATAACAAATTGGTTAATTGGTTAGTAACTCCCTGAAGATAAGAAGAAAATTTGAAGAAATGGTAAACAGCTGAATAACCCCCAATGGGCAATGTCATTAAATTAAGAAAAAACCAAAATTTAGATTCTTCGTTACTTTTGGAGCCCAACAGTAACCAAACTGACGAAGGAGCTCACGGACCCCAATTCTATTGTTACTTTTGGAGCCCAAAAGAAACCAAAAACCTTCGGCTCATTTAAGATGGCTTTTCGCACAATCATCCGCACATGAAAAGAATGCCTGGATGTCGAGGATGCTGTTCTTCTAAATTCTCCCCTTCGATGGGAGAATTTCTTGATAGCATCCAAGGCCATTCCCATCGCACAGTGCATCGGCATTCTTTCCATTTTTCCGCCATTGGAAATGAGCCGGGGCTAAAGGGCTTCCTTCGGAAGGATAATGTATATTTATATGTTTTGAGAAACCCCTAAAGGGGGTGGCATCTTTGTAGAAATTAGATTCTTGGAAATGGCCAACCCCCAGCGTGGGTGAAATATTTTTCTATACCTTTTCTGTGTCACCCTGAGGGCACCGCCGAAGGGTCTCGGAACTATCCATACTTCACTTGAAATGGTTTACTCATCTTACGATTAGTAATGACAAACCCTTCACAATAAAATTAAAAATAGATTCTTCGCTGCCCTCTGAATCACTCTCCAGAACATTTTGATTCTGAACGATGAGTGAAGAATCTGTACGGTTCTCCCCCATCATCCCCTTGTCATTCTCAATCGAAGATTGAGGACCTGTACGCCAATGCAAACAAAATATTGAGGTGGACGTATTCAATAGGCCCCTAAAGTAATTGGGGTAAATATCGTTGAATAATGCACGATTATACCATGATCTTGGTCCATCCTCTCATCCATTCCATCCTGGTTCAAACTACAGGAATCTGGCAAAATATTCTGGAAGAAGATTCTGCTTTTTATTTCTTCAAGGTATTTTCAAACAACTTGAATATCCTTTTGTATTCATCGGTCCAACTGCTTGGCTGTACGAATCCATGGTCTTCGACTGGATAAACTGCTAAGTCCCAATTTTCTTTTCCTAATTCTATCAAACGCTGGTTAAGCCTTACGATATCCTGGAATTGTACATTGACATCCACCATACCATGCAACATCAACAGATTGCCTTTTAATTTATCGGCAAAATAAATCGGTGAACTTCTCTTGAAAGCGATAGGATCCTCTACCGGTGTATTCAATATATTGGCGGTATAGCCATGGTTATAATGTGCCCAATCTGTAACCGACCTTAGCGCCGCACCAGACTTAAATACCTCCGGTTCGGTAAAAAGGCCCATTAAGGTAATGAAACCTCCGTAGGAGCCTCCATATAGGCCTACATTAGCAGGGTTAACTCCGTATTGGTCTACCAAATACTTTACACCATCAACCTGATCGGTAAGATCCTTCCCTCCCATATGTCTGTAAATGCCTGTCCGGTGATTACGTCCATAACCTGAGCTTGCCGTATAATCAATATCAATAACGGTATAGCCATTGTCGGCTAACATGTTATTGAACATATATTCCCTGAAATATTGGCTCCACCAATAGTGTACATTCTGCAGATAACCTGCTCCATGTACAAATACTACCGCCGGTTTATTGGGGTGCGGATTCTTGGCTGGATAAACACGAGCATATACATCATCGCCATAGCGGTTTTGGAATTTAACCATATCAGGCTCTCGCCAAGCATAGCTATCAAATTCTGCAGAGGTCGATTTGGTAATCTGACTGGCATTCGCTTGAACTTTGTTATTCTGTAAGTACAGTTCCCAAGGTTTGTTCATGGTAGAATGGCTAATCGCCAAATATTTTTCATCCGGTGAAAGCGTGACTTCATTACCACCCTTCATCGAGGTGATCTGTGATAAATTGCCTCCTTGAACAGGTAAGCTATAAAAATGGGTAATGCCTGGATGCTCTTTATTTCCTGAGATATAGAAGTTCTTTCCATCTTTTGACAACTGCACGGATTGTACTTCCCAGTTTCCTTCGGTCAATTGCTTTTTACTGTTGCTATTTAAATCGTAGCTGTACAGATGCGAGTATCCAGAGGCTTCACTATTGAAATAAAAGGTATGGTCATTCAACCATTTGACATCTCTTCCTATTCCAGGTCCAGATATCCAGGCATCATCATGCTGTCTATCCAATTGGGCCACACTCGCATCTTCCGGGTTTACCTTCAAGATCCAAAAATCCTTATTGTCCTGAGCCTTTGCTGTTATTACCGCATATTTAGCATTAGGCGACCAAGAAGCTACACCCCAAGTGATTTGACGATCTTTATTTGCTTTTTGGAGCTCTGCTAGACGTTCTGGATAGTCAGATAAATAAGCTGGCAGATCTTTGATCCCCGGAATATTGGCAGCCTTAACCTCCAAAGCGGTATCTTGTTTCACTTTATATACGTAGGCCTTAAACTGTGTAAGTTCATTTCCCACTTTAGTACGCATATTGAGGTCTTCCACATAACCAGAACGGGTGATGAAATCGGGAACAATGGTATTTCTATTTCCTTTGGCAGGATAGATCAAACGGTAAGTGATATATTGCCCATCGGGACTAATCGACAAACCGCCCAATAAAGCGTCACCAAGATATAATGCTTCTTTATTCTCCTTCTTTTTCCGTTTATCCTTTAATCGATCCTCTTCCTTAAAGACCTCAAACAGCTGTTCTTGGTCTTTTTTCAGCCATTCATCCTGATCGGACAGCTTTCGGTCGGATTTTGGAGCAGCGCCACGTTGAAAGTTTGTCAATTGACGAACTGTATTATTGTTCAGGTCTAGGGTATATACATTTTCATTCCTCTGGAATACCAGTTCATCGTTCAACAAAAAGGATAACGGGTTTTCCCTTTCTACAGTTTCAGTAAGACGCTTGACCTGATCCTTGTTCTTAACATAAAGATCTCCTTCCCTTTCGAATACGGCAATGCTCTTGTCCTTATTAAAAATATATTGTGGAGCTTCATCCAGATTGGCAATGCTATCCGAACTTAACACATATTTCTTGGAGGCAATATCCAAGCGATAAACTTGGGCTTTATCCTTGCCTTCTGGATTCCAATCAAAATAGAGGAATCTACTGTTGTCAGACCAACGATAATTTGAGGGTGAAGTACCCATCCATTTAGGATCTCGCATGATCTTTTCGACCGTTAAAGGTGATAGCTGGGCAAAGCTGCTAGAAACAGCTCCAAGGACCAAACAAGAGATGAAGAGGTTAATCTTATGCATGAATAATTGATTGTTGTTTTTACTATGGCAAGTATACGAGATTCGGGAGGAATATGCGGAACTGTCAGCTTTATTTTACGATAAAAAACTCGGGATAAAAAAAGGGACTATCCTAAATGGACAGTCCCTCTTTCATTCTATTAAAATCTATTTACAATTTTTTCACTCTGATATTACGAAGGAAAACTTCTGTACCATGACCTAAGAAACCGATATGGCCAGTGCTATTGCTTAGACCTGGGTGACTCTTACCATCAGCTGGACCATTTTTGGTCGCCTGTTTCAGATCTCCATCTACAATAACTTTTCCATTAACGGTAATCTTGATCTTATCGCCTTGGATACGGATCTCTTCCGTATTCCATTCACCAACTGGGTTTAAGGCACCACGTTTAGCAGCAATAATTCCATAGACCGAACCATGGTATTGATAAGGTTTAAGATCTTTGTACACGTCAGCTCCATCATCTAAGATTTGGATTTCCATACCTTGATAGGCAGCATCGCCTTCTAATGGTGTACGGATACCTACACCGTTGTTTGCTCCTGGCGTCAATTTAAACTCAAATCTATATACGAAATCGCCGTATTGATCTTTGGTATAAAGGTTCTTTCCAAATTTTGCATCTGGATTTGAACGGATATAGCCTTCAGGAGTGATCTCATAAGCTGAAGTACTCGTCCATTTATCAAGGTTAGTACCATCAAACAGCAATTCAAAACCTTCTTGTTTCTCTTGGTTGCTCAAAGTAGAGACTTCCTTACGAGGAATTTCCTTGATAAAGATATCACGATACCATACTCTGGATCCATGAGCTTGCAATTCGATCTGTTCCGTTGGGAAGATGGATTGATTACGGTCCCAATAGTTTTCCAATGGAACATTATCAACAACCAATTCGCCATTTAACCAAACGGATACATCTTCACCTACCATTTTGATCTTGAAGGTATTCCATTCGCCTAAAGCATTATCTGCAACTTTTATAGGGTCTTTGGCATTTTTAGCATTGTTATAAAGACCACCAGAACCTACTTGAGCACCTACCTCGGTACGAGAGATATCCCAAATCTGAACCTGTGGAGTTCCTCTCAGGTAAATACCAGCATCTGGTTCTTTACCATTAGGATCTAATTTCCAATCCACCAACATTTCAAAATCGCCATATTTCTTGATTGTAGCGATATTGTCACCATGTCCGCTGAATACAAGATCACCATCTTGCGCAGTCCAGCTTTCACGCATCTTTTTGTCTGCTTCCGCTTGTTTCTTCGCTAATTCCGCTTTCGACATGTTGGCACGTTTGATTGGATTTTCCACCAATCCTTGCCATCCTGTCAAATCTTTACCATTGAACATGGAAACAAAGCCTTCACCGCTTGGCATTTCTGCTAGATGACGAACGATAGCTTCTTTCAGGTAAGAACTTTCGCTTCCTGATAGTCTAGTGGCAGCATCATTTAAGATCTTGCGAACATCAGCTCCAATATAGTCCTTATGGTCCATAGCGATATTCATGGCTACGTTGGTTGCTGATCCACCTAGATCTTTGTCATTCATGTACTGTGCAGCAAACATCAAGGCTTGGTAAGTACCAGTAGACTGAAGGTTTGACAACGCAGCTCTCTTTTGCTTTACGTCTTGCGCCAGTTCAAAAGCATCTTTTAACAATAAGGTTTTCTGTTCTGGATTGACAGTACTTGCATTCAATTGCTTGATCAAGCCATTGAAAATGGTATTGAATAGCGCTGGATCCTTTTCCGTTTTGGAAAGACGGATCAAAACAGGAAGAGATTCCGAGTTTGACCAGTTTGCCAAGGCTTGGATGGATTCAGCTTTTAACGGTCCATTGCTCTCTACATAGTTTTCAACTGCTTTTAAGGCATCTGCACCACCTACACCTGCGAATATTGGGAAATATTTAGCAGCGGAAGGAGCCGCTGAACGTGATATATTAGCTGCCAAACGTTGGATTTTAGCATCCTTATCTGGGCTGGCATTGATTGCATCGATGGCTGCTTGCTGTGCGTATTTTAATTCTTCTCCGGAAGCATTGTCCATTAATTGGATAACTGCCTCAAGGTTATCGGGATTTACGGTATTGGACAAAGCTTTAAAAGCGGCCAATTTCACTGCAGCATCCGTTGAAGCTGTTAAGGGCAATACCGCAGCAGATGATGAAGGATTCGTTCTATGTGATAGGACATCCAATAAAGCCACTTGGGTTTTTGCATCAGCATTGGCTAAAGCTCCATTCACAACATCCATTGTTCCTTTATCTTTTGAGGATAAAAGTAATGTTTTGATAACGGCCAATTCCTTTTCAGAGGCATTTGGTATCTGTTTGATCAAGAAGTCTGAATTTGCTCCTTTGGTCAATACAGAAAGCGCATTTAAAGCTGCGATTTTTGCTTCTTCATCCTTCAATGCAGGAAAGCTTTTTTCAATAGCCTTAACTGAACCCGTTGCATCTTCGGTGGCCAAAAAGTTCAATAAGCTCTCTTGGGCATCGCCATCAAACTTTCTCAATGAACCAGCTAGTTTTACCAAGTCGCTCGCTTTCGCCTCATCAGCCAATAGGCCTAGGGCTACATTGCGAAGAAGTTTATCTTCATTAGAAGCCAATTTGATCAATTGTTTCTTCTGCTTGGCTGGGTTGATGGCTGTCAATACCGAAATAGCTCCGGCTTGGATTGTTGGCGCTTTGAATGCCGTAGCATTTTTGTATAAGGTGGTAGCAAATCTGGTTGCTTCCGCATCCTTGTCTTTTTTAGCTAACCCTTCTGCATAGTCTACCGCTAGACTTGCCGCATTGGTCTTATCGTACTGATAGCTTTTTTCTTCTGCTTTTTTTAAGAAAAGCTCTGCGGAATTAGGACCAGCAATTTTACTCAATGCCGTTAAACCTGCAACTTGGAAATTGTCTGAGGTATATTTTCCGATCAGTTCGATGATTTTCGCTTCCGCTTCGGTAGATTCCAGCTCACCAAGAGCCGTTACGATCGCAGTAGCTGTTTTTTCAGTCGCTGAGCTGTTTAAAGCAGCATTTAATGCGCTAGCAGCTTCAGGAGTATGGATAGCATTCAAAACGCGAGCGGCTTTTTCAGCTAAGTCTTCATCTGCCAAGTACGGAGCTACCTTTTCAATAGCATCGTTTTTAGCACAGAATTTAAGCAGTTCGAATACGTATCCCTTGTTGTTTTTGTCGGTTAGTTTATCCAATGCCTCTAATAAGCCCTTTACATAGGTTGCACGTTGGCCTTCCATGTTGGGTTGCATCACAAAAAACGCATATGAATTAGTTGCATATTCTATTGGCGCATTATTTCCTCCTTGAGGTTTCAATCCTAGCAATAGCGCTGAAACATCCTCGGAAGTAAATCCTTCCAGTTCTTTCATTGCCATCAGGAACTTTGCTTGTTCTTCTGCAGGCTGTTGGGCTAATACATCGGCAATCTTGGTCGCAGTGGTGCGTCCCGTTGGTTGCTGTGCATAAGCGGCAACTTGTAAAAATAATAATGCGGCTATGGTGTTAAATACTTTTTTCATGTTTCGTAGGTTTAGAAAGACCAAGGGCCTCTCATCGGCTGGTGAATTAATCTGTTAGCTGCTTCATCATTGACAAATTCCTGTTTCGCGGAATCATAATGTAAAGTCCTGTTCAATCTAAGCGCTGCAAGCCCTAAGTTGATCAAGGTACAGGAGTAATAACCATTCTCTTCATTCAGTGCAAATTTCTGACGCGTACGAACTGCCTCTACGAAGTCGGTAACTTGAGGGGCTGGATCTGGATATTGAGCCAGCTTGCGCTCCAAGTCTGGAATATCCGAAACAAATCCCCTATATAGTTTTCCATTAGGCCCTTCTATGTACGCTTTTCCTTCTTCCGTGCCTTCACCGTCCAAGATAATTTGGCAACCATCTGCGTAGGTATAGGTAATCTTTCTCCAAGTTCCTACCGCATCTGAATGCTGTTGTGGTGCATCAACTTCAATCTTAACTGGTGATTCATTGTCCTTTCCTAAGAAATATTGAACTGGGTCCATGTAATGTTGACCCATATCACCAAGGCCACCCCCATCATAATCCCAATAACCTCTAAAGGTCAAATGGGTACGGTGGGTGCTGTATGGTTTGTATGGTGCTGGACCTAACCACATATCATAGTCTAATTCTTTTGGAACCTGCTCCACCGGAAGGTTGGTTTTTCCTACCCAGTAGAATTTCCAGTCAAATCCTGTATGCTTGCTGATGGTCACTTTCAATGGCCATCCCAGCATACCTGTATCAACCAATTTCTTGATTTTCTTAACCGGTACATTCATGCCATAGAAATTGGCATCAAAACGGAACCATGTATTTAAACGGAAAATATTACCATGCTGTTTGACAGCTTCTTTTACTCTTTTACCTTCACCGATGGTTCTGGTCATTGGCTTTTCACACCAGATATCTTTTCCGGAGCGGGCAGCCTCGACCGCCATCAATCCGTGCCAGTGTGGTGGCGTAGCGATGTGGACAATATCTACTTCAGGATTTGAGATCAAATCACGGAAGTCATGGTGTTCCTTGACACCTCCACCCAATGCTTTTTGTGCTATTGCTAAGTGGCGGGTATCCACATCACAGATAGCGACTGTCTTGGTACCGGCGTATTCAAAGTGTCCACGGCCCATGGAGCCGACACCGATTACCCCTTTTGTCAAGTGATCGCTGGGTGCTAGATAGCCTTTTCCAAGTACAAAACGAGGCACAATAGTAAATGCTGCTGCCCCAATCAACGATTTCTTGATAAAATCGCGCCTAGAAGTATTATTGTTTTCTTTCATAAAATTTATGATTCAACTGGATATAACAAACTCTTTCCTTGCTACGAACAGCTCCCACCCTCGGAAATTGATTCAGCAAAAAAGAAGATTATTGTATCATAAAAATTGTATAAATAGATTTAGTTTCACAAGTGTAGGAAAACTTTTCAGTTTTCGGTTATCACATTCAGTCATAACTTTATTAATTTAAGTCATATACTTTTATTTTTGGTCAGTAGGATTTAGTCAATCGTTTGCGTAAATGAATTATTACTAAGTATCGTAGCGGTAGATGCGGCTCTTACTATAAAACATTATTAAAGGTAATTTAAGATAAATAAATCATTGTTTTTATAAAATTCAAGATTTATTTATATTGGCTTAACATCAAAAATAAGAATAAAATTCCTTTAAAAAAGAAGGAGATACGCCTTTTTTTATGGATTATTAAAGGCGTTAATTTTATGTAAAGTCCTCAGCATGGATTTAATTTCTTCTTAAAAATTCTTACATTTAGCATAAAACACAATTACATGCTCGCTGGAATCAACAGATCAGATCAACTCAATAAACTAAAAGAATCAACCATTTGGGACTTGGTAGTCATCGGAGGCGGTGCTACCGGCTTAGGGACAGCAGTAGATGCTGCCAGTAGAGGTTTTAAAGTCCTATTGATCGAAAAATATGACTTCGCCAAGGGAACCTCTAGCAAGAGTACCAAATTGGTACATGGTGGTGTCCGTTACTTGGCCAATGGTGATATCAAATTAGTGATGGGTGCCTTGAGAGAAAGAGGCCTGATATTTAAGAATGCCCCACACGTTTCATCCGTACAATCCTTTGTTATCCCTGTCTATTCGACTTTTAGCAAATTAAAATACTTAATTGGCCTGAAGCTCTATGATTGGCTTGCAGGCAGCCTTCGCATCGGAAATTCGGAAGGCCTCTCCAAAGATGAGGTGGTTCAGAAACTCCCCCATATCAAGACAAAAAGCCTGAAAGGTGGGATTTTGTACTATGATGGTCAATTCGACGATGCGAGACTTGCCGTGAACTTGGGTCAGACAGCTTTTGAACATGGTGCGACCGTTCTGAACTATATGGAAGCAATGGAGATTCACAAGAATGAGCAAGGAAAAGTCAATGGAATTACCGTAAGGGACACTGAAACAAACGAATCATATCGCATTCAAGCTAAGACGGTTATCAATGCTACCGGTGTATTTGTGGACGATATCCTGAAGATGGACTCCCCTAAGCATAAAAACTTGGTCCGTCCAAGTCAAGGTTCGCATATCGTGATTGATCAGAAGTTCCTCGATGGGATCGATGCATTGATGATTCCCGAGACTAGTGATGGACGTGTCCTCTTTGGTGTGCCTTGGCATGGAAAAGTCCTGCTCGGTACAACCGATATCCCTATCAAGGATCATATGATCGAACCAAGACCAATGGAAGATGAAATCAATTTTATTTTGGAAACCGCAGACAGTTATTTGAATCCAGCGCCAAAGCGTGAAGATATCCTAGCTATTTATGCCGGATTAAGGCCTTTGGCCGCTCCAAAAGACGATGATGAAAGCACAAAGGAAATTTCAAGGGACCATAAGCTTATCCACTCGGAATCTGACTTGATCACGATTACGGGAGGTAAATGGACAACCTATCGTAAAATGGCAGAAGACACCGTCAATATGGCCATTGAGATCGGGAAATTGAAAAATGTACCATGTAGGACCAAAAACCTAGCAATCCATGGTTCAACCCCAGATGTCTATCATGCGCATTGGAACCTTTATGGTAAGGATTATCAAGCGATACAGCAACTGATCCAAGAGGATGAATTCTTACGCGACCTGCTGGTGGATGGCTATGAATACAACGCCGCTGAAGTGGTTTGGGCTTGCCGTTACGAGATGGTCCGTAAGGTTGAAGATTTCCTTGCCAGACGTTGTCGCCTCCTACTGTTAGATGCCGAGGCGTCGATGAAAGCCGCTCCTAAAGTGGCCGAGATCATGGCCAAGGAACTGGGAAAACCTGAAGGTTGGGCACAAGATGAAGTTAAGCAATACATTGAACTAGCGAAACGCTACACACTATAATTCAAGACTATATAAACCGTAGAGAATGAAAGAATATATTGTTGCATTAGATCAAGGAACGACAAGCTCGAGAGCAATTTTATTTAACAAAAAGGGGGATATCGTCAACATAGCCCAAAAGGAATTTCAACAGATCTATCCCAAATCGGGATGGGTGGAGCATGATCCGCAGGAAATCTGGTCTAGCCAGATGGCTGTATTCACGGAAGCCTTGGCGAAATCCAAGACCAAGTTGGAATCCATCAAAGGTATCGGTATTACCAACCAAAGGGAGACGACCGTGGTATGGAACCGTAGAACTGGTGAACCTATCTATAATGCAATCGTATGGCAAGATCGCAGAACTGCTGACTATTGTGCCAAGCTGATCAAAGACGGTCACTTGGATATGGTTCAGGAGAAAACTGGTCTCCTGATCGATTCTTACTTCTCTGCAACAAAGATCAAATGGATCCTGGACAATGTGAAAGGTGCAAGAAAGCTGGCTGAACGCAAGGAACTTGCTTTTGGAACCATTGACTCGTGGTTGATCTGGAACTTGACAAATGGTGAAAAACATGTTACGGATGTGACCAACGCATCACGAACCATGCTTTACAATATCAATGATCTAGAATGGGATAAGGAACTATTGGAATTGTTTGACATTCCGGAGTCCCTGTTGCCTGAAGTAAAGAGCTCTTCTGAGGTATATGGTGAAACATCCACCGAATTGGGCAGCCGACCTATTCCGATTGCCGGTATCGCCGGTGATCAACAAGCGGCTCTTTTTGGGCAGATGTGCCTGAAAAAGGGAATGGCCAAGAATACCTATGGTACCGGATGTTTCTTGTTGATGAATATTGGCAACAAACCTGTCAAATCGGAAAATAAATTGGTAACTACCATTGGCTGGAAAATCGGAAAAGAGGTAGTCTACGCTTTGGAAGGAAGTATTTTTATTGGCGGAGCTGTTGTACAATGGCTAAGGGATGAGTTAAAGATCATCAAAAAATCAAGCGATATAGAAGCCTTGGCAACCAGTGTTGACACCACTGATGGGGTTTATTTAGTCCCTGCTTTTGCGGGATTGGGTGCTCCACATTGGAACCCGAACGCCAGAGGAACAATCTTTGGAATCTCAAGAGGAACAACCGATGCCCATATTGCTAGGGCAGCCATCGAAAGTATCGCTTACCAAACCCATGATATCCTGAAAGCCATGGAAGCGGATTCTAAGACCAAGATCAAAGAATTGCGCGTGGATGGCGGTGCGACTCAAAACCAATTCCTTTTACAGTTCCAGGCTGATATATTAAAATCTACGGTTGTAAAACCTAAGATCACAGAAACTACTGCTATGGGAGCCGCATTTCTAGCGGGTCTGGCTGTTGGATTCTGGAAGGATCTATCGGAACTCCAAGAGCTTTGGCAAGAAGATAAACGCATTGAAAACAATAAGTCCGTAAAGCTGGACAAGAATCTTGAACAATGGAAACGTGCGGTAAATGCTGTGATCTATTGGTCGGATAACGCATAATACCACTAACACCTAATTGAAAACATATTACTATAAAACCTAAAAATGACACCATTTATAGCTGAACTTGTTGGCACCGCCGTAATGATTCTCTTAGGAGGCGGGGTTGTTGCCAATGTCGTATTGAACAAAACTAAAGGAAATGATTCGGGATGGATCGTGATCACAACCGCCTGGGCATTGGCTGTATTTGTAGGGGTCAGCATTGCCGCTCCCTATTCAGGAGCCCACTTGAACTGCGCTGTAACCATTGCGAACCTGGCATTGGGCAAATTGGACCTTGCTACTTCCCTATCTTACATTGCTGCTCAGTTTTTGGGTGCTATGATCGGGGCAACTGTGGTATGGTTGGTCTATAAGAGTCATTTTGATGCTACGGAAGACCCTGGTGCAAAGCAAGCTGTATTCTGTACAGAACCTGCCATCAGGAACCTGCCCATCAACCTGATCTCGGAGGTTGTGGGAACCTTTGTTCTGATCTTCACTATCCTCCATTTTACGGATGCCAAGCTTTCGGATGATTCTGTGGTAGGTTTGGGTTCTATTGGGGCAATTCCTGTTGCCTTTTTGGTGTGGGTGATCGGACTCTCTCTAGGTGGAACAACGGGTTATGCGATCAACCCTGCCAGGGATTTAGGTCCAAGGATCGTACATGCCATCCTTCCGATAAGAAATAAAGCTGGATTTGATGCTGGTTATGCTTGGGTGCCTGTTCTTGGTCCAATTATTGGAGCATTATTAGCTGTAGGTTTGAATTTATTGATTCACTAAAAAAAATATGAAAAAGGGATTCTTTAGGATTTTGAACAAAATCAACCAGAAAGTACTTCCAAAGTATAGTAAGGAGGACCCTTCTAAACTAAGTAAGCTACAACAGGCTGTTGTAGCTTACCGATATTATGTTTTGATAAACTCAATGGATTAGGAAACGGCCTTGTCCTTTTCTTCGTCGCCTGGAGTTTCATCTATGACCTTCACAATATTGGAAGGGAATATTACATTCTTTCCATCTAAAACATTCTTGATTTCCTCGCTAACCTGGTTTTTCGTTGCCCAGAATACTTCGCGGTTCGCCCAAGCCCTTACCACCAAACTGATTCCTGATTCCTTTAAGTCACCCACGATGACCTCTTTCTTTGGCGCATCCAAAATACGTTCATCAGTATTTAATACCGAAAGGATTGCCTCACGAGCCACTTTGATGTTCGTATCATAGGAAACAACGAAAGTGAACTGCATTCTTCGCGCGGTGATCTTTGTATAGTTCTTAATGACCGAATTCGCTAAGGTTCCGTTAGGACTAAATACGCGGATTCCATCATCATCAATAATGGTGGTATACAATAGATCAATCCTTTCCACAGAGCCAGAAGAACCATTGGCACTGGATATATAATCGCCCACATCAAATGGTCTGAACACCAAGATCAGCACCCCTCCTGCAAAGTTTGACAAGCTTCCCTGCAAGGCCATACCAACCGCTAGACCGAAGGCTGATAATGCAGCGATAAAGGAGGTGGTTTCAATCCCCATGGTATTAGCTACCGTCAGGATCAATAAGGCATACATCGCAAATTTTAAAAGGCTCTTGATAAAGGAACGGATTGAAATATCAACATCTTTTTTGACAAAGCGCTTATCGATAAATTTCAGGACGAATTTTATGATGTAACGGCCTACAATTAAGATGAAGAAACCAACGGCTATACTCGGGATTTTAAGAAGGATTACGTCGAACAACTTCTCTAAGCTTGATTCTAAATTTGCAAAGTTCATTTTCTTGCTGTGATAATTTAGCCCAAAAATAAAAAAATAGTCTTTTATTCAGCTGATGGCTTAATATTTTAAATAACTTTAACATATGGACTACTGCTATTTTGATAATAATGCCACAACGAAGATAGACAATCAGGTCTTTGAGGCCATGCTCCCCTATTTAAAGGACTCCTACGGAAATGCTTCCAGCATACAGCATAAATTAGGGAGACAAGCCAACCATGCTGTAGAAAAGGCTCGTTTACAGGTCGCAGAATTATTGAATGTAAACCCTAAGGAAATTTATTTCAGCTCGGGATCTACAGAATCCATTAATACCGTAATCAAGGGAATCAGCAAAGCCTATCAATCCAAAGGCAACCATATCATCACTTCCAGTGCGGAGCATAAAGCTGTATTGAGCAGTTGTCACGCTGTGGAGAAAGAAGGTATGCAGGTTAGCTACCTCAAGATGAACAAATTCGGAGTTATCGATTTGGAAGAATTAAAGAACACGATCACAGACAAAACAGTTTTGATAAGCATTATGGCAGCCAATAATGAAACCGGAGTTCTTCAACCTATTGAAGAGATTGCCAAGATCTGTTTAGAAAACGATGTTCTTTTTTTCTGTGATGCCACCCAATGGATTGGAAAGCTGCCATTGGACCTCAGTAAGATACCTATCGATATTATCTGTTTGAGTGCCCACAAGATCCATGGACCGAAGGGAATTGGCGCATTATATATCCGCAGGAAGACGAAACCTACCCAGATCCCAGCCTTGATTGTAGGAGGAAAACAGGAATCAGGCTTTCGTGGCGGAACCTATGCTGTCCATCAAATTGTAGGCTTGGGAGAGGCAGCGAAACAGGTAAATTTCGACCATGATAAAGTGGAAGAGGTAAGAGATTACTTTGAAAAAAGGCTTCTAGAAGAGATTGAGGAGAGCGAAATCAAAACACTGGGAAGCAACAGATTACCCAACAGCAGCAATATACATATCAAACATGTAAAGGCAACAGAATTAATGACCAAACTTCCAACCATAGCTATTTCCTCTGGGTCGGCATGTGTCTCTGGAGATCGAGATCCTTCTCATGTTTTAAAGGCCATGGGCTATACCGATGACGAAGCTTATTGCAGCCTTCGCTTCAGCTTTAGCAAATACAATAGCAAGGCAGAAATAGACTATGCGATTCCTCTCATAAAAGCCGCCTGTGAAAGCATTAGGAAGGATTCACCAATTTGGGAGATGTACAAGGAAGGATTAATTTGACAGAAGAAAGATGATTGAAATCATATTTCATATTTGTTTTATGTATTTTTGTAGAATTATTTAAAGGAGAAAGCATGGTTACCGTTACTGATAAAGCAAAAGAACGTATAAGCGCAATTATTAAGGAAGAGAACTACGATAACACTTATTTCGTACGTGTTGCTGTGGAAAGTGGTGGTTGCTCAGGACTATCTTACAAATTGAACTTCGACAATGAAGAGAAAAAAGGAGATCAGTTCTTCGAGGACAATGGAGTAAAGATTTGTTTAGATATCAAATCTTACCTTTATTTAGCCGGAACAGAATTGGATTACTCTGATGGTCTGACAGGTAAAGGATTTGAATTCCATAATCCAAACGCTTCTAGAACTTGTGCATGCGGAGAAAGTTTCTCTGTATAATAAAAGATAAAATTTATAATAGGCTAGCTGGTTCAGTTAGCCTATTTTATTTCCCAGGCAATGATCAACCTACTGACCATCCCATATCTTGCCATCCCTTCGATCTGATTGTTATGTTTCAAATATTGGTTGTAAAACAAGCCTGATATATCCGATATCCAACCGGTATAGCGCAGCCAATAATCTTGGTCTTCCTTGATATCAGCTATTACTAGTGGGGAAAGCTGCTCCTTATAGGTCTCGAACTTTTCTTTATCGACCAGATATAAGGTCCTAAGCAGGTAAGTAACACTTTCATAATAGGCCGCATATTGATACCAAGGATCTGCATGGTCCTTCAGCTTAACAAAAGCGATAAAATTACATTCGTCTTCAAATCCAATCCCCATCTGATGGGATAGTTCATGGGCAACCGTGAAAGGATAGCTCGTTTTTGGCATCTCAGCATTGACATGAGCCTCATTGCTGAATGGATTGAAATAACCCGACACTCCAAAATACGATGCCATAGGACCAATCAATGGGGTCTTAATCTCGACCTGCGACTTACTGAGCATAGGAAATGTTTGATCAGTTAACATCAATTCCTGAATCTGCCCAGCTGCCTTATCCCTATCCTGATCTGTAATATTTATCTGTTCCCGAAGCCCATTTGCCTTGGCAATATGGGCCTCCAGTACCGATAGATGGTCTTCAAGCTTAATGGTATCAACTTTTATATCCAATTGCTTACTGATGGGTATCCTATAATAGTTCAATGCCCAAGCAGCATAAAAAAAGATATAGAAAGTCAAGAGTAGGCCAATAAACCTTAAAAATCGTTTTCCTGACTGAGCATATTGCTTTTTGAAGAGCAAAACAATGGCTTTTATTAGTGTCCATGCAAGAAGGATAAAGATAAAAGCATAGATCAGGTCTCCGATACTAAAGGGTAACCAGCCAAAAAGGAGTTTAGGGATATAGGTGTAAATTGGGTAGAAACCACGGCTATAAGCAGTTTCTACCCAACTCGAGTTTGATTGAAAGATCTGCAAGGCCAATATCAGCAAAATACAGATGCCTATCCATTTGTAACACTGCTTATTTGACTTAGGTCTTGCCATGACTAATCTTCGTTTTCGAAATACAGTTTATAATAATTCATTCCCTTATCATCATCATAACCCTTCTCAAGGAGCTCACGCTTGCCATGCACGTAGATATGGAAGTTTTTATCCAGTTTAAGGACGGATTTATAGCTGCTTGCCATTTTCTTCACTGCTGGAGCAGCAATATCGAAGTTCGATTGGAAAGGAGTTTCAAACTCATCCTCAAAATTGCTCTTATAATCCTTGAATAGAGAAATAGCATCAGGGTTACCGATTACCTCTTCGTTGAACTCATCCTCCACAAAGGTTTCCTTTGTCTTGAAATAGTTCATGGAACGGTTCATCAGGTCAATTTTATCTGCTTTGTCCATATCAAAAACCTCATCTATCTTATCGTTAACAAAGTTCTTGTAGACTTTCATCAGGTTCCCGGTCTGTTGGTAGTTATCATTTCTGGTCTTCAGTTTTAAGAAATCATCCTTCCAGTACACCGCTTCAGAACCATTGGTCTGGTCCACACAGAGCACTTTATAGCCTTCCTCCTCTTCAACATTCACGATGACCACCCCTTTATCAAGTTTATTGATATTGATTGCTTTTTCTTCGTAATTCACCCCTAAGCCTGAAGCTTCGGTATAAACTTTCAGATAAGCCTCCTTATTTTCCGATTTAAAGATCCCTATAGCCTTATGCTCCTCTCCTTCCAATTGCACATTATCCAGAGCTACAACATATAGCTCTCCAGATTTGATCTTGGGATGTTCGGTTACTTCATACAGGAACTTAGCAATGGATTTTGAAAACTCCACGAATCCCAATTCTCCTTTGAAATACTGTCTTGAAAAGTAAAAAACCTCATTTAGATCCAAGGTATCGTTAGGATGGTAGAATCGATAGACCTCATTCGCCTTAGCAAATGGCTTCATAAAATATTGCATCAACAGGTCTGCTAATATCTCATCAGATTTAACATCAACTTCTTCCTCAGATAAGGTAAAATACTCGTCTTGGCTTTTATTTCCTACATGATGGATTATCAGGTTCAGGAAACTAGCATCTTGGTGAAAAAACATAATTTTTTATAAATCGTAAATATCTATGGCAGTCCTATAGGTGTTGACATGAGCATTGACAATATCCTTGATGTGAACAGAATATCCGCCGCCCATACTCACTTCAACTGGGACTTTAAACTTCTTGCAATTTTGAAAGACGATCGCATCTCTCTGGCGGCAACCTTCCATGCTCAGGTTAAATTTTCCGAGCTTGTCAGTCGCCAATACATCGACACCTGACTGAAAATACACAAAATCAGGTTCAACTTTATTAAATAATTCGGGAATACTAACTGCTAATATGGAAAGGTATTCTTCATCTTCGACAGCATCGTGCAACGCGATGTCATAATGAGATTTCTCTTTTTTGAAAGGAAAATTCTTCTCACCGTGGATTGAAAAGGTAATGATATCGGGATGGTCTTCAAAGATATGGGCAGTTCCATTGCCTTGATGAACATCCAGGTCGATAATCAATATCTTCTTTGCCAGCCCTTCATGATACAGATAGGCGGCAGCTACTGCCTGGTCATTGAGCAGGCAGAATCCTTCGCCGAAGTCCCTTCCGGCATGATGGGTACCTCCGGCGGTATTGAATGACACAGCATTTTTCATGGCTTCCAGGGAAGCCTTAATGGTTCCATCAATCAGATACCTTTCTCGTGCAACCAGCGATTCCGTCATAGGAAAACCAATCCGACGGACCATCTTCGGATCTAAGGTCAGGTTCAATAAAGCGTCAGTATATTGCTTGTCATGGGCTAGGTAGATGATTTCCTTATCAACCAATTCAGGTTCAAAGAAGGAATCTCTACCCACCAAACCTTCATAAATCAATTGCTCGGGAATCAGCTCATATTTCATCATCGGAAAGCGATGTCCTTCCGGCAAAGGTTGTATATAAGCAGTATGATGGGCGATTTTTAGCAATTTCAAGATTTTGAAACGAAGATATGCAATCCTTAAGCAAAATTAAATCCCTGCTTAAAATTCTTCCCATCTATTGTTATTATCAACACATTACCTTAACTTTAATACAACACTTAGTTAGCTGAATCTCATTTGGTTACTAGAATGTTTGACCATTATAAACAATTTATCATCAGGAGGTAATATGTTCAACAAGAAAAACAACTCCTCAAAAAATGAGTCTCAGTCGTCTGGGAAGCATCCTTTTATCAAAAATCTGAAGGCTAAACTGATAGCTGAAAGAAAGAAGGATATCATGAAGTTGATTATGGAGGACCTTAGGCACAATAATTTTGTTTTTAGTAATAATTAACCCATTATAAAAACGAAATAACGCGATTTCTGTTATACAGGTAGATACCTAGACAATGTAGCATTATGGTAATAGACATTAATTCTCTATTAGGAGCAGAAATCATAAAAACAGAAGAAGACTCCAAGTCGCAGACACTATTCGTAACCCTACTGCTGGATGATGATGCCGGCCATCATGGTCATGAGCGGAAAATGAAATTTGATCAGGTCACCCACTACTCACGCTCTGAAATTGCCCACGAAGGCTATCCAGTAATCCTCGAGATTTCAGAAACAGTCCCTGAAATCGAAAAGAATTTCGACAATGACCACAATCGCAAACGTTTTAAAATAGATACCACTTCGGGAATTATCATCCTTGAATTTGAACGGGTAGAAATAATGGAGTAGTTTTTGCCAAAAATATCATTAGTTTAGAATCAAAATCTATATGTTGCTGATCGATATCCATACCCATAAACATGCAGAACCTGATCCGGGAGTCCTCACGCTGCCCAATGTCATTGTTTCCAAAGAGTCTATCTACAGAAAACCCTGCAGCGCAGGGATCCATCCATGGTATATAGATGAGAATTTTGATCTGCAGTTTGAAACCTTGCTGCGCTATCAGGCTCAAGAAGGAGTGATCGCCGTTGGTGAATGTGGTTTAGATAAATTGGCCTCTACTCCTTGGGAGAAGCAGGTCATGGCTTTCGAAAAACAGATCGAATTAGCCAATGAAATCAACAAACCCCTTATTATCCATTGTGTCCGAGCCTATTCGGAAGTATTCAGTGCCTTGACCGCAAAACACAATCAAGTTCCCGTCATGATGCATGGCTATGCAAAAAACTGGGCATTGGCAGAAACCCTCCTGAAAAATGGCTATTACCTATCATTGGGCCCACACATCTTACAGGGCGGAATGCTGGAGGTAATCCGCAATATCCCACTCGATCGCGTTTTCTTAGAATGTGACGATAAGAATGCAAAAATCTCTGAAATTTATGCTTATTTTTGCCGCGCCAGAAAACTGCCTTTGCAGGAACTGGAGCAGCAGATCTTGCTGAATTTCAAGAAGGTTTTTAATTATAGTATATAAAGAATGATGGATATATCATGGCTTTCTCGTACCGAAGCACTTGTCGGTAGAGAAGCTCTGGAGAAATTGGCTAACTCCCATGTCATGGTACTTGGTCTTGGCGGTGTAGGTTCCTTTGCCGCTGAATTTATTGCACGGTCTGGTGTTGGAAAGATGACCATTATCGATGGAGATACGGTCGATCCCAGCAATAGAAACAGGCAGTTACCAGCCTTGGCAACCAATCATGGCCAAGCAAAGGCTGAGATCATGAAAGAAAGGCTATTGGCTATCAATCCTGAATTGGAACTTAATGTGGTGCAAGAGTTTATTCTGCCACAGAGCATCCCCGGTCTATTGGACTTAAAACCCGATTACTGCGTAGAAGCTATTGACAGCATCACGCCTAAATTGTTTTTCATTCGCTTGGCATTGGATGCCCAGGTACCATTTGTAAGTTCCATGGGTGCTGGTGGCAAGGTCGACCCTACTAAAATCCGAGTAGCCGATATTGGCAGTACCTTCAACTGTAAGCTTGCACAGCATATCCGCAAAAAACTCAAAAAACACGGCATAAAAAAAGGAGTCAAAGTTGTTTTCTCAACCGAACTCCCAGATAAAGAATCTTTACTGTACACCGACGGCAGCAATTTCAAAAAATCTGCCTACGGAACCATGTCCTACCTACCAGCAGCATTTGGTGGCACTTTAGCCTCCGTAGCAATCAGGGATTTAATGGCATGAAACTAGTATTTAGTATCAAGTATATTGAAAATAGTATTTAGTATCAAGTATTTAGTATTTAGACGGTTGAAAGGGTCTAAATACTAAATACTAACTACTAAATACTACTTATCCCACCACCACCTTCACCATATCATCTACTCCCAAATAATTCTGGGCAATATCCTGAACTTGGTCGGCGTTGATATTTCGTACGATATTGCTGTAATAGGTGTAATAATCAAGGTCTAATCCTGAAAAATAGACAGACTTGAATTTATCGACATGCGAAAATATAGATTCCAAGCTTCCTAGCATTGCCCCTAGCATATAGTTCCGCACCAATTCTAATTCTTCTTCGCTCACCTTTTCATCCTGCAATCTTTTAGACTCCAACTCGATCTGTTTCAAGGTATCTTCTGTGTATGCAGAACCAACATCTGTGACGATGGAAATAAAACCAGCATGGCTTAGGTTGGCCACTAACGAACCAATACTGTAGGTATAGCCTTTATCCTCACGGATATTGCTCATCAATCTGGAACCAAAGAAACCACCAAACAACGTGTTTACAAACTGCAACGCCGGATAATCCGCATGCGAACGCTTGATTCCAATCTTTCCTAGGCGGATGGACGATTGCAATGCTCCAGGTTTATCGACCTTAAGCAACTCCATATTATGTTCTGCCTTTTGGATAAATGGCGAATGGTTGATCTGAACATCTCCTAGCCATTGATTTTCAAAATAATTCCGAAAACTGAACAAGACCTCCGGAGTAATATTTCCCGAAAGGAACAATGTCGCGTTTTTAGGTTGAATCTGCTGTCTGTACAATCTTGCAATATCTTCCCTATCCAACCCCTTTAACAATTCATCCGTTACCGATTGTCCATAACGTGTGGAACCGAACAAGCTATCATAAAAGCGACGACGAGCGATAAAATCAGTTTTCTCCAATGAAATCTGCAGACTTTGACTGTTGTTCCTCACATAGGTTTGCAATTCCTGTTCAGGGATGATGGAGTTATTCAGGATATCATTGACTATGGGTAGGACCGCATCAATATGCTTACCCAATGAATAAAGCGTCAGGGCATTATAGTCAAAACTGAATTCAGGAACCAGATAAGCCCCGTAAAAATCAATCTTCTCTGCAATTTGGGCACTGTTCAATGAACTCGTCCCTTCCTTCAACATAGAGCTCAGAGCGGTGTTCCTAACCGGATTTTCAAAACCTTCAAAGAGATTATTGAAAACGAACTCGGCCTTTACCAGCTCCTGTTCCGGCGCATGGAACACAAAAACCTTCAACCCGTTGGAAAAATTGATTTCCTCTGGTCGCTCAAGGTTGATATCGCCAATTCCATTAATCGATGGTGCATGTATTCTATTCAGCATGTTCAGCCTCCTTACTTCTTGCATTGTACATTAATGTAGATGAGTTATCTCGTTGAAAGGTCTCCTGAGATACTCGCATGATATCTTCGGCAGTTATGTTCAAATATTTTTCTACTTCTTGATTATATAGTTCAGCATCCCCAAGCAATTCATAATATGCCAGGTTCATCGCCTTATCTAAGATCGATAGTTCAGCAAAGACCATGGTTGATTCAATCTTGTTCTTTACTTTGGTCAGTTCCTCCACAGAAACCAATTCCGTTTTCAGTTTATCAAGCTCCTCCCAGATTGCTTTCTCAGCATCCTGAAGGGAGACTTCTTCAACCGGCTTGCCCTCCACAACGATAAGGTTGTTATCCAAGCTACCCAGCACATATGCATTGATCTCGCTGAATAATTTGCGGTCCTTTACCAAACTCCTGTAGAGTCTAGAGGAGCTTCCTCTTGCCAGCACATCCGTGATCAGATCAACCACCTGATAGTTGGGATCTAGCCGATCTACCGAATGGAAAGCAATGTAAATACTGCTCACCGGCACATCCGCGGTCACTTCTTCCACGCGGGCCGCTGTTTGCTTAGGCTCTTGTGGAAGGTTTCTATCATTGGCTTCCCCAACCGGAATATCAGCGAACCATTTTTTAGCCAATGCCTTGATGTCCTCTAACTTTACGTTACCGGTAATGGCTACAATGGCATTATTAGGGGTGTAAAACTTCTTAAAGAAAGCCTTTACATCCTCCATTTTGGCATCCTCGATATGCTTGACTTCCTTCCCTATGGTAGCCCATTTATAAGGGTGCACCTTATAAGCCAAATCCCTCAGCTTCAGCCAAACATCACCATAAGGTTGATTCAGATAACGCTGCTTGAATTCTTCGATCACTACATTGCGCTGAACCTCCAAGCCTTGCTCATTAAATGCCAAGCCCATCATACGATCCGATTCCAACCAAAAGGCAGTTTCAATATTGTTTGCGGGTAAGGTGATATAGTAATTGGTGATATCGTTTGAGGTAAACGCATTATTTTCACCGCCAACTCTCTGTAAAGGTTGATCGTAGTTCGGAATATTTACTGAACCACTGAACATAAGGTGCTCAAACAGATGGGCGAAGCCAGTTTTGTCTTCCTGCTCATCCCGTGCCCCTACATTATACAAAATGTTCATGCAAGCCATAGGACTATGAGGGTCCTCATGGACAAGCACTTTCAATCCATTCTCAAGAATGAATCTTTCAAATTTTATCATTGAATCTGAATTTCAATAAACACTAAACCCAGTTAATCCCCTTTTTCAATAGGGACAAAGTTTTTTCTTCTTTAGAATCTTGTTCGGTTTGGAAATTATAGAACCAATTCGCTTGTTCTGGCAAGCTCATCAATATGGATTCAATCCTTCCATTGGTCTCTAAGCCAAATTTAGTACCTGCATCATATACCAAGTTAAATTCCACATAACGGCCTCTCCTCAGTAACTGCCAGTACTTTTCAGCTTCTGTAAATTGTTTATTTCGGCTTCTGTTTACTAATTCACTATATACTTTCGGGAAAAGATGGCCAAGATCACATGAAAAGTCAAAGATTTCTTGATCAGAGATACCTGCCTTTTCAGGAGTCAATTTATCGTAAAATATACCACCGATCCCTCTGGTTTCATCCCTATGCTTGATAAAGAAATACTGGTCAGCCCAATCCTTGAACTTAGGATAGAATTCCGATGAATACTGATCACAGACTTTCTTCAGTTCCTGATGGAAATAAGTAGCATCGGTTTCATCCACATAATGCGGAGTCAGGTCAATACCACCACCAAACCAACGTATATTTTCATTCAATTCGAAATACCGGATGTTCATATGGATAATCGGCACCCATGGATTATTGGGGTGGATCACAATGGAAACACCTGTAGCAAAGAATTCATCTTCATCTACGCCAAATGCTTTCTTGATCTGCTCAGGAAGCTTTCCATGTACAGCAGAGAAATTAACCCCACCTTTTTCCAATATATTTCCATGTTGGATGA
This sequence comes from Sphingobacterium sp. NPDC055346, assembly GCF_053645235.1. NCBI lineage: Bacteria > Pseudomonadati > Bacteroidota > Sphingobacteriia > Sphingobacteriales > Sphingobacteriaceae > Sphingobacterium > Sphingobacterium sp. NPDC055346. The sequence continues at coordinate 438,543 of NZ_JBSHMI010000004.1, forward strand.
TACGGGTCCTTCCTCCACCTCCACCTTCACGTTCCCACAGTTCTTCCTCAAAACGAGCCTTTCCATCCAATGCCTCTAGCGCTTGGGTGATCTCGTCTTGAATCTCTTTATATTTTTCAGCGATTTGATCTTTATTAATCATTACGTCAGTTTATCCGATAATGCTTTCACAGCTAATGTAGCTGATTGATTTTTGTATAAAATATTGTAAACGGTGTTGCAGATTGGCATATCCAATTGATGGTTCAAGATAATATCTTGGATACAATCAGAAGCAAAATATCCCTCTGCCACCATATTCATTTCCATCTGTGCAGATTTCACACTGTAGCCCTTGCCGATCATGGTACCGAAGGTCCTATTGCGGCTGAATTGCGAATAGGCTGTCACCAATAGATCCCCTAAATAGGCCGATTGATTGATCTCCCGCTTCTGCGGATCGATAGCATTGACGAAATACTCCATTTCACGGATAGCATTGGATATCAATACCGCCTGAAAATTATCGCCATAACCTAGACCATGGCAGATACCACAAGCCAATGCATAGATATTTTTAAGGACAGCGCCATATTCTACGCCCAACATATCATTGGACACCACTGTTTTTATATAATGGTTTTGAAAAAATTGAGCAACAACAGCAGCATTTGCAGTGTTCTTCGAAGCAAAGGTCAGGTACGAAAGTTTTTCAAGCGATACCTCCTCCGCATGGCAAGGACCACCTACAACAACCGTATCTTCCAATGGCACCTCGAATTTCTTGTTCAAAAACTCGCCGACGATCATTTTTATGGATGGCACAATTCCTTTGATGGCGGATACCAGAAGTTTATCCTTGAAATCATCAGGTTGAAGATCCTGCAAGGCGTCTTCAAGATAAGCTGCTGGAGTATTCAGAATAATGATATCCGAATTTTGGAATACTTCCTTTGGATCAGAGAACAAACTGATATGGTCCAATTTAACTTCAACAGCACTTAAGTAAGATGGATTATGATGGTATTGCTCTATATAATCAATATCTTCCTGCTTGCGGACCCACCAATTGATATGTTTAGTCTGTTGGTTATCTGTCAACATTTTGATCATTGCAGTAGCCCAACTTCCACTACCTATAACTCCAATTTTTGCCAAAAGTTCCCTCCTTTATTTGTATGAAAAACAAAGATACCAATAAAAGCCCGTTGCTAATGTAAAATAAAGCTTGATTTTACCGCTTATACCTTAAAGGCTGGCCCATCAATCCTAAAATAAAACGATGCAGAAATCAAAAAAAGCCACCAATGGCAGCTTTCCTATTAAGAATTTCTTTAACTAATCTACAATTAACGCACGGAAACAAAGATTTCAAGGGATGGTACCTCGGCTTGGCAAGTTTCAGCAGAGTAGACTTCAAAGTCCGCTCTATATGCTCTGTCCAGATCAGAAGCCCAGATTTTTTCCCAAGCTCCATAAATGGCAGGACCTGAAATATCACCTTCCACAATGGACTTTTCATAATTCGAGGCCGGAATCTCTTTCCCGACCATATCCACAGGAACCTCATCCAAGGAACTCACCCTGCACCCCAATAAGGTTAGATAAGGATGTTGATAGTCACTTTCATAATCTGTGTAGATACAATAAACAGTGTCATCGATTCGATTAGGAATTTTAGAATCCAATCGTTCCCCTGCAAATTTTGCCCAAAGTGCAGGAATATCCTGTGCCGCCGACCCATCGGTGTTACAGGTTGTGACAGCAATGCCTATCACATAAAACCTTTCAATATGTTCTCTACTCATCATTTTTCGTATTTATTTAGGACAAAGAAAAACAAAGCTATGACAACAGCCTGTCAGCATCATCCCCAAACTCAAATCTTGATTAATAACCAGTCCAATATTTTCTGATAAACATCCTTCTTTACATCCTCATTCAATAGTTCATGCCTCATTTTTGGATAAAGTTGATACTTGACATCCTTGCTCCCATGTTCTACCAACTCCTCAGCAGATTTTTTCACCCCTTTCCCAAAATCACCAATCGGATCGTCCTCACCACTCAAAAACAGAACCGATAGCTCTTTTGGAATCTTTTTGACCCATCCGTTCCCACTGCCCCACAATGTCACCTGCGCCGCTCCATAAAAAGCATTGTCCGTAAAGTCTATCCCACAGTATTCATCAGTAAGGTAATTATCACGATTCTCCAAGTTTAGGCTCAACCAATTTAGATCCTCATGGTTGGGCTCATCCTTAAACTTCCTGTTATTGATCTGGGCAAACTTTTCGTTCATAAAACTGGACCTGGAATTTGGAGCTACTCGATTAAGAACTCCCAAAAACTTCGTGCCCAGGGAGCTTCCCTTCATTGCATGTCCCGAACCGATCAAGATGGCTCCCCTAAATTCTTCCCCTATCTCCTGAATGACATTCCTTGAGATAAAGGAACCTAATGAATGACCTATGATGAAATGAGGCTGATCTTTGTACTGCGAATTCAAAAACTGTGACATGCCTATAGCTACCTGAATCAAAAACTCTCCAGGTTTGTTTTCATGGAAGAAACCTAATTCTTCTTTTCCCTTGGCAGTTTGTCCATGACCAGGATGGTCATAGGTCAGGACTGCAAATCCGTTTTTCGAAAGAAAGGTAGCAAATTCATCGTATCGACCGCTGTGCTCCTGCATACCGTGCAGGACAATGATGCTGCCGTATATTTTGTCGGAGCTAGGAAGATATGAGTTGTAAAAGACGTCGAGGGTTGTGCCTTCAAAGGAAATGGAATGAGTTCCGGATTTTTTAATAGCCATGTATAAAGTTAAAGATTTGGAGAGAGGAAAGGAAATGGGTAGGTTATAATTTAAACAGATTGACAGATAATTTTATAGATACTGTATTGTTAATCAGCTAATTTCATCCTTAACAGAGGGTAGTTTCTTCCTTGGTCGTCCTTATCAGTTCTTTCAAATATTTCAAACCCAAACCTATGATAAAATTTCACTGCTTTTGAGTTCTGCTCATTTACATCTACTTTGTCTGCATTTAGTTTTTTGACTGCGAAATTTAATAATTTCTGTCCCAGCCCTTGTCCGAAATATTTAGGGTCTAAAAAGAGCATTTCAATTTTCATATCTGCAACACCAATAAAACCTAATATAACTTTTCCATTTACTAAACAAAAAACCTGAAAATCATTGAAATTAATTGTACTGACTAATTCTTTAATTTCTTTAAAATCATTTGGGGTCAAGAAATCGTGTGTCGCAAGAACTGATTTTTCCCAAACAGTCGAAACTTGTTGCTTATATGCATCGGAATATTTAATAATTTCAAAGCTCTCAGAAGGCATCATGCTAATATATTTATTGATTGCTGTTGCAAAATTAAATAAAATATCAACTGCATCTAATGATGTGATCGCTTTAGGGAAAGGATCAAAAAACGTTGTGACACCTGAAAGCCAAATGCAATCTCTAATTGCAAAATTGAACGCCTAAACAGCCTTTTCAGGGTGTTTTTAAAAATGAAGCTGAAAATTAGATAGCCTCTAGGCAAACCCCGCCCGGCACAAGGTTCGATCCCTCACCTACGCAAAAAAGCCTTCATCTATTCGATGAAGGGTTTTTGTATTTCGTTTTCCTGGAACATTTTCGACCAGCACCCGTGAGGGATTGGTTCAGCCCCACATGCCCCCAGCGCAAACCCTGAACCCCCTGCGGGTCGAACCCCGGCCAACACAAGGTTCGATCCCTCACCTACGCAAAAAAGCCTTCATCTTTTCGATGAAGGCTTTTTGTGCGGAGAGTGAGGGATTCGAACCCCCGAACCTGTGACAGTTAACGGTTTTCAAGACCGCCGCATTCGACCACTCTGCCAACTCTCCGCGACAAAAGTACAAATTCTGACTTGATCTCCAAATAAAAAATGAAAATAATATGGTTTAAAATCCCCTTTATAGCCTAATTAAGCTGATATTTAACCCATTAGAGCAGGAAATTATTTTATCCAATGCCGGATTTTATAAACAACTTTGATAGTATCGAGGAAAGCCCAGCAAAATATTAAAAATATGTACTTGGAAGGCAATTAGTTAATGATTATTCAAGTAAAAAAAGCGATTTTATTTTGCTTTTATCAAGCAAATACCTACTTTTGCTTCACAAAATCAGGCGCCAATAGCTCAGCTGGATAGAGCAACGGTTTTCTAAACCGTAGGTCTTAGGTTCGAACCCTAATTGGCGTACTTAAAAGCTCTCTTCTTAGAGAGCTTTTCTGTTTTCTAATAGTCCGATATATTTTCTCCCAACATTATATCTCTTTTATTACCAGCATTCCTCCTACCATAACCCAATCTTCAATTGAAATAGTTTACTCATCTTACGATTCGTAATGACAAACCCAGCTATTTAAAATAAAAATAGATTCTTCGTTAACACTCTGAATCCCTCTCAAGCACATGTTTGATTCTGAACGATCAGTGGGGAATCTGTACGGTTCTCCTTCCCCCAAACCCTGTCATCCTTTACCGAAGGTAAAGGAACTGTACACCAATGAAATTATTGTTTGCATGGTCCCGAGAACCTTCGTGCCTCAGGTTGACAATCTAAAAGAACGTTACCCCTTTGCGATTCTGAACGATTAGTGAGGAATCCGTACGGTTCCCTTCCCCCAAGCACTGTCATCCTTTACCGAAGGTAAAGGAACTGTACGCCAATGCAATTATTGTTTGCATGGTTCCGAGAATCTTCGTGCCTCAGGTGGTCACTGGCAAAGAAAGGCAAAACCTCCCACCTCGTTAAAAAATGTTAATCCGAACTGTCCCATATAAGATAGGCACAGGCTTTGCGTTTGTATAGTACAAACAGAGTAAAAGAGTAATGAGTAAATAATTTCATAATTTAGGTTAATAATTGGTTAGTAAAAAAAATCCTAAGCTTCCCCAGCTTAGGATTTTTGTTTTGGGGATAATCTTAACCTCATTCGAGACACATTCGGAATTTTCGCAAAATGTTTAAAATAATATTCAATGTATCCTCGGGCAATCTACCATGAATTTCAAAGGATTTCTCGAATATGTCTCGAATGAGACCCGAAGGAAAGTAAGCTATGTTCAACTATATATTGAATAGAATTTTGGAAAAGACTGTCAGGAAAACTGACCAAGTCAAATCCATCCAACAGCTTGTTTCTTGAACTGTAGATTTACTCCTAATTCCGCTTGAATGGCTTTCAGACTAAATTAGCGTTAAAAATTGTTAATCCGCATTGCCAAATATAAGATAGGCATAGGCTTTGCGTTTAATATAGTACAAACAGAGTAAAAGAGTAAAGAGTAAATAATTTCATAATTTAGGTTAATAATTGGTTAGTAATAAAAATCCTAAGCTTCCCAGGCTTAGGATTTTTTTATGCGCTGTATTTTTCTTTAAACCAAAATACTAGGCTAACTGTTCATTAGCTATGTTAGAGGATAAAAATTTTAGAAACACATGGATTTGGATCCTTGTCTTGATCATTGCATTGATCACTATCTATTTCATTTGGCAATTCCTATTCTCTGCTGGGGCTGAGGTTACAGAGGAATTCCCTAAATAGCTAAATAAGAAACAATTCCATGGTACATTTATTTGCTTGGTCAAATTATCTTATTTACCTTGAATATAAAATATAAACCTATGCAGATTCCAATTAAAAATCCTTCCCAATATCTTGGAATACTAATAGCTGCGCTATATGGTTTATTAATTAGATTTTTAGTTGAGGAAGATTCTATTATTTTTTCGAATAATGTCTATAATATTTCCTTCATTTTCATAACCCCTGCTATTATTGGAATTATCCCAATACTATTCCTGCAGAACAACGTTTATAAAAATGATTTCAAAACATTTTTATATCCGATAATTTCAGTTTTCCTTTTTTTATTATTGGCAATCGTCACAAAATTGGAGGACCTCTTTTGCATATTCATTATCGGCCTACCCTATTTTTTGATCACGGGCACGGTGGGATTTATTGCTGGGATCTTGTTGAAAAGAAAGGAGAAAAAGAAGAAGTTATTTACTTTGGTCTTTCTTCCTTTGTTCTTTCTCCCAATTGAAAAGTCATTTCCTGACAGAACCCAGGATTACAAAGTTTCATATAGCCTCATCATCAATAAGAGTCCTGAATATATTTTCCCAAACCTTGTGGAGGTCCCTCATTTGACAGACAAAGAGTATAAGGAAGGTTTTTTTCAGTTTATCGGAATCCCTCGACCTATTGAATCTAATTTATTTCAGGAAAACGGAACCCAATATAGAATAGGACAGTTTACAGACGGCTTAGCGCTCTACGAAACCATAGAAAAACAAATTGAAAATCAGTTTGTCAGTTATAAAATTGATATTGAAAAATCTCAATTACGAGATAGACCTACCGATAAACATATTCTTAAGGGAAATAACTTTGAGTTTGTAAATATATATTACAACCTATCGCCTATTTCATCAGATCAAACCAAGGTTACCTTATCCTGTGATTATAAGATTACCTCTAAAATGAATTTCTATGCTAATTTTTGGGCCAAACTGGTCATCAAAGATTTTGAAACAAGATTGCTGGAAGCTATTAAGGTCAAGTTGGAAATGCAATAAAATGCTTAATTTATGGGTATGAATCTACCTCCTGAAAAACAAAAAATATTTGATGCAATCTGCGAGGATCTGGAAAAAGTGGAACATGTATCGGCTGTGGTTTTAGGCGGTTCCTATGCCACAGGAAGGGCAAATGCAGATTCTGACATCGATATTGGGATTTATTACCATGAGAACAATCCGTTTGACATCAAAGAAATTGAATCGATTGCAAAGAAATATGCCAAGGACAATATTCCTACAGTTACCGACTTTTATGAATGGGGACCTTGGGTGAATGGTGGCGCTTGGATACAGACTGAAGCAGGGAAGATCGATTTCCTTTACCGCAGTATCAACCAGGTAAGGAGAACGATTCAGGATGCAATGGAAGGTATTTGGGAAAATCACTATGAACAGCAACCTCCATATGGGTTTACTTCTTTGTTTTATCTGGCGGAGATTGAAGCCTGCAAGGCCGTATTCGACCCTCAAAATGTAATACAATATCTGAAATCATTGGTCAAGATATATCCTGAACCGCTAAAGAACAAAATCATCCAAGAATCCCTTTGGGCTGCAGAATTCAGCATCATCAATACTAATGGGTTCGCGAAGAGCAATGATTACTACAATACCTTTGGTTGCTTTACCCGAACATTGAAAGCTATTGTCCAAGCCCTCTTTGCCATCAATGAAATTTATCCAATCTCAGATAAAAAAGCCTTAGAGATCTTAGAAAAAGCAGATCAGAAACCTAAGGATTTGACCAAGAAGGTAGAGTCGATCTTGAAAGCAAAAGTCTCCTTAACGGATAGCTTCATGCAATTGAACAGCTTATTTCAGGAAGTTGTTCAACTTTCGGGAAATCAATATACTCCCCTATTTAGTTTTAAGAATGGATTGAAACCTAGCTAAAGGCACATAATCTTTTAGGATTAATTTCCTTAAATTACAGTATCTAAATAACTGACAACCATGACAACAATCGACAAATATTTAGAGACCCATTATATACATCGAAGCAATTGGTTAAGGGCTGCTGTCTTGGGTGCCAATGATGGAATTATTTCTGTAGCCAGCTTAGCCATCGGGGTCGCAACAGCAAGTAGCAGCAGGGATCCTATTTTGCTGGCAACCGTTGCCAGTATGGTCGCTGGAGCATTGTCCATGGCAGCGGGGGAATATGTATCGGTTTCATCGCAAACCGATATCGAAAGGGCTGATATTAAGAGAGAAGCGAAGGAACTTGCTGAAATGCCTGAGCTGGAACTTCAGATGTTGGCAAAGATCTATGAAGAACGCGGATTGAAAAAGGAAACTGCCATGCTGGTGGCCAGGGAAATGACGGAGCACGATGCTTTGGCTGCGCACATCCGCGATGAACTTGGGATAACCGATATCAATCAGGCTAATCCAATCCAAGCTGCTTTGGCTTCTGGTGCCGCTTTTACCGCAGGTGGTTTACTTCCCCTACTGGTAGTAATCTTTGCTCCCGTTGAATATATGGTATATTCCCTATATGGATTTACCATTATTTCATTGGTCATCCTCGGAGCCGTTTCTGCAAAGACCGGCGGTGCAAAACCTTTGAAACCTATGATCAGGATCGTTATTTGGGGAACTATCGCGATGGCTCTATCTGCATTGGTGGGATATATTTTTGGCGTGAATGTATAATGAAAAAACATGATTCCAAATCACGCTATTACTTAGTATGCATATTACTTAACAGATAATCGACCATGGTAATTAAATATACGGCGCTATTAAAATTAATTTTATTATCAAGATAAAGAAATGACCTAATTGAATATAAAAAATATTAATTTCTAATTTCCCGCCAGCATTTGTAGCCGAATGCCTAATAATTTTTATTTTTTGGAAAATTTAGCATGTTATGATTTCCCCGTTATCTATATTTATTGTTTAAACATTAATATTGTTTAAATATTTATATTCACACAACTATATTTCAGATGAATAACATTGAGTTTGATTTCCTCTTGGAACAGGGTTTAAGAGCAGAGTTTGAACAAGTAGGCAGCAAACTTGAATTTAACACCGGGGATATTATCGTAGAACCACATAAATATATCAAAGTCATCCCTATCCTGCTTAAAGGGACCGTCAAGGTCGTACGAGAGACAAATGAAGGGAATGAATTGATCCTTTATTATATAAAAGCAGGCCAGAGCTGTGCGGTATCCCTATCTACCTCGCTCATGAACAAACTGAGTAATATCAAGGCCATTGCAGAAGAGCAGGTGGAACTGATCGCCATTCCTTCATCAACTTCGGCGAAATGGTATGATTCGTATGCGAGCTGGCGCATGTTTGTATTGAGAACCATGGACAATCGATACGATGAAATTATCAATGCGCTGGATAGTGTAGCCTTCAAGAAAATCGATGAGCGATTGATGGATTACCTGAAAACCAAAGCTGAGGCTGTACAAAGTAATATCCTAAATATCACCCACCAGGAGATCGCCAATGACCTTTCTACCTCAAGGGAGGTAATTTCAAGACTGTTAAAACAGTTGGAACAAAAGGGAATTTTGAAACTTTTTAGAAATAAAGTAGAAATTTTCTCCCCAATGTGATAAAAGTCACTGACAAACTATAGGATATAAGCCATTTTTGTTTTAGTGTTCACCCTAAATCATTTACTTATGAAAACAAACATGGGCCCACAAGACAAAACGATCAGGATAATCATTGCAGTCATTATTGCAGTTTTGTTCTTTACAAAAGTTATTTCCGGAACATTGGCAATTGTTCTATTGGTTGTTGCAGGGATTTTTGTACTCACCAGCTTAATTGGATTCTGTCCATTATATAGCCTATTGGGAGTTAATACCTGCAGAAAGAAAGCAACCAACCACTAAAAAGAAAATCACAATAACTATTATCTTTATACCTTACCCCGCTTATATCCCTTAAGTGGGGTTTCTTTTTTCCTGATATCGACAAAAGTATTTCTTTAAGAAAAGGCCAAACTTTCTCCAAGAGAATTATTATTTTTATAAAATATTCCACTATACCCCATGATATTAATAAAACATAGCCTCAACAATCAACAAATTGCAGAAGTTCAAGCAGACGATTATATCTGGAAAACAGTTGAAGACGGCACCGATGTAATGGGTGATGTATATTATCAGGGATTCGACAGGATGATCATTCACGAAAAGAACATACACCCGAATTTCTTTGATCTAAAAACAAAAATGGCTGGGGAAATCCTGCAGAAATTCTCTACCTACCGTGTGAGATTGATGATCGTAGGAGATTTCTCAAAATATAACAGTCAAAGTCTAAAGGAATTTATTGCCGAAAGCAACAAAGGCCGATTGGTAAATTTTGTGGAATCCGTTGACCAAGCAAGGATTAAACTTGCAGAATAATTTTGCCTTGATTTAATTTTCCGATCTGCTACAACCTATTTCATTTTGAATTACATTTGTGCATATTATTAATCCAAATGAATCCGATTTTTCGTAAGATCCTTGCCGTTGTTTTGGGCATTGTAATTGGCTCCATGGTCAATATGGCCTTGGTTTCTATAAGTGGTACCGTGATTCCTCCGCCTGATGGCGTTGACGTCACTACCGCTGAAGGTTTGAAGGCAGGAATGCATCTATTCAAACCCATAAATTTCCTGTTCCCTTTCCTTGCCCACGCGCTAGGTACCTTCGTTGGTGCTTTGGTAGCAGCATGGATTGCCCCTAACAATAAATTAACTTTTGCAATGGTTATTGCAGTATTCTTTTTCCTAGGTGGACTGGCCTCTATATTTATGTTGCCTTCTCCACTTTGGTTTACTTTCGTGGACCTGGTATTTGCATACTTCCCAATGGCTTACTTTGCAAAGAATATCATATCAAAAGATTAAAATATAGGCAGACCTTCCCATAATTATTGAATTACCCTAATACTTTGTTAAAAGATGTTAATCTAAAACTAAAAAGACACGAAAGTATAGTTCGTCTCGTTATTATAACAAAGAAAAGCAAAAGAGTAATAAAGAGTAATTTCATAATTTAGGTTAATAATTGGTTTGGTAAAATCCTGAGCTTCCCCAGCTCAGGATTTTTTCTTTTAACTCCATTCTTAACCTGTTAAAAAACCTTAAATCCTCTCCTTTGGCATGGTAAATGCAATAATCCTATTTGTAACATCGTTATTACAATAGATTAATTAAACATATAACAAAAAATTGAACATATGAATGAACTATTTTTTTCAGCACTGTTTATAGGAAGTTTACTTTTCGGAAACCCTGAAACCAAAGAAATTCCTTCAGAATTAAATATGAATCAAACGGAATTTGTAGAGCCTGCAGCTAAGGGCAAAATTGAACTACAAGCGGATGATTCCAATACGTATCAATACAAAGTTATTGGCGACCAAGTCAATGCTCCATTGACCATATTTGTCAATGACAAAGCTCAAGGTGAAGTCAATGTGGGTGATGTATTTGAAATCAAAAAACCTGAAAACACAAATTCTGGCGAAAATCTAGAAGTATCCTTAAAGAATAGGGATGCTGAATATGCCAGTCATATCATAAGCTTTTAATCTCAATTAAATTATAACATAAACAACCTAAGGAATCCTTAGGTTGTTTTATTATGGACTATTCATAATTGAATTGAATCATTTCTTTACTTATGATTAGGTCCTTGTGACGGAATGGCCCCTCTGAGCACTGTCAATAAGTTAAGTTTATTTTGTATCGAGGTTCATTCGAAGCATCTCGAAAAAAGCAAACCTTCAAAAAGAAAAACATCCATTGCTGTTTTGGCGAACAGTTCTTCAATCGAAGATTGAATATGACAAAGCCTCTAGAAGGAGAACCGTACAGATTCTTCACTTATCGTTCAGAATTGGAAATGAATTAAGAAGGGATTTTCAGAAAAATATTTCACCCACGCTGTGGGTTATATGTCAAGCGATTTGATCTTCTACAAAGATTTCACCCCTTCCAGGGGTTCCCAATTTATTCAAACAACCATTCTTCCGCAGGAAGCTCTTTAGCCTCCGGCTCATTTCCAGTGGCGGAAAAATGGATAGAATGCCGATGCCCTGTGCGATGGGATTGGCCTTGGAATGCTTTCAGTAGATCATCCCATCAAAAGGGATGATTTACTGAAAGATATTCCCGACAACAAGGCATTCTATCCATGTGCGAAGGATGGTGCGAAAAGCCACCTTAAATGAGCCAAAGGTTTTTGGTTACTTTTGGGCTCCAAAAGTAACGAGACATCTTCATGTTTATGAGTGGCAGAACGATTCGCTTCTGTGCTGAAGAGGTTTTCGTCGAGGAGATTGAATCGACCGAGCAATAAATACCCCTAATTCCATCGGTGAATTCTTCAGCAAAACCCTGAGGGATTTTCACCGAAATAACTCCAGCACTCACCGAGAAAGCTTCAGAATTGACCTATTTTGCCTGTTATGGGCTGTATTTCTGCTATACCTTTGAAGTATCAAATAAGAAATAACAAGAAAAAATAAAACAGGTATTAATCATTAAAAAAATAAGTCATGAAAAATTTAGTAAAAACATTCGCAATCGCAGGTCTATTATTCACTTCATCGTTCACAGCATTTGCAATCGATAAAGACAAAGACAAATTAAACAGCGCAGTGGTAGAAAATGTTGTTGACGCCTATATCAACACTTCAGTAAGAGGAGATGTAGACCATCTAGACAACCTATTAGGTAAGGACTTCAGTTTGAAGTACAATACTGAATACAATCAGGCACCCCTTTCAAGAGCTAACTACATCAAACAGATCAAAAGCCAAAAGGGAAACACCTACAACTGTGATAGCGACTATCAAATCGTGGAGAAAACTGGCAAATACAGCCTTGCTAAAGTAACGCTTAACTTCTCCAACTTCAAACGCATTGATTACCTAACCATGGTGCAGGACAGTGAAGGCTGGAAAATCACTGAAGTAAATTCAGTTTTTGAAGAGAAATAATTGGATGCGACATATATACAAAAGGCTGCTCGGTAAAATGAGCAGCCTTTCCTATTTCTATCTGTCCCAGAACATGGGAGGTTCAATTCCTAAACTCCTGAGGTAAACATAGCCTTGACCTCTATGGTGGATTTCGTTATCCACAAAATACAGAAGGTTTTCAATGATAGGCTGATTAAATTGACCAAATAGATTGTAATCTTCTGGAAATCTTTCTACTGGAATCTTATTGTAATATTCAGTAATCAATGGGGTCTGTCTATCCCACTCTGCCAATAAGGCTTCTTTGGTATTAAATGGAACATCATGGTTGAAACCCTCTGTGGTATTGCTATCGATCCCTTCTAGACCCGGCAACCCAATAGTCAATAATTCTTTCACCAAATCACTGAAAGGGCGCATCCCTCCTATGCTATATTCGAATAATTCCTTTTCTGGAAATTTCTCAATTGTTTTTCTCGTTAAGCCTCTATGTCCTTGCCAATGGTTCAAAAAGTTCTCTTTCGTAATAATTCCTGTAGTGCTCATAATATTTTCTTTTTAAATGATTGAATACTCAAATTTAAGTGCGATGAATGACAGCCTTTTGTCAACAGAAAATTAAAATCCCAAGCATAAAAAAAGCTTCCAAGGAATATCTTGGAAGCTTGATATGGTTTCGTACCATCCTACAGGATTCTTCCTACAGGATACAGCATGTAGTTATGCTCATAATGATGCGTACGTTTATAGATCCATTCCAATTGTGCCCTTCCACTTTCTGCCAGCTTCGGATCTTGTTTTTTCGCTTCCTCAAAACTTTCCTTTAATTCAACATCATTCTTCAATAGTTCGGCCGCCGTGTCCTCAAATATATAGGCCGAGAAGTATTCTTTTTGCGAAAGGATGGCGTCAAAGAAATTCCAGTTGAAAAAGGAATCCATCGCCTGGGGTTCCAATGTTTCTACTATATAACGATTAATGTCCTGATTGGTTTCGATTATCCAATCGCCTTTATAAAATGGCACCTGCATCATCTTCGGACTCAGCTCCACCGAATGATGGGGATAATGCCCTTCATAGGGAGCTCCCTGTGTTTTGTAGGAAGTGATATAATACATCTCCACTTCCTTTACCTCATCAGCTGCCAACTGATGCATCTTGACACCATTGGTTTGCATCAGTTCTATCAACCTATCATAAGCTTGGGGTACGATATATGCTTTTGGTTTTTTGATACTGATGGACGGCTTGTAATTCGAGAAGTAGGGAACCTGCTTGCTGAAGGGTTTGCTTCTGTCATAATATAACCTATCCTTCCCCGATACTTCACTGGACTTTTTCCCGGATTCAAAACCCCTGAACTCAATTTGATCAACTTTTTCAGTATCCAAGGTCCAGCTGACTGGAAAATCGGTTTGGGCAGCGACTTGTTGTTTTATGTTTTTGCGTAGGGCAACCAGATCTTTGGACTCTTTTACGGAAACTTCAAATAAATTCTTCATCAAGGCATAGGTGGATTCTACACGTTGCTGATAGGGCTTCCACATATGCGTTTCTGGCATGTAGCCAATACTGTTGTGCAGGGCGGCATATCCTGTCGAATACCTAGGGCTTTCAAGAAAGGAAACGAGTCCCGATTCTGGCGTCTCGCCTTTTGCATTCACATAAGGAACCATCGGAAAACCTTCCTTTTCCATTCTTCTGTATAGCTCATCCGTGAATTTGGATTTCATATAGGGTGCCAAGTCCTTATGCAGTTTATCCTTATGGGTTTCGATTAGGGTCATTACATATTGATAATCTGCTCCATTGCTGGTATGGGTATCAAAGAAAACATCTGGATCCCAAGTGCTATATATCTTTTGGAAGAGCCTAGAATTTCGGGTATCACCTTTAATAAAATCCCTGTTGAGATCATAATGCTGCCTAGAGCCCCTAAAACCGTATTCATTTGGACCATTTTGGTTCACTCTGGATTCTCCACGGTTTAGCATTCCCGCAATATTATAGACTGGAATCACGCAGAGTACCAAGTTATCAGGTAATTTATTTGCTTGAAGCAGATCCCTGATAAACATCATGGAAGCATCAATCCCTTCTGGTTCCCCTGGATGTATCCCATTGTTGATCAACATCACTGCCTTTCCTTTTGCCTTAATGCTGTTAGGATCAAAATCACCGTCCTTGGAAAGGACGATCAATTGCAATGGCTTCCCAACATCCGTTAATCCATAATCAATCATTTTAACATCCTTCCTGCCTTTGAGCAAGGCAGAATAATAATCCTGCAATTCTTGATAGGTTACAGTTGTATTCTTTTTGGCATCCAGTTCATAGGGTATTTTCTGAGCTTTTATTTCCATTGTTCCAGTAGATAACAACACAGCGGCCAAGGCCATGCTTTTTAATAAACTTGTATTCATGCTTAGTTTGGCTTATTAGGTGAATAAAGATAGAGATTATTTTTGTTTGGAAGGTTCGGAATGCGACTTCCCTAAATATAAAAAAGGTGCCGTCCCAATGGAACGGCACCTTCTGAAGTCAGCAGCTCTAGTCTAAATACTAGATACTAACTACTAAATACTATTACTGATTTGCACGGATGATATTCAATGCACCACCAGCTTTGAACCAACCGATCTGTTGTTCGTTGTACGTGTGGTTTGCAAGGATCTCTTCAGACGTACCGTCAGCATGGTGCAATACCAATGTAAGCGGTTTGTTTGGAGCAAATTCAGTTAATCCGATGATATCGATAGTATCGTCTTCGTTGATTTTATCGTAATCATCTTTATTCGCGAAGGTAAGACCAAGCATACCTTGTTTTTTCAAGTTAGTTTCGTGGATACGGGCAAATGATTTTACCAATACGGCACGAACACCTAAGTGACGAGGCTCCATAGCTGCGTGTTCACGAGATGAACCTTCACCATAGTTTTCATCACCTACGACGATTGAACCAATACCGTGCGCTTTGTAATCACGTTGTGTTGCAGGAACCGGACCGTATTCACCAGTCAATTGGTTCTTCACATTATCAGTCTTATCGTTGAAGAAGTTAACCGCACCGATCAACATATTGTTAGAAATGTTGTCTAGGTGACCACGGTATTTCAACCAAGGACCAGCCATAGAGATGTGGTCAGTAGTACATTTACCTTTAGCTTTGATCAATAATTTCAAGCCTTTAAGGTCAGTACCTTCCCATGCTGCAAATGGCTCTAATAATTGCAGACGATCTGAATCAGGGTTCACATCCACTACAACGCTTGATCCATCAGCTGCAGGAGCTTGGTATCCTGGATCATCCACTGCAAATCCTTTTTCTGGTAATTCATCACCAGTAGGAGGATCTAATTTTACTTGTTCACCGTTTTTGTTGGTCAACGTATCTGTAAGCGGGTTAAAACCTAAATCACCTGAGATAGCGATCGCAGCAACCATTTCTGGAGATGTTACGAATGCAAAAGTGTTCGGGTTACCATCAGCACGTTTCGCAAAGTTACGGTTGAAGGAGTGAACGATAGTGTTTTTCTCTTGTTTCTCAGATCCAGCACGATCCCACATACCGATACATGGTCCACATGCATTGGTAAAGATCGTAGCATTAAGGTCTTCGAAAGTTTTCAATAATCCATCACGGTCAGCAGTGAAACGAACTTGCTCCGATCCTGGGTTGATACCAAATTCAGCTTTTGTTACAAGTCCTTTTTCAACAGCTTGGCGAGCGATAGAAGCAGCACGTGATAAATCTTCGTATGAAGAGTTAGTACATGAACCGATCAATCCCCACTCTACTTTAGTAGGCCAGCCGTTTTTACCAGCTTCTTCACGCATACGTGAAATTGGAGTATACAAATCTGGAGTAAAAGGTCCGTTCAATGAAGGCTCTAACTCCGATAAGTTGATTTCGATCAATTGATCGAAGTATTGTTCAGGGTTTGCATAAACCTCAGGGTCAGCAGTCAAATGTTCTTTGATTGCATTCGCCGCATCAGCAACTTCTGCACGGTCTGTAGCACGCAAGTAACGCTCCATAGAAGCATCATAACCGAAGGTTGATGTCGTTGCACCGATTTCAGCACCCATGTTACAGATTGTACCTTTACCTGTACAAGATAAAGATTCAGCACCTTCGCCAAAGTATTCTACGATAGCACCAGTACCACCTTTTACAGTTAAGATACCAGCCACTTTCAAGATTACATCTTTTGGAGCCGCCCAACCAGAAAGTTTACCTGTTAA
The DNA here is from genome assembly GCF_053645235.1 of Sphingobacterium sp. NPDC055346. Lineage (NCBI taxonomy): Bacteria > Pseudomonadati > Bacteroidota > Sphingobacteriia > Sphingobacteriales > Sphingobacteriaceae > Sphingobacterium > Sphingobacterium sp. NPDC055346. Next base: position 455,368 of record NZ_JBSHMI010000004.1, read on the forward strand.
TTTTACACCGATCAATTTAGGGAATTTCAGCTCCCAAGGTAATCCTGCCATCACATCACATGCATCTGCACCACCAACACCGATCGCAACCATACCTAAACCACCCGCATTTACTGTGTGGGAGTCAGTACCGATCATCATACCACCTGGGAAAGCATAGTTTTCCAATACTACCTGGTGGATAATACCAGCACCTGGTTTCCAGAAACCAATACCGTATTTGTTCGATACAGAACTCAAGAAGTTGAATACTTCTGAGCTTTCATTTTTAGCACGATTTAAATCCTCTGCTGCTCCATCACGCGCTTGAATCAAGTGGTCACAGTGAACAGTTGAAGGAACTGCTGCTTGCGGACGGCCTGCTTGCATAAATTGCAATAAAGCCATCTGAGCAGTTGCATCCTGCATCGCTACACGGTCCGGTGCGAAATCAACGTATGATTTGCCACGCTCGTAAGCCTCTGAGGCATTACCATCCCAAAGATGCGTATATAAAATTTTCTCAGCTAGAGTCAATGGTTTATTTACAACTTGGCGAGCAGCTTTTACACGCTCATCATATTGAGAATAAACCTTTTTGATCATGTCTATATCAAAAGCCATTATTTGTAGTTTAATATGATTTATTAAATTTTACACTATTAAGCTCATACTATGAGCTGTTTACGCAAAAATACAAAAAAAACTGCGTTTTATTCGCATTTCTGCCACTTCTCGCTAATTTGGAAGTATTCTAAACAAAAGGGTTAAACCAATTGAACTGAAGGGTCTACAGCCTTCAATTCCTGTATTGTTTGAACTGGATTTTCGGAAGAGAACACAAAGCTACCGGCCACCAAAACGTCAGCTCCAGCTGCCAATAACTTGCCCGCATTGGAAGTCCCAACACCTCCGTCAATCTCGATCAAAACATCCGTATTCTGCTCTGCCGCTAAAGCGCGTAATTCTTTAATTTTACTGTACGTTCGCTCAATGAATTTCTGTCCTCCGAAACCGGGATTTACAGACATCAGGCAAACTAGGTCAATATCCTGGATCACATCCTTCAACAAGGAAACCGGTGTATGCGGATTCAATGCAACCCCTGCTTTACATCCCAACTCCTTAATCGCTGCTAATGTGCGATGTAAATGTGTGCAAGCTTCATAATGAACAGTTATAACCTCTGCCCCATTATCCTTGCAAACCTTCAAGTAACGGTCTGGATCCACGATCATCAAATGTACATCCAAAGGCTTTTTTGCATGCTTTGCAATGGCACTCATTACCGGGAATCCAAAAGAGATGTTTGGGACAAATACCCCATCCATGATGTCAATATGAAACCAATCAGCTTCGCTCGCATTGACCATCTCTACGTCACGCTGTAAGTTTGCAAAATCTGCAGCCAATACCGAAGGTGCTATTAAGTGTTGTTGTATGGACATGTCTTAAATTTTTTGCAAAGATAACAAGTATTATCCTCTAATTGAAAAATAGACAGGTTTTCCCTAGAATTGCTACATTCAACTTACAATCCAAAGCAAAAAGGAAAGAAACTCCTCGACAATAAGGACAATGTTTTCAGATTGTCTTAGCCTAAAATCAAACTGTTTGCCGTAAAATAATTACATTTGTTAGTTAGGATTACTAAAATTAGATTGTGGCGAAATTAAAGATAAATTACCCTAAGGATAAATTACAGCAAAACTCCAGTTTGTGGAAATATGGAATGGTGGTCTTAACCATTGTCCTGATCTGTATATTCCTACCCAAACAACCCAGATTTAGGTACGAATACCAGAAAGGAAAACCTTGGAACCATGAAAACCTGACCTCCCCCTACAACTTCGCAGTCCTCAAAACTGCCGAAGAAATGGAGCGCGATAAACAGTACATCCTGAATACGGTCCAACCTATCTATAACCTGAACGATGTGGCCAGTAAGGAACAGATCGACCAGTTCAATACCGACCTCAACGAAAAATGGCAATCCAGCCAATTAGATTCCGCCGAGACAGGAAACCTCAATGACTATCGAGAAGTAGGAACCGCCCTCTTGAATTACATCTACGAAAGAGGTGTCCTTTCCCTCAATAATCGATATCAAAACAAAGGCAATGACTCCTCCAGAAATGATCCTACTTCGTTGGAGTATAACTTTGTCCTGATCCACGACAATATCGCCCAGCAGAAGAATACGGTAGATTGTTATACGATAGAATCTGCAAATCAATATATCGTTGGAGCACTTGAAAAGAACAAACTGATCGAGCATAAGAAATGGCTGTCTGAAGTCCTGAAAAACTACATTACCATCAACTACGTCTTTAATGAGTCCCAGACCAACAAAGTTGAGCAAACGGCCTTGGCCAATATCTCAACCACCCGAGGGATGGTGCAAAAGGACGAACTGATTGCTGAACAGGGGAAAATAATCAATAACGACACTTATCAGAAATTAGAGTCCCTACGAAAGGTATTCGAGGACGAATCTAGGATCAGTGGCGAACAGAACCTTGTCACTTTTGGACACTTTATCCTGATTTCGCTAGCCATGGCCCTATTGATGGTATTCCTTTATTTCTTCAGAAGGGATATCTTCAACAATAACCGTCTGCTGTTCATTATCTTCATCGTCATTTTGGTGATGTTAGGGGTATTGAGTTGGGCTATCAAGATCAAGATCCCAAGTCTTTATTACATTCCATATTGTAGTGTACCGATCATCTTCAGATTATTGTTCGATACACGGATAGCACTCAACATCCATATCCTGATGGTACTGATTGCTGGACTGTTCGTACCTAACAGTTTTGATTTTGTTTTCTTGCAGTTCACGGCCGGTATGGTTGCGATTTACAGCATCCGTACACTGGTTAAGAGAGAGCAATTCCTGGTATCCAGTGTGCTGATCTTAGGAACCTACATCCTTGCTTATATGGGATTGGTTCTGACCCGTAACGGATCTTTTTCTTCGATTTACTGGCAGGACATCCTTCCATTTACAGTGAGTGTAGGATTGACCCTTCTCGCCTATCCTTTAATCTATGCTTTCGAGAAGTTATTTGGAATCGTTTCTGACTTAACCTTAATGGAATTGACCAATAGTAACTCTAGGTTACTGCGTGAGCTTTCCTTAAAGGCACCAGGCACCTTCCAGCATTCGCTACAGGTTGCTAACCTTGCTGAAGCCGCAATATATAAAATTGGTGGAAACCCATTACTGGTCCGTGCAGGAGCTTTATACCATGATATTGGTAAGATGATCAATCCACTGTACTTTATCGAAAACCAGAAAACCAATGACAACCCCCACGAGGAGTTGACTCCTGAACAAAGTGCACAGATCATTATCTCGCACGTGTTGAAGGGCATTGAAATGGCTAGGAAGAACCAGATGCCTGAGGTGGTAATCGACTTTATCAGAACGCACCATGGAACGACTAAGGTTGATTACTTCTACAACATGGCGGTAAAGGCGAATCCAGACAAAGTCATTGACGAGTCAATCTTTAAATACCCTGGTCCAGTACCATTTTCAAAGGAGACCGCTGTCTTAATGATGGCAGACTCTGTTGAGGCTGCTTCAAGGGCATTAAAGGAGCCTACCGAAGAGTCAATCAATAATTTGGTGGACAAGATCATAGACCATAAATTATTGCAGAGACAGTTCCAGAATGCGGATATTACGATGCGTGAGATCACAGAATCGGCCAAGATCTTCAAGGCCATGCTGAAGAGCATTTACCATGTTCGCATTGATTACGATCTAAGTAAGAAGAAAGATAATTAAAAAAACAAATTGATATTCAAAAGGTTGCTGTAGGCAGCTCATAAAATGCGTATTTTTCGCTAAATCGACTTTGAAGAGTGAAAATTTTGCGTTATGTTTGCACTGTCGAAACCCGGAGAGGTGCCTGAGTGGCCGAAAGGAACAGTTTGCTAAACTGTCGTACTGGAAACGGTACCGCGGGTTCGAATCCCGCCCTCTCCGCAAAGATATCTTAAAACCCTTCAATGTTAATTGAAGGGTTTTATTTTTCACATCAAATTGCCAAGCTTGCTTGAAGCAATTTGATGTGAAAAATAAAACCAGCGAGTGTAACGAGCGAAGGTTTTGATACTATCTTTTAGCCTCCCCCTCCAGGGATCGCCGAAGGCAATCCCGCCATCCCTCGAATAACCGTTTGATGTTCGCTAAAGGAATCCCTACGAAAGCTAAAGGAAAGCTAAAGAAAAGTCGTTGTTCACTGAAGAATATCAGTGTTCGCTAAAAGAATCCCTTTGAAAGCTAAAGGAGAACCTGTTGGTACCAAATAAAAATCCTATGGATGCTAAAGAAAAGCTCGTTGTTCGCTGAAGAATATCAGTGTTCGCTAAAAGAATCCCTTTGAAAGCTAAAGGAGAACCTGTTGGTCCCAGATAAAAATCCTATGGATGCTAAAGAAAAGCTCGTTGTTCCTTTAAAGAATGTCTGTGTTTCAAAAAATACACCCTTTACATCAAAACCCCCTCTTCCCCCCACATTTCTTGCCCTATGACAAGCCAATTCCCTCCTCCCAACCTTATCTTTAATTTATCAAACTCCCACAACCATGAGAAAAATAACAGCCGCCTTCAACATGACCCTCGATGGTAATTGCGATCATACCGTTCCAAATCCCGATGCTGATATCCATGATCATTACAGTCAGCTCATATCAAATGCCGATGCTCTCCTTTATGGTAGAATTACCTTCGAACTGATGAAATTTTGGCAAACCCTCCTTAGCAACCCTTCCGACCAACAATCTCACAATGATTTTGCAATAGCCATAGACAAGGTTCCAAAAATCGTATTCTCCAACAGCATACTATCAACCGGCTGGGATACTGCACAATTGTCCGAAAAACCATTGTCCGAAAAGATCAAAGAATTAAAAAACGGAGAAGGGAAAGACATCTTAATCTGCAGCAGGAGCTTAATCATTCAATTGCTGAATCAAAACCTTATTGACGAATTTCAGCTATGCATTCACCCCATTATCGCAGGGCCAGGACTTATGCTTTTTGATAAAATTGAAAAACGAATTGACATGAACCTTCGCGAAACAAAATCCTTCAAATCCGGTGCTGTAATCCATTATTACATCCCAATCCGGAACTAAGATTACACAAAAAAACCTACCTCGGTTCATGTTGATGGCAATATCCATTGACATTTCTTGTCATATGCTTACAACGTGTGCCTTTTTTGGTCTTACCTTTACATTGTACAGACCTAGAAACTGCCCCTTGCGCTTCTCCTGGTTTTATCCCTAATCCACTTTGAGCTGTCCCCACTAAACCACTTGGTTTTGTTTGCCCAGGATTACATTGCGAACAGGCACTAAGACCCATTTTTTGGGCATCAGCAATACTCAACGCATTTGAAACATTCTTGACATAACGGCACGTTGCAGTATGGTATTTACTGCCTGATGGAGTTTTATAAACTGTCTGCGCAGATAGGCAGAAAGTAGACAGCACAAAAAATATACAGATAAGATACCTCAAGGTTACAATTAGTTTACACAAAGATAAAACAAGAATCTACATAACCTCAAATAAATGCATTTAACATGAAGTAAGTTTAGAAATTTGGAGCATAAAAAAACACCCCTGCAAGCTGCAGAGGTGTCCATATCTTTATTTTAGTTGGCTGTTCCTGTCAAGGATTCAGGCTGCCAATCTCTAATCGTCACATTTCCGAGTACCATTCCAATTTTTGCAATATCAAGGTCTATGGTATACTCCTTACCAGCTTCAAATGCTAAACCAGCATTGGCTTTCCAAACAAACACATCAGTCCCAATACTGAAACTTACCGAAAAGTCTCCGGCAGCTGCAAATGTTTTTGGAAGAACGATCGCCTCATAACGGCTACCCAAGGTTTTTCCAAAAGGCTCAATAGTGGCAGGGGTATTTTGATTGCTGACCACTCCAGTGGACAAACTAAAGTCAGCCAAAGTATTCATGCCAGCCATCGACACCTCCATATCATCCCATTCCTGGCTGCTATCATCCATTCCGCTACCTGCCGATGTCAGGATGACCAGCTTTGCCAGTTTATGTTCAAATTCCAGTGGAACCATCGTTGCAGAAGCTTTATCATAACCATTACCTGCATTATCAACTTTTGTCCATAATAGATCATTAGACGCAAGATCAGTCTGGGAAGAAAGGTCAATGGCGAAATTACCAAGATTGGTTATCCCTGCTCGATAAGGATAATAGGCAATAAAGTCTACTTTACTTCCAGATACTGGAAAATAAATCTCCTGTCCTGTTGCGGCGTTGAAGTTGCTCCCGTCTGCAGTTTGGTATAATCGGTTGCTCATGGCATTATAGATATCCGTAGTACCATTGTTGACCATAAATATCCCTATTTGATCATTTGTGCTCCAAGTCGTTGTGATCCCATTGTTGGCGGTTGCCTTTTTCATTCCGGCGTTGAAGTTGACCACCTGCGAGGTTTCTTCCTTCAGGTTGTCTACCTTGCTACAAGAACTGATCAGGATCCCCGCAAGTGCGATAGAGGTTATTAATTGGATTTTCATCTGCTATAGAATTATTTTTTTTCCTTAATTGAATGTTCTGTTTATTCCATAAGTTATGGCCACAGGCTTACATCTCGCTTTCCATTGAATTTATATCACCATCTTGGCAAGCTATCACAAGCCCCAATGTTGGGGCTTGCGAAAAACTGATGTTCAGATCAATTTATGCAAGAAAGAACATCATATTGTTCAGGACAGGTTAATTTCCCCTGTACCTATACATTAATTTGCTATACCTGTTCTACTTTCTGTTTCCCAATCTGTGATGGTTATACCACTCAGGTTCACACCAGTTTTTTCAATATCAAGGCTAATGGTATACTGTTTTCCAGCCTCAAATTGCTCACCAGCTGCCGCTTTCCATACAAATACATCTGTACCAACCGTGAAACTGATTTGCAGATCACCTGCTGCAGCAAAGGTTGCTGGAAGCACGATGGCTTCATATAGCGCTCCTGATGTCTTTGCAAAAGGCGCCACCACAAGTGCTGCGCTTGGATTGCTTAGCGTACCGGTCGACAGGTCAAAATCGGCCGCTGTGTTCATACCAGTAACCTGTACTGTCATATTAGCCCATTCCAAACTGGCATCGTCCATACCCGTTGAAGCATTTGGAACAATAGCTATCTTGGACAGTTTATGTTCAAATTCCAGAGGAACCTGTCCGGCAGTACTTTTATTGTAACCATTATTGCCATTGTTCACTTTTACCCAAAGCAAATCATTTTGAGCAAGATTGGCCTGTGTAGAAAGATCAATTTCATAATTATCTCCTAATGCTGTTATACTTGGTCTGTACGGATAATAAGCAATAAAATCCACCTTGCTATCAGATACCGGGTAGTAGATTTCATGGCCTGGTTGAGGAGCAAAAGCAATTCCGTCACTTGTCACATATAACTTATTTGCCATACCACCATAAACATCTGCAGTTCCTGAATTCAGCATAAATATCCCTATCTGATCTCCCGTCTGCCAGGAACTGGTTATTCCATTGTTTATAGTCGCTTTCTTCATTCCTGCAGTAAATCGTACTTGGTCAGAGGTTTCTTCCTTAAGGTTATCGACCTTACTACACGAGCTGAACATTAATGCCACAAGAGCAATACTGGTTAATAATTGGGTTTTCATTTTTTATTGTTTTGATTTTTTCAGTTCTGTTAATAATTATCTTTTTCTATTGTGTTTGTATTATTCATTACTCAATCAAAAAATCGAGTTTTATTATCTTTGCTTCCCCAGCCATGAGTTGAACAACCTTTGGAAGTAAATACTTTTTTGTACCGGCGGTACTCGTTAATGTTATTATTTCTTTTGAATTTGGCAGGTTATGAACTGGCAAATAAGCACGATAGGTAAATTTGGTTAAATAATCTGGGGACGAAGGTTGCTCTACCCTATACAGGTAATAGGAAATATTTCCATTGATATTCAATAAACTATGATTATATAAATTCAACATTGCCATTCCTATATTAGAGGTCACTGAAACCTCCAAACTTTGATCTGGTCCCGTTCCTGCCCCCGCTCCCTTAGATACTTCTATCTGCAGCATAGCCAACCTATGGGTAAGAACTAATTCAACATCCCCCCCTTTTACCACACTCCCTACTGCACCTGACATCAAGTCTGATTTTGCAAACCCATTCAACCCTTCATTCATGGAGCTTGGATAAAAATGTATTTGCAATGGATCTATAGGATTTTCTACTGATGGATCAGGTTGATATGGGTAATATGCATAAAAATCATAATTAGCGGCTCCATTTGGCCACTCTATGTCTCCATCCCACCCCGTACCATTGTAGGTGAGTTTCGCGTTGTGGATCGGATTGCCTGAAGCAACCAAATTTGTTCCTTGAGCAGCACCAAACACCCCAATCTCATCACCTACTTTAAAGGTAGTTGTGAAATCAGCACTGGATGTTGGGTGTACCGTGGCTTTCTTTTCCTTTCCGTTATTGATGTTAACCTTAAAATTGATCTTCTCTCTGTGTGGTGTTGGTCCATCCTTTACCTTGCTACAACCAAAAATTAGCAGAACCATGGAAAACATGATGATTTTCATAGGTTGGAAGTATATCGTTCTTCTTTTCATTACTTTCATTTGTTTTATTAGGAATACCTATTAAAATCGTGGCTTTAACACGATTTGATTTTATACGGCTACCAAGCCTGGCCCGAAGCGTTTTGCTTGACCCAGTCCTTGATACTAACTTTAAATCCTGCAGCTGTTTGGGTTTCTACCTTTGCCTTGAGCTCCATTGGGATATGTTTGTCCGTGTTTACATCTGCGAGCAGCTCAGTCATGTCCGACTCCATGGATACGACTTCAGGTACCCCTTGGTCAAAACTCAAGGATCCAGAAATCATCTGTTCCCCGCCTTGCACTCCAAGAATGCGGATCACAGCCTTCCATGTGCCGTCTGCCTGCTTCTTGAAGTCTAACGGTACGCTACTCGGACTCCCTAAGGGCACATTGCCCTGTAGGTCCCAAGCAGAAGCGATCCCCGATAATTGAGCTTGGATCGAATTGATGTTGGACGCACTCCCTCCCTCTGGTTCGAGGATAATGGTCAATTGACGGACTTGTTGTTGCATTACTGCAGTGGCTTCCACGTTGCTTTCATTTGCATATTGAAGTTCGCCAGTCGCAGAAAAAAGCCATTCAGGCATTGGGATCAATTGTCCGTTTTCAATATGCTGTTTGGCAATGCCAGATTCAATATCAAATCCGGAAGCAAGGTTATAAGCTAGATAGGGATAGGTACCTGGAAACAGTTCCGGCAAATCAGCCTGACCTTGCCCAAAGGAATGTACTTTTCCATCAAGAATGATTTGGTAACTGTTAGGGATTGAAATTCCCTCTGTTCGTTTTTCCCAGTCCGTCTGCAACAGGTAATGCCCCTGTTCGGTCAGTTCTAGCCTACTACAGGAAGGAAACAGAAAGCTGACTAGGATAGTGATATATAGGCAGCAAACTACGCGAGATCTTTTTCGTGTTTTTTGATAATTTTTCTCCATTTCATTTAAGGTTTAATTGGTCCGTCTAGAAAAGCTAATGCTGATTCCCGTTGGTCCCCAGTAGGTCCTGTCAGGAATGGTTGCTGTACGGTAGTGCTCTCCATTTACATGGCGCATCTTTTCCACTTTGCTAAATTGAAGGAAACCAAGCGTAAGCCCGATATCGATCAACAGCTTTTCCCCAGCAGCATACTGCTTTCCGAAAGTAAATCCCCCGCCCATAAAGTGGCCTTGTTCATTGGAGATGTTATAGTCGCCGACGGTACCTTTCAGGCCTATGTAGGCATCCCGCGAATCATTTGTGTAATAACGCAGTTGAGGAGCGGCATACCAGTTACGCCAGTAATGGTCATTGCCATTCCGCTTGAAGTTCCAATGCGACAGTCCCCCATCGGCCAAAAGGCCAATTCGATCAGCAGCACGATATTCCACCCCCAGATTGGGAACAAGAAATAGCCAGCCCAGCATGTTACTGCGGACATTAAAACTTCCAGGCTTTGAACCTTCAAGAATTTTGACTTCCTGACCCTTCAGCGGATTTAGCAAAAGGCAAAACATAAGCATACAGAGTGATCCTCGGATCATTTTAGTTTTATTGGTCATTGGTTTGGTATGGTATAGTATCAACATTATAAATACACTATAATGTTGTAATTATATTTTATTATGAGACTAATATATTAATTATAAATAAACTTGGAAGTATTTTATTGAAATTTTTAATGAAATCAAGACACAGCTGTCCTAAATAAATTTAGGTTGTAAAAAAATCTGCCTTCTTCTATGAATCAGGAAAGCTTTTCGTGAAAAATCAAATTATATCCTCAAT
>NZ_JBSHMI010000005.1:0-435904 GCF_053645235.1 Sphingobacterium sp. NPDC055346
GAGCCGATGGTATTGCCGTAACAGGTGGGAGAGTAGGTCGGTGCCTAATTTTATACGGGAGCCCGCTGTCAACAGACAGCGGGCTTTCTGTTTTTGGTGAAAATTGGAAAGACAGCGGGAATATCATGTTCAGGCGACATAATGTCCATCATGATCCTGGAATATCCTCCTATCCCATAAATCCTGGTCCTTTCCCAGTTCTTGGCCCATCCTCTCATCCTTTCCATCCTGGTTCAAAACCAAACCATCCTTTCCATCCCTCCCTTTTCAGAACAATATCAAATAACAGATAGTTAAAATCGAATTAGTTCATTTGAAATATTATTCGCATTTTTATTCTAGTATAATTTTAACCAAATGTGAATTGTGAAATAGAATAAAGCTTATTTAAGCTCTAGTGCCAGTTAACTTTATTAAAATCTTACTTAAACCTGCGTATTAATGGGATCTTGTTTTCCGGGATTGGGAACCAAACCGGTTATTCGCTATTCCAATCAATCTATATTTATCATCGAGAATGAAAAGAACATTTAATTTATTTTTTCTCCTTCCATTAATGTTGGGGTTCCCCAATTTTAATGAGAACTCAGAACTACATCAAACTAAAAACAATTTCACTAATCAGTACGGTATCCGAAAGGGTCAGGATACTTTAAAAACCATGTCTGGTGCTCCATCCGATCTGATCATGACCGAATTTACCGGTCCCGATCTTACACCTTCGCCTGCCTGCCTAGCAGTTGCCCCTACTGGAGAAGTCTATGTAGGTGTGGATATGATCGGATCTCTGGGTAAGGATATGGGCAAAGGCTTTATCCGTAGATTTGTGGATTCGGATAATAACGGCAGCATGGATAAGCATACAGATTTCGCCCGCGTGGATAACCCAAGGGGAATCTTTGTCCTAGGTGATCAAGTATTTGTCCTGCACACGACATTTGACTCCAAATCGGGGATTGCTACAGGTATGGACCTTGTTGTGTTTGAAGACAAGGATAAAGATGGTGTTGCAGATGGAGACCCTAAGGTATTGATCAATGGCTTAAGTAATGCCAAGTATATTCAAGAACGTGGTACGGACCATGCAACAAATGGGATTAGAATGGGAATCGATGGCTGGATCTATATCGCAGTTGGAGATTTTGGATTCCATAATGCTACGGGTGCAGATGGCAAGAAATTGACCAATCTGGGCGGTGGTGTTTTGAGGGTTCGTCCTGATGGTACCGAAATGGAACTATATACACATGGTCTGCGCAATATTTATGATGTTGCAATCGATCCATTTATGAATATCTTCACCAGGGATAATACCAATGATGGTGGTGGCTGGGATATCCGTTTTTCCCATCAGATCCAATCTGGTGAATATGGTTATCCTTTATTGTTCCAAAACTTTACGGAGGAGATCATTCCGGCATTGGCCATGTTAGGTGGTGGTTCAGGAACAGGATCCTTATACATGGATGAGGATACTTGGCCAGAAAAATATAATAAGGTGCCAATGATGGCAGATTGGGGAAGGAACTTCCTTTATATGCATCATGTGACTCCGGATGGCCCTAGCTTCAAACAGAAAGAAGAAGAATTCATCAAGTTGCCACAGATTACGGATGTGGATGTAGATGGTTCAGGTAGATTATACCTATCTGCATGGGATGGTGCGGGCTATTCAGGTAATCCTGATAAAGGTTATATCGTTCGTGTTGTACCTCAAGGTTGGACTTACAAAGCCTTTCCAGAAATCAAGAATGCTTCTGTAGCTGAATTGAAGGAACTGTTGAAGTCTGGAAGTTCTACGATTAGGTTATATGCTTCCCAAGAATTGGTAGCAAGAGCATCTGATGAAGCTGCTACTGCAGCATTGGAGACTGCTCAAGACAAGAATTTGCCATTGAGCAGCCGAGTGGCTGGTATTTATACTTATGCACAGGTAGCTAAAGGAAAAGGCGTTACAGCCTTGCTAGACCTTGCTAAGGAAGCAACAGTTAGGGAATTTGCATACCGTGCCTTGACAGACCGTCTGTCTACCGTGGACCAAGTGCCAACAGATCCTTTTGTTGAAGGGTTGAAAGATCCATCAGTAAGGGTTCAGGCCGTTTCTGCTGTTTCATTAGGTAGATTGGGTCGTCCAGAAGTGGCTAATTCATTGCTACAAGTGGCTGTCCCAGCATCTTTCGTTGCTCCTGCAAAAGGAAAGGAAGGTCCTCATGATGTTCCTAACTCAGCAATTATTCTCCCTCATTTGGCCGTAAAAGCATTGGTTCGCTTGAATGCCGTAAATCCTGCCGTAGGATTTTTGAGCACAGAGAGTCCTGATCTGGCCTTATGGGCATTGCGCTATATGCATGATCCAAGAGCCGTAGAAGGATTGATCGCTGCCTATGGAAAAACAAAGGATCAAAAATTAAAGGATAAAATCCTGGTTACCCTTGCCAGGTTGTATAAAAAAGAAGCGGATTATGATGCTTCTTGGTGGTGGGGAACCCGTCCGGATTCGCATGGTCCATATTATAAAGCCGTTGATTGGGCATCATCGCCGGTTATCGAAAAATTCCTGGTTGCTGAGGGAGCAAAAAGCAGTAGTTCCAAAAAACAGTATTTTGCTGACCTAAATGAAAAATTCAGGATGGAGATTGCTGCATTTGATATTGTAGAACCTAAGGTAATTGCTGCAAAACAGCCTACAGAGAAGAAAGTTGACCTAGAGAAAATCAAGAACCAAAAAGGACAGGTAGGTAAAACTTCTATCGAAGAGGTAATGATAGCACTACGTAAAGTAAAGGGAGATCCTACGAAAGGTAAAGCTTTGTTTAACAAACAAGGTTGCCATGCTTGTCACAGTGTCAATAAAGGCGAGGCTATGAAGGGACCATTCATGGGACAGATCGGTGGTATCATGAACCGTGAGCAGATTGCCGAATCGATCTTGAGACCTAATGCATCTATTTCCCAAGGATTCTCCACTGTCTTGGTAACGACTAAGGACAAGAAGAATTTCATGGGTTTTGTGACCCAGGAGACTGCAAGCAAGCTTGTACTGAGAGATATTGCCGGGAATGTGAATACCATCAACAAAACCAATGTGGCAAGTAGAAAAGAAATGCCGAATTCTATGATGCCGGCCGGTTTGGCAAATTCATTGACTTTGGAAGAGTTTGCATCTCTGGTATCTTTCTTAGAAAAACAGAAATAAAAGCTTAATTAATAACAAAATAAAAGCCATGTCAAAGGACATGGCTTTTATTTTGTTGAAGGGTCTTAATCTTCTTCTTCGTCATAAAATTCCATCAATGATGAAATATAGGGATCATCCCATCCATCAACGATATCATCATAGGCCTCGTCAGGAATGTTGCTTTGCCTTACTTCTAATGAAGTACCCTTTTTATGTTCATGGAGTTTCAAGGTCACGATGGAAGGTTCTTCCTGCTCTCCGAAATACCATTCCTGGACAATTTTGCTGAACGGTTCCAATTCCAGGAACTTTCCTTGAATGGCTCCATCCCACATGGAGAATTCTCCATTGGGCACTGGGTCGATTTCTACAAGGTCGCCAGTCCATAATCTGATGGTTATTTCAGTCGTCAATGCTCTGTAAAGTTCCTCAGGTGTAGCAGGTATGATATAATATTTTTTAAATTCTTTCATTCTAAATATTAAAGGAAAAAAATAATTCCTGTAAATTTACATAGATTTATTAGCATAATATGAGTAATATTCTCCCGAATTCCTTAATAAAAAGATTAGGTATAAATCCATTTTTTGACGAAGACGCCTTTAAAGCCGCACATGAAAGCGGGGAAAAACTCACCTCCATACGCTTAAATCCTAAAAAACCCACAGAATTAGACTTTGAACTTGCCGACCGGATCCCCTGGTGTGAAAATGGGTATTATCTGAATGAACGTCCAAAATTTACCTTGGACCCCTTATTTCACGCGGGCTGTTATTATGTGCAGGAAGCATCATCTATGTTTGTCAGTCATATCTTGAAGGAACTAAAACTTCGGGAAAGGGACATCAAGGCCTTAGATCTATGTGCTGCACCAGGAGGGAAATCTACCTTGATCAATGATCAGATCAGTCCCAATAGCTTATTGGTAGCAAATGAAATCATAAAGAGTAGATCCGTCATCCTACAGGAAAACCTGATGCGTTGGGGGTTCCCAAATGTTGTGGTGACCAATAACGATCCTTCAGCTTTCAGAAGGTTGCCAGGGTTCTTCGATCTAATGCTGGTGGATGCCCCTTGTTCGGGTTCAGGCATGTTTCGAAAAGATGAAGATAGTATTGATGAATGGTCAGAAGCGAATGTAAAGCTCTGCAGGGAGAGGCAACAAAGGATTTTATCTGAAGTTGTATCTTGTTTGAGCAGCAATGGATATTTACTGTATTCTACCTGTTCTTATTCTTCTGAGGAAAATGAAGATATTTTGGATTGGCTGATCGAAGAATATAACCTTGCTAGCATAGAAGTTCCGGTTGATCCTGAATGGGGAATAGAACTGACCAAATCTGAAAAACATAAGGCCACTGGCTATCGTTTTTATCCGCATAAAACTAAGGGAGAAGGATTTTTCATTGGCATCCTGCAAGTAAAGCATATCCAGCCTACATTCTCGACCAAGAAGATGAAAATGGAGAAATCTCCAGTTCCTAAAGACTGCCTAGTTGGATGGATTGAAAATGACAAGGAGTTTTCCACATTAATGCACAATGAAAATGTCCACATTTTTCCGAAAGACTTGGAAGCCAGCATAAAGGCTTTACAACAGGTCCTTTACCTCAAAAATGCAGGAACAATGGTAGGAAAGTGGATAGGAAAAGAGCTTGTTCCATCCCACGATCTGGCATTGAGTGTTTTTAGAGATAAAAATCTGTCTTCAGTGGAGCTCTCTTTATCAGATGCTCAGGATTTCCTAAGAAAGGAACAGTTGGACATTGAATTATTCAATGGGGTGAAAAAAGGCTGGTGCTTGATTAATTATGAGGGTGTTTCTTTAGGCTGGGTAAAGGTTTTGGGAAATCGTATCAATAATTACTACCCAAGGGAAGTTAGGATAGCAAATCTATAACTTATAGATTTTGATGGGCTAAGATCAAAGCGCAAATATCCTTTGCAACTTCGTCTTTGCTTTTTAGATCAAATGAAAGGATCTCTTCTTTTTTATTGATGACCGTGATTTTATTGGTGTCGTGTGCAAAACCGGCTCCCTTATCTTGCATGGAATTGAGTACGATAAAATCTAGGTTTTTTCTCTTCAGCTTGCCAATTGCATTTTCCAGCTCATTGTTGGTCTCTAGTGCAAATCCAATCAGCGTCTGCTTTTCCGTCTTTTTTGCTCCAAGGCTAGCTAAGATATCCGTTGTTTTTTTAAGGGATATGCTGAAGTCTTCGGCTTTTTTCTTGATTTTCTGAGCGGCAACTTCGGTAGGGGTATAGTCCGCAACGGCTGCGCTCATGACCGTGATGTCGGCTTGATCAAAGTATTTGCTGCATGCATCAAACATCTCTGCTGCAGACTGAATATTGACCCTTTTTACGCCCTCTGGCGTGCTCAAAGCTGTTGGACCACTGACTAGGGTCACTTCAGCGCCAAGGCTGCTGAGTTCCTTCGCAATGGCATAACCCATCTTTCCGCTGGAATGATTGCCAATGAAACGAACTGGATCGATAGCTTCATAGGTTGGTCCTGCTGAAACCAGGGCTTTCTTTCCAGAAAGCGGTTTATCGGATTCGAAATAGTCTTGGATAAACTGGAAGATTTCTTCCGGTTCTGCCAGTCTACCTTCACCTACCAGTCCGCTCGCCAGATCTCCTTTTCCCGGAGGGATGATTACATTTCCGAATGATTGGAGCAGTTGGATGTTGTTTTTGACAGATGGGTGTATCCACATGTCCAAATCCATTGCCGGTGCTAAGAAAACCTTGCTTTTTGCAGAAAGATAGACTGCTTGAAGAAGATTGTCGCAGATACCTTGGGCACATTTTGCCAAAGTATTTGCTGTAGCTGGAGCAATTAAAATGAGGTCTGCCGATTCGGCAATATGGACATGGTTATTCCATTCCCCTGTTTTTTTGTCGTAATACTCGACGAAAACGGGGTTATTGGAAAGGGTAGAAAGAGTAAGTGGAGTAATGAATTGAGTAGCTTCCTGGGTCATGATAACCTGAACGGAGGCTTCTGCTTTTCTCAGTAATCTTACCAATGTTGCAATCTTATAAGCGGCGATGCTGCCGCTTATACCAATTACAATATGTTTGTCTCTTAAAGACATGGTAAATAGCTTACTCTTGTTCTTTAGATGGGTTTCTGAAATATACTTTCTCGTGTAAAAACTCGTCGATAGCTACTAAAGTTGGTTTTGGCAATCTTTCGTAGTGCTTAGAGATTTCAATTTGCTCACGGTTTTCAAACACTTCCTCTAAATTATCATTGCTGCTAGCAAACTCTGACAATTTTTGGTTTAACTCCTCTTTCATATCTACAGCGATTTGATTAGCACGCTTGCTGATAACAACGATAGATTCGTAAAGGTTATCAGTAGTTTGGTCTAACTCTCTTAAATCGCGAGTTACTGTTGAATTTGGAACGGTATTTTTATTCTGATTCATATATAAATAAAAATGGATGTACTAAAGATTATTGTTGATTGTTATTCTCGGTCTCGATTGGAACACCATTTGGTGTTGCAATACCTAAGTCTTCTTCACGTTGTTTCCTCATTTTTTCGTCATTAGCCATGATCTTCAGGGCAGAGGCAATCTTTCTGTCCGCACTTCCGCGAAGGCCGTTCAACTCATTGTTGTACTTGCTCTCAGGATAATGCTCCATAAAGCTGTCGTAATAATCAATCATCTGATTGAATCTTTCCTCCTGACGGTGAGGGTAGGAGTTATCGGCAAAAAGATATTGTGATTTTACCAATAGATATTCGATATCTTCTGCGTGCTTGGTGTCTGGATATATTTTTAATACATTTTCCAATGCGATCACAGCTGCACGGTAATCATCTGGCAATCCCATATTGAAATACAATTTGGCATTGTCAAAAGCTTTCTTCTCTAATTTGTCACGAAGGTTTTGGATCAAATCACCAGCCTCTTTTGCTCGTTCCGACTCAGGGTACAGGTTCACAAAGAGTTGAAGTTGGTCAATCGCCTTACGTGTATTGTCTTGATCTAAATTTGATCGTGGAGAATCTAAATAATAACAGTATGCAGACATAAACCGACATTCCTCAGCTCTAGGGCTGTTTGGATAATTATCTGCAAAGTTTTTAAAGTGAAATCTTGCTGAGATATAATCTTTAAGACGATAGGCAGCAAAAGCAGTGTAATAGTTTAGATCTTCAGCATCAGCTGTGCCACGGTATTTGGCCAACAGATCTTGAAATAAGGTCAAAGCTTTAGAGTACTTCTCTTTTTCGTAGTACTTTACAGCTTCTTGATACTTCATTTGTACGTTATTGCTTGCGCGTAGTTTTTCGAATTTACTCTTACAACTACCCAAGCCCAATAAAAGAAACAAGCCGACAATTAGGCTAAATACATGATTCTTTAAAAACATCCCACAAAGATACGTGAATTAATACTAATTTTCAATTATTTAATGATACGCGAAAATACTTGATTTCAATAAGGTAATTCTTGGATGAACCTGGTTTTAACAATCTTTAACTTAAAGTGCCTCATTTTGCTGAGATTGAAGGTCTTGAGGCTAATATTAGGGTTTTTTGTTAAGTCAAATGAATGTTGAATTAGCATCGGGCATGTCACAAATAATTAAAATAATAACTATATTTACGTTTAATATATTTTATCAGGATTTAAAATGACCTTATTTGAAAGAGTAGAGCAAGCATTGGATTCCATCAGACCTTATTTACAGACTGATGGGGGTAACGTTTCTATTGAAGAAATTACGCCAGACAACGTTGTGAAGCTTAAATTGTTGGGGACTTGCGCAAATTGTTCAATGAGTATCATGACTTTTAAAGCAGGTTTAGAACAAGCGATTAAAAAGGCCGTTCCGGAGATTGTTGCTGTGGAAGCAATCAATATCACGGATATGGATGATCCCAATGCGATAAACCCCAACCAATTGTAATAAAAATATTAGATGCTGTTAACACTATTTAACAGCGTCTTACGTATGATTTTCCCTAGTTTTGTTGCTACATGAAATTCCTACAGAAATATATCTTGCTTGCTGTACTATTGGCAGTTGGTTTGAGCCTCCAAGCTCAGAACAATAAAATAGTACAGGTCTCTGGGTATATTTTAGCGGAGGAGACGGATATTGCCGTTCCTTATGTGACCATTCGAAATGAAAGTTATGGGAATGAGACATATTCAGCCAACCATGAAGGTTACTTCTCCTTTGTCGGACATACCGGTGACGAGATTGTCTTTTCTTCTATTGGTTACCGCTCCGTGAGGATTACCATTCCTAATGTCGATGGAGATAAATATACCGTCAAGATCGAATTGACACCCACCGTAGAGGAATTACCGATGGTTACTGTTGGTCCTCCACTGCCATGGGCAAGTATTGAAGAGTTCAATATGGAATTCTTGGCCTTGAATATTGGTAGTGATGATGTAATGACTGCAAAAAGGAATCTATCTCCTCAAGCTTTGGCATCTCTTTCTAAGATTGTTCCTAGAAGTGCTGAAGAAATCCAGACGTTTAATAACTTTCAGCGACATATCAATATGTCGAATAAAGCCATCAACCAAAATATGGCAAACCCACTGTTGAATCCTTTTGCTTGGGGTTCATTGATCAACCAGATCAAGCGTGGAGATTTTAGTAGACAGCGACTGAAGTATTAATTGGCCTCTAGCGCTCCGCGCTTATTGATGCCTCTGATGTTTAACCTGGAGGCCATATAAGAAACCAAAGTGGAAACAGCCATTACCGTAATAAAGATCAGCACTAAATCCATATAACGAATGTCTACAGGGTAGGCGTCGAACAATGAGCCTTCGCTGGTTGTGACAAATCCGAAATGATCTTGCAATAAACAGAAAACCAATCCTAAGAAAGCGCCCGTGACACTTCCGATCAATGCAATGAGGATGCCTTGGTAATAAAAGATGTTTTGGATGAGGTTATTGCTCGCCCCTAAACTATTCAATACCACCATATCCTGTTTCTTGTCGATCACCAACATGGTCAGGGAACCAATAATATTAAATATAGCAATGATTCCGATGATCGTCACGATAAAGAAAACGATCCATTTTTCTGATCGTACGGTTTTGTAAAGGGTAGGGTTCTGCTGTTCCCTGTTCTTTACCTGAAAATCCTTGCCTAATAAAGCTTGAATTTCCTTTTGTAAGCTTGTAGAATTGTCGTTTTTCCCATAGAGTTCAATCGCTGAGATGCCTTCATGCTCATTGAGTAAATCTTTTGCAAAATCTATGGGTACAATGATTAAATCTTCGAAGCCGGGTTGATAGCCGAGAATGGCATTTGGCTTTATTACACGTGTCCTGATATCTTCCAATGGGTTGATATTGTTTGGAGATGCTTTTTTGTCAGGAATATTGAGGAATATCTGATTTTCGTCTCCTTGCAGCGGAACTTGTAAGTTTGCCTGGACCGTGGTGCCAAGAATAGCGTAATTCGTGCTGTCTTCCTTGACTTCTAACCTGCCTTCCAATAACATGTCTTCATTGGCGATTTGATGTAGGCTATTGGGTTCAATGCCCTTTAATCGCCCAATAAATTGCTGTTGGTTGAATTCAGCAAGGACCTTGTCTTCTAATACCTCGCTATATGAAGTGATTTCTGGTAATGCGCGAAGATTTTTAAAGGCTTCGCTATTGGTGGAAAACACCTTGCCTGAGGATGGTTCAATCCTATATTCTGGCGAAAAAGTGCTGTACTGTGAAAGAATAAAGCGTTCCAATCCATTGTAAAAGGATAAAACTATCACCAAAGCAGCTGTGCTCACCAATACCCCGATCATACTGATCGATGAAATGATATTGATCGCATTTACTGACTTTTTTGAAAAAAGATATCGTTTCGCAAAGAATATTGGGAGCTTCATTGTTCTAGGCTCTGATAAATGGATTAGTCTTTTTTTCTTCTCCAACAGTGGTTGTCGGTCCATGACCAGGATATACTACTGTTTCTTCAGGGAGTGTGTATATTTTGGTAGCAATACTGTTCAACAATTGCTGATGGTTGCCACCTGGAAGATCTGTGCGACCGATACTGCTCTTGAACAGAACATCGCCGCCTATCAAGAAGTTATGTTCTTTACTGTATAAACAAAGATGGGCAGGTGAATGACCAGGCGCTAAGATCAGGGATAATTCTTCATCGCCTATCTTTATGGAATCTTCTTCCGTTAAGAAGGTTTCAGGAATGGGCGATGGCTCATATCGGATACCCATTTGAGGAGCATAGTTTTGTACCTGTATCACTAAGGGTAATTCACCCTCATGGAACTGTGGAATTAGATCATAGGTCTCAGAAACAAATTTGTTGCCCAACACATGGTCGATATGACCGTGGGTATTGATAAGATGGATTGGTTTTAGACCATTGTTTTCAATATATTCTTTCAGATGGTTTTCTTCTTGATAATTGTGCATTCCAGGATCTATAATGATGCAGTTTTTGTTTTCATCATAGATTAGATAGGTGTTTTCCTGGTATGGATTGAATACAAATGTCTTGATATGTAGCATGTCCAAAAATAGGAAATATTTCTAAGCAATTGGGTTTTTCCTATTGATTCCAGATTTCCCAGTTTTTTTCTGCTTGCAGAACCAACATTTCATAACCATTTTTAATAGCTGCCCCTCTTTCTTTTCCTTTTTTTAGGAATAAGGTTTCTTCAGGGTTGTAAATAAGGTCATATAATAAATGTTCACTGCTGATTGCATGGTATGGCAAGGCTGGACACTCCTCGGTTTTTGGGAATGTTCCTAATGGTGTACAATTTATTAATAATGGCGTGTTTTGGATTAATTCTTCCGTTAGGTCTTCATAGGAAAGGTTATCTCCTGTCTTAGTCCGACTAACGATCTTAAAGTCTATGCCAAGCTTTTTTAAGGAGTATGCAACCGCCTTTGTTGCTCCTCCATTTCCAAATATTAATGCTTTGCTATGGTTGGGTTTCAATAATGGCTCCAATGACTTTTCAAATCCATATGCATCTGTATTGAATCCTTTCAATTTAACACCATCTGGTTCATGTCGGATTTGTATACAATTCACAGCGGCGATTTCCTTAGCTTCTTCTGAAAGTTCCGTTAAATATTGCATCACATCCTGTTTATAAGGAATAGTTACATTGACTCCGTAAAATTCAGGGTTATTAAGATAAAGGCTCGGAAATTCTTCGATTGTTGAAAGAGGGTATAAATCATAATCAATATTCTTTATACCCTCGTTTCTAAATTTTTCTAAATAATATTTTTTGGAAAATGAATGGCCAAGGGGATAGCCAATTAATCCTAATTGTTTCATCTTCCTTCTGTATATTTTTTAATTATGTCTACAATAACTTGATTTCCCTGTAATTGAGGCAAGTACTCAAATAATATATAATGCTTCTCTGGGTCTACATTTAAGGCAAGTTCCAAGAAACTCAAAGCCTCTGTATATTTCCCTGCTGCAAACATATAGGCAACCATGCGGTAATAAAGTGTAGCTTCATCAGGGTTACATTTGATGGCTTCTGAAATTACTTCAATAGCCTCTTCAAGTCTTGTTTGCTCAAATAAAAGCGATGAATAGTCCAACCATGCCTCAGCATCGGTTGGGTTTAATTCAACAACTTTTGAATAAGCTTCAATAGACTGATCAAATTGTTTCAATTTATATCGGGCATCCGCAATCGCAAACCAATAATCTGGATTTTCATCGTCGATTTCTAGAGCTTTTTTATAAAAATGAAGGGATTCAAAATATCTTTCTTCAAAATCTAAAGTTACTCCAATGCCAAACCAAGCATCACTTTGATTGCTATCAAGCTTTACAGCTTTTTTATAGTACTGCCTAGCTTCATCCATCAATTCCAACTTTTCATAGCATTCCCCAATGGCACAATAAGTATCTGCATTAGGAGTTTCATGCTCGAATGTTTGTTTATAGACTTCAATTGCTTCTGAATAGCGATCTAAGTTTACCAGGGCATTCCCTTTATTGAAATAAGCAGATGAGAAATTCTCATTGATCAAGATAGCATAGTCATAAGCGTCAATTGCAGCTCCAAAATCACCCAATTTATGGTAAGCATTTCCTAAATTATACCATGCAGCATATGAATATGGGTCTGTATCGATGTATTGGTTGTAGAATTGTATACTTTCTTGCTGTTGTTCCAATACATCATAGCAAAATGCTATTTCGTAAAGTGCATCTTGATTATCTTTATTTGCTTGAAGGGATTTCTTCAGATATGATATGGCCTTTTCGTAAGAGCCCTGCATCTGATATAAACCAGCAATCTGGTAATATACCTCATCTTTAGCATCACTTAATTTTAATGCCTTAAAAAAGTTTTCTTCTGCTAGAGCATGTTCCTGTAGGGCAGATAGGATTGTACCCTTGATTAGATAGATATCACCTTCCGAAGGTTCTAATAATTCAGCCTTGTTTAAAGCCTCCAATGCAGGCTCATACTGTAAAGTTGATGCCAATAGCTGAGCTTTTTTAATTAAGAACAAGGTTTCGAATGGGTGTTGGGCAGATGCAAATTCTATTACTTGTAAAGCCTTTATTGGATCATTGTTAGTAATGTAATAGTCAATAATGCTTTCAAAAGCTTTTGCGTCAAAAAAGTACTGGTCTTCATTTCGAAGCATTTCCTCATAACGATCCACCGAAAATTTTTGTTCTTCCGGGGTTCCAAATTCAAAATCTTCTTCCATTATTCTCCTCTTTAAATTTTATTCGTACTCTCCAATTCCTAAATGAAAATACTATTTTTTGAACATCTGAATATGTAATTGTTTTCAACATATTCACATTTTAGACTGGGCTAGTCTGCAAAAGTAAAGTTAATAAAGTAATTACAATGTAATTACTTCTGTAAAACAACAAAAAAGCCAGCTGTTTCAGCTGGCTTTTATTATTTCAAATTGTTATTTCTAACAATTATTTTTTGATCTCAACACGACGGTTTTGAACACGACCTTCTTCAGTATCGTTTGAAGCAACTGGGTTAGCTTCACCGTATCCTGTAGCGTTGATGCTTGATGCAGATACTCCAGCGTTAACTAAGTATTGTTTTACTGCATTAGCACGGTCTTTTGATAAGTTCATGTTGTAAGCTTCTGTACCTTCAGCAGATGCATAACCATCTAATGAAACAGAACCATTGCTATCTTTCAATTCTTTAGCTAATTTATCTAAAGTAGAGTAAGATTCAGTTTTCAATACTGAGCTATCAAATTCGAATTGAATTGGAGCGAAGTATCCTGAAGTAGTTCCGTCAGTTAATTGCTGAGGCTCAGGGAATTTGATTGGACATCCTGATCCGTCAACTACTGTACCTGCAGGAGTTCCTGGACATTTGTCAAATTTATCAGATACACCGTCACCATCAGAGTCTTTGCTTAATTGATCAACAGTGCCTTCTAAAGTAGATACGCGTTGTTTCAATGCTTCAACTTCGTTACGTAATGAAGGGTCTTTCAACTCATCATATAATGTAGCAACTGGGTTAGTGAATGTTAAGCTTTCTTTATCACGAGAACCTAAAGTGAACTCTAAACCACCATATACGTTAGAGAATTTTTGTTTTCCGTCGTAACGAACTGGTCCGTATAATAAGTTATCATCAGTGAAGTTCATTGTGTAACCTAAGTTCAAGGCAACAACTTCAGATAATTTAAATTTAACACCAACACCAACTGGGATAAATCCAGTTAAACGGTTGTCACGGTCTCCAGTAGCCTCACGGTCACCAAAGATTTCTTGACCCCATTTACCTTCGTTGTTGTAAACTTCAGTACCTGTGAAATCGTTGTTAGCAAATTGAACTGGGTTGTGAGCCATAACACCTAAACCAACTTTAGCGTAGAAGTTAACAGCATTTTCTCTTCTCATGAAGTCGATAGTACCTAATTGGAATACACCATTTAAGCTAGCTGCCCAGTTAACTGAAGTCTCAGCAGATCTTGCACCGTTTGCAGTTTCTGGAGCAGTTACTAAGTCATGGTTGAAAGTTTTGATACGACCACGGTTTCCTTCTAATTCTAAACCGAATAAGTGAGAGAATTGTTTACGGATAGTTAAACCATAGTATTCACCAACTTTGTTTTGGAAATATCCAACGCGTTGTCCGAAACCGTTTTGGCCACCTAAAATAGTGTTAGGAGTAGTGATACCACCTTGAACACCAATTGACCAAGTTCTGTATTGTGATCTACCACCAAATACAGTTGGGGTTTGTGCTTGAGCAGTTTCTGCGAAACCTAAAGCGGCTACTAAAGAAGCTGCAACAGCTGTTTTTTTAATTGTAGAATAGTTCATACTCTTTTTTTTAAGGTTATTAAAATTTTTAATTGTTTCTAGTTGTAAAAATCAATTTAACATAACTTAACAATAACAATGCCAAAAAATGTTAATTTGTAAAAAGCCCTTTTTTTATGTTACCTACAGGTCCTTTTGCCGCGTAAAAATACTTATTAACATTAAATAACACAAATTTTTTATCAAAACTTTATTAATTGTCAATAAATTCGAGGATAATAACAGATGCCTGTATGATATTTACTACAAAATATAATGAATTATTGCTAGGGTTAACCCGCCTAACAATGCACTTACAGGTATAGTTAAAATCCAAGCCCATAATAAACTTATGGTAACTCCCCATCGAACGGCGGAAACTCTTTTTACTATTCCAACACCGATAATTGAACCAGTGATCGTGTGTGTCGTTGATACCGGAATACCAAAATGCTCTGTAATCCCCAAGGTGATAGCACCCGCTGTTTCTGCACTTACTCCTTCTAATGGAGTAACCTTTGTGATTTTAGTACCCATTGTTTTTACGATTTTCCATCCTCCACTCATCGTTCCTGCTGCAATTGCAAAATAACAAGCCAATGGCACCCATTCAGGCATTTCTTCAAAACTTCCAATTACCCCTTGTGCAATCAATGCTGTTGCAATAATACCCATAACCTTTTGGGCATCGTTACCACCATGAGCAAAACTCAATCCTGCTGATGAAACTAACTGAAGGATTTTGAACCATTTCTCGGCTACAGCTGGTCTTGCTTTTTTGCAGATGTTGATAATTATTAAAGTAATGATAATGGAGATGGTCATACCAACCAATGGAGCCAAGACAATAAATGATACAATCTTTAAGGTTGCACTTAAATTAATAGCTTCCATGGGATTTGCTCCTAAGAATAAAGCATATGCCATTCCTGATCCCGCAAATCCACCAATCAAAGTGTGACTTGAGCTTGAAGGAATTCCATAATACCAGGTAAAAAGGTTCCATGCAATTGCGGCTACAAGGCCAGCAAAGATAACCTCTAGGGTGATGTATTCTTCTATGACCGTTTTGGCAATGGTATTAGCGACTTTATGGTCAGTAAAAACAAAATAAGCGACGAAGTTAAATAAAGCGGCCCATAGTACTGCCATAAATGGTGTCAATACTTTGGTCGATACGATAGTCGCAATGGAATTGGCTGCATCATGGAAACCATTGATGTAGTCAAACGCAATAGCCAGAACGATTACGACAATTAATAATGTGGTTATACCCATAATTTAATATTGTTGTGAATTCTTATTTAATAAATTAAGCGTTCTTCACAAGAATACTTTCTAATACATTGGCAACATCCTCACATTTATCAGTTGCATCTTCCATCGCTGATAAAACTTCTTTATTCTTGATCAGGTTGATTGCATCTTTTTCATACTCAAACAGCTCGGCAACTGCTTTGTCAAAAATATAGTCTGCCTTATTTTCGACGCTGTTGATGCGTACACATGAATCAGTAATATTTCTGATGTTTTTTAAATCTTTTAGCTCAAATAAAGCTTTTGCAACATGTTCAGTTGCTTCAAGAATTAAGCTTGAAATTTCTTTCATAGCCTCGCTTGGTTCTGTAACCTTATAAAGCTCCATTCTATTGGAAGCTCCATGAATAAAATCAGCAACATCATCTAGTGAACTAGCTAAGGCATGGATATCCTCCCTATCAAATGGAGTGATAAAGTTCTTGCCTAATTCTAAATGGATTTGATGTGTAAGATTATCTCCTTTGTGCTCAAGATCCTCCAATAATTTGGAGTTATCTTTTCTAAGCTGAAGATCTGTAGTATGAACGCTTTCTTTTAGAAGCTTAGCCATGTCAATTAAGTTTGATCCGGCCTGTTCAAATAATGGGAAAAATTTCTTGTCCTTCGGGACGAAGTATTGAAAAATGCTATTTAAAGACATAACTCGTATTTTAAGTAGCGCAAAATTATGCACTTAATGTTAAGTTAATGTTAAGTTTTGATAAATCGCTTAAATTAAGCTTTCTCAAGGGTAAATGAAAAGGTAGTACCTATACCTTCCGTACTTCTAACATGCACATTTTGCTGATGCGCTTCTATGATATGTTTAACGATTGCAAGTCCTAATCCTGATCCTCCGATATCCCGAGATCTACTTTTATCCGTCCTGAAAAATCGCTCAAATACTCTTGGTAGATTTTTTTCTTCAATGCCTTGACCATTATCAGTAATTTCAATCAGTACCTGGTCTATTAATAAGTGAACCTTGATATTTGTTTTACCTCCCTTGGATCCATATTTAATAGAATTATCAATTAAGTTGATTAAAACTTGTTGAATTTTCTTTCTATCCGCCTTTACATTAATTGGATTATTGCCTTTAGGGTTAAAAACAAGGGTTATATTATTTTCTTTGGCTTTATATTCCAAATCATCGATGGTCTCTTTAATAAGTGCAATGAGGTCAAATTTTTCCTTTACAATTGAGATCTCGCCAGATTCCAGTTTTGCTATTTCATCCAAATCATGGATCAGATAGCTCAAGCGATCTAAATTTCGAGAGGCTTTATTCAGAAAATTAACTGCCATTTCTGGATTGTCCTCAATCATACCGTCTTGAAGGGTCTCAATATATCCCTGAATCGCAAATAATGGGGTTTTGAATTCATGGGAAATATTAGAAAGAAATTCTTTTCGAAATTTTTCTTGAGCTTTTAATTGGTTAATCTCTATGGTTTTTTGTTTGGCCCAGTCCCTTACTTCTTTTTCTGCATCTCCAATCGGATCTTCAGATTTATGGTCCCCTAAAGCGTCTTTCAGTTCTTTGCCCAACTTCAGGTTGTGGATCAATTTGTATACAGATTTTATTCTTTCGTATACAAATTTTTGAAAAACATAGTTTAATAAGCTGAATGAAAGGACAAAACTCAGGATCAGGATAAAGGTAAAAGTAGGTAAGTCCCTCTCATAATAGTAGTTCATTCCTGATAGTGTCAAGGAAAAAACAAAACTAATGACAAGGATTAGGGTGCGAAAATTCATGTTTTACCTAATTAAAGGTGATCTCTCATTGTTTGAGATTAAAAACGGGCAATAATTGATTTACCTCCCGTAACCTTATCCCCAATGTTTACATTGATTTTTGAATCCAATGGCAAAAACAAATCCACCCTTGATCCAAACTTAATAAATCCAAATTCTTCACCTTGTTTCACCTCTTGGCCTTCTTTCACATACCAAACGATCCTTCTAGCCATTGCCCCAGCTATTTGACGGAACAATACTTCAACTCCAGATTCGGTCTTTACAACTACGGTTGTTCTTTCATTATCAGTAGAGGATTTTGGATGCCATGCTACCAAGAATTTCCCAGGATGATATTTGAAAAAGGATACAATTCCAGTTACAGGATTTCGATTGACGTGGACATTGATAGGAGACATAAAAATCGATACTTGAATTCTACGGTCCTTCAAATATTCAGTTTCTTCTGTTTCTTCAATCACTACAACCTTACCATCAGCAGGACATAGTACAATCCCATCATCGATTGTTATGGTTTTGTTTGGACTCCTAAAAAATTGGACAATCGTAATCAACAGAAATGCAGAAACAATATATATGATCCATTTCACAACACTACCGGCATCATAATAATGCGCAATGGCATTTATTATAAAAATAAATAATACTACTAATGCTAAACTGGTATAGCCTTCCTTGTGAAATTTCATAAATAAATATTTGTGCAAATATAATTATTCTCTATTAATGTCCTATTGTTCATTCTTTCTAACAATGTTCAAGCTATGGAATTGTATCTTTCCAGATTCGTCCGATGATACTTTTCCCTTTACAGTAATCTCATCCTGAATGTATTCCCCATTTACAAACGAGGGAATATATCGCTCCACGGAATTTAATACCAACTTAAATGGTCTGCTTATCTCCTCAGGAACATCATCTATGATCTCTAATTTTGATGGGTTTCCATCCTTGCTTACCTGAACTTTATATTCGAAATTATCCTCAATAGGTGCTCTCAATTCAAAAGAATGAAAAGGTTGGGTGAGATAATCAGTTAAATAGCTGTTATAACCCGCGATTTCATCGTAATTACAGCCCTTGGAAATGAATTTTTCTGCCCTAAAGAAATTTTCAACCGGTAGAACGCTGAAAATAGGAGATGAATACTCAGTTTCATTGATTATATCATACCCGGATTTGAAAACCCCTCTATAGTATACTTCCTCAGCAACTAAATCAGCTAATTTGTCCGCTGTATAATAAATTTGCCAAATTCCATCTGGCACACCGTCTTTTAATTTTCCTTTATGTTTTACAAATGGATAGCCATAGGGATTATAACCTTGGAAAGGAACATTGAAATCAAACCTGCCATTTCCTCCTTCTACAACCTTCCGACCCCGGGTATCATTGAACTCCATGATTTTCACATAGTCAGGAGAAAATTCTACAACCATCATTAATGCTCCATCCGGATAATAGTAGTTCCAATTGCCTTGAGGTCTATCATTCACAAATGTGGCTTCCCATTTAATAGATCGATTGGGGTGATAGGACTTGAAATAGCCAGATTTTTTCCCATCGACATAAGAACCTTCAAGTATCGGCCTGCCTTCTAAATCAAAATCGGTAAATGAACCGATATATTTACTGCTTGCAGGATCAAAACTCGCTACACGCTCAATGCTCTTAAATTCACAGTCTCTATCAACTAAATAATAATTGTTATCAAAATAAAAACGGACGAGGTTTTCTCCAGATTTTTCAAAAAAAATAGGGCTTCGGTCCTGAGCGAAGCTGTCCAAGAAAATTACAATAAAGAATAAAATACTACTCAGTATCTTCATTTTGTTTAATGTGCTTCTAACCAATTTCTTCCTTCACCAATCTCTATTTCAATTGGAACTTGCATCTCAATAGCGTTTTTCATCCTATTTTCGATGATGGATTTAAATTCATTGATTTCATGATTGGGAACATCGAATACAAGCTCATCATGTACCTGCATGATCATCTTGCCTTCCAATCCTCTTTCTGCAATATCTTTTTGAATATTTATCATGGCTATTTTAATCAAATCTGCTGCAGAACCCTGTATTGGAGCATTGATGGCATTTCGCTCTGCGAATCCTCTAACGGTCATATTTGCAGAATTGATATCCCTTAGATAACGCCTTCTTTTCAATATAGTTTCCACATATCCATTTTCCTTTGCAAATTCAATTACTTCGCTCATATATTTTCGAATACCTGTATATTGAGTGAAGTACTGGTCAATGATTTCTGCAGCTTCTTTGCGACTGATTCCCAAATTTTGTGACAGACCAAATGCAGATTGTCCATAAATAATCCCAAAGTTTACAGCCTTAGCATTTCTCCTCATATCAGAATTAACTTCCTCCAATGACACCGAATAAACGCGAGCAGCAGTTGCCTTGTGAATGTCTAATCCTTGTTTAAAGGCATCCAACATATTAACATCTTGACTTAATTCGGCCATAATCCTTAGCTCAATCTGAGAATAATCGGCAGAAAGCAATGTCCAGTCTTCATTTCGGCTGATAAAGGCCTTTCTCACTTCCCTTCCTCTTTCCGTACGGATTGGGATATTCTGTAAGTTTGGATTTGTAGAACTCAATCTTCCAGTTGCAGCCACAGCCTGATTGTAGGAAGTATGTATTAATCCTGTATTGGGATTGATCAGATTTGGAAGGGCATCAACATAAGTGGATTTCAACTTCTGAAGCTGTCTAAAATCTAAAATATCCTGTACGATGTCAGATTTGTTTGCTAAAGCCAGAAGAACGTCTTCACCGGTTTTGTATTGACCTGTTTTTGTTTTTTTAGCTTTCGGATCTAGTTGAAGTTTGTCAAATAGAACTTCTCCAAGTTGTTTTGGAGAGGCGATATTAAAGGTAACACCTGCTTTTTCATAAATCTGTTGCTCCAATACCTTTACATCTTTTTCTATTTCTTTTGAAAACTGCTTCAAGGTATCTACATCCACTTTTACTCCATTTCTTTCCACATCTGCCAACACTTTTAATAATGGAAATTCAACCTTTTGAGCTAACTCTATAGTTGAAGTTTCCTCAAGAAGAGGAGCAAGCTTGTTTTTTAATTGTAAGGTAATGTCAGCATCTTCAGAAGCATACTCTTTCACCAGCTCGACATCAACATCCCGCATATTTCCCTGATTTTTCCCTTTACCCCCGATTAA
Organism: Sphingobacterium sp. NPDC055346; assembly: GCF_053645235.1. Taxonomy (NCBI): domain Bacteria; kingdom Pseudomonadati; phylum Bacteroidota; class Sphingobacteriia; order Sphingobacteriales; family Sphingobacteriaceae; genus Sphingobacterium; species Sphingobacterium sp. NPDC055346. Next base: position 20,755 of record NZ_JBSHMI010000005.1, read on the forward strand.
ATCGGTAATAGAAACTGGAGTATAGTTTAAATAAGTCTCTGAAAGGTAATCCATGTTATGGCGAGTGTCAGGATCAATGAGGTAATGGGCAAGCATAGTGTCAAAAAACTCACCTTTAACATCAATATCATATCTGGATAGAAGAAGGATGTCATATTTTAGATTTTGACCAATTTTCTTAATGCCTTCATTTTCAAATATCTCTTTGAAAATATTCACTGTTTTTTGCGCTTCATCTTGATCGGCACTAACTGGTATATAATAACCTTCAAAAGCCTTGGTACTAAATGAAATTCCAACCAATTCCGCTTGTAGAGCATCCAAACCGGTTGTTTCCGTATCAAAACAGAAGGATTCCTCTTTGGCTAATTGCAGTGCAAGTTCTTTTTGTTTTTCTTCGCTGTCAACAAGTATATATTGGTGTGCAGTATTTTGAATGTTTGTAAAAACTGGGTTTTCGACAACTTCCGCAGATTGATTGCTCTTTGATCCTTCTAAGTTTGCATCATTATGGACTGCAAAAAGATCCATTTGTCCAGCTTTTGGTGCCGAATTTTCAACCATGCTGAAATCCTCTCCAAAAACTCTTTTTCCTAAAGTCCGGAACTCCAATTCAACAAACAAAGGCTCTAACACATCTTTATTAGGTTTCTCTAATTCCAATGCTTTTTCGTCCAATTCTACAGGAACATCCAGTAAAATGGTAGCAAGCTTTTTAGAAATCAATCCCTGTTCCGAAAAGTTTTCTACATTTTCTTTCAGTTTGCCTTTCAGTTTATCTGTGTTTTGGATCAGGCTTTCGATAGATCCAAATTCTTGGATTAATTTTTTAGCGGTTTTCTCTCCAATCCCCGGAATCCCTGGAATGTTGTCAACAGCATCACCCCATAACCCTAAAATATCGATGACTTCATGGACATTGTTTATTTCCCATTTCTCCAAAATTTCAGGAACACCTAAAGTTTCAGCGCCATTACCCATACGGGCAGGTTTATAGATGAAAATATTGTCCGATACCAATTGGCCAAAATCCTTGTCAGGAGTCATGCAATAGACCTTAAAATCCTTCTTTTCACCCTTTTTCGCTAAAGTCCCAATGATGTCGTCGGCCTCATAACCATCCATGGTAATGATTGGGATATTGAACCCTTCGATCAACCGATAAATATAAGGAATGGAAGCGGCAAGATCCTCGGGCATTTTTTCCCGTTGAGCCTTGTATGCCTCAAACTCTAAATGTCTATTGGTTGGTGCTGCAGTATCGAATACAACAGCAATATGACTAGGTTTCTGATTATTTAAAACATCGAGCAAAGTATTGGTGAAACCCATAATTGCCCCTGTGTTTAGTCCGTATGATGTAATGCGAGGTGTTTTACTTAGTGCGAAGTATGCACGGTAAATTAATGCCATCCCGTCTAAAAGAAATAACTTTTTCAAATTCTTCGTTTTTTTACCTTTATAACAAAGTTAACAAATTCAAATAGACGCAAAGATTAATTATTTTTTTCCATTTTTGCGGGAATTGCTTGTATTTTTAAATAACATGGAAAATTGATATGCGCGGACTTGTAACAAAATCTACCGGTAGTTGGTACCAAGTTTTGGATGATGATGGAAAAAGATATGAATGTCGGATAAAAGGAATATTCAGAACCCAAGGTATTAAAACAACTAACCCCATTGCTGTGGGGGATAGGGTGGAGTTTGAAATTGAGCATGGCCAACAAAGCGCAGTTATCACTAAACTTGAACCGAGGAAAAACTATATCATTCGAAGATCAGTAAACCTTTCCAAACAAACTCAAATTATTGGTGCAAATCTAGATCTAGCACTCTTGGTGGTTACTTTGGCCTCGCCACCTACATCTACTGGCTTCATCGATAGATTTCTGGTAACAGCTGAAGCTTATGGCATTCCAGCGGCACTTGTATTCAACAAACTGGACCTTTTTTCTGAAGAGGGCCTTGAGATCTTGGCGGAATACATGGCCATTTATGAAAACTTGGGTTACCCATGTTATACCGTATCCGCATTGGAAAAGGAAAATATAGAAGAATTGAATGAAGTTTTAAAAGACAAGATTACCCTCATTTCTGGTCACTCAGGCGTTGGAAAATCTACTTTGATCAATGCCATTATTCCAGGAGCCGATCTTAAAACCGGTAATATTTCCGACTGGTCAGATAAAGGAAAGCATACAACTACCTTCGCAGAGATGATCGATCTTCCATTCGGTGGGAAGCTTATCGATACTCCGGGGATTCGAGAATTGGGAATCGTGGATATCGAGCCCCAAGAACTTTCCCATTATTTTCCTGAAATGCGAAACCTCCTTAATCAATGTAAATTCCATAATTGTAGACATATCAATGAGCCGGGATGTGCTGTTTTGGACGCATTGGAAAATGGTGAAATTGAACCCTCACGCTACGATAGCTATCTGAGTATCTACAATAACGAAAACAATAGAAATTAATTCCTTCAAAATTTTCCCGAAGATTTGTAGTTATTTTGTTCTTTTTCAGTTAGTTGATTTAATTCTATTTAAATATTTTCTCCAGTAAATAAACATATTGGCTATATTGTTGTTAGGAAATAACACAAGCTGGGGATAAACCGTTTTTTTGAATTTTATGAAACCTATTTGGAAATGGATTATTGGGATTATAGCCGTCTTAATTTTGGCTATTTTGGGAATTGGCTGGTATTATAGCCGAAATTGGAAACCTATTGTAGAAGAAAAACTCAAGGAAACAGTTTCAAAAGCTACAAATGGTCTTTATTCATTGAAATATGATGATTTGGACCTCAATGTGGCTCTCGGAAATGTCACCTTAAAAAATGCAGAATTGATTCCTGATTCTGCTATCTATCGGAAAATGGTGCTCACTAAAGAGGCGCCTAATAGTCGCTATCATATCAAACTTTCAGCCTTAAAGGTCCGCAGATTCAATATCTGGGATGTAATCAAGAATAGGAAGCTGTATATCAAGGAAATCAATTTTGATTCCCCTGATATCCATATGATTTCCGAACGTCATGCCTATAATGACACCATTCAGCCTAAACAGCCCAAAACGCTATATGATAATATCAAAGATGTTTTTAGTTCAATAAATGTTCGGGATATAAACATTGATAATGTAAAATTTAAGTTCTCGAAAATTGAAGAAGGCAAATCCAGCGATATCGTCTTGGATAGCATAGGCATCAAGGTGCATGATATTTTGGTAGATCAGGCTTCTATACATGATACGACCCGCCTTTTTTACACCAAGATGGTCGAGGTTGAAGTGCCAAAGTTTGAATATGAACTCTCCAATGGTATATACAAGGCCAAATTTGACCATTTGATCATGAATACTCAGGATCAAAATGTATTGTTGACCAAAGTTGAGTATGCTCCAAAAATGAGCAAGGCAGCATATTTTAAGACCAGAAATGAAAACATAACCATGGCGGTCATGAAGTTTGACACCCTTCGTTTCGAAAAATTAGACTTCAAGGAACTGATTGACAACCAGCAGACCATTGCGCAACATGTACAGATTAAAAACGGATCCGTTTCCTTATATAATGATAAGAGGTATCCTAAAAAGAGTATCTCCAAGATAGGGAAATCACCTCAGCAGCAATTAATGAAAGTTAAGCAGCTCATTAGGATTGATACCGTATTTGTAGATAATGTAGACGTACTTTATGGCGAACATTCTGCGAAATACAATAAAGAAGGTGTAATTACCTTTAATCATGCCAAAGGAACATTGACAAATGTTACCAATGACAGTACGTTGTTGGCGAAAAATAAATTTATGCGGGCGGATCTGCAGGCAAGGATCATGAACGCCGGACTGTTAAAAATCCAGTTTGGCTTTGACATGCTGAGTAAAGATGGCTATCATACCTATAAAGGTTCTTTAGGTAGAATGCAAGCTCCAGCTTTCAATAAAATCTTGACTCCTCTGCTAAATGCTGAAATAGCCTCAGGAAATATTAGAAGCATCAGTTTTAATTATCAGGCCAACGACTATAGAAATTGGGGAGATTTTAGATTTGATTATGACCATCTAAAACTAAACCTGATGAACGCAATCGACCCAGGCATGAGTAAAACCAAGAAAGGGGTATTATCTTTTGTGGTCAACAACATCCTGATCAATGACAGTAATCCTGATGCCAATGAAAAATACCATATTGGCAAGGTAAATTATAAGCGTGTTCCAGAACATACTTTTTTCAAAACGTTATGGCAGAGTCTACTGGATGGGATCAAACAATGTGCGGGAATCAGCAAAGAGCGAGAGGCAAAACTGATGGGAGCCGCTGAAAAAGGTAAAGATGTCGTTGATGAAACCAAGGGCGTAGTCAAGCGAACAGGCAATTTCATTAAAGGATTGTTTAAAAAGAAAGATAAAGAAAAAGAAGAAAAGAAAAATTAGTTTCACGTGAAAGCTTTTTTTATGAGCCGTTCATTAATGAAGATATTGCTATGTTTGTAACTTGATGGATTCGATATTTAGCTTCCTAAAATATATATTTCGTTATAAAAAGAAAACTGTAGACCAGATTGTTTTTTATGTCAGTTTGATCAGTGCTGTAACCATGGTTGTGCATGTAGGTTACATTACGGATCCGGAGGTTGCAGTAATTACCGAGGATGCAGTTGTAGCTCTATATTATGGTCTTTTTCTTTTTGAGATCATTCGAACTGCCTCATCAATACTCGTAGCTCGGCGAATTAATGTGTCGCACTATACAGGGGTATTGGTCAGTGCCTATTTCCTGTTAATAACGATTTCGAGGATTACAGGTGGTTTCTTATCTACTTTTGCAAAAGACGAATGGTTATATCTTGGGATTGCCATTATATTCCTCTCAGAACTTTCGAAAAACAGCCTTTTCTTTGATAATTTCTACTTCAATCCGACCATATTATTTGTCATCAGTTTCTTGGGATTGATTATTCTAGGCGCGTTTCTGTTGATGCTGCCTCGTACGACACTGGAAGCGCCATTAAGTTTTGTCGACGCTTTTTTTATGGCCACAAGCGCCGTCTGTATCACAGGGCTTTCCACAACGGATATTTCGACCAATTTTTCTCTTTTTGGGCAATCCGTCATTATGGCCTTGATCCAAGTAGGTGGATTAGGGATCATGACCTTTACGGGATTCTTTGGGTATTTCTTTTCAGGAGGTTTTTCCTTCAAAAATCAATTGATGTTCGGAGAGATCTTAGGCGAAAACAAACTGAATTCTGTAATCTCCACTCTACTGACCATCATCTTTATCACTCTTCTTTTCGAACTGATCGGTGCCATTATGATTTTTGCCTCATTAGAAGCTAAATATTTTGACTCCGTTGGAGAGATGATTTTCTTTTCTTGCTTTCATGCCATTTCAGGATTCTGTAATGCAGGTTTTACCATTATTAAAGATGGGGTAACCAGCGATGAATACCGGTTCAACTATAATTTTCAATTGGCGGTAGCATCCATGTTTATTTTAGGAGGTTTCGGTTTTGGAACCATATTTAACCTATATACTTGGGTTCAGGAAAAAGTGAAATCTATGGTCCGTAGATTGATACAGAAGAAAAGTTATCGATATAAACCGCAGGTTTTTTCGTTCAATTCCAGGTTTATTGTAGTCTGTAATGTCACAGTTATTTTTTTGGCTACACTTTCTTTCTTTATTCTGGAACAAAATCATAGCCTGATGGCGGATAAATCCTCTTTTGGAAAATGGGTAACTTCCATTTTCATGGCGAACTCTACGCGCTCAGCTGGATTTAATAGTGTGGACTTAAACTTTATCAATATTCCCACATTGATCATGTTTGTGACCTTGATGTGGATTGGAGTTTCACCAGGATCAACAGGGGGTGGAGTAAAAGTAACGACCATTGCCATCGCCTTGATGAATATTGTGGCGCTTGCCAAAGGAAAAGAATCCATCGAAATCTATAAACGCAAAATTGCATCTGAATCAGTGAATAAAGCCTTTGCCATTATTCTGCTATCCGTTCTGACAATTACATTAAGCTTTATCTTATTGAATTTTTCAGATCCAAACCAACAGATGATTCCTTTGTTGTTTGAATCCGTTTCTGCATATACGACCTGTGGTTTATCCCTGGGAATTACCTCTTCCTTAACGGCGACGAGTAAGATTATTTTAATGTTTACCATGTTTGTAGGAAGGGTAGGAATGCTAACCTTATTGGTTGCATTTATTAAAAACACAAAGAACAAAAGTTATATTTATCCAACTGAAAAAGTATTGTTTTAAGAGATATGAAGTATATAGTATTAGGATTAGGGCATTTTGGGAGATCTTTGGCAATCCACCTTACCGAGCTAGGACATGAAGTAATCGCGGCTGATAAAAACATGAGCATTGTTGAACAGACCAAAGACCGCATTACCCATACCGTATGTCTGGACAGTACCGACCGTGATGCGGTCAGTTCATTGCCCTTAAGGGAAAGTAATGCCGTTATTGTAGCGATCGGTGAGGAAGAAGGTGCAAGTTTGATGACAGTGGCTCTTCTAAAACAACTGAAAGTAAAACGGATTATTGGTCGGGTAGTTTCAGATCTACAAAAGACTGTACTGGAAGCCATGAACATTGATGAATATATTATGCCGGAAGAAGAGGCCGCAGAGCGTTTAGCGATGCGTTTGGATAATATTGATATTGTTGACTCGTTTAAGATATCTGAAAAATACAGTATTATCGAAACAAAAGTTCCTAGCAAATACGTGGGAATGACCTTAAAAGATGCCGATCTGACCAATAAATACAAGGTTATTGTCCTGACGACTGTTCATGTAGAAAATGAAACCACCAAGGATGGTTCGACTCGGGTGAACAAAGAGGCTTCAGGGATTGCAAAATCCGATACCGTATTAATGGAAAACGACCTTCTGGTCCTATTTGGTGAACTGGCAAATATTAAAGATTTGATTCAGAAAGGTTAAAATAAACTTTTAACTAAATCCTTGCTCCAGACAAAATTAATCAATCGAAGAAGCCAAATAATCCTATAGGCTTCTTTTGTTTTATTTCAACTTTCTGATATCTCTTATCTCAAATCTCAACTCTATTCTATATTTTTGGAGCTATATCATTAATAATCCTATTAATTACTAGATGAAAACTTGGTTTAAGGAAAATCAGAATCACTTAATCATTATAGGCATCTTCTTGCTTCTAGTGGTGTTTTATTTTACGCCAGTATGGCAAGGCAAAACCTTACTACAAAGTGACGTGATGCAAGCTCGTGGTAGTCAGAAAGAAATTTTTGATTATAGAGAAAAAGACGGTACGACTCCATTATGGACGAATTCAATGTTCGGAGGGATGCCAACCTACCAAATTTGGTATGATCATGCCAATAATATCACCACCCACATCGGACCTGCTATTCGAGCTATATTTCCTCCGCCAGCGGATGTCTTGCTCATGTTCCTCCTAGGTGGATATTTCCTCTTCGCTGTATTGCGAATGAAGCCTTGGGTCGCGGCCATTGGTGCCGTCGCACTCGCGTTTTCATCCTATAATATGATATATGTCGAAGCTGGGCACATCAATAAGGCTTATGCTATCGCTTATTTCGCGCCTATTATCGGTTCGGTTATCCTCTGCTATCGCGGCAGCAAGTTTTGGGGACCTAGTCTACTGGCCCTATTCTTGGCACTTGAACTCAGGGCAAATCACATCCAGATGACCTATTACCTTTTCCTTGCCTTATTGGTATTGGTTGGGTTTGAGTTATATTACGCTATCCGTGACAAAAAATTGAACAATTTCTTAAAAGCTACTGGTTTGCAGCTGATCGGGGTTGTTGTCGCAGTTTTGGTCAATGCATCGGTGTTGTTCCCAACTTATGAATATAGCAAGGAAACCATCCGCGGAAAAGCGAACATCAGCAAAACAGATGATTCTGGTAAATCTGCCGCAGGTCTAGATAAGGAATATGCCTATGCATGGAGCCAAGGTATTGGTGAAAATATTACCTTTTTGATTCCAAATGCCTATGGTGGCCGTTCTGGAGGTACATTAACCCCAGAATCCAATACCATTAAAACCTTACAGAAAATTGGTGCATCCAAAGAAGAAGCTCTGCAGTATGCAAATAGACTTTTCCCTACTTATTGGGGTGAAAAACAATTTACCTCTGGACCTTGGTATTTTGGTGCAGGCATAATTTTCTTATTTGTCCTAGCGCTATTCGTGGTAAAAGACAGATTAAAATGGTGGATTTTAGCAGCAACCTTGCTGACTATTTTGCTTTCGTTTGGTCGTCACTTGCCATTTATATCCGATCTATTCTTTGACTACTTCCCAATGTACAACAAATTCAGGGCTGTAGAATCAATTTTGGTTATCCCTTCGGTCTTGATCCCTCTTCTTGCAATCATGGGATTGAACGAGATTATTACGCGTGGAAATGAAATCAAAGATCTAGATAAAAAAGTATTATATTCTGGTGGAGCCGTTGCTTTGCTGTGTCTGCTTATTGCAGTGATGCCTAGTTTGCTTTCTCTACGTATTTCAAACCATCAGGATTATGTTGCCTCATTGCAACAATATATTCAAGACCCAAGTTTAGCTAGTGAATTGGCCAATTCATTGTTGAAGGACCGTGCTGATATGGCTTCAAATGATGCTTGGCGTTCTTTCTTTATTGTGGTGTTGACCTTCGCCTTTGTATGGTTTTTCGTTAAGAAAAAACTTAATGCGGGAATCTTGATTGCTGCGGTAGCCGTTATTACCCTAGTAGATCTTTGGTCAGTTGATAAAAGGTATTTAAACACAGAATCTTTTGTAGACAAGAGTATCTATGAAAAACCGATCCCTGAAAGAGAAGTTGATCAATTGATACATTTGGACAAAGACCTTTCTTATAGAGTGTTTGATCTGACGACAAGTCCGTTCAATGATGCCAGTGCTTCATACTTCCACAAGAGCATCGGTGGATATCATGCTGCCAAATTGATGCGCTTCCAAGAATTATTGGAACATCAATTCAATGGCAACTTTAATGAAGACGTGTTGGACATGTTGAATGTACGATATGTCATCACAAAAGATCAAAGCAACAATTCAGATAGGATCCAACGCAGAAGCTCTGCATTAGGAAATGCCTGGTTTGTGAACAATGTTAAATTTGTCAACAGCAACCAAGCTGAGATGGATGCCTTGGGTACCTTTGATCCGAAAAAAGAGGCCATTGTAAACGAAGGATTGAAAGGCCAATTAGGGGACAAATCCATTGGTCAGCCAAATAACGCTGAAATTAAATTGACATCTTACCATCCTGATACCTTGAAGTATGAATATTCGGCAGGGAACAATGTCTTTGCGGTATTCTCTGAGATCTATTATGACAAAGGCTGGAAAGCTTACGTTGATGGCGAAGAAGTGCCTATTATCAGAACTGATTACCTATTGAGAGGTTTATCCCTACCAGGCGGTAACCACAAAGTAGAATTTGTTTTTGCACCAAATTCTATGCGAATCAGCAATATCATTTCACTGATTGCATCCATTACCCTTGTTTTAGGTCTAGGATTCGCAATTTGGTTATCTATCAAACATAGAAAAGAAAAAGTCAAATAAAATGGCTTAAGCGTATAGAAAAAGGAGATTCTTTATTAGAGAATCTCCTTTTTTTGCTTTTATCTTAGAATGTTCAGCCAGCGTGTTAAGTCTTACTCTGCGGAGTCTTGGTGTTCCCATAGCAAAGGGAAAATATATCCCCTAAAACAAGGTCAACTGCGGATCAGTGACCCTAAAGGTCTTTCTATGGTGAGGGGTCAACCCCAACTGTAAGACCGCTTGCCTATGTTTTATGGTCGGGTAGCCTTTATTCTGCATCCAATCATAATCTGGATAATCAACAGCAATGTTTTCCATGTACTCATCGCGATAGGTCTTTGCCAAGATCGAAGCTGCCGCAATGGAGAGGTACTTGCCATCACCCTTTATTATACAGGAATGAGGCACATTGGGATAAGGAATAAATTTATTGCCATCAATGATCAGGAAACCTGGTTTCACAGCAAGCATATCTAAAGCCTTGTGCATCGCCAAATAAGAGGCTTTATGGATATTGATCTTATCAATCTCTTCAGCCGAAACACTCGCAACGGCATAAGCCAAGGCTTCCTGCTCAATAATTGGCCTTAATTCCATGCGTTTCTTCTCCGAGAGCTTCTTGGAATCATTCAATACGGGATTACAATAATCCGCCGGAAATACCACAGCCGCTGCAAATACAGGCCCCGCCAAACAACCTCGGCCAGCCTCATCACATCCCGCTTCAATAAAGTCCCGCTGAAAAGTTGAAAGTAAAGTAATTGAATTCATGCTGTAAAGGTAGTATTTAGTAGTTAGTATTTAGTATTTAGTATTTAGACTGGTGTATCAACCATAGATTTATCCTTTTAAAGGCAAGAAAACCATATCAAAATCATTGAAAATCTGGCCGAAGCTAGAGTCTAAATACTAAATACTTTATACTAAATACTACCCCAAAGAAATGTAACAACTCCGTGATTAACCTCGTTTTACACTAATTTACACTTCTTGTGTTTTTCTTTGCTATGTATTCGGGAATATAAATTTTTTTCTTATACTGCTGGTAAATACAAGATTACTTGAATTGTATGAAAAGGAATATCATTATTGCCATTCTAATCTTTGCTAGTTCAAACTTGTTGGCGCAGAAGAAAAAAGACCGATATGCTATTTTACCCACTTTCCAAGTCCAGGTCGACGGAGACCTCAAGGAATGGGGAAATCAGCTATCTGTAATAGGTCAAGATTCCAGCTGGAGCTTTGCTGTTACAAACGACGCTAACTATCTGTACACCGCAGTTCAAATCAAGAACCTTGCCTTGCAACAGGAAGCAGCTCGAAATGGTATCATCGTGAATATCAACCCTGAAGGAAAAAAGAAAGATGGGGCAATTTTAATCTTTCCGATCCCAGACAGCGAGTCAGTCAGAGCAATGGTAAACGATGAAAACCTCCCGAATATGAATGTTCGCGAAGAGTTGATCAAGCGAAGCAGGGGGTATGGCGTGAAGGGTTTTGCTCGGATTGTAGATGGTAGGCTGTCATTCGAAAACACGTATGGCGTGCTGGCACTAGCAAAATTGATGGACAATGATGTTTTGGTTTATGAATCAAAAATTCCGATTCAATCAATTGGTATCAAGGATCTTAAAGATCCAGTTGCTATCCAAATCATGATTAACAATAGATTTACCATATTACAGAAAACTATCAAAAGCAGACCTGACCCCAGGGGATCGATGTACGGTCGATACAGCCCGACGGTTAAAAGTCCGTATAAGACCAAGATTGATGCTTGGATCTTAGGGACGCTGAACTAGAATTAGTTTAATTGATATATGGATAGATTATTGAAAGCCTTGATATGCTTATGCTTCATGGCAATGGGAATTACCGTATACGGTCAATCTGGCCGTGTCGTATCTGGGATGCTTCGGGATACCGAATCAAGACCCATATCAGGAGCGTCAGTGCGGTTGATAACGGCATCTGACACCATAGCAACTAGCTCTACCAATGCTGGTTTCTATACCTTTGAAAATGTTAAAGCCACAAAATTTAAGATCAGGGTAAGCAGCCTAGGCTTCTCACCTTTTGAAAAGGAAGTGGACTTTCCTGAAGGGCAAAAGGAAATCCAAATCCCTAGTTTTGAATTGGCCGTCAATGAAAACCAGATCGAAGAGGTGGTGATCCAAGGCGTACTGACTGTGCAGGTAAAGGGGGATACCGTAGAATACTCTACCAAAGACCTCAAACTCCGCGAAGGATCAGTTGCTGAAGACGCCCTTAAGAAATTACAGGGGGTTGAAGTCGACAAAGACGGAAACGTAACGGCCCAAGGTGAAACTGTAACCAAGGTCAGGATCAACGGGAAAGACTTTTTCGGTGGAGACGTCAAAACCGCTACCCAAAACCTTCCGGCCAATATTATCGAAAAAATTCAGGTTGTAGATGACTATGGTGACATGGCCAATGTGACCGGAAATAAATCTGGTGAATCGGAAAAGATCATCAATATCCAAATTGACCCTAAATATAATAAAGGCTTTATGACAACCCTTCGTGCCGGGTACGGTTCTGAAGATCGATACCAAGCAACAGGTATGTGGATGGGTATGACCGATAAAACTCAAGTCTCAATCTTGGGTAACCTAAACAACGTGAATGCGTCCCTGTTTGACTTCCGTACCATTGGCGGTGGCGCAAGGATGCGTCAAGGTGGTGGTGGCCGACCGGGCGGTGGCGGTGGAATGTTTGGCGGCGCATCGGGTCTAACTGATGTTGGATCCATCGGGGTCAATATCCGTCATGATTTCTCTGAAACGCTTAAAGTATATGGTAGCTACTCTTTTGGTCGGGATGATAATACAACATTGACGAATAGTTTGACAAACTATATCATGGGTGCTGATGGTGGTAACCTGGAGCAAAGTTCTGACTCCACTGCAAATAATATTGTTTCAAGCCATCGCTTTGAAGCTAATTTAGAATGGAATATCTCAGACAAGGATTATATAAAATTAACACCTCAGGTAGGGTTTTCTGGAACTACTTCAAACTCAAATTCTGTAAGTAACTGGTTTGATTTCCAAGAAAATACGGAAACCCGGGATAATAGGGTAGAAAGTGGAAGCTTGGATGCACCTAGGTTTGGTATCAGTGGTCTTTATAATAGAAAATTAAATGATAGGGGAAGGAATTTCTTCATGAACTTTAATTATGACAATGCCGCTACTACCCAGGATTACCAAGGCGTATTGGATCGCTTAATACAAGATCCTAATAACGCCAATACCAGCATGGCTGAAATCTATGAACAAACTATCCGTGAAGTCAACAACAAAAGTTGGAATGCAGGGGCTAGTGTATCATATCTAGAACCAGTATCCCAACATGGAAAGATTGAAATCCAGTACGACTTCAATAAAAACAATTATAACAATAAACAGAATCAGGATGCCTTTGATGAAGAAGGAGATGCATTACCTAATTTAGATGATCGTATCCTTAATTATCACTACGATCAAGATTATTCTTTTACCACACATAGAATTGGAGCAAATTATGCTTTTGAAAACGATAAGGTAAAATACTCCATTGGTGCTGCGGTTCAGCCGTCACTATTAAAAGGTACGGCCTCCAGCGATGCAGATAATGCAATTATCGATCGTTCAAACCTGAACTGGATGCCTATTGCAAGATTTGAATATAAGTTCTCTAGACAAAAGAACCTGAGCATCAATTATAATGGGTCTTCGACAGAACCTAATATCAATCAGATTCTTCCTTATGCGGTCGGAAACTCTTCTACCAACATCGTTTATGGTAACCCGAACCTGAATCCTGAATTCAGACATAGGATGATGTTGAGGTTCCGTGGAGGCGATTTCCAAAAAGGGAACACTTTCTTTGCGATGGTTAATGGTAACTTGACTTCAGATAAGATCGTATCTTTCGTAAAACGCGAAAACAATCCTACAGGTGGTTTGATTTCCGAAACTAGGTACCTGAATGAAGAAGATCCGGTATATAACCTAAACTCATTTTACCACTTCGGAAAATCGCTGAAGGAAAAAACCTACAACTTGATGTTGATGGGAGGGGTGAGCTATAACAAGAACATTTCCTATACCGCTAGGGAATTGAGTGCGACCGAAGGGATGAAGAATATTTCCAACAACTGGGTATTTATGCAAGGGTTGATGTTCAGATACAATCCATCTGAAAACTTTGAATTGAACCCAGGAGTAAGATACTCGTATAACTACACGAGAAACTCACTTGGTGATTTTAACAATAACGTTTCTTCTTGGACACCTACCTTGATAGGATCGGTGAACATCACGCCTACTACCATATTTGGTGCTGACCTTTCCAAGTCATTCAATAGTGGATATGGACCATTGACAAATGCCAATCCATTTATCATCAATTCTTACATCGAACAAAGACTTTTGAAGGGCCAACGCGGAACCATCCGTTTCCAAGCATTCGACTTACTGAATGAGCAAACCAACCTTTCAAGGACCGTTCAAGAAAACATGACCATCGACAGGCAAACAAACCGCCTAGGTCGTTACTTCATGCTTACATTCACATTCAAGCTTCAAAAATTCTCCGGAGTAGCCCCAACCGACAACGACGGCATGCCTCCAGGAATGAGAAGACCTAGGATGTAACAGTCTAGTATTTAGTAGAAAGTATTTAGTATTTAGATAAAAAATAAAGGACGGCCTAAGTTTATAGGCCGTTCCTTTGTTAAACATCGGTCTAACTACTATATACTTAATACTAAATACTATTCCTTACCTTTGTCATTCAATTTTTCTATATGGATCATAAGATATTCCAACTTGACAACGGGTTGCGAGTTTTGTTTCAGCCTCATTCCTCTTCCATTACGCATATTTGTTTGATTGTGGATGCCGGATCTAGGCATGAGGAGTTTGGTAAGTTTGGAACGGCTCATTTTATTGAACACCTGTTATTCAAGCGTACGGAACGTAGGAGCACCAATCAGATTTTAAATCGATTGGAGTCCGTTGGGGGCGACTTAAACGCCTATACGACCAAGGAATATACTTGTATCCATGCCTCCTTTTTAAATCCTTATCTCGAAAGGGCATTGGACCTATTCGAAGACATCCTATTTCACTCCGTATTTCCGGAGGAGGAGATGGATAAGGAGAAAGAAGTGATCTTGGATGAGATGGCATCCTATCTCGATAGTCCTGAGGAGTCCATTATGGATGATTTTGAAGATCAAGTCTTCAAGGACACTGGACTAGGCCACAATATCCTCGGACTTGAAGAGGACTTAAAGGCTATTCAACAAGACGATATCAAGCGATTCATTGACCAACATTATGACGCTTCCAAGATTGTAATTGCCATTTCAGGTAATTACTCGGACAAAAAGGTGCTCAAGATAGCCAATAAATGCTTTGGCAATCCAAATAACCACCAATGGATTCATGCAGCTGAAGATATGCGAAAGCCCGAAGTTGCTTTGATCGAAAAAGAAAGACCCATCAATCAAGCCCATGTAGTATTAGGTGGACCAGCTTTTGGAATCCATGATGACAGAAAAACTGGCCTCTTGCTATTGAACAATCTATTAGGGGGCTATGGGATGTCCAATATCCTGAACCTCAATATCCGTGAAAAATACGGGATTGCTTATACCATTGAATCCAACTACAGTCTTTATTCTGACACCGGCTTATTCAGTATCTATTTCGGTACGGATGCGGAGAAAGTGGATAAGACCTTAAAGCTGATTTACAAGGAATTGACTAAATTAAAGGAACAGGCATTGAGTGCACAGGCACTAGAAAAGGCGAAGAATAAGTTCAAGGGTCAGATTGCACTCGCAGAAGAAAATAGGATGAGCCTATTGATCGCAGAAGCTAAAAACATCTTAGATTATGATCGTGTTGTTGGCCTGCCTGAAGTATTTGAAAAAATTGATTTGGTAAGCTCCAAAGAGATTTTAGATATAGCAAATGAGGTTTTCAGTAAAGAAAATCTTTCATCTCTTTCTTTTCTACCCGAAGATTAAGTATATTTTTGTTGAATTAAACAATTGCATATGAAAACAGCATATATTTTTCCTGGCCAAGGTGCACAATTTGTGGGCATGGGTAAGGACTTATACGACTCAAACGAAGATTCAAAGGCTTTATTCGAAAAAGCCAATGAAATTTTAGGCTTCCGTATTACCGACATCATGTTCAATGGAACTGAAGAGGATCTGAAACAAACTAAAGTTACCCAACCAGCTATCTTTTTGCATTCTGTGATTTTAGCTAAGGCATTAGGCGATAGCTTTCAGCCAGCAATGGTTGCAGGACACTCATTAGGTGAATTCTCTGCATTGGTTTCTGCAGGAGCACTATCTTTTGAAGATGGATTGAAATTGGTTTCTAAGCGTGCTAATGCAATGCAAAAAGCAACGGATTTGGAACCGGGAACCATGGCTGCTATCTTAGGTTTGGACGATGTAATTGTAGAAGAGGTTTGTGAACAAGTTGATGATATCGTCGTTGCAGCAAATTATAACTGTCCAGGACAATTGGTTATTTCAGGATCTGTTTCTGGTGTTGACAAGGCTTGCGAAAAACTATTGGAAGCAGGTGCTAAACGTGCTTTAAAATTAAACGTAGGTGGTGCATTCCACTCGCCATTGATGGAAGCAGCAAAACAGGAATTGGAAGCAGCTATCTTGGATGTTGAAATCCAAGTTCCGGTTTGTCCTATTTATCAAAACTACGATGCATTGCCTTACCAAGATCCTACAGCAATTAAAGATAACCTGATTGCTCAATTGACTGGTGCAGTACGCTGGACACAATCTGTAGAGACCATGTTAGCAGATGGTGCTGAAAGTTTTGTAGAAGTTGGACCAGGTACGGTGCTTCAGGGGTTGGTTAAGAAAGTTAATCGTCAGATCCCAACTTCTTCAGCATCTATCGCTGAGTAAAATAAAAAATTAATTATTATTAAATAGGAAGATATAAGCCCTGCAATTTGCAGGGCTTATTTTGTTAATACTAATTTCTATGGACATTTTCCTTTGTAAATAGGTGCAATGCTAATGAATGAAATTGCCATTGTGATGAGTTTGTCGATATTATTTGAATGGATTTTAGTAGGAATAGTGATTTTTTTAGGTAAATTCATGTTGAATTAACACCTATAACTCAGAAATAGAACTAATTTCCTGTAATATCATTTGTCTTATATTCATTGGACCATTAAATAGAATTTTTTGGAGAATGGAGGGTTCCTTTTTAGAGAACGATTTTTATGCAAAATGTCCAAAATATTAATGATTTATTTCTTCTTCAGAAATTGAAAGATGGAGATAATATCGCTTTTCAAGAGCTTTACAACAAGTATTATGGCATTTTATATTTGCATGTCTATCAAAAATTGAAAGACCGAGAAGTCGCAAAAGACATAGTCCATGATTTATTTATAAGTATTTGGCAAAAACGGGCTGACCTTTCCATTAATGGCCAAGTTTCTTCCTATATGTATGCGGCAATTAGAAATAGAGTTATTGACTATATTTCTAAAGAAAAATCTAAGTTAAAATATTTAGAAAGCCTCACTGAGCCTAGTCAACAAATATCCTCAGAAACTGATTATTTATTGCGTGAAAAACTACTTGCTGAACAAATCGAAAGTGTTCTGGATAGGTTATCCCCTAGGGTTAAGGAAGTTTTTGAATTAAGTAGAAAGGAATATTTAAGTCATAAAGAAATAGCCAATAAGCTAAATATTTCTGAACACAGTGTTAGAGGATATATTAAACTAGCACTGAGGTTGTTGAAAATGAAGTTTGGGAGCATTCTTTACCTAATGTTGATTTTCTTTTGTAAATATTTATAATTATTACCCCCCCCCAATACACCTTTCATTCGTCATATAAGTAATCAAGGATAAACTTCAATGGCGAATCATAAAGATTCTATAAAAAAGGAACTATTAGATAAATATATATCTGGTAATTGTACTGAGTTTGAAAAAGCTCAAGTTGAGGATTGGTATCTAAATATTAATACAGATGGCAAAGACCTCTCTGACGCGGAAATAATTGATGACCTAATCGAAATCCAAGGAAAACTTAATTTAATCACTAAAAAGAAGGATAAAAAGGGAACATACCTCTTGTTAGCTGCTGCATCTATAATTGTTGCTTTGTGTTTTATCTTTCTATGGAATAATAAAATAGTTCCTCAAAAAAACCGAACTCAAAATGTCGTTACTAAAGGTGAAAATGTTATGCCTGGATCAAACAAGGCATATCTATCTTTAGATGGGCAGGCTTCAATTCCATTGGACGAGGACAATAACGGTATAGTTTCATCAAATTCTTCCATTCATTATGCAGATGGTACTAAAATAAGTGAATTAAATGTTGCCCAATCTGTCACTATATCTACACCTGCTGCTGGTCAATTTCAAGTTACACTTCCTGATGGTACCAAAGTTTGGTTGAATGCACTTTCTTCTATCAGTTTTCCATCCGTATTTGATAAAAGTGAACGAAAAGTAAGCATCAAGGGAGAAGTCTATTTTGATGTTTTTAGAGATGAAAAGAAACCCTTTACTGTAAATGCAGACAGGCAAATCATTGAAGTATTAGGGACAAGTTTTAACATTAATTCTTATGAGGACAATGATAATACCTATACAACGCTTATCTCGGGTAGTCTAGCCGTGAAAAATCCTAGCAGAGACAATAAAGTTATTTTGAAGCCGGGACAACAAGCCGTTTCTAATATAAACTCGCTTCCTAAGGTGAGTTCTGTCAATGTCGAAGAGATTTACTCTTGGAAGGATGGGATGTATATATTGAATAATGAACCCCTAAATGAATTTGCAAAAAAAATAGAAAGATGGTATGATGTCAAAGTTGACATGGGTAAGCATGGATCAAAACGTCTTTCAGCAATAATTCCAAGGAATGCAGTCTTATCAGAGGTTCTGGCAGCAATTGAATTGAAGACAGGTATTAAGTTTTATGTTGAAGAAAGGAGGGTTATGGTAAAATCTTAAATCTAAGGCGCTCACTATAAATGGGATGTAAGATCTTGCGAAAGGCTATATTCTTACTTTTTAACCTAATTCATATAATAACCTTAAACCTACAATACTGTAAAATCTCATTTTCCATGTATTGTTTATGAAAATACTTATGATCAATAATAATATTGGGTATTTTATTAAGTACCTACATTTCTCGAAGACTTATTTTACAATAAAGTTAACCGTACTGATTTTTCTGAGTTCAATCATGCTTTCATTAGGAAACATTAGAGCACAACAGGTTAGCTTAAATTATAATAATACTAATCTAAAAAGCATCTTGATTGACATTAGTAAGCAATCAAGTTATACATTTATCTACGATGAAAAGGACTTAGATGTAAATTCTGTTTTTTCAGTTAATGTTAAGAACAAAAGCATTTCTGAGGCTTTGAACGTCTTGTTCAATGGCAAAGCCATAAAGTATCAAATCAAAGGAAGATCAATTGCTTTAACAAGTAATACCGAATTTGAGCGTACTAAGCCAGAAGTAAAAGAAATTGACCAAACACGTGTTGTTTCTGGGAAAGTCATGAACGAAAGTGGTGAAAATCTTTCCGCAGTCAGTGTGTTGGTTAAAGGTACTTCCCAAGGGACCAGTACCGATATAGATGGAAAGTTCGCTATAGAAGTTCCTTCTGAAAACTCCGTATTGGTATTCAGTTCCATGGGCTATCAGAGTCAAGAAGTTTCAACCCAAGGGAGAAATCAACTTTCAGTGGTTCTAAAAACGGTGAGCAGTGATCTGGAAGAAGTTGTAGTTGTTGGATTTGGATCTCAAAGGAAGGAAAATTTAACAGGAGCAGTAAGTACGGTAAGTGCTAAAAAATTGGAAGATCGACCAATTGCAAATCTCGGACAGGGTTTGCAGGGATTAGTTCCAAATCTAAATATTTCGTCTGCTAATGGAAAACCAGGCACAGGTTCCTCATTCAATATCAGAGGGACAGGGTCCATAAACAGTGGCACGGCAACCCCTCTGATCCTTGTTGATGGTGTACAAAGGGATCCGAATTCAATTGACCCATCCGATGTTGAGAATGTTACCGTCCTGAAGGATGCCGCAGCTGCCGCAATTTATGGGGGTAGGGCCGCATATGGGGTGATATTGATCCAAACCAAAAATCCTAAAAGTCAAAAACCACAAATAAGCTATTCAGGAGAGTATACCATGTCTAGGCCGACAAAAATGGCAGAGTATATTAATTCCGTTGATTATATCAGAATGCATAGGGAAGCCAATAGAAATGGTCAGGATGGAGGAACAACCGCTACAGAAGCTTTTACAGTTGAAGATTCAATCCGGGCCGAGGCATATTTCAATGACCCTGTAAATAATTTACCTGTTTATGTAGATCCCGGAAACCCTGCAAAATACAGATACGTTGGGAACACCGATTGGATAAAAGAACAGTATCCAGGTTTTGAGCCCATGCAAAGGCATAATTTATCCTTGCAAGGAGGACAGGGTTCAACATCGGTTATTGCTTCGCTAGGTTATCTTGGTCAGAAAGGCCTTTTTAAGGAGGCTGGTCAAAAATATGAACGCTTGAATCCTTCCTTGAAGGTTAATTCTGATATTACAGATTGGCTTACATTAACTGGGAATTTTGCCTTGACACACATCTCTGATAAAGAAGCAGCGGGAGTGGTTACAGGCGGGACATCTAGTGGATGGATTTCTGGAGATTTAAGACCGATAATGCCTATCAGGCATCCTGATGGAAATTTTGCTGGACAAGGTAGTTTTACCAATCCATTTGCTGTAGCTGCAAATAATGGAAAAAGGAAGAGATATTCCAATGACTTATGGTTAACGGGAGGGGTGAAAATTAAACCAATAAAAAATGTATCCATTGTGGCCGACTATACTTGGAACGCCTACAATAATTTTAATCAAAGTCATCAAATTCCATTTAAGGAATATGGTGTAAATGGGATATTATTAGGGACGTTTCCATGGACTAGCCCATCTTCCGTTTCTGAAACCACAGACAATCACAATTATTTTGCATTGAATGCTTTTGCTACTTATGAAAACACCTTTGCTGAAAAGCATTATTTTAAGGCCATGCTTGGGGTTAACCAAGAAAGTAACCATTATAAAAGACTAGGTGTTTTTGCGAATAATTTAGTAGATCCTACAAAACCTGCTATAAATCTAAATAATGATCCTAGACCAAGCATCACTGGTGCTGAAAACGAATGGGCTCTATTTGGAACGGTATTTAGGTTGAACTATATTTTTAACAGTAAATATTTGCTAGAAATAAATGGCAGATATGATGGTTCGTCCAGATTCTCATCAAAAACCCGATATGTTTTCACCCCTTCGATTTCTGCAGGTTGGAGAATTTCGGAAGAAGGTTTTATGGAAGGGATAAGGGATGTTGTGAATGATCTAAAACTTAGAGGATCCTATGGTGAATTACCAAATCAAGGATTCGATCAAAATCAGCTTTATTCCGCAGCGAATTTCTATCCATATATTCCAACAATGCCAATCAATAATAGTCTGAGCTATATTTTTGGCAATCAAACCGGAGTTGGCGTATTGGCCCCAGGATTAGTTAGGAATGACTTTACTTGGGAAAAGTCTGCAACAACAAACTTCGGGCTGGACTTTGCATTTCTAAACAATCGTTTATCAGGATCTTTTGATGTATATGAAAGAAGAACTAGGGATATGCTAGTTGGAGGTGTTCCACTGCCCGCTGTTTTAGGAACTGCGTCTCCAAACCAAAATGCTGGGACTTTAATTACCAAAGGTTGGGAACTAAGTATAGGATGGAACGATCAAATTAATGAAGACCTTTCTTATGATCTCTTATTGTCTTTCGCTGACAACCATTCTAAGCTTACAAAATACCCACTTAACACGAGTCAAATTTTCAGCAATTGGTATGAAGGCAAATTAGATGGAGAAATTTGGGGTTTTGAAACTCAAGGCTTTTTTACAAGTCAACAGGAAATAGATTCGGCCCCTAACCAAAGTCAAATTTGGGGAGGTGCTTGGAGACCTGGAGATATAAGATATGCAGACCTAAATAATGATGGGAAGATTGACTTTGGCAATAATACGGTTTCCAATCCTGGTGATAGGAGGATAATCGGTAATTCTACTCCTCGTTATTCATTTGGATTGAATGTAGGGGTAAATTATAAAAGCTTTGATTTCACTGCTTTCCTACAGGGTATCGGCAAGCGAGATGCTTGGATAAGCAATAGTGCATTTTGGGGATTTACCAGTGAGTGGAATGTTCCTTTTATATATGCCACCGATTACTGGACTCCTGAGAATCAAGATGCTTTTTTTCCAAGGCTTCGTTTTGGAAATGGAGGAAACTCACAGACTCAAACCGGTTACCTACAGGACGCCTCTTATCTGAGGGTGAAACAATTGACGCTAGGATATACTCTTCCTCAAGTTTGGGCTAATAAGGTAAAACTTAGCCGAGTAAGAGCTTATTTATCAGGTCAAAATCTATTTACTTTCACCAAACTTTTCGATGCGTTTGATCCTGAAGTTTTCAATTTCCAAGACGCACCTCAAACTAGGTCATTTGCGTTTGGACTACAATTAGGATTTTAATTTTTGCTAAAGAACTTTGAATATGAAAACTATAATAAGAATTATATTAATAAGTCAAGTGGTTTTGCTTTTCTCATGCAAAAAAGATACTTATTTAGATAGGTTTCCGCTTTCTTCAATTTCGGAACCCACGTTTTTTAAGAATGAAAATGATCTGATGCTTTATGCAAATCAGTTTTATCCTTCACTACCTGCTCAAAATTTTATCCAGGACAATCAGTCTGATGATAAGGTGCCAAGTAGTATCAATAACTTTTTAGCTGGTCAATATGTGGTACCTACAGCGGATGCTTCTTACAATTGGACGAATATCAGGAACGTAAATTATTTTTTACAGCGATATATGAATGCTGAAGCTTCACAAGCTGTCAAAAATCAATATGCAGGTGAGGTCAGGTTTTTTAGAGCCTTATTTTATTGGGGATTAACAAAAAGATATGGCGATGTGGCATGGTACAGTAAAGATTTGACGGAAGACAGCCCTGAACTATATGCCCCAAGAACATCCCGTAATATTGTCATGGATTCTATTTTAGCTGACCTAAATTTTGCAGTAGAGAATATTCCTGCAGATAATGTTTCAGCTGGAAGAATTCATAAATATGCAGCAGCGGCCTTAAAAGCTAGAATATGTTTATGGGAAGGCACAAGGAGGAAATATTTTAATGTTGAAGGAAGTGAGAAATATTTGCAGGAAGCCTTGAAGGCAACAGATCTGATTATGGATTCAAAGAAATTCTCACTCTTCACAACAGGAAATCCTAAGACGGATTATTATAATCTGTTCATCCAACAAGAATTAAATAGTAATCCAGAGTCTATTTTAGGACGCCGGTTTTTACAAAGTATATTGATGAATGGAATCAGTAGGACTTTAGGTGAATCTGGGACAGGATATAGTAAAGATTTTGTTCAGAATTACCTTTGTATAGATGGATTACCTACGGCTTTGAGCCCTCAATATAAAGGTGAGGATACCCCTGAAAATGAATTTGCAAATAGAGATCCGAGAGCACAACAGACTATTGCTACCAAAGGGTTTGTACTTTTGCAAAATAGCGATGGTTCTAAAGATGTCATTGATCTTCCAAGAATAGGGACCAATACGGCTAATACGGGCTATCAGTTGATAAAAGGGAGAAGTTCCGATCCAGCAATGTGGCAAGCGAATCAATCGACTTTGGATTTCTTTATATTTCGATATGCAGAGATTTTGCTGATCTATGCGGAAGCAAAGGCGGAACTGGGCCTTGCCACACAGGCAGACATTGACAAAAGCATTAATCTATTGAGAAAAAGGGTCGGGATGGCTGAAATGACCATATCAACCTTAAAGCGTGATCCTAAGTCTTCATTTCCCGAAGTGTCTGTTTTAATCGATGAAATTAGAAGGGAAAGAAGGGTGGAATTGGCCGATGAAGGATTCAGGTTTGATGACCTATTAAGATGGAAGGCTGGTAAACGAATTGAAAAGCCAGAAACAATACTGGGGATGAAGCTAACGCCCGAGCTGAAAGCAAAATATCCCGCTTCTCAAGTAAATGGGATAATTGTAAATCAAAATAATTATGTCCGTTTATATACCTCAATTGAAAAAAGGCTGTGGGATGATAAGATGTATCTTTTCCCGATACCACTAGAAGAAATCAGTTTAAATCCTAACTTAACCCAGAACCCGGGATGGAAATGATAATTAAGAAATATGCGATTTGTCTGTTTTTCCTTTGTTTTGGAGGGACCTGTTTGGCTCAACAAAAGGAAGTAAAGCCTTCTTCCGCCCAAGTTGATTGGGCGGAAGCAGAAATTGGAGCGATGTTCCATTTTGATGTGGTGAATTATGTGCCCGATTATAACTGGAGAAAATGGGGGTCACATCCTCCTGCATCCATATTTAATCCCAGTAAATTGGATACTGATCAATGGATCAGGGCTGCCAAGGCCGCAGGAGCAAAATATGCTGTCCTGGTTGCAAAGCATGGCTCTGGATTTAGTCTGTGGCCTACAAAAGCACATGACTATAATATTAGTAATTCTCCCTGGAAGAATGGAAAGGGATACCTAGTCCTTGATTTCATCAATTCCTGTAAGAAATATGGACTCAAGCCAGGGATCTATGCTAGTGCCTCTGCAAACGGTTATTTACATGTGGATAATCCCGGTAAAGTCCAGGAAGGATCGCCCATAACCCAAGAAGAGTATAATAAGGTTGTTGAGACTCAATTAACGGAATTGTGGACTAATTATGGAAAGCTTTTTGAAATTTGGTTCGATGGTGGAGTTTTACCTGTAAATGAAGGCGGGCCAGACCTAGCACCCTTATTGAAAAGGTTGCAGCCTGATGCGGTGGTATTTCAGGGCCCCAATGACGCAAATAATTTGATTCGTTGGATCGGGAATGAAGAGGGACGAGCTCCTTACCCGAACTGGAGTCGATCTGATTTTACCACCTCTGCGACAGGGACTATTGTCATTGATGGTCTGAGCGGGAGTCCTAATGGTAAAATTTGGTGCCCTGGAGAAGCTGATTTTCCACTTAGAACAGGATGGCAAGGAGGGTGGTTTTGGAAAGAATCAGGACAAGATATGCTATCTTTAGAGCAATTGGTCAGTTCCTATTATACTAGCGTAGGAAGAAACTCCAATATGTTGTTAGGGATCGTAGTTGACACGAGTGGGTTAGTGCCAGAGGAAGATTTTCAAAGGCTTGAAGAGTTTGGGCATGAATTGCTAAAGATTTCCTCAAACCCTATTAAATCTCAGAAAAATCTTGTTGGCAATTCAGTCAACCTTGACCTGAAACAACCAAAAGATATTAATCAGATCATTATTCAAGAGAATATTAGGAACGGTGAAATAATAAGGAAGTATAAAGTTGAAGCATGGATCGGAAATAAATGGGTCGAGATTTGTTCTGGGGAATCAATAGGGAACAAAAGAATCCAAAAATTTGATGATATTTATACATCCAAAGTTAGATTAACCATAGTTGATTCTGAAGGATCTCCTGAAATTAAGGCTTTTTCGATTTTTAAAGTCTGAGACTGGTCTAGATGTTTGATGGATTCACCAAAATTTCTCGATTTTATTCTGACCTTATTCGAGACACATTCCGAATTTTCCGAATGTGTCTCGAATAAGGTCAAAGCAAGGTCCGGAGCATTGCACAAAAAAACGCTTGAAATTTTCAAGCGTTTTTATTTATGTTTTTGATCTTAAAGACCAAATGCTTTTTTCACTGGCTCGACAAAATCTAGCTTTTCCCAAGTGAAAAGATCCACTTCCAAAGTTTTGGTTTCGCCATTCGAGTTTTCGAAAGTTTTGCTTACCGTTTTTGGTGTTCTTCCCATGTGGCCATATGCTGCGGTTTCAGCGTAGATTGGGTTACGAAGGCCTAAGCGTGTTTCAATGCCGTAAGGAGTCATGTCGAACAGCTCAGCAATGATCTTTGCGATTTCTCCATCAGTTTTGTTCACCTTGTTGGTTCCGTAGGTATTCACATAGATACCCATAGGATCTTTTACACCGATAGCGTAAGAGATCTGTACCAGGATTTCGTCAGCAACACCCGCTGCCACCAAGTTTTTGGCAATATGGCGAGTGGCATAAGCTGCAGAACGGTCCACTTTGGATGGGTCTTTTCCAGAGAAAGCACCGCCACCGTGCGCACCTTTACCGCCGTAAGTATCGACGATGATCTTTCTGCCTGTCAAACCGGTGTCGCCATGAGGTCCACCGATTACGAATTTACCGGTAGGGTTGATGTGGTATTTGATTTTATCTGTGAATAGCGCCTGTAGTTCAGGTTTCAATTGAGCCTTTACACGAGGAACCAAGATGTTTTCAATATCAGATTGGATTTTCGCCTGCATTTCTTTTTCAGAAGCGAAGTCATCATGTTGGGTTGAGATCACGATGGTGTCGATGCGAACCGGTTTATGGTTGTCATCATATTCCAAGGTTACCTGTGATTTAGCATCGGGGCGAAGGTATTGGATTTCGTTGTTCTCGCGTCTTAGACCTGCAAGTTCATATAAAAGACGGTGGGAAAGGTCCAATGCCAGGGGCATATAGTTTTCGGTTTCGTTATTGGCGTAACCGAACATAATACCTTGGTCACCAGCGCCTTGTTCTTGTTTTGTGATACGATCTACCCCTTGGTTGATGTCGGCGGATTGTTCGTGAATTGCCGAAAGAACTCCACAGGAATTCGCTTCGAACATATACTCGGATTTAGTATATCCGATTTTTTCTATAACCTGGCGAGTGATCTTTTGAACGTCCAAGTAGATTTTGGACTTCACTTCACCTGCTAAAACCACCTGTCCAGTAGTAACTAAGGTTTCAATAGCTACGCGGGCATCTTCATCCCAAGCGAGGAAGTTGTCGATTAAAGCGTCCGAAATTTGGTCTGCGACTTTGTCAGGATGTCCTTCAGATACCGATTCGGAGGTAAATAAATATGCCATAAAAATAATAAACGTTTGAAGGGAATAGCAGGCAGTATGTGAAAAATCATTTGTCCCGAATGGTTTTAGCACTTTTTTACTGTGGTTGCAATCTCCCATTTACATTATGATAATGCTAAATGCAAATCAGTCCACATTTTGTGTGGCACAAAGCTACGATACTTTGCAATATTTAAAAAGTATTTCAACCAAATTATTATCTTTAGCGGAATTAAATGACGTAAATGAGAAAGAAACGCATACTGTTTGTAATCAATCCAGTATCTGGTGGGAAGAAGAAAACAACGTTTAATAAACAGGTACTCGAAGTACTGGATTTAAACAGATTTGACCCGACGTTTAAGATTACCAATCACGCTAATCACGCCTATGAACTTGCTAAATCTGCGATAGATGAGCAGTACGATGCCGTCATTGCCGTAGGTGGCGATGGCACGATCAATGAAATAGGGACGGCCTTGGTGGGCAGTGATATTCCATTGGGCATTGTCCCTGAGGGTTCTGGGAATGGATTGGCGCTTTATTTAGGTATTCCGATGAATGAGTCTGCGGCTTTGCGCAGGATCAATCGGTTTGAATCGGTCGACATCGATTGTGGAAAGATCGGGGAACGTTGTTTCTTCAATATTGCGGGTATCGGTTTTGATGCTTCAGTAAGTGATCGCTTTGCTTCGGAAACATTTAGGGGGCCGGTTGGATACCTTCGCACGATAATTAACGTTATTAGTAAGTATAAGCCTAAGAAATACACATTGAACATTGATGGTAAGGTCTACGAACGGGAGGCCTTTATGATATCGGTTGCGAATTCACCGCAATATGGCAATAACGCCTACATTGCGCCGAATGCATCCATCAATGATGGGGTATTGGATGTATGTATTGTGCATAAATTTCCGTTATATACATTACCGATGATGATCTTCCATCTCTTCAACAAGACTGCGGACCAATCCGAGTATGTAGAAATAATACCAGGGAAGAAGATCTGTATCGAGCAGGAGGGAAAGGCACCATTGCATTTGGATGGAGAGCCGATGGATTTAGGAAACAAGATTGATATAGAAGTGCAGGGCAATGCCCTCAAGATTATTTGTTAGTTATGGTAAAACAGAAGAAGCAAAGATTCGAAGGGATCGTTTATTCGACCTCTGACGATTATGAATATACCGATTCGGATGGGATGGAGGAAGAGGACACCATTCCCAATGAGAAGCAGAAACTGAAGGTCGGCTTGGACAAGAAACAGCGGAAGGGGAAGGTTGTGACCATCGTGACGGGATTTATAGGGACTGGTTCAGATTTGGATGATTTAGCCCGTAAATTGAAGCAGCGATGTGGCGTAGGGGGGAGTGCCAAGGATGGTGAAATATTGATACAAGGTGATTTTAAAGAAAAAATTATACAATATTTAACTTCCGAGAAGTACCAAGTTAAATCCTTTGGTGGTTAAACATGGAATTGTCCTGTAAACGTTTAAAAAACAAAGAAATAATGGGGATTTGGTTAAAAATAGGGGGTGCAAAGGCGGGCGGTATTGTAAGTAAATACTCACTTATTTTTAACATTTAACGATTTGATAATTTGCAATTCAAAAAAAAAATGGTTTTCATTGTAAAAAATATGGAATATTCAACCGTTATGTGATACGACAAAAGAAGCATTGATTTGAGAGCTGCTGAAGAACGTCAATGAGTAGGTAACACAGCCTAAAAGTTAAATAATCAGATATCTTCAAATTAATTTTGTTTTTAACAGAAAATGCTATATTTGTTTTGAATTAATGTAAAATAACGGCATTTAGCTTGCATTAAATTGAATTTAACTTAATAATTAAACAACAGTAAAAAATCTAAAAATTAGTAAAAAATGGCAAACGCACCAAAAACTACAACCCCAGCTAAACAAGAGAGTGGCAATGCGGGTAATCTATTTGCAAGTTTAGCAATTATCATTTGTCTAGTAATTGGTTTCTTGGTTTACAAGTTTGTGATGGGTGATCCTTCAAACTTTATCGATGAGAATCCAGCGAACCAACCAAAACCAGGTAACTACTACGGTATGGTTTACCATGCAGGTTACGTAGTACCAGTTCTTCTAGGTTTATTCTTAATGGTATGGGTGTTTTCAATCGAGCGTCTTATCGTTATTGGTAAAGCATCTGGAACAGGAAACGTAGGTAACTTCGTAAGAAAAGTACAAGGATTATTGAGATCAGGTAACATTGATTCAGCTATCCAAGAGTGTGACAAGCAAAAAGGTTCCGTAGCGAACGTAATCAAAGCTGGTCTTTTAAAATATAAAGATGTTGAAGCACATCCAGGATTAGATACAGAGAAATCGGTATTAGCAATCCAAAAAGAAATTGAAGAGGCTACTACCTTAGAAATGCCAATGTTAGAGAAGAACTTAACCGTTATCGCAACATTAGTTTCTATTGGTACATTGACAGGTCTATTAGGTACAGTAACAGGTATGATTAAAGCGTTCTCGGCTTTAGCTACAGGTGGTGCACCAGATTCAGCAAAATTAGCGAACGGTATTTCTGAGGCCTTGATCAACACGGCTACAGGTATCGGTACATCAACAATCGCGATTATTTTCTACAACATCTTAACTTCTAAGATCGATACGTTAACATATTCTATTGACGAGGCTGGTTTCTCAATCGTACAAACATACGCTGCAAACCACAAATAAGAAGATTCGAAAAAAAGTTGAATTTATTTTATGCAATGTTCAACGGTTTCGCATCATTATTAAAAAGAAATAGAGTGTTCACATTAAAGAAGTAAAGAAATGGGAAAAGCAAAAGTAAAAAGAGCCAGCACATCGATCGACATGACGGCGATGTGTGACGTGTCTTTCTTGCTTCTTACATTCTTCGTTTTGACAGCAACTGCACGTCAGCCAGAAGTAATGCCCGTAGACACCCCTGCATCCACTACGTTGGATAAATTACCGGACGATAACTTAGCAGTTATCACCGTAGGTAACCAAGGGAAAGTATTTTTTGGAGAGAAGAACCCTGAGGTTCGCGTAAAAACTCTTAAGAATATGTCGGCAAAATATGGTGTTGCGTTCTCAGAACAAGATTATGAGAAGTTTAAAGGACTAGATGAGTTTGGAGTACCTTTCAAGCAATTGCGTGCCCTACTTTCATTACCAAATGACAAACGTACTTTAGAGGTTCAACCAGGTATCCCCGTGGATAGCACCGAAGAACTTTCAAACGAGTTGTATCATTGGGTTCAACAGGCTCGCTTGGCAACGGTAGAATTCAACCGTGACCAAGAGACCAAAGTGAAGAACTGGTCAGATCCAGGAGCGATGAAAGTAGCGATCAAAGCAGATGCGGAAGAGAAGTACGCGGTAATGAATTTGATTATTGAAACACTGAGAAACCAAAAACAAAACAAATTCTTCTTTGTTACCGGTTTACGTCAGGAAAAATAATAAGAGAAAATGGCAGAATTAAATCAAGACTCCGGCGGCGGCAAAAAAGGCGGCAAAGTTAGGTCGAAGAAAAATGGAGGTCGTGTAGATTTAACCGCGATGGTGGATCTAGCATTCCTTCTGATTACTTTCTTCATGCTAACAACTTCCTTGAACAAGCCACAAGCCATGGATGTTAACATGCCTGATAAGAATAAGGACAAGAATGAGTTGAACCCTGAGATTGAAATCGCAGATAACCGTTCGATCACCTTATTGCTAGGATCAGATAACAAGATCGCTTGGTATTATGGACAATTAGCAAACCCAATCTCGGCACCCGCTGTAGTAGACTATAGCAAAGAAGGAATCAGAAAGATCGTCCTTGAGAAGAAAGCTCAGGTTCCGCAAGTGTCAGGAGGAAAAGACCTAATCGTCGTAATCCGTCCAAGTGACAGATCAGTACAACGTAACCTCGTTGATATACTAGATGAAATGAAAATCACTGATGTTAAACGTTTCATGATTTCGAAAATCAAACCTGAAGAAGTTGAGGTTTTGAAAACAAACGGAATCTATAACGAATAATTCATCAGACAAAAAGGAAAAAAATGATCGGTTCAAAATTAGATTTATTTAAGAAAGAATGGCTAGATGTCGTTTTCGAGAATAGAAATAAAGAATACGGAGCATATGCATTGCGTAAATACGCACCAAAAGCTACCAACATCGCTTTATTCTCAGTTTCGGCAGTAGTCCTTGCTTTCACGGCTATCAAAGCCTTCGATATAAAGCTTTTTCCTGAGAAACCTGTTGAGGAAGTAGTAGAAGTTACTCCAGTTACTTTAGAGGATTTAGAGATCCCTGAACCACCTGAAGAGGAAGAGCCACTACCTCAAGAGGAAGAGCCACCTCAACGTATCGCTGAGGAACCACCGGCGGAAGACCTAATCCGTTTCCCAGAGCCTAAGGTTGTTGATGCGAGACAAGTAAAAGAAGAGGTTGTTTCTCAAGAAGAGATTAAAGAGAAAAACGCTACTCCAGCACGTATTACCCTGAAAGGTACCCCAGGTGCATCAGGTGTTCCTACTGGAGAGTTCGGTCCGAAGAAAGTGGAAGGTGCTATCACGGGTAGTACAAAAGGAGAGGTGGACGGCGATGCTAACAAAGTTTATGACTTTGAGGCAGTTGAGGTTCCAGCATCTTACCCAGGAGGTATCAATGCATTCCGCCAGTTCGTATCGAGCACACTTCAATATCCACAAGCTGCAATCGATGCAGGTGTGAAAGGTACAGTTGAGTTGTCCTTCGTGATTGACAAAACAGGTGCTTTGACAGATATCAAAGTGGTAAAAGACGTTTCTTACGGTACAGGTCAAGCAGCGATCACTGCATTGAAGAAATCAAAGAAATGGCAACCAGCTATCCAAAACGGTCGTCCGGTTCCAGTTCGTTATTCATTGCCAATTCGCTTAGACTTGTCGCAAATGTAATTCGATATGTCGAATCATTCAACAAGAAATAATTTTAGACAGAAATCGCCCACACAGCGATTTCTGTCCATTTTAGGACTATTCATGTTCCTCTTTTATTTTGTGTTGGGATTGTTGATCATCTTTTGGAGCGGATTTCCAATTGAGATCGATCCAACCTATAAAAAGATCTTCGGGATACTCCTAATCGTCTATTCATTTATGCGTTTTGCCCGACTTTGGCAAAATAATTTCAGGAATTAATTAATCCTTGAGGCATTAAATCATTCTAAGATAATATGAAGGGTAGATTATGGTATGTACTGGCGATGCTTCTGATTGTAGCTTCAGCGATTTCCTGTTCACAAAATAGAAATAAAGGACAGGAAAGTGCAGACAGCACGACAGCAGGCGCTGGCACTTCAAAAGATGATATATTGACAGGTGAACTTTCGGTCATTGTTGATGAAGCAGTCCTTCCAATCATGCTGGAACAGGTAGAGGTTTTCAAGACATCCTATGTCAATGCGAACATCAAACTGATTCCATTGCCAGAACGCGAAGCAATCAATGCTTTAATTAAAGGCGAGGCGGATATTGCGATTTTGAGCAGGTTATTGAACAAGGAAGAAAATGCGGGTTTCAGCAGTCGAAAAATTAGCCCGAGGACATTTCCGGCCTTCTATGATGGGGTGGTTTTTTTCAATAATTTGAGCGCTAGAGATACTTCAATCGATATTCCGACGTTAACATCTTTATTGAAGGGTGATTCCAATACGGGAAAACGTTTGGTTTTTGACAATGTGAATTCAAGTACTCTTCGACGCGTGAAAGAATTTGTAAAATTGGATAAAGTCTCAGGGCAATCTGTAAAAGGTATGAAGACCTCCAAGGAGGTTGTAGAAGAGG
This sequence comes from Sphingobacterium sp. NPDC055346, assembly GCF_053645235.1. Taxonomy (NCBI): domain Bacteria; kingdom Pseudomonadati; phylum Bacteroidota; class Sphingobacteriia; order Sphingobacteriales; family Sphingobacteriaceae; genus Sphingobacterium; species Sphingobacterium sp. NPDC055346. The sequence goes on from NZ_JBSHMI010000005.1 coordinate 53,314, forward strand.
TATTAACGGATGCAAATAGCATCGGTGTAATGTCCTATGGTCAATATTTAGATTGCGTTTCACAATTTGGAGAAGAAAATAAAATTCGTATCTTAAGCCTTCAAAGTTTGAAAGACGGGAAAAACCTTGGTTTTTTCAAGCCTTCCCAGACCACGTTTGCTACCGATGAATACGCTCTGAAGACAGAGTTTCACGTGTTGAATTATCAACCAAATTTGGGTTTGGGAATTGGATTTTCTGCTTTCTTGACAGGAGACCGTGGGCAGCGGATTGTGCTGAAATATGGGTTATTGCCCGTGACGATGCCAGGTCGAGAAATTATCATACGAGAAGACAACATAAATTAGTTTATAACAAAGAGTAAATAACAGATTATGACAAACAGCAAATTATTTTTAAGCCTTTTGGTTGCGGGAGCTTTTGCTACAGGAACAGCACAAGCTCAAAGTATCAAAGATGCAAAGGCTGCAATTCAAGCTGAACAATATGACAAAGCTAAAGCTATGTTGCAAAATTTAGTTCAGAAAAAGGCAAAAGATGGTGAAAACTATTTTTACTTAGGTCAAATCCACTTGATCAACGATAAGGTCGATTCAGCACAGATCGTTTTCCAGGAAGGTGTAACGAACGTTCCTAAGGAAAAATTGAATACTGTAGGTCTAGGTATCGTAGACCTTGAAAAAGGAAACGTGAGTGCCGCTGAAACAAAGTTCTCAGAAGCTTCACAAGGCATAGGCAAAAAAGAGTATGAAATCCCTTACTTTATCGGTAGAGCGTACATTGATGCCCCAAAACCGGATTACAAGAAAGCGGTTGAATACTTGACCAAAGCGAAGGAAATGAATGCTAAGGATGCCTTAATCCCTACAGCATTAGGTGATGCTTACGCTGGACTGCGCGAAAGTAGCCCTGCATTCGTAGCGTACCGTGACGCTTTGGCAATCGATGACAAACTATTGGCTCCAAAAATTGGTCAAGCAATCATTTCAAGGAGAGCGCAAGCTTATGACGTAGTATTAGAGCAATTGACCACGTTGGCTGGTGAAAACCCAGAATATGGTCCAATCTACCGTGAATTGGCAGAAACTTATTACTTGTCATCCATCAAAGCACCTGAAGAGCAATACCGTGAAATCAACCAGAAAGCAGTTGAAAACTATAAAAAATACTTGTCACTGACAGGTGATGCTTCCATTGATGCTAAAGTACGTTACGCTGACTTCTTGGTTTATTCAGGTAACTACGATGAATTGAAAACAGTAGCTCAAGAATTATCAACTGTGGAAGGTGTTGATGCCAAAGTATACCGTTACTTAGGTTACATCTCTTTCTTGCAAGATAAAGACTATCCAAAATCATTGGAGTACATGACCACTTTATTCAGCAAAGTTGATACTGCACGTTTGATCGGTCGTGACTACCTGTACGCTGGTTTAGCAAACTTAGTAGCAGGTGATGCTGCAAAAGGCGCTGAACTATTGAAAGTAGCTGAAACTAAACAGACTGAAGATGAGAACTATGATGAAGAAATCTCAGAAACTGCCTTTGAATACTTCAAGAACGGTGAGAACGAAATCGCAGCTAAGATCTTCAGGATCCCTGCCAGTAACGACAGCTCAGATTATTTCTTCGATTCAAACTTCTACTTAGGACAGATTGAGTACGGCATCGGTTCTAAATTGGTAACCGTTCCTGAAGGTACTGAATTGACTCCTGAAGAAGTTACTGCTAAGATGAATGAGGCTAGACCACATTTAGAGGCTGCAGTAAAATCGTTGGGTACAGTAGCTGCATCAACTAAAAAAGAAGTTGTTGACAAATACAAAATCCCTGCGTTATACTACAAAGGATTAACTGAATTAGCTTTGGATAACGTAATGTACGATCCAGAAAACGCTAAAGGTTTGTTCGTAGATTCATTCACTCAATTGCTATCTGCTATTACCGCATCTGGCAAAGCTGAAGAAGAAGCGAACAAAACTTACGCTGCTGATGCCAATAACTATATCGGTTACTTCGCATACCTAAAAGGTGATACAGCTAAAGCTAAACAACATTTTGGGGAAACATTGAAGTTGAAACCAGATGATGCCTTCGCTACCCAGATGATGGGTGCACTTTAAGGGAGTTCGAACAAGATTTATATAATGGAGGCCGCTTTTTGCGGCCTCCATTATTATTTAGAAATTTAAGAGGATTGACCGTGGTTGGATTTGAATGGCCAGGCGGTGAAATCGGGACTAAATCCAAATACAAATACGTTAACGGTCATCAAGCGTTGATCTCCCTACGCCGTTTTGGTTGAAATCCGTATATTGTTCCATGAAGTCCTCAACTCTTTTATATTAAGTGCCTTGATTATGCGATAAGGGGATTTGATACCGGGACTAACCTAATTTTAAATGATTATTGAGGAAAGCTGGTTACTTGACCACTTTCTGACCTTTTCATCTTGTTCCGCTTGCCCAATCTTCTACTGTGTATTTCCTAAGATGTGATTTGCCCGGTCCAATGGTCCTTAGTTAGGACCTGCCAGATTTTTTTCAACTACCTAAATTCCCCTGTATGGGATGCACATTCGTTCAAGATCATCAATTTCTTTTTAAGCGCGGTTTGCATATCCTTGCCAGGCCAATCAACCTTTTTCTACTTCACCTTTCCTGATAATTTAGCGGTTGTGCAAAATGGCAAATTTTCCAGATTTTTCCTGTATTTGCCAAAATAATTACCTGTCCCGTGAGTTCTGCAGGAGAATAAAGGCTCAATTGGTAAAGGTTAGGGTTGTTTAACTGCTGTATAGTGGCCAGTCTTGCCCTAAATCTATCGGGCCGGCAGGAACAGCTTTTTTTAGTATATCACAACTGTTCTCATATCCGCTTGTGGGATTTTTGACAATACAGCTTCCCTAAACACTCACAAGCCAGTGGTGAGATAAAGTGGAGTGATTCTCCCAATTAGACCAAAATCATGAAACGATGCTTCTAGGATTAGATATTCAGGCCTATCTCTAATTCCTGGACTAGTTCATGGAGGCTAAAAAATCACTCTTGAACTGTATGGAGCTTCTTTCATTTTTATTTATTTTTGGCATGTGACGATTAATGAACTAAAAAATGAATTGCTCAACAGGCAATATGAAGACAACATACGGATCGCACCACACATTGTGGTGTGCAATGCAGAGCGGTTCCTTCAAAAACAGTTCAGGGACTGTGCCAATTGGAAAAAGGATCTTGATTCTTGCCCAAGCTACGATCGGTTGATTCTCTTCCATAAAGCTGTTTCAGGACGCTGATTGACCAGAACCAGGTTACCTGACTTAAGACTGCTTGTGTTTTTAAGCTAGTGATCCCATTGGTCATGTGGAATTGAGTGATTTAGGACTATCAATTACCGTTATACTTGACGAAATGGAGTTTTGGCTTGCTAGATAGGGACTCCATTTCCGGACCCTGATAATTGCTCGGCCAGTGTTACCTCAATTCTTAAAAAATGTAAAAAAACCACTTGACACTTGAATTTAAAGGATTTGATTTTTAGATTAGCCAAAACTTTATAAAAACGGGATTTTCCATTTCATTTGACATTTTTTCCAAAGCTATCAATTTAAAATAGTTTAATAGATTATGTTACGAAAAACCAAATTTTCCAGATTTCAGGCCAAGCCTTTTTTTTTCCTTCTAATCTGCATGGTAATCCACTCGGGTTATGTGCTTAGCCAAAGCAGCCACATCCAGAACAGTTCCACGCAGGCTCCATTTCGGAGTCGCTTGATGAATGTCGAGGCAGCTCGGAACGAGACATTTAGGTACCATGCAACCTTAGAAAACTTATCCAAGACAACTAAGATTTACATGCTCCAGGCCGAATTGCCCCCGGGGTGGTTAGCTAACTTCATGGTAGAGGGGACCCCCGTGCGCTCCCTAGAGATGACGGCTGGCAAAAGCTATGACATAAACATTGAGGTAAATCCCTCTCTATTGGCCCCTCCGGGGAAAACGTCCTTTCTCATCCTCGCAATTTCCGAAATGGATACCCTTAAACTTCCGCTTGAAGCTGTCGTAAAAGGTTCATTCAATCTAGATCTCTCCACCCCTACCGGCAAGTTGAACGAGGAATTGGTTGCTGGGAGGAAAAAGGAGCTACTGTTTGAACTCAAAAATTCCGGCTCATTGCCTTTAACTGAAATTGAATTGAGCGGTCTCCCACCTAAAAGCTGGACGGTGACCTTCGAGGATGCGCAAGTCAAGGAATTGGCCCCTGGTAAGTCCATTACTGTAAAGGCTCTTATTGAGGTCCCTGAAAAGAGCATTGCGGGTGACTATGTCCTTAAGGTTTCTGCAAAGAACGCCAATGTATCTGCAGAAAGTGCCATTAGGGTCCAAGTTAGGACCTCTGTCTGGACGGGGCTGTGGGGGATTGCCATAATATTGATTTCGATAGCCTCCATTTTCTTTTTGATAAGGAAATTCGGCAGGCGCTAGCAAATTTCCATCAGGTCCTAATTATATAATCCATTATTTTATTGTGGGTAAACTTCCATGAAATGAAAGAACCGATCATTGAATTTGAAAATCTTTGCAAAAATTATGGTAATAAAAAAGCCGTAGACAACTTGAACCTTCAAATATATGAAGGAGAAATCTACGGTTTGCTAGGTCCGAACGGTGCTGGAAAAACAACCACTATCTTAATGATGATGGGACTTACCGAACCAACTTCTGGTATGGCGTCCGTAGATGGCATGCAATCAAACAGGAACCCGATAGAGGTTAAGAAATTGGTTGGGTACTTACCTGACAGCGTGGGGTTCTACGAAGGAATGTCACCTTTGGACAATTTAAGGCTTATAGGCCGGTTAAATCAAATTCCTGAAAAAGAAATAGAAGAAAGATCGCATCTTTTACTCCAGCAGGTAGGGCTGGAAGAGGATAAGCAAAAGTTGGTGGGTACGTTCTCTCGGGGAATGAAGCAGCGTTTGGGCCTGGCAGAAGTGCTAATCAAAGATCCTAAAATTATTGTCCTCGACGAACCTACATTGGGTTTAGACCCCCGCGGCATTAAGGAATTCCTGGCACTTATACAAGACCTTAGCAGGAGAAGGAACATTACTGTATTGTTGTCTTCCCACAATTTGCACCATGTCCAGCAGGTCTGTGACAGGGTGGGGATATTTGTCCAAGGAAAATTGATAGCGAGTGGAAATATTGCCGATCTGGGCCATTCATTGAATAAAAAAGATGGTTTTTTTACCAGTGTTCAGACCCAGGTTTCGACCCTGGGGCCTTCTGTTTTGAAAACGCTTTTAAGAGAGCTTCCCGTCATGAGGATTGATTTAATTTCGGAAAACCATGCCGAGATCACTACCTCTGAGGAATGTACTGCTTCCATCGTAAAGATCCTTGTCACAGAAGGATACGATATTACCTCGGTACAAAGGGACAACCTGACCCTTGAACAGATTTACCAACAATATTTCCTTGAAAACCCTAAATTTTTATAAAGATGAATATCCATAGTACCTTACGCACAGCGCAAATTGGTGTAAGTCATTTTTGTAGTCCTTTTTGGATTCTGGCACGGAAAGAAATTGCTGACATGGTTAGAAGTTGGAGGTTCCGAATATTAATTTTGTTAGTTCTGTTAATATTAACGAGTTCCATTACCCACGTCGTGGAACAGGTGCCGGCCTGGATCCAGAACAATGATCTCTTAGAATCGGATTTTCCATTTCTCAAAATATTTACCTCGTCGGGTTCAACCCCTTCGTATTATGTACTCATAAGTTTCGTCGCTCCCCTACTTGGGATAAGCCTAGGGTTTGACAGAGTGAATTCAGAATTTCTAAGCGGAACGATGACACGAATTGTTACCCAGCCAATCTACAGAGACAATATTCTATTGGCCAAATTTTTAGCACCCATATTTGTCCTGAGTGTATTATTTCTTTGTGTAACGGGATTGGTCGTTGGAACCGGAATGATTTGGACTGGATTAAGCGTTCAGCTTGTAGAAATTATTCGGATATTCGCCTTCATCTTTCTGTTGATTGTTTACCTAGGGTTCTGGTTGGCCTTTTCGTTATTGATGTCCATAGTTTTTAGACAGCCCTCGTCTGCGGCCCTCACATCATTGAGTTTATGGTTGTTCCTGACCATATTTTTTCCCATGCTGACATCACTCATTGTCCAGCAGCTGCTGCCTTTGAAACCTTTCATGTCAGTAGAAGAGCAGTTCTCAAGGCAGGAATTGGTGCTGAATATATTGAGAGTCAGTCCAAGCCAATTGTTCATAGACGGGAGTACTTCCATCCTGATGCCAACCGTAAGGAGTTTAGGTCCGCTGAACATTGAGCAGATGGAGGCAGCGATCCCAGCACCATTGCCGATAATTGATAGTTTATTGATAGTTTGGTCCCAGTTAACTGGATTAATAGCGGGAACTTTGGCCCTCTTTGCCATATCCTACTATCTTTTTATGAGAAGGGAAATTAGAAATTAACCCGTTTCCTTACTGTCCCATGGCAAGGCCCCCACGGTAGCCAAATGTGCATAGCTGCAGCTCCAATGTAGGGGGACGAGCTTTTAGCGCGCAATCTATCTTCTGGCGATAGCATTAGGTTCTATCGAGGAGCTTGATTAGGGCGGACTGTAGTAGATCAAGGTAACCGTAGGCTTTTGGGAAATTTGGCTTTAGGTCCAATAACCAGGTGTCCAGACCACTTTCTTAGGATAAGCTAGGTCTTTGTCCTGCGGAATGGCGAGCGGCACACCAAATTGTGCTCGCTTACCGATGTGGAAAATCTAGCGGAATCTAAACGGTGCTGGTTCAAGCGTCAGGTATTGTCCATTGGGACTATTTATAATGTTTCAAAATAACAAAAAGCAAAGCTATACGGCTGTCCCTCACTTTTTTTATTGACATAAATTGTTATTTTTGCTAGACTACTAATAGCGATAAACTAAAGATATGGAAGGATTAGCAGGGCAAAGTGCACCTATAGATTATATTCCTATATTGATCCAATTGGCTGTGGCCGTTGGCTTCGGTGTTACGACAATCATCGGTACCCATTTAATTGGTCCTAAAGTGCGCACAGAGAATAAGCTTAGTGCTTTTGAATCTGGGGTTGAGGTTGTCGGGAATGCAAGGCAGCCGTTTTCCATCAAATATTTCCTGGTAGCAATCTTGTTCGTCATCTTTGATATCGAGGTGATCTTTATGTATCCATGGGCAGTTAACTTCCGTGAATTTGGCGTTCAGGGGTTGATAGAGATGTTTGTTTTCATGGGACTATTGCTTTTAGGGTTTATTTATGTCATTAAGAAAAAGGCATTGGATTGGGACTAGCCTTGGGCCTATTCCTTGAAGATCACTTTAATAAACAGAGAGATGAGTAATATTACCTTATCAGATGCGCCTCCTGGTGTAGAGGGAGCAGGATTTTTTGCAACGACTTTGGATAAAGCCATAGGTTTGGCGAGAGCCAATTCCTTATGGCCATTGCCATTTGCGACGTCCTGCTGTGGAATTGAGTTTATGGCAACGATGGGATCTACCTATGATTTAGCGAGGTTTGGTGCCGAGCGTCCGAGCTTTTCACCAAGACAGGCTGATATGTTGCTAGTGATGGGGACCATTGCAAAGAAGATGGCTCCGGTATTGAAGCAGGTTTATGTTCAGATGGCAGAGCCCCGTTGGGTAATTGCTGTTGGTGCATGTGCTTCTAGTGGAGGTATTTTCGATACCTATTCCGTGTTGCAGGGGATTGATGAGATCATTCCGGTGGATGTTTATGTTCCTGGCTGTCCTCCGCGTCCTGAGGCAATCTTAGATGGAGTACTAAGACTTCAAGATATTGTAAAGAACGAGTCTTTGAACCGAAGAAATACGCCTGAGTATAAGGCTTTATTAGAAAAGTACGGAATCGCAACAGATAATGGATAAGTTGACTAATCAAATGGTTATTGATAAACTGAATGCAGAATTCGGGGAATCAGTAAACCATATAACAGAACCTAAAGGACTGCTAACAGTCGAAACCGATAAGGAAAATATCATAAAGCTGTTGACCAGCATCAAGGATGATGAGGCGATGCAGTTTATTTATTTGACTGATATTACTGCGGTCCACTATCCGGAACGTGAAAAGCCTTTCGCTGTTGTGTACCATGTCCATAGTTTAGTTCATAATGTCCGCATTCGGATCAAGGTTTTCCTGGAAAAGGAAAATCCAAGTATTCCAAGTGCCACGGTTCTTTGGAACGGTGCGAATTGGATGGAGCGTGAAACTTATGATTTCTTTGGGGTCAATTTTGAAGGACATCCGGATTTAAGGAGAATTCTTAATATGGATGATCTGGGAGTTTTCCCGATGCGCAAAGAATACCCGCTGGAAGATCCAAACCGTGTGGACAAAAAGGATTTTTATTTTGGACGTTAAGAGAGGATGTCATGAGTAAATCGATTTCAAGAATATCACATAATGCACCAGTCTTTGATGATAATGATCCTCAAGACGATTTGGTGACCCTAAATATTGGTCCTACCCACCCTGCAACGCATGGTGTTTTTCAGAATGTCGTGCAGATCGATGGTGAGCGTATCGTCAGTGGGGTTTCCACCATTGGATATATTCACCGTGCATTCGAAAAAATTGCAGAGCATAGACCTTTTTATCAGATTACCCCTTTAACAGACCGCTTGAACTACTGTTCATCACCAATCAATAATATGGGTTGGCATATGACCGTTGAGAAGCTTTTGGATATAGAGATACCAAAACGCGTTCAATATATGCGCGTGATAGTGATGGAATTGGCGAGGATTGCTGACCACATCATATGTAACGGTATTTTGGGGGTTGATACTGGTGCCTTTTCAGGATTCCTGTATGTGATGCAGGAACGTGAGTTCATCTATGAAATCTATGAAGAGATATGCGGAGCCCGATTGACGACCAATATTGGGCGTATCGGTGGTTTTGAGCGTGATTTCAACGACGTGGCATTTGAAAAGATCAGAGAATTCTTAAAGAGATTCCCGCCAGTTTTGAGGGAATTCCAAGAGTTGTTTGACAGAAACAGAATTTTTATCGAGCGTACCTCCAATGTAGCCGCGGTTACCCCAGAGGAAGCTTTAAGTTATAGCTGGTCAGGTCCAATCTTACGTGCAACAGGCGTGGATTATGATGTGAGAGCGCATTCTCCATACTGTTCATACGAGGAATTTGATTTTGATATTCCAGTAGGCACAAATGGGGATGTTTATGACCGATTTATGGTAAGAAATGAAGAGATGTGGCAATCCCTTCGAATCATTGAGCAAGCTTTGGAAAAAATAGACAAGGAGCCGAAAGGCATTTTCCATGCTGATGTTCCTGATTTTTACCTCCCGCCAAAAGAGCAAGTATATACAAGCATGGAGGCCTTGATCTATCACTTTAAGATCGTGATGGGAGAATGGGACGCTCCAAAGGCTGAGGTTTATCATTCCGTTGAAGGGGCAAATGGTGAATTGGGATTCTATATGGTACATGATGGAGGAAGAACTCCATATCGTCTGCACTTTAGAAGGCCTTCATTCATCAATTATCAGATGTTTGCGCCTATGAGTAGCGGAATGTTGATTTCAGATGCGATTATCAATATGAGTAGTTTAAACGTAATAGCTGGTGAATTAGATGCTTAGTGTTAAAGAAAATATGATTGTCGAGTTTTCGGCAGAGCTTTTGGGGAAATTCTCCGAAGTGGTAAGTCGTTATCCAGAAGGTAAGCAAAAATCAGCATTATTGCCTATCCTTCACCTCGTACAGGAGGAATATGGATGGTTAAGCGTGGATGCCATGGAGAAAGTGGCGGCCTTCTTAACCATCCAACCTATTGAAGTGTTCGAGGTGGCGACATTCTATACCATGTATTTCCTACAGCCGCAAGGTAAATATGTCCTGGAGGTTTGCCGAACGGGGCCATGTTGCCTGGTTGGTGCAGAGAAGATCATGTCTCATATTGAAGAGAAATTAGGCGTAAAAGAAGGAGAGGTGACTGCTGATGGGATGTTCTCTTGGCGGGGCGTGGAGTGTTTGGCGGCATGTGGATTTGGTCCCGTGCTTCAGATCGGTCCAAGCTATACCTTCTATGAGAACCTGACACCGGAGAGTGTCGATCAATTAATCGGCGATTTAAAGAATAAATCAAAAAGCGAGGCTTAGTAATATGGGACGTAAGTTATTATTAGAACATATCAATGTGCCAGGAATCAACACCTTCGCTGTTTATCGGGAGAAGGGTGGTTACCGTGCTGTAGAGAAAGCCTTGAAAAGCATGTCTCCAGAGGATGTAGTGGAAGAGGTGAAGAAATCGGGTCTTCGTGGCCGTGGTGGAGCAGGATTCCCTACTGGAATGAAATGGAGCTTTTTGGCAAAACCAGAAGGCGTTCCGCGTTATTTAGTTTGTAATGGAGATGAGTCGGAACCGGGAACATTCAAGGACCGTTTCTTGATGACCTATATTCCGCATGCCTTAATTGAAGGGATGATCGTTTCCAGCTATGCATTAGGAGCACATACCTCCTATATCTATATCCGTGGCGAGATGATGCCTCAAATCCGAATTATGGAAAAGGCCATCGAAGAAGCAAAAGCGGCTGGATTTTTAGGTAAAAATATATTAGGGACTGGTTACGACCTGGAGATCTATGTACAACCGGGAGGGGGGGCCTATATCTGTGGTGAAGAGACAGCCCTGTTGGAATCCCTAGAGGGGAAAAGAGGTAATCCAAGGATTAAACCTCCATTCCCTGCTGTTGCGGGCCTATATGGCTGCCCAACGGTGGTAAACAATGTGGAATCCATTGCTGCGACAGTGCCTATCGTCAATGATGGCGGCGAGGAGTATGCAAAAATTGGAATTGAAAGAAGTACAGGAACTAAATTGATTTCAGCGTCAGGGAATATTGCAAAACCTGGAGTATATGAAATTGAGATGGGTGTCCCAGTGGAAGAATTTATTTTCTCCGATGAATATTGTGGAGGAATGGCAAATGGCAAGCGATTGAAGGCTGTAGTGGCTGGAGGTTCTTCGGTGCCTATCCTTCCTGCCAACCTGATTGTGAAAACGATGAAAGGCGAACCGCGCCTGATGACCTATGAGTCATTGGCAGATGGGGGCTTTATAAGTGGTACAGCAATGGGATCTGGAGGCTTCATCGTTTTTGATGAAGATCAATGTATTGTCAGGAATACCTATAACTATACTCGTTTCTACCGTCATGAGAGCTGTGGGCAATGTTCACCTTGTCGTGAAGGAACGGGTTGGATGGAAAAGATCTTGAACAAGATCGAGACCGGTCATGGTGACATGTCGGACATCGATCTATTGTGGCAAGTGCAACAAAAGATCGAAGGAAATACGATCTGTCCACTTGGTGATGCAGCGGCTTGGCCTGTTGCAGCCGCAATTCGTCACTTTAGGGATGAATTTGAGTGGCATATCCTACATCCGGAAGAAGCCCAGAAGAGAAACTACGGTTTAGCACATTATGCAGATCCATTGGTTCCAGTAACGGAATAATTAGGGTCATTTTAACAAAAAGCAACAATGGCAGAAGAAGTTCAAAATTTTAAAGTAACGATAGACGGAATAACGATTGAAGTTGCTCCGGGTACTACGATATTAAATGCTGCTAGGCAGATTGGTGGGGAGATCGTTCCTCCAGCCATGTGCTATTATTCTAAGCTAGAAGGTACAGGGGGAAAATGCCGTACCTGCTTGGTGAAAGTAAGCAAAGGATCGGAAAAGGATCCAAGACCAATGCCTAAATTGGTTGCATCATGCCGTACAACGGTCATGGACGGAATGGAGGTGCTGAATATTACCTCTCCAGATGTCGTGGATGCAAGAAAGGCGGTTGTGGAGATGTTATTGATCAACCACCCATTGGATTGTCCGGTCTGTGATCAGGCAGGCGAGTGTAAGCTCCAAGATTTGAGCTATGAGCATGGTGCTGAGAAAACCAGATATGAATTTGAGCGCAGGACATTTGAGCGAATTGATATTGGTGATAAGATCCAGTTGCACATGAACCGATGCATTTTATGCTATCGTTGTGTATATGTGGCCAACCAATTGACCAATAAAAGGGAACATGGCATTCTGTTCCGTGGAGACCATGCTGAAATATCGACTTATATCCATGAGGCACTGGATCATGACTTTATCGGTAATGTGATCGATGTATGTCCAGTTGGAGCATTGACGGACAAGACCTTTAGGTTTAAGAATAGGGTTTGGTTTACTAAACCGGTCGATGCCCACCGTGATTGTCCAAAATGTTCTGGAAAGGTGACATTATGGTACAAAGGTCCAGATGTGATCCGTGTGACGGGAAGAAAAGATGAGTACAATGAGGTTGATGAGTTTATCTGTGATACCTGCAGGTTTGAAACCAAGCGTACAGATGAGTGGATTTTAGATGAGCCGACCAAGATCAGCGATCAATCGGTTATTGCCTCCAACCACTACCATCAATTTGATCCTCCAAGTGTAATCAAGGACAATCCTGTATTGCAGGAAGCCAATGTGGAGCAGTTAGCAAGATCTGAAAAATTAAAATAGAAAATAGGGAAGATGGAAACGGCCTTTATTTTAGAGAAATTAATCTTAGTTGTCATCATATTCGTGGTTACCTTGGTCATTGCCATGTATTCCACGTTAGCTGAGCGTAAGATTGCGGGTTTTATGCAGGATCGCCACGGTCCGGATAGAGCTGGAGCATTTGGTATCTTACAGCCTTTATGTGATGGTGGTAAATTCTTTTTCAAAGAAGAAATCATTCCTGCGGGAGCACATAAAACCTTATTTATTTTAGGGCCGACCATAGCCATTATTACAGCCTGTATCAGTTCGGCGGTAATTCCTTGGGGGCAAACCTTGACCATTGGTGACAAAGCGATCAGCTTACAGGTTGCCGATGTGAATATCGGTGTACTTTACATCTTTGGGGTTATTGCTCTTGGTGTTTATGGGATCATGCTTGGTGGATGGGCATCGAACAATAAGTTCTCGTTAATGGGAGCGATTCGTGCGGCTTCACAAAGTATCAGTTATGAAATTGCCATGGGTCTTTCCTTGATCGCTTTATTAATGGTGACCGGAACGCTATCCATTGGAGAGATCGTAGCACAACAATCAGGATTTGTAAACTGGAATATCTGGGTTCAGCCTTTGGGATTCCTGATCTTTATGACCTGTGCATTTGCAGAATGTAACCGTGTACCATTTGACTTGCCAGAATGTGAGACTGAGTTAGTTGGGGGATACCATACGGAATATTCATCCATGAAATTGGGTCTTTATATGTTCTCTGAATACATCAATATGTTCGTGTCCTCATCATTGATGGCAGCATTGTATTTCGGGGGCTATAATTTTCCATTTATGTATGATCTGGGTCTTTCAGAAAACTGGATCACCATCATTGGGGTATTGGTATTCTTTGCGAAGATATTTGGATTCATCTTCTTCTTTATGTGGGTAAGATGGACCTTGCCGCGTTTCAGATATGACCAGTTGATGAATTTAGGCTGGAAGATGTTGATTCCATTGGCCATTGCCAATATCGTTTTGACAGGGATCATTACCATCGTTAAAGATACTTACTTTTAATCGGGAGAGATATGCAGTCGTTATCAAATAGGAAAAAAGTATTAGAACAAAAGCCGATGAACTTTTGGGAGCGCATTTATTTGCCTGCTATCGCCAAAGGTCTATCGATTACCATAAGGCACTTCTTCAAGAAGATCCCTACCATTAAGTATCCGGAGGAGATCAGGCCTTATTCAAAGAACTTTAGGGGACAGCATTCCTTGAAGCGTGATGAACAGGGCAGGGAGCGTTGTACAGCATGTGGCCTATGTGCCTTGTCTTGTCCTGCAGAAGCCATTACGATGACTGCGGGAGAGCGCAAGAAAGGGGAGGAGAACCTGTACAGGGAAGAGAAATATGCAGTTGTTTATGAAATAAACATGTTGCGTTGTATTTTTTGTGGCCTGTGTGAAGAAGCATGTCCAAAAGAGGCAATTTACCTAGATGGTAAACATGTTACTGCAGATTATTTACGTAAGGATTTCATTTATGGTAAAGACAAGTTGTTGGAACCAAAGTTTGATATCACCAAATTATCTCAAAATCAGCAAGCATAACCTATGACCATATTTTATTTTGTAGCGTTTCTATCGATATTCTTTGCGTTGATGACCATCTTCACGAAGAATCCTGTACATAGTGTACTCTACTTAGTTATCACTTTTTTCACCTTTACCGTGCATTATATTCTATTGAATGCGCAGTTTTTGGCCGTAGTTAATTTTATCGTTTACATGGGGGCGATCATGGTTTTATTCCTGTTTGTCCTGATGTTACTGAACCTGAACAAAGATAGCGAGCCTATGAAATCCCATTTAGTGAAATTTATGGGAGCGATAGCTGGAATGTGCCTATTGGCCGTATTCTTAGGTGCTTTTAGGGTATTGGAATCTAATAATGAGTTTGTAAAGGGCCATGAAGATATTGGTTTGGTAAAGAACCTGGGCAAGGTATTGTTCAAGGACTTTTTATTACCATTTGAATTGTCCTCCATCCTGTTGTTAACAGCGATGGTTGGAGCTGTATTATTGGCAAAGAAAGAAACACGAGCGAAACAAAATGGGTAGTTTAATTGAAAATATGCAGGGTATTCCCCTGAATCATTATTTGATATTCTGTAGCATCATCTTCGTGATCGGTGTGATCGGGGTATTGATTCGCCGGAACGTCATTATTATCATGATGTCGATTGAGTTGATGCTTAATTCGGTGAATTTATTGTTGGCTGCGTTCTCCGCTTATCGTGGGGATCCTAGCGGACAGGTTTTTGTGTTTTTTATTATGGCTTTGGCAGCTGCAGAGGTTGCGGTCGGTCTAGCGATAATTATTATGGTTTATAGGAATACCAAATCAGTGGATATTGATTCCCTGAATAAACTGAGGTGGTAAAAATAGATAAGAATTTTAGAGAGAATTGTATATGAAAGAATTCATTTGGATGCTCCCCTTACTTCCTTTATTAGGATTTCTGATGATTGGACTGCTGAGAAAAAGCACGCCAAGACCATTGATTTCAATTATTGGATGCGGAACAATCCTCATTTCATTTTTACTAAGCTGTGGTTTATTCAAGGAGGTTTATGATGCAAGACAAGCTGGGGGTGATGGTGTTATTTTCCAAGAAGTATTCAACTGGTTTACGGTAGGAAGTTTTAGTTTCAACATTAGCTTTTTGGTTGATCCATTGAGTTCAATCATGTTATTGATCATTACGGGAGTTGGATTTTTGATCCATCTGTACTCTGTAGGATATATGGCAAATGATGAAGGTTTTGGTAAATACTTCTCGTATTTGAACCTGTTTATCTTCTTTATGTTGCTTTTGGTATTAGGATCCAACTATTTGGTGATGTTCATCGGTTGGGAAGGCGTAGGCTTATGTTCTTATCTATTGATCGGATTCTGGTTCAAGAACAGCAATTATGCGAAGGCAGCGAAAAAAGCTTTTGTCATGAACCGTATCGGTGATTTAGGGTTCTTGATCGCCATGTTCTTTATCTTGGCCAATTTTGGTTCTTTAGAATTTCAACAGGTATTTCCTGCTGCCGGACAACTGGCAATGGGCGATACGTCTTTATTGATCATTACCTTATTGTTATTTGTTGCAGCAACAGGTAAATCGGCCCAGATTCCATTGTTTACTTGGTTGCCAGATGCGATGGCAGGCCCGACGCCAGTTTCGGCCTTGATCCACGCAGCGACTATGGTAACTGCTGGTATCTATATGATCGCCCGTTCAAACATCATGTTTACATTATCTCCGGTTACCATGGAGGTTATTGCGATCATCGGTGTGGCAACGGCTTTGGTTGCTGCATTTATTGCGATTACGCAAAATGACATCAAAAAAGTATTGGCATATTCCACGGTCTCTCAACTGGGATATATGTTTTTAGGTTTAGGTGTTGGAGCCTTTACCGGAGCGTTTTTCCATGTGTTGACCCATGCATTTTTCAAGGCCTTATTGTTCTTGGGTGCGGGTTCCGTAATCCACGCGATGAGCGAGGAGCAGGATATGCGAAAAATGGGAGGCCTGAAAAAGTACTTGCCTATCACCTATGCAACGATGTTGATCGGAACGATAGCTATTTCCGGGATTCCACCATTGTCGGGTTTCTTTTCAAAAGATGAGATATTGGCACATGCCTTTGTTGCCAGTCCGATCTTTTGGGCGTTAGGTTTTATTGGAGCCTTATGTACCGCATTCTATATGTTCAGATTGTTGTATCTGACCTTCTTTGGTAAATTCCGTGGAACGGAGAACCAGAAACATCATTTGCATGAATCACCTAGCTCAATGACTATTCCATTGATCGTATTGGCTATTCTGTCGGTATTGGGTGGATTAATCAATATTCCTGAGGCATTATTCGGAGGCGCATGGTTGGCTAACTTCCTAAGTCCGGTATTTGCACAAACTAATCAGGTAGTGGAACCATTCCATCTATCACATAGCACAGAGTTTGTTTTAATGGGCGCATCAGCATTAGGTGCCATCATTATGGCTTTCGTTGCTTACAATAAGTACATTAAAAAATCAGATATTCCCGGGACCGATGGTTCAGCAGAACAAGGCGGACTATATAATCTATCTTACCATAAAATGTACATCGATCAATTGTATGACACCTTATTTGTTCGTCCATTGAATGGACTGTCCAAATTCTTGCATACTGTTGTTGATAAGACCGGTATC
The DNA here is from genome assembly GCF_053645235.1 of Sphingobacterium sp. NPDC055346. NCBI lineage: Bacteria > Pseudomonadati > Bacteroidota > Sphingobacteriia > Sphingobacteriales > Sphingobacteriaceae > Sphingobacterium > Sphingobacterium sp. NPDC055346. The sequence continues at coordinate 70,153 of NZ_JBSHMI010000005.1, forward strand.
GATGGATTAGTCAATGGAATTGGCGAATTGTTTGTTTCTTCAGGGAAGGGCATTCGTCAGATCCAGAGTGGGAATGTTGGGTTTTATATATTTATGATGGTGATCGGAGTTATTGCTTTCATGCTTTATGGATTATTTACAATCTAGATCAGAATTTAGGAATCAATGGACAACCTTTTTATACTGCTAATTTTACCTGTAATAAGTGCTATTATTTTAGCCTTTATCAAGAACAGCTCTGCTAAATGGGCTGCATTGGTCTTGTCACTTATTCAATTAGGCTTAACAATTCCTTTCATCTGTACGTTTGTGCCTGATGCAAGTATTCAGTTTGCACAATCTTGGAACTGGATATCGAGCTTGGGGATTCAATTCCAGATAGGCTTGGATGGTATTAGCCTTCCTATGTTGATCTTAACAAATGGCTTGATCCCTTTAATCATCTTGGCAAGTTTTGGCCATGAGCAAAAGGGAGGATTCTATGGTTTAGTTTCCTTTATGCAGGCTGGATTGGTATTGGTATTTATCTCATTGGATGCTTTTTCATTTTATGTAGGTTGGGAAGCAGCTTTGATCCCAATTTACTTTATCTGTGCATTGTGGGGAGATGGAAACCGTATCAAAATAAACTTGAAATTTTTCGTATATACCTTCTTCGGGAGCTTGTTGATGTTGATTGCGATTATCTATCTATATCAACAAACCGGCGGAAAGGATATGTCATGGGCAACCTTGACTCAATTGGACCTGACAGATGCTGCTCAACGTTGGGTATTCTGGGCGTTCTTTATTGCTTTTGCAATTAAGATTCCTTTGTTCCCATTCCATTCATGGCTGCCAGATACCTATACTCATGCATCTACAGCAGGTACCATGCTTTTGTCGGGTATCATGTTGAAAATGGGTCTGTTTGGTCTATTGCGTTGGTTATTGCCTTTAGCACCTGAAGCGGTTTCTCGATATGGCAATATTGCATTGATCATGGGAATCATCGGTGTCGTTTATGGAGCGATCATCGCTTTCAAAATGAAAGATGCTAAACGCTTGATTGCTTACTCTTCTATTTCACACGTGGGTCTTATTGCCGCAGGTGTTTTTTCATTGACCCAAGAAGGAATGCAAGGAGCAATCCTGCAAATGATCAATCACGGTATTTCTGTTGTTGGTCTTTTCTTTGTAATCGATGTTATCCAGAGAAGGACAGGAACCAGGGATCTTGCTGAGCTAGGTGGTTTGGCGATTAAAATGCCGATCCTGGCGGTGACTTTCTTGGTGATCATCATGGGTGCAATCGGATTGCCACTAACAAATGGTTTCATTGGAGAGTTCTTATTGTTAAAGGGAATTTTCGGTAGTGGCGATAGTGGCGTTTGGTATGCTGTTCTTGGTGGTACGACCTTGATTTTTGCAGCAGTTTATATGTTACGTCTGTATCAGAAAACCATGTTAGGTCAGATCAATGACAATCAGACCCAGGTAAAGGATATTTCTGGCTATGAGGTGGTCTTATTATCGATCATTGTCATTCTAGTTATTTTAATAGGTGTTCTTCCGAATAGTTTATTACATCTTTCAGAGGCATCAGTTTCACAGTTATTACAACAAATTAAATAGTACGAGTTTAAAGATATATTATGGGTGCGATTATTACGCTTTCTTTGTTAGGTATTCTGCTTTTGTATTTAGGCTTGTACAAAGCTAAAAATGCATTACTGCCTGTTAGTATATTAGGCTTGTTGGTTGCCTTTGGGTTTGAAGCCTATTATTGGAATGTCCAGGCAGAGCCTTTATATAGAGGAATGGTTATTTTTGATCATTTTTCCCTTTCTTTTTCGATGCTATGTATAGCATTGACCATTCTGATCCTGTTATTGTCGAAAGAGTACTTTAAGTCTATTTCGGACAATATCGCAGAATATTATTCCTTAATCTTATTCTCCTTAACGGGTGCTATATTAGTTTGTTCTTACCATAATTTCGCCATGCTGTTTATCGGTCTAGAGATTATGTCGGTAGCCTTGTATATTTTGGCGGGGATCAGAAGGACCGATAAGGCATCCAATGAAGCTTCGTTGAAGTACTTCTTGATGGGGGCTTTTTCTACTGGTTTCTTGCTGTTCGGTATAACGCTATTATATGGATCAACTGGTTCATTTGATTTAGCTGTGATCAAACAATATATTATTGATAATCCAACAGGCATTTCACCAATGTTCTATGGAGGTATCTTGTTATTGTTAGTTGGGTTGTGCTTCAAAGTTGGTGCTGCTCCATTCCATTTCTGGACTCCAGATGTATATGATGGTGCTCCTATATTGATCACGATCTTTATGAGTACCGTGGTGAAGATTGCTTCATTCGCTGGCTTCTTAAAATTGTTCAGTACCGTCTTGGTTCCATTGAATGAGTTTTGGACTCCGGTTTTATTGACCGTGGTGATCATTACCTTGTTTATAGGAAACGTGACTGCGCTTATGCAGACCAGTTATAAGCGTATGCTGGCTTATTCTAGTATTTCGCATGCTGGATATATGCTTTTTGCAATCTTGTCGATCGGTCCAAATTCAACTTCAGGAATCTTAACTTATTCAGCAGCTTACGGGTTGGCTTCGATTATTTCTTTTGGAGCATTGATCTTGGTGAAACGCCAAGCTGGATCGGATAGTTTTGAATCCTTCAATGGTCTAGGTAAAAGAAGTCCGTGGTTGGCATTCTGTATCACGATTTCTATGCTTTCATTAGCAGGTATTCCGTTGACAGCAGGTTTTATCGGTAAGTTTATGATGTTCTCCAATGTTATGAATGATTACCATACCGTACTGTTGGTTTTGGCTGCAATCAATGCTGCAGTTGGTGTGTATTACTACTTAAGGGTAGTGGTTCATATGTACTTCATGGATTCTAAGGAAGAGGTGACCGTTAGCATGCCGATTAATTTCCAGATCGTATTTGTTCTTTCCGTAATTCTGACTTTTGTGTTGGGAGTTTATCCGGATGCGTTGATTTGGTTAGCTAAATAGACATCAGACAATGGACATAAGACCTGGAGAATGGGTTTTGATGTCCGATAGAAGATATAAAGTAAAAAGGTCAGGATATCCTGACCTTTTTGTATTGATGTGTAGTTGTTGAAGATTTTTAGGCTTTGGTATTCCAGAATTCGTCTTCCCAAGCCATTTCGTTTATTGGATGTTCGTGTTTAAGGCTGATATATTCCATTTCTTCATCGGTAGCTATGCTCTGAATGAGAGGGAACAGCTGTCTTTCTTCCATTCTGATATGGGATTCCATTTTTTCTTCAATTCTGTTGAGGGATTTGACGGTATGTGGCTCATTCAATATCAGTCTTTTTATAGCTCTATGTTCAGCAATAGCTTCCTGTGCAAGTTTGTTCTCAGAACCAAGGATTGGAAAAACATATTTCTCTTCAATATTGAAATGATGGGAGATCTGTTGATGCCAAGCATTGATCAAGAAGTTGCCGATACGGTCAGGGTCGATATTTAGTTCCAGGCCTCGCCTTATCTTCCAACAAATCAAAAGGGAGAAATGATGTTCCTTACTAAGAGGCCTTAATGCTGGATGTCTTTTCAAAGGTCTAGTTTCCATTGTTCCAGTTTTTATGGTGATTCTGTTCTATAGAGGCACCCAGATCAACCGGGTGCCTATTTTCAAGAGCTGAACTCTTGGGCTACAGATTTATTAATTTAAAGACAGGGATGCTGGTCCGAATTCTTCGAAATGGATCGCTTCTGTGTCAACGCCCGCATCTTTCAGGAATTCATAATGTTTGCGGATAAAGCCTGCAGGGCCACATAAATAGTAGTTGGCTCCATTCAGCAATACCTTTTCCTGAATCTCTTCGAGATTGACAACGCCAGATGTTGCATCAGCGCTTTCTTTTTCCAATTGTTCATAGAATAGATGATTCTGCAATGATGGATTGATGGCTGAAAGTTCCTGTAATCTATCTTTGAAAGCATGGACCTGTTCATTTCTACATCCATGGACCCAAACGATCGGTTGGGTACTGTTTTTATTGAGAATCAATTCCTCAAGCATGGCCAATAGAGGAGTCTGTCCGATTCCACCACTGATAAAGACTTGTGGGTTGTTGTTTTCCTTTTGGTTCAAGACAAAGTTACCTGATGGTGAACTAAGTTCGATCTTATCACCTACTTGGATATGGTCGTGCAATCTATTGCTGATCATGCCGTCTGGATGTTTACTGCCTTTTTCTTTTTTAACAGAAATACGGTAAAACTTGCCGTTTGATGAGCTTGAGATACTGTATTGGCGAGGTTGGATCAGGTTTAATTCTGGTAAGAACAGCCTAACACTGATATATTGACCAGGTAAGTGGGCAGCGATATCTCCCTGATCGGTTGGATACAGGTAAAATGAGGTAATCTCTTGGGATTCCATTACTTTATCTCTGACCTCAAATGGCCTCCAACCGGTCCAGCCTCCTGGTCTATTTACTTTTGCTCTGTAAAGAGCGTTTTCATGACCGCTCATGATATCTGCCAATTGGCTGTAAGCAAGGGTCCATGCTTCTAACAGTTCGTCCGTAGCTGCATCGCCAAGAACTTCTTTAATGGAAGAGATCAGATGGTTTCCGACGATCTGATAATGTTCAGGGCGGATGTCTAAACTGGTATGTTTATGGCCAATATGGTCGACCACGCCTAAAAGAACCGACGGATTTTCAATATTTTCGGCATAAGCCAGCACTGCCATAGCCAAGGCCGTTTGTTGTTTCCCTGATTGTTGGTTGCCCATGTTGAAGACATGTTTAAGTTCAGGGTTGTGCTGAAACATGCGGTTGTAGAAATAGCTTGTTAATAATACTCCGTTTTCTCTCAAGACTGGTACTGTCGCTTTAATTAATGCTATTTGATTCTCTGTCATTACGTTGATAGTTTTCTAGTTTCTTATTTAAATTGAATTAAATTAAAACAAAGATAAAAAGAATAAAAGAGTTTTTTGTCCTTTATTAAGTTTCTGACATAAGAATGTTGTAGACGAGGGCGGGTAAAGAATAGGGCTCATTCTCAATTTTTATCCCTAATTTTGGAGAATGGGTATGTTTTCAAAGTCAACCGAGTATGCCATTCGAGCAGTCTTTTATATCGCTAAGTCCACACAACTTGGTAGAAAAGTGGGTATAAAAGAGATTGCCAGCAATATACAATCACCTGAACCCTTTTTGGGGAAGATCCTTCAGGAGCTGAGCAAGGGTGGTATTGTGAAATCTGTAAAAGGTCCCAATGGCGGGTTTTACCTGACTGAAGTTGAGATGAATAAGAGATTGTCGGAGGTAGTCAAAGCAATCGATGGGGATGATATTTTTATCGGTTGTGGCATGGGCTTACCGCAATGTTCCGAGGAACATCCATGTCCTTTGCACAATGAGTTTAAGGCCATCCGTTCGGAATTGGCAAGGATGCTCAACAGCATTACCCTGGGTCAGTTCAATGAGGAGCTTATTCTGGGCAGCTTAAAACTGAACCGTGTTGATAAGAATCAATAATAATTCCTTCGGTCCACAACATATTTTGCCTCCTTTTTTCGTTTAATAATTTGAACTTTCACAACAAATTGTATCTTTATAAAGTTCAGGTTTTATTATGAGAAGTGCCCCTTTCTTCTGTTTTTTGTGCGCATTTGTATCGGTCCATTGCTTCACGGTTAACCTTTCGTTGGCCCAAACTGTCATTTCTGGCAAAGTATTGGATAAGGACAGCAAGCAGGCAGTTGCAGGGGCGACCATTCTGGATTTAGATACCAAAAGGGCAACTTCTGCAGATAATAAGGGCTTCTTCAGTTTGAGTTTGGATTCTCGGTCCAAACAGATTGAAGTCCGTGCCCTAGGCTTCAGGACCCTGATCGCCAATATCCCTGATTCACTTACCAATCTCGTCTTTGAATTGACCCATGATTCCAATAAGATCGAAGCAGTCTCCATTAGCCATAAATCTAAATATCGTAACAGGAACAACAAAGCGGTCGAGTTGATCGATTTGGTGATAAGACATAAACATCAAAACAGGTTGTCTGGAAAGGACAGTCTGGAGTTTGATCAATATGATAAGCTTAAATTCGGTTTTATTGACCCTAAGGTTTCCAATAAACAGGGAATGTTGGGACTGGGCTTTCTGTTCGGGAACATCGATAGTACCAGTTATGAAGGGAAAAAGCTGCTTTCCCTGTATTTGGAGGAGAGCAATGCAAAGGTCTATGGAAAGAAGGATCCCCCGAAATTTAAAAAGATAATAACCTCCCAAAGAAAGACCGAGTTTGATAGGCGATATGTCAACAACCCCAACATCCAGGAATTCCTGAACTACATGTTCCAGCAGGTAGATGTTTATGATGAGAGTATCTATATCCTGAACAAGCAGTTCTTGAGTCCAATCGCAGATAACGGTAAACTGTTCTATAAGTATTATATCACGGATACTATCTTCAATGAAGAAGGATATTTTATCCAATTGAAGTTCGAACCAAGGAATAAAACGGATCTATTGTTCAATGGTATTCTTCAGGTAAGTATGGATGGCACCTATGCTGTTAAGAAAGCTAACCTCAAGATCAATGAGGAAACCAACCTTAACTGGGTAAAGGAAGGGGAGATAGTTTTTCATTATGAGAAAGACAAAACAGGGGTCATGTTAATGGACAGCACCCGGACTTTTCTGACTTTCGGAATTCGAAAGGGGGAGACGGTTTTTGCTGATCGCATAAGTATTAACGACAATTATCGCTTAGGAACCAAGTTCCCGATAAATGTTTTTTCAGGTCCACCGACTGAGATACTTCCCCAAGCAGACATAACCATCCCGAATCGACCAATTGCGTTGAACAACGCGGAACAGAATACGTACAGGAACATTGAAACGCTAAACCAGAAAAAGAGTTTTAAGACCGTTTTGGCTTTAGGCTACCTGTTGTCCCAAGGTTTCTATAACCTTGGGATGTTTGAGATAGGTCCGCTGGAATATCTGTACAGCCAAAATAATATTGAGGGGAACCGTTTCAGGATAGGGGGCAGGAGTACGCAAGCATTGACAGACAAAGCGTATTTTGAAGGTTATGTCGCATATGGATTGGATGATGCCCGATTGAAGTACTTTCTGAGATCTGCCGTTTCCCTGAACGGTAATTCGGTGGTGACTTTTCCAGCCCATTATATTGAAGGATCTGTTCAGAACGATATAATGGAGCCAGGTCAACAGATAGGTTTCCTAAAAGGGGATAGTTTCTTCAGGTCCATTCGAAGGAATAGACCTACAAAATGGTTTGATACCCGTGCTTATCAATTGCAACATGTTGTAGAATTTGGAAACCACTTCAGTGTTACCACTGGATTCACGCATAGAAACCAGAATACGGTTGGAGATTTGCGATTGATCAACTCAGGGAACCCAGAGGCGTTGCTGACCCATATCCAGAGCAATGAGGCACATGTGGACTTGCGATGGGCACCTTTTGAGAAATTCTATTATCGCAACTTAAATAGGAAGACCATCATTGAAAAACATCCGGTTTTCAACCTGACCTATACCCATAGTCTGGACGGTTTCTGGAATACGACCTATGCCTATGACAAGCTGACTGCAGCAGCTTCCAAGCGCTTCTTTTTAAACCAACTAGGTTTTGCAGACCTCAGGGCAGTTGGGGGTAGAATATGGGGAACCCTACCATACACAATGTTGGAGTTACCGAACGTAAAACAGCGTGAAGACCGACATGAAATCGATTTCGACATGATGAACCCCATGGAGTTTGTTGCCGATAGTTATTTAAAGGTTGGGGTATACCATCAATTGCAGGGATTCTTATTCAATAAGATTCCATTGATCAAGAAATTGAATTTACGGGAGGTATGGGGAGCTCAGATGTTCTATGGTAAATTAAGTGACCAAAATAACCCGTATATTAGTAATGATGTGGTTGAATTCGACCGCAATAAGGAAGGAGAGATCTTGACAAATGTTCCTAATGGACAGCCTTATTGGGAGGGTACCTTGGGAATTGACAATATCTTGAATGTTCTGAAGGTTGAATATGTGAGGAGATTGAATTACAATGGACTACCCAATGTCAGGAGTGAACGAATAAGGTTTTCAATCAATATTAATTTTTAGTATGAGCTATCAAAACATTACGCTAGAGATCAAGAATAAAACAGCCCAAATTACCATTAATCGCGAAGGCAAATTAAATGCCTTGAATCGCGATACCATTGCGGAACTGAAGGATGCAGTAAGCCGGGCTGAAGCTGATGGGTCCGTCAGGGGGCTGATATTGACCGGTGCAGGGGAAAAGGCCTTTGTTGCCGGTGCGGATATTAAGGAGTTCCTTGGCAAGAGCAAAGAGGAGGCAGAGGCGATGTCGAGGTCCGGGCATGAACTGATGAATAAAATTGCCAACCTTTCCAAGCCTGTGGTTGCTGCCATCAATGGTTTTGCGCTGGGAGGAGGACTGGAACTCGCTTTGGCCTGCCATTTCAGGGTAGCGTCCTCTACCGCCAAAATGGGACTCCCTGAAGTTTCCCTAGGTCTGATCCCTGGATATGGAGGGACCCAGAGGCTACCCGAGCTTATCGGCAAGGGGAGGGCCCTGGAACTGATCCTGACAGGAGAGATGGTCGACGCCAAAGCGGCGTACATATGGGGCCTTGTAAGCTCGATCGTTGATCCTGATCTTCTTATTGACCAGTCCCAAAAACTCCTTGAAAGAATCTATTCCCGATCCGCTTCTGCAGTATCTGCGGCCATCGTAGCGGTAAACGGCAGCACCCAGGGAAAGGTGGAAGGATACGGGCTAGAGATCCGGACCTTTGCCGAATGTTTTGTTTCAGAGGATTTCTCTGAAGGACTGAGTGCATTCACTGAAAAGAGGAAGCCAAGGTTCTGAACAGTCCTTGCTGAGAAATCCATTTGTTTGCCTGATCCTTCGAAAAAAGCACCGTAAATATGGAGGTGGGGCAATTGGGGTTCGCAGGTGCCCAAAGTGAAATAACCTTGAGGTCCACATGCTTTTTGAGGAACCGCCTTATAGAATGATTTTGACATCGATAACCTTAATAATATTGCAATGGCAGGTACTTTAAACCCTCTTCTGGCGTTTTCGGAAAATGTATATCTGATGATTTTTTCGTTCGATCCCTCCAAATGGGAGATAAGGTACATGAACCATTCATTCAGATTTTTTATGGGATTTGAAAAGGTTGCCGAGAACCTAACGGAGATCCTTGACCATGTACACCCAGAAGATAGGGAATCTCTCCTAAGGGAAATCAAGGACATCAGGGTGAAGCCCATTGAAAAGAGAGCAGTCAGGTTTTCTGTAGCTGGAAATTTAAGGCACCTGAGACTTACCATGTACCAGGTCGATACTTCAGGTAGGCCAGAGTGCGTAGGGTTCGCCGAAGACTTTACCGGAGAGGTCGAGTTCCAGAAGAACATACTCAGCCACAATGCAAAGAAAAATGCCATTCTCAATATATTGAGCCATGATATAGCAGGGTCCTTCGCCACCCTAAGGAACCTTACTGATTTAGCCATGGGGAACATGAACAACGGGGACCCCGGCAGCCTGGAGAACGCATTGTCTGCAATAAGAGACATCTGTATGAGCAACATGTCGCTAATCAAGAGTTTCCTAAAGAAGGAATTTATCACCTCCTTGTCGGTTCCCCTTAATATGGAAAGGGTGGACCTGGTGCCGATGGTACGTGATTTCATGGACCAATGTGCCAGAATGGAGAGCCATCTAGGGGTATCATTTGTGTTCAGTTCAGATTTTCCCACTATCACCATGGACATGGATGAGGATAAACTGATCCAGGTATTGAACAACCTTATTTCCAATTCTCTCAAGTTTACCCACACTGGCGGAACGATAACGGTATCGCTCATTGATATTGGAGATAAAGTCCGCCTATCCGTCAGGGATACGGGGATAGGTATACCCGAGGACATGAAATCTCAGGTATTCAACAAGTTCAATGACCAGAGCAGGACCGGTCTAAATGGCGAAAAATCGAATGGAATCGGCTTATGGGTAGTTAAGACCGTTGTAGAGTGGATGGGGGGGCGCGTTGATTTTGAAAGCCGCGTGAATGAAGGGACAGAATTTTTCCTAGAGTTCCCCAAAACGTTTTCACATGGGTAGGGTGCCATCGGTATTAATCCTAATCAGAGCGGAATTGGATCTGATGCGGGCTAGCGAAATCCGGGGAGGGATCAGTGGGTAGGAGTCCTTCGCTCGGTGAAAATGATCAGGCAACTCTTTTCCAGCCCAGTGAAAAATGGCGCAGATTTTCTTTTACAGAACGGTTGCCCTGAAATAGTGGATTAAACAAAAAACCAAGCAATGCTCAAAACAAGACACCGTTACCAGCGGCATATGCTGAACCAGTTATTTAATCTTTTCTGGACGCTTGTATGCTTTACGCCCATATTTTGGTTCTGGTACCTGGTAGGTGCAAAGGGGTCCTGGCTGTATATTGCAATTGGCTTAGCTATGCTTTTTGCCCTTGTGCCGGCATGGGTCCTAGAAAGGACCGTCTTGAGCGAGGATCCAGGATTTTATGAAAGGTACGGTGTAAGGTTCATGAGGAAATTTGTCCAGGACGGGGATATCGTGAATTCCATGACGAAAAAAAAACGACCTGCCCAAGGTAGGGGAAAGGCCCATGCGAAAAGATACCTTTCTACGATCGCGATGTATGAGCGTTACCATTGGACATGTATGGTGTTCTTCCTGCTTTCCACCGTCATTGCCTTTCTCCATGGATTTTGTATCGCAGGGACCTCAATTTTAGCTGCCAATTTCACATATAATGCAATCCCGATCTTTCTACAACAGTACAATAAGGTCAGGATAAAGAAAATTACAGATCTTCAGGATACTTAGTTGAGGATGCTCTTATCTTTTCGTCCTTTATCCTGATGTGGATGGCTGATTCCATCTTATAGCTAGTATGGCAGGGGTTTCCGGCATTATGTAGCATGGTGCCGGACATTTTATTACTCCCCAGGGCATTATTTCCGAATTTGCTGGTCGGCGCAAGCCCCTTTTTTCCCATTGCCCTCCAAGCATCCAAGCGGCCTCAATGCAGAGGTCCGGAATTTCCCCCACACCCTGGCTTTACGATCCTATTGGGAAGGGGATTGTTGGGGCTAAGGTTCCGGAGGGCCTGGTCTTGGAGCCCTTTTTGGGTCTCTTGGAAACTCTCCTGGAATAACCTCGGGGTTTCCGTATGGTCTCTACGGGTAATAAGGAAAATCGGTCGCTTTGCTTTCAGAAGTTTCCCCACCAACTTTTAATTTATATGTTATGGCATTAATTACAGCAATTGAATGCAAGGTCAGCAGGGAAATTGAAATTCAATCTCCAAAGATTCCTTCCATGGTCTTTTAGGGGCTGTCCTTATTTCTAGGGGATATCGGACGCACAAAAATGCGTTCGGTTGAGACAGGACAGAAGACAAAGGTCCTCTCGCCATCGGTCAATGGGCAGCACCATCCTAACGTTTAGGGATCCATAATAAAGCGGTGAAACCAATGGGGCATGATTGATTGACCATTGCCTGGCGCATAAAAATGGATTCCATTCCGAAGGCTTTCAGTGCGTTAGGTAGATTATGTAATATCTTTGGTACGCAATTAAACCTTCTGTTTTTGAGATTGTCGTTTATTTTATGAAAAGAGCACCATTGATATTTCGGAAAAAAAAATTGGATATAGAGGATTTTGTTTTCACTCATGCATTTTGGATGCTTCGCAACCATTCTAGGGACAAAGCGGTTTGTTTTGTTGATTCCCTATTGAAAAAGTACCCCAAGGCAAAAAAATCTGTTTTGCTGCGGTTGTCCCAGATAGAGTGAGAAATGTCTTACCTGGTATATAGGCACATTGCCTTTGATTCTCGGATTCTTCGGCCATGCCCAGTTGGAGCAAGGACATGGTTATATTCGATCCCTAGATTGCTCGTATCGTTTGTGCATATCAGGGCAAATCGGAAGCCCTAGCCTTCATTGTAGCGCTAAATAAGATTCAAATAGAAGATCTGGTCAAAATAGACATGCCGATAGATGCCGTTGTAACATAAAGCAACCAATAACTGAGACCTCCTAACCGCTATCAACTGGTCCAGAAATTCAAGTGAATTGGCCTTACCTGTGCGCATATCCTTTCTCGACATCCCGGAACGCGTATTTGATGGTATAATGTTCCTAGATTACCTCCCGACTGAATAATCAGTCGATTGTCTGTCAGAAATGATAGGTTTTCCCTGGATTGAAAACGAATTTCAGGTCAAGGATTTGCTTGCCTTCAAGAATTCTTTCAATACCAGGTCCATCAAAGGGAAAGGTTGCTCCTGAAACTAACTTGTTTAAAATGGATTATAAGAGTTTCGATTTAAATTAATGTACAGTGCGGATCTTCAAATATCTCATGCAACCATTCACCCAAAATGTTATTTATAAGCTCGAATTTGGATTACTTTCCGAAGTAAATAAGCTGTATTCCCGCCTTTGAGACCTATCCGCTGGAATTTTGACCATCCGGTTGAGTAAAAGTTAGCCCGTCCAAACCAGACGGGCTAAAGCTTCTTTTAATATCCTGGATTTTGTGTCAGGTTCGGTTCTACCTTGAGTGAGCTCTCATGGAAAGGCCACAAGTACTGATTGTCTGTAAACCTCCGGTCTTCGATCTTCAATGACTGAAGGGTGTTATTGATCTTCCTTGTATGGCCCATTGCAGGTTGGTTCAATACTTTGTCCGCGATCTTCCAGCGTATAATATCATCATACCGTATACCTTCTCCTGCAAATTCAATCCTTCTTTCATTGCGGATTAGGTCAATCCACTGTTGCTGGGTTTTGCCCGTGAGTTTCACATCCGCGATCGTCATGTCCAATCCTGCTCTTTTGCGGATTTTATTGATGTTATCCTTCGCTAGTTCATCAGGTCCTCCGGACATAATCTTCGCTTCAGCATAGGTCAACAGCACTTCTGCATATCTTATCAGCGGGAAGGTCATGTTCCCACCGGACCTGAAGGCATCGGCTTCGTCCACGAACTTCCTGAACCAATAGCCAGATTTACTGCCCCTAAGTTGCTGATAGTACATTGGGCTGTTCACATTATAGATGTCGATCACCTCCCCCGAAAACTTATCACCGTGCCCAAAAATACTTTGTCCATACCGAGGATCCCTGTTCAATTTTGGGTCAAGCTCATATTCTTCTCTGGTATGAAGCGGACATTGGTCAATTGGACGCCCTTGCAAGGTCCAATAGCTATCAACCAAAGATTTGGTTGGGACCATATAGGATTGGCCTTTTCCGGTCCTGTAATGAGGGCCTAGATGTTCAAAGGATGCAGTTGCAGAGTTGTCGTGGCTCTCCATGTCAAATTTGATGATGAATTCCTTGTTTGTTTTGTCCGCCTTGTAACTAAACATATCCCCATAGTTGCCATGCAGGTCGTATCTGCCCGAGTCCATGATTTCTTTCGCAATCTTAGCCGCCAGGTCATATCGCTCAAAATAGAGCGCATACCTCATGATGATTGCCTTGAATGAGTATTTGTTGAACATGTAGGCATTGGTGGTTCCCTCTGACTCCGGTAACCTGGAGGCAATTTCCTCTGCCATGGGGAACAGTTTGTCCAAGATCTCTTTTTTAGGAGTAGATGGCTGTTTGGCTGTTTCAAGGTTTGCCGGTTCAAGGACAAACGGAACATCTCCCCAATGGGACACGATTCTAAAGTAATGCCATACGCGTAGTCCCTCAAGGACGCCTTTGTACTTTTGCCTCACGGTTTCATCTTCAACATAAGGGATATCGACGTTCGCGATAAAGGTATTTAGGCGTCCAACGTGTTTATTGAACAGGGTCCAATAGTACTCTGCGGCCCTTGAGTTGCTGTTGTAATTCCCATTTGCCATAATGCCGTGGTGGTCAGTTTCGATGCGGGCATAGCCGTTGTCCGATCTTCCGTCCAGCATATAGAAGACAAGCCTTCTGTCGGTCGGATGAGTGAAAACATCTCTATAAGAGCTATAGACCACTCTTCTCAAATCTTCTTCAGTATTGAAAAACTCTTGGAAATTAGTTGCTGTAGGATCTCGTTTATCTAGGAATTTCTCACAGCTCGTTGTTCCCAAAGAGCTGATCAGTGCTAATGCAAATATTGTCTTTTTCATTTCAGTAAAGTCATTCGTTAAAAAATGGTTGCTCTAACTCCAAAGCTGTATGTTGCCATTCTTGGGTACACACCATTACCTTGGTTTTCAGTCTTGGATTTGTCCAGTCCTCTTTCCGGTTCCAGGCCTTCCCATTTGGTAAAGGTGAAAGCGTCCTGGGCATTAACATACAATCTGATGTTCTTGATGCTCTTTCCTATTCCTGGGAAAGTATATCCCAACTGTATCATCTTGATCCTGAAATATGAAGCGTCCCCCAGCCAGACATCGCTTAGGTAAGCATTTGAACTATTTCCGCTCCATATCCTTGGAAAACGGGCATTTGGATTGGATTCAGTCCAGCGATTATCTGCATATTCCTTACGGGGCGTCCCCAAGGAATTACTGTCACCATCCACATAGACAGGGTAACCTTCCATTCCGACTAATCTTCCATTTCTTTTACCGACACCTTGTCCCATTACCGAGAAGTCCCAGTTTTTATAGTTCAGGCCAAGGTTGATGGAGTAATTCATGTGAGGAAAAGGATCTCCTAAATAAATCCGGTCCTGGTCATTTATGATACCGTCGCCGTTTTGGTCCTTGTACCTGATGTCACCGGGCAAGGTGTTTGGTAATTTAGCTTCTGTATTTTCCACCTCAGTTGCATTCTGGAAGTAACCATTGCTCTCAAAACCATAATAGTTGTCGATAGCAGCACCATTGTACCAGATTTTATCACTATCGCCCTTGAATATCAGAGTATCTCCCTTATTGTAACCCGCTTTCAACACTTTATTGATATTGTCGAACAGCATTGCGCCGACATTATACTTTACATTTCCAATCCTGTCAGACCATTTTGCGGATAGTTCCCAGCCCTTGTTCTGGACCTCGCCGATATTGACTGCAGATTCCAAGGTGTTCGATCCAGTTAGGGGAGGGACAGGGAAGTTGTTGTAAATTAAGTCGTAAGAGAATTTATCGTATACTTCAGCGGTCAACGACAATCTATTGTTCAAGGCAGTCAAGTCCATACCGATGTTCCATTGTTTTTGTTTCTCCCATGAGAAATCAGGATTGGGAACTCGGATGGTCCACCCCCAGTTATTTACGATCTCTTGCCATAGGTATGGAGCAACGTTCTCATTACCGATCAATCCATAAGATGCACGGATTTTCAGATTGTTGATAGCGCCGCTTTCGCGCAAGGAGCTAAAGAAAGACTCGTTGTGCATATTCCATGCAATCGCCGCCGAAGGGAAGAAGCCCCATTTGTTGCCCGGGGCAAACTTGCTGCTCCCATCAGAACGGCCTGTCAATTCGACCAGATAGCGGTTATCGAAAGAGTAGTTCAGTTTTCCGAAGAATGAAGCTTTGTTCTCTTCTCTATAGTCGGTGTAAGTATAGCTCATCATTTCCGTTCCCAAGGTCAAATAGAGCTTATCTTTATTATCGCGTAGGTCTTTGGTGTAGTTCGCTAAAGCTCTCGCGGTCAATTGGCTCGAGCTCACCCCTTGTTCCGCAGTAACAGAGTTGTTCCATATCGTAACTGGTGCGCCGTCCCCATCGTAGAACTTAAAGGTCCTGCGTTCTGCCTTATTTGCTGATTTATTGATCATATAGGAAACATTACCTTCGATGTTCAGGTTTTTATTGATGTTATATCGTGGCCTCAGGTTGATTGTACTTCTGTCGTGCAGGTAGTTTTTGATTCCGCCTTTTGCAATGGAAGCCAAAGGGTTCATGTTGTTATGAAGGATGTAATGCTCTGGGATGTCGGTGTCCCCATAAAAGATCTGCTGTGTAGGGTTCATTCTCCAGGCTATCTGGTAAAGGCCGTGGCCGTTGTCATTTGCCATCAGGCGATCGACCTGTAATCGATGGGCATAGAAATCAGCCAACAGGACGAATTTGTCCGCTATGTTGATGTTTGTGTTGAAACGCGCTGAGAACTTTTCGGTCCCTTCGATGTCGTTCAATCCTTTTTCCCCGATATGGCCCAGCATCAGGTTGAATGTTCCAACACCACCACCGCCAGAGATGTTCGCTGTGGTGTTGTTTGCAAAAGGTTTCCTCGTCATGATCTCATCGAGCCAGTTCACACTTCTTGTTTCTCCTGATTCTGCCTTGCGTATGTCCTCATCGGTAAAGAGCAAGGTTTGGTTTTGGTGTGCGCGGGTCTCATTGTTCAACTTCATGTACTCCGCGGCATTTACCCAGTTCGGTAGGTCGATAGGGTTGCTGAATGCACCCCAAGCGTTTAGGTCAACCTTGAATTTGCCGGTATAGCCGCGTTCCGTTTCAACTATGATCACTCCATTTGCACCTCTGGATCCGTACATGGAGGTTGAGGCGGCATCCTTTAGGACAGTGATGCTCTTGATTTGGTTAGGGTCAAGGTCAGTGATAGACTGTTCCATTCCGTCCACAATGACCAATGCATCTGCATTCTGCAGGGTGCTGATACCTCGAATGGAAATAGTTCCTGGAACAGCACCTGGGATATTGGACCCCTGGAGCATCGTTACCCCCGGTACGGTTCCGGAAAATGCTTCTTCCATTTTGAAAATGGGCCTGGTTTTGGTGGACTCCATATCCAGACTTGCCACCGAAGACGCAACGTGCTGTTTCTCCACTTGGGAATAACCCATTACCACCACCTCATCGATGGCCTTGTTGTCCGGTTCAAGTATGACGTTGAGATAATCCTTTCCTTTTATGTCGGTCTCCTGGGTCGTGTAACCGATAATGGAGAAAATCAAGGTACCATCATTTGGAACACTTATCTGGAACTGGCCGTCGTCATTGGTCTGTGAACCGATGTTGGTCCCTTTCAGGAGGACAGATACATTTGATAATGGAACGTTGTCGGCTGTTCTGACCTTTCCGTTGATCGTTCGCTGCTGACTGAATGCTCGCGTTGTGCAAACTAAGCATAGGAGCAATAAAAAAGCGGACCTCGCTATGGTTTTCGAAGTAAATTTCATGAGTAATAATGGTATTTATTGATTGTTAGATTCTAGGAGATTGTATCGTTCTTTGAGATTTTTTCATAAACAAGAAATAGGTTTTGGTACAAAGGTTCTTTTTTTAAATTAAAAAATGGTTAACAAATGATTACTAAGGTATTAAATTATATTAAAAAGCCTTTCTTTAAGTTTGCGCTTCTGATGTAATAATTTTGTTATCTTACTTTTTGTTAACTAAATGGTGTTGCTTGAAATTCCTCTTACTGAACCAATTGGGTTAGCATGAGCGAATGTCCGTTGACAAGACCAGCCGCTATCTGAGACCGGAGCATGGTAGGTTTGCAGGGAATTTAAACATGGTTCAGAACCAAATCAATAGTTCGTTGTTTTATTATTCTAAAATCAGTTATGAGCAACAACGATGTTTTTTCACAGAAGGAACGTAATGTAATCATCCTAATCATAGTCATTGTATTGGGAGGGATCATCCTTTATGCCACCTCGGGGATATTCGGTGCCTTTTTGGGGACCATGGTCATGTATACCCTATTTCGGAACCTAAATATCTTCTTGATCGAGAAATGGCATTGGCCCAAGCCTGTATCTTCCATTTTTATCATCATCCTTTCCATCTTTATCATCGTCCTTCCCTTCTTGGGGATAGGGAAGATGCTTTTTGATAAAGCTATCGAGCTCCAACAGGATCCGCAATGGGTCAAGAAGATCATGGATGCCATCAATCATTTTGTGGGTGATAAATTAGGGCAACCTGATCTCATCGAGAAGCAACTTGAGGCCAGTTCTACCTATTTAGGGGGGCTTTTGACCACAGCGCTTACCGGAGCTGCAAATGTGTTCCTGGAAATCGCGGTGATGTATTTCCTGTTATATTTCTTGTTTGTGAATTATAAAGGATTCGAAGGCGGGATAGTTCATTACCTCCCTTTTGATGATGAGAATGCAGTTACTTTTGGGGAGGAGCTAAAAAACATCACCTATTCAAATATTATTGGACAAACGATCATTGCCATTATCCAGGGAGCATGTTTGGCGATCGGTTTTTGGATTTTCGGTGCCAAGGACCCGCTGTTTTGGGGGGTGATCTGTGCTATCCTTTCCTTTATTCCATTACTGGGACCACCGTTGATTTTTGTTCCTGCTGCGGTCATATTGTTGGCCGACGGACATAACTGGCAGGGGATTGGGCTGCTTGCCTGGGGATTTGGTTTAGTGATCAATATCGATAATGTACTTCGCTTGGTGATCGCCAAGAAACTAGGGGACATACATCCGATCATCACAGTGGTCGGTGTGATCATCGGTCTGCCTTTATTTGGATTGATCGGGCTGGTCTATGGCCCATTGTTACTGGCCTATTTCTTAATCGCTGTTAGGATCTATAAATCAAACAAACGACTTTCCTTAAAACAGCATTTGTTGCAGGATGGGCAGACATAGTGTATTAAATGAAGTATTTAGACCTATGTGCATCCCTCTGAATATGGCTGGCCTATCCAACGACGTACCCTAACATATATTCATTGAACCTTTCATAGAACACATCAAAGGTCCGGACCGAATCATCCTTGGTGAGTATGACTTTCATGACGCCTTGCTGGGTGTAGCGGAATGGCTCAATCGTCATGTTATGGTAGAAGGAAACGCCCCTATTGCCCTGGAGTTTGTAGAGGGCTTCCTTGGCACACCAACAGGCATATAACTGGTCTACCATTTGGTCTCCTTCAATAAACGCTAGTTCTTCCGGTTTTAGGAACTTGTTTTTTATCCTGACCACCTTTTCTTTTACAATTTCAAGGTCTATTCCACAGACGCCAGCAGAGCTCAGCATCACGCCGGCATAATCATAGGAGTGGGTCAATGAAATTTCATATGGGAAGTCTGGCAAATAGGGTTTCCCATTTGAATCAGAGGGGCAGCTGATATAATCCGGAGTTTGCAGCAAATAGCGCAAAAGTGCTCTTGTTGCCAACCAATGTAAGGTCCTTTTCCCTTTTGCTAGGCTCCTGAGCTTTGTCAGTTCAGATTCGTCAAGTTGCAACATGGCAACCAATTCATCTTCCGTTTCTTCAATTTTCCACAGGGCTATGCGGCTGTGCGCATCCAATTCTTTTAGATATGCTAGTGACATAGCCAAATTTAGCGTTTACCAACTAGTATTTAGCTTTAGATATGTTTTTTATTTATTTTTAATGTATTTTTGAATCCTGCTAATCAGCAGTAGTTTAGCTTCAGAATATGATATTATCAGATAAGAGAATTTTAGAAGAAATCGATAGGGGGATGATCGTGATTGAACCTTTCGACAGGAAATGTTTGGGAACAAATTCATACGATGTCCATTTGGGAAAATATTTAGCAAGGTACAAGGATGAGGTCCTGGATGCGAAGAAGCATAATGAAATCGAACACTTTGAGATTCCGGCTGAAGGTTATGTTCTTCAACCAGGCACACTGTATTTAGGGGTAACCATAGAGTATACAGAAAGCCATGGGCATGTTCCTTTCTTGGAAGGGAAATCTAGTACTGGGCGTTTGGGTATCGATATCCATGCAACTGCTGGTAAAGGTGATGTTGGTTTTTGCAATACCTGGACCCTGGAGATTTCCGTTGCACAGCCAGTTCGCGTATATGCTGGGATGCCGATCGGGCAATTGATCTACTTTGTGGTGGAAGGTGATATCGAGACGATGTACAACAGTAAGGGAAATGCGAAATACAATAACAAAACCATTCGCCCTGTGGAAAGCATGATGTGGAAAAATGCTTTTTAGTGGTTTAATTAAAAGTATTTCCTAAGAAAATATATATTAGAAAGGGCTGGAATCATGATTCCAGCCCTTTCTAATGTCCCTGAATTCCTAAGTTTCCATTAACCTCCGAATTCCATCAGGTACGATTTCAGGAATCCGTCCAGATCCCCATCCAATACTGCCTGTGTATTCGAGGTTTCGGTATTTGTCCTTAAATCCTTGATCAATTTATAGGGATGGAGGACATAGTTGCGGATCTGTGAACCCCATTCAATTTTTTTCTTCGAACCTTCGATTGCAGCGGTTGCTTCTTGGCGCTTTCTCATTTCGATTTCATACAATTGGGACTTTAATAAGCGCATGGCATTTTCCTTGTTCTGCAATTGCGATCTTGACTCCTGGTTCTTGATAATGATCCCGGTAGGCTTATGGTGCAGCCTCACCGCAGTTTCTACCTTATTTACGTTCTGGCCTCCTGCTCCTCCCGAACGGAAGGTGTCCCAATCGATTTCTGAGTCCTTTACTTCGATCTCTATATTGTCATCCACCAACGGATAGACATATACCGATGCAAACGAAGTATGTCTCTTGGCATTGGAGTCGAAAGGAGAGATCCTAACCAAGCGATGTACGCCATTTTCACCTTTCAGATAGCCATAAGAAAAATTACCAGAAAACTGTAAGGTCACTGTCTTTATCCCGGCTACATCACCTTCTTGATAATCCTGCTCCGTTACCTTACAGCCATGTTTCTCGCCCCACATGATATACATCCTCATCAGCATCGCTGCCCAATCGCATGATTCGGTACCACCGGCACCAGCCGTTATTTGCAGAATCGCATCCAATTGGTCCTCTTCGGCACTGAGCATGTTCTTGAATTCCAGCTCTTCGATTTCTGTCAGTGCAATCTGGTATTGGTCTTCCAATTCCTTTTCGCTAGCATCACCGCTTTGAAAGAATTCATACAGAACACCTGTATCTTCCACTGCAGCATTGACATGATCAAACTGATCGGTCCAGATTTTATGGTTTTTAATGGAATGCAGGACCTTTTCTGCGGCTTTTGGGTCATCCCAAAAGTCGGATTGCATCGTGATTTGGGTTTCACGCTCTATCTCTTCCTTTTTGGCATCAATGTCAAAGATGCCTCCTCAGGGAAGTGATTCTGTCCCTCAAGTCTTGAATTTGTTCTTTGGTCATAGGAACAAAGATAAAATAAAATTGAGGATAGAATAGGCTGTAATCCTTATATTTGAACAAAAGTAAAGATATATGTTACCAAAAATTGATTTTACAACGACCCAAGCCTTCAAATATTTAGCCGATCATTTCA
The DNA here is from genome assembly GCF_053645235.1 of Sphingobacterium sp. NPDC055346. Lineage (NCBI taxonomy): Bacteria > Pseudomonadati > Bacteroidota > Sphingobacteriia > Sphingobacteriales > Sphingobacteriaceae > Sphingobacterium > Sphingobacterium sp. NPDC055346. The sequence continues at coordinate 91,438 of NZ_JBSHMI010000005.1, forward strand.
TAACCATAAACGAATCCAGCATTAAGGATCTTTTTGCTAAAGATCCTGAACGTTTCGATAAGTTTTCCATCTATTTGGGCGACATCCTGTTGGATTATTCTAAAAACCGCATAAATGAGGAAACCATGGCATTGTTGATCCAATTGGCGCGCGAGTGCAAATTGAAAGATGCAATCGAAGCCATGTTCAACGGCGAGAAGATCAATGAAACAGAAAAACGTGCGGTATTGCATACGGCATTGAGAAATAGATCCGGCAAGCCTGTCCTTACCGACGGAAAGGATGTGATGCCAGAGATCAAAGGAGTCCTGGAAAGGATGAAAGACTTCTCCGGACGTGTTATTTCTGGAGAATGGAAAGGATTTACGGGAAAAGAGATCACGGATGTAGTGAACATCGGTATCGGTGGTTCTGATCTAGGGCCAGTAATGGTCACAGAGGGACTTAAAGCATATAAGACAAGGTTGAACATGCATTTTGTATCCAATGTAGATGCAACCCAGATTGCGGAAACCCTGAAAGGTCTAGATCCTGAAACTACATTGTTCCTGATTGCATCAAAGACCTTTACTACCCAGGAGACCATGGCCAATGCAAATTCTGCCAAAGTATGGTTCTTGAAGGCAGGAGCAAAAGAGGCCGATGTTGCCAAGCACTTTGCAGCCTTGAGTACCAACGAGTCTGGCGTATCAGCATTTGGTATTGATACCAGGAATATGTTCGAATTCTGGGATTGGGTAGGCGGTAGATACTCTTTATGGTCCGCTATTGGACTATCGATCTGTTTAGCGATAGGTTTTGAAAAGTTCGAGGAACTTTTGACAGGAGCATACGAAGCCGATGAGCATTTCAGGAATGCGGAATTTGAAGAGAACATCCCGGTCATCATGGCTCTATTGGGCATATGGTATAATAATTTCTTTGAAGCTGAAAGCAGTGCCATCCTTCCATACGACCAATATTTACATCGATTTGCAGCTTATTTCCAACAGGGAGATATGGAAAGTAATGGTAAGTATATTGATAGAAATGGAAAGAGAGTTGATTATGAAACCGGACCGATCATTTGGGGAGAGCCGGGTACCAATGGTCAGCATGCTTTTTATCAATTGATCCATCAGGGAACCAAGCTGATCCCTTGTGACTTCATTGCACCAGCTATTTCCCATAATCCACTGGGTAATCACCACCAAATGTTGCTTTCCAACTTTTTTGCACAGACCGAGGCCCTGATGAATGGAAAATCAGAGGAGGAGGTAGTCGCTGAACTGGAAAAAGCAGGTAAGTCCGAAGCTGAAATCAAAGAATTGACCCCTTTCAAAGTATTTGAAGGAAATCGTCCTACCAATTCATTCTTGATCAAAGAGATCACGCCTAAGACTTTAGGAGCCTTGATCGCACTTTATGAACATAAGATCTTTGTGCAGGGGATCATCTGGAATATCTTTAGTTTCGATCAATGGGGTGTGGAGCTTGGAAAGCAATTGGCAAACCAGATCCTTCCTGAGTTAGAGGGAGATGGAGCCGTTGAAACACATGACTCCTCGACCAATGGACTGATCAATCAATACAAAGACTGGAGATCATAATCTAAGGGGAGGAACCCCTAAAGCCTCTAAAATATTTTTTTAATTAATACATGGAATTTTGATGGCCTGGGCAAATCCCAGGCTTTTTTTTGAGTTCGACAGGCTTGGCAAATCATCATAAAAATGGAAAAACCTGCATAACTCAACCGGGGCGAGCAAAGAAAAACTCCCTTTACCAGACTTATTGGTCTTATCTTTTTTGCTTTTGGCAAATTTTGCCGACCTTAGGGTTTACCTAATTAATAACTGAACATTTACTATGAAATTCAAACAACAGACCATTTGCCGTTTCAGGAAATTAGCCTTTTTATTACTTTCAACAGGGATTGCATATACTCCAACGCAAGCACAGCGCATGGGACCCAATACCCCAAGATCCGTTGACCCAATAGTTGAGCAGATCGTAAATGAGGCAACAAATAATTCAGAATTGGAAACATTAGCTTTTGAACTGCTGGATGTCGTGGGGCCGAGATTAGTTGGTACCCCTCAAATGACCCATGCCAATGAATGGGCATTGAAAACCTTTCAACGCTGGGGGATCTCAGCAAAAAACCAGCAATTTGGTGAATGGCATGGATGGGAGCGAGGGATCTCGCATATCGATATGACCCATCCCAGGCAGAAAACGTTAGCTGGAACCCAATTAGCATGGAGCCCTACCACCAATGGTAAAGCCATTGAAGCGGAGGTCATTGCCTTTCCAGATATCAAAGATTCACTCGCCTTCAGGGCTTGGTTGCCTAAGGTAAAGGGGAAATACGTAATGGTTTCAATGCCACAACCAACCGGTAGGCCGGATGCCAACTGGAAAGAATACGCAACGCCTGAATCTTATGCAAAAATGAAGAGGCAAAGAGATTCTATCGGATCCGTTTGGAATGAACGTATCAAGGCAACAGGATTAGCTCCCAACTCTATTCCTTCAGTTCTCGAGGATGCTGGAGCGGTAGGTGTACTGAGCAGCTATTGGTCGGCAGAATTTGGTGCAAATAAGATTTTCGGAGCTAGGACCCATAAAGCGCCTTCATTGGATATCTCCCTGGAGGACTACGGTATCCTATACCGTTTGGCTGAAAAAGGCTATGCACCAAAGATTAAAGTAGAGACTTCTTCTAAACATTTAGGAAATGTTCCATCTTTCAATACCATAGCAGAGATCAAGGGATCTCAGTTTCCTGATGAATATGTTATCCTGTCTGCGCACTTGGATTCTTGGGAAGGTGGCTCTGGCGCAACAGATAACGGTACCGGAACCATTGCAATGATGGAAGTCGCTCGTGTTTTGAAAAAAGTCCTTCCGAACCCTAAACGTACGATCTTGGTAGGATTATGGGGAAGTGAAGAGCAGGGATTAAATGGATCTCGATCATTTGTCCTGGATAACCCTGAGGTCATCGAGAAGACTCAGGCAGTCTTCAACCTAGATAACGGTACAGGCCGTGTTGCCAATATCAATGGTTCAGGCTTTGTACATGCCTATGACTTTATGGGACGCTGGTTAGATGCAGTTCCCAGTCATATTACAAAGGATATCAATACACAATTTCCAGGATCCCCTGGTGGCGGTGGTTCAGACCATGCTTCATTCGTAGCTGCGGGGGTACCAGGCTTTATGCTTAGCTCTTTGTCATGGGGTTATTTCAGCAACACTTGGCATACCAACCTAGATACATACGATAAAATAGTCTTTGATGACCTGATATCCAATGTGATCCTAACAGCCGTATTGACCTATAAAGCTTCTGAAGAACCCGCTTTGGTGAACAGGGAAAAAAGAGTGTTGCCAGCAGATGCAAGTGGAAAACCTGGAACTTGGCCAGCTATTCGCCAACCAAGGAGAACAGGGGTGGGGTATTAGGAGATAGACATGAGGCAGGAGAACCGTTTGGCGTTAATCCACCTTATTTGGGACAGGATTGGAGGATAGAACAAGATTGTTATCCAGCTAGAAAGGGATACAGTTTTATAGTCACGGATCGCATTCGTCCACTGGATGCAGGTATATATGTCCTATCGGATTAGGATACTGAAAAATTGGTTTAGCGCAGGCTATTCCATTTTTCAGTATCCTTTTTTATTGAATAACTTACGTCGTCATTAGCAGAATAGCACATTCGGGTTCTCCCAATCCGAACGGTAAATGAAGGATCTGTAAGGTTCTCCCCCCAGGACCCTGTCTCGATAATCGAAGATTATGCAACTGTGCGCCAATTCATGTTTTATTGGGTTTTGAAGGGTCTTAATGCTTTGTTTTTCTCATTAACCATTTCATTTTTCTATATAAGGTCGGGCACAAACTTTTAGAGTTGAGGTATTGCAAACGTCCATCCTTTCAAAGAAAGTTCTATAGCCGCAGGCTCTTTTTCAGGTTGCATAAAAATGGAAAGGATGACGTTGACCTGTGCGATGGGATTGGCCTTGGAAGATATTCCCGACAGCAAGGTATTCCTTTGAAGTGCGCTGGGCAGTGCGAAGAGCTACCTTAAATGGGCCAAAGCGTTTACTGGTCCGAGTTGTTTTTGGCGTCCGTGTGCTCCTTCGCCGGTTTGGTTATCTAGGGCATTAAAAGTAACGCAGAAGATATATTTTGCTTTTTTTTTTAATTCATGCCATCGCTTCTATGGAGTTCACCGGAGGCCGGTTTTTTACATTTGGTTCATTGCTCAACGGTGACACGAAAATCTTCCTGATCACAATTAAATAAGGACAAGTGACCATTTATATCCATATAAAACAAAGCAGGCTGGACATTCAATGACCAGCCTGCTTCTTTTTTTATTTTTACCTAGACCAGGGTGTAATGGCCAATGTCTACCTTATTTCTTAAGCCTAATATAATCAGTCAGCACATTTGCACTTTCATCAAGCACAAAGTCGTAATCCAATTTTGGCTGCGGTTGACCTTCTTTCCAAAGTGGTTCACCTAAGAAAGAAAGCTGTTTGTTGATACGCTCTCGTTGTTTCAATCTGCTTTTTTCCCTTTCAGCTTTAAGTTTTTCCTCATTCAAGGAAATTGCAGGCATGGACTCATTTTTGCTGAATTCTGCAATGTCTTCCAGTAAGAACGAATATGCAGGTGATTTTTGCATACGTTTCTTATGGATGTCTTCCAATTGCGTACTGATTTCGGTCAAAGAACCGATTTTCGAGAATTTGGTTGGTTTGATCTGATCCCAGGGCAATGCGGAAGGCTCAGAACTTTCTCCAAATTTCTCAGCTGAATATTGTGTAGGGAATACTAGGTCTGGGTCGACACCTTTATGTTGGGTACTGCTACCTGTAATACGGTAGAATTTACCCATCGTAATATTGATCTGCCCAAATTCCGGAGCACCGTTCGGGGTGTCCGGATCAGATTCGCCCGATGCCTTGATCAAAAGCTTGTTGGTGGCACTGATGAAACGGGACATATCCACCGCATTTTGGACTGTGCCTTTTCCGTAGCTCGTAGAACCAAGGATAATTCCCCTTCCGTAATCTTGGATCGCACCAGCGAAAATTTCAGAAGCAGATGCAGAGAACCTGTTGATTATCACACCAAATGGACCCTCCCATGCCAATCCCGTTTCTTGGTCGCTGTCTACCTGGACACGGTTCCGAGAATCTCTCACCTGAACTACGGGACCCTGGTCAATAAAAAGGCCGGTCAATTCAATAGCCTCTTGCAACGAACCGCCTCCATTATTTCTTAAATCCATCAATACAGCATCCACACCGTCCTGTTTCAGGCTATCCAATAACAACCTTACATCTCTTGTGGTGCTCTTATAGTCTTTATCTCCACGGCGGACCGCTTCAAAATCGATATAGAATTTAGGGAGGTTGATCACGCCGATTTTGTAGTTTTTGCCGTCCTCACCTTTAATGGTTCTTATTTCACGTTTTGCTGATTCCTCGGCAAGAATGATCTTTTCACGGGTAAGTTTTACGATTTTTGGTGCAGCGGATAATTCAGCTCCAGCAGGTAGGATTTTCAAACGAACCACAGTTCCTTTTTTTCCCTTGATCTTTGCTACAGCAGCATCCAGTCTCCAACCGATGATGTCTTCAAACTCACCATCATTGCCTTGCGCAACAGCTACGATGCGATCATTGATATGAAGTGACTTATCTTTGAATGCAGGGCCTCCAGCAATGATCTGCTTGATGGTCACCATTTCATTCTCCATTTGAAGCTGTGCTCCAATACCCTCTAATGTATTTGACATGCTCTCATTGAAAGCTTGTGCGAATGATGGATTGTAATAGGTGGTATGAGGGTCAACAGCGTCTGTCAATGCCGTCATGATCATTTGGAAAGCATCGTTGGAATTTGTTTTCTTAGCTTGGGAGATCAAGTTATTGTATCTGTTGCGTAGAGTTTCCTTGTTCTTTTCTCCATCCACCTTTGCAGAGTCTCCTGCAGTCAGTCTCAGGTTCAGAAGATCATATTTAACACGCTTTCTCCACTGGTCCTTCAATTCGGCCTCTGAAGTAAACCAATCTTGTTTCTCGCGAAAGCTGGTATAAGTTTCGTCTTTTGTGAAGTCATGTTTTGCATCGATTTGCTCCAAGGCAAAGTTCATGCACTGCAGATATCTGTTAGTGTATTTATTGAAGATATAGAATGCACTGGACAGGTCGCCAGCCCTGAAGTCTTGGCTGATGCTGTTCTTGAATTGTTGGAATTCGTCAATATCAGATTTCAACATGTAATTCTTCCCCTGGTCGATTCCTTCCAACAGGTTATTGAAAACAATATTGGAAAGGGAATCGCCCATGGGGACTTTCTTATAGCTGAAATTCTCCAATAAATTGGCTACTTCTTTCGCAATGATCTCATGTTGCGTTGTAGGCTTTAGTTCTAAGCCGTCCTGATCCAGGTTGACCCTTGGTTTTGCTCCACAGGCTACAACCGATATTAACGCAAGACAGAAAAGGAGATGTTTAAACATATATGTATAGTTCTTGAATTTGTTCATTAATTGTTGTTTCAGGGAATAACTCTATTCAAATAGTAAGAGGGTATTTTTATTACCGCTCAATTTAGTTAAAAATTAACTCAATGCTAGGATGACAACGTAAAATATTCATTTCAATTGTTCTTTCCGGTCACTTTTAAGGGTTATTAACTACTTTCCGGACAACCTCTTGACAACTGCGAATTAAAATAATTCGTTTCTTAATTTCCAGTAACTTGAAAGCTCCTGTTCGGCGTCTTCAAAGTTGCCCATCATCAAGTATATGTCCCCCAATTTATCTGCAATGGCCAACTGTAGGACCTTGTTGTTTTCTACGTCTGCCAATGTTTTTGCCTTTTCAAATTCCAATTGGGCAACTTTATAGTTCTGCTGTATGTATTTGGAAAGAGCCAACATGTATTCGATCTCAGGCAATTCATTGTCGATTTTTCTTAATGTCGCTAGATCTTTTGCTTGGATCAAAAACCACTGCGCTTCGGTATGCTTGTTCTGCAGCTGATAGATCTTTGCCAGATTAATCAAAGCATATACTTTGCCAAATTGGTTTTTGGTCCTGTTGTACAATGGAAATGCACGGCGGATAATGGTGTTTTCAGCAGCAAAATATTTCTTTTCATATGCTTGCACCAAGGCAATGCGGACCAAGGTATTGGCTTGGTCTACCAATTCCTTTTTCTGCACTGCAGATTGCAGGAATGTTTCCTGCATTGAAGCAGCGTCCGATAGGTTGCCATTGAATAGGTAGGCATTTGCAAGATTGTGCTCAAGCACGAATTTTTCGCCGGATCCTGAAGTTCTTGCTGCATTCAGTCCCCTTATCAATAGGGCGATAGCTCTATTGATGTCTCCTTGTTTAAGTAGTTCAAAAGCATGCTCATTGGCCATGCCTGCCGCCAAAGGTAAATTCCTGTTGCTTTCGAGTTTTGTGATCAGGCTATTCCATTCCCCTTCAGTTGAAGGGTAGGGCTTGATACTTTGCTTTAAATAAGCCGCATTTGAAGTTGGCCTATAATCTTCAATAATGGACTGGTACTCCAATTGACGGGCAATGGAGTCAAAAAAGCCCTTTTTCTCTTTATAGGAATCCACCAATTCCTCTTCTTTTGTCCGAGGTGCGGGAAGAACATATACTTTCGGGCCAATTCCAGCAAATGTACTGTCATATTTTGTAACAAAACCCGAAGGGTCCAATGGTTTATCATTGGTCTGGGCCTTTACGCTTACTGCCAACAGAATTAAGCCAAGAGTTAAGCTAACACGCACTTTATCAATCATTCTCAAATTCATTTTTTTCAAAAGTATTAAATAATCTGAAATATAAGATAAATGCAGCTGTTGGGAAAGGTAGAATAATTATTAAATAATGTTAAAACTTTTCGTTTAGCTGGAATTACCGGAGTTTAGCGAGTAAAAGATAGACGGAATGCCACATTCGTATTACCAATGCATATTTACATTGGGTTTGCTATGAAAAATCAATAGCTTTGTGGATTATGGCTACCAGAGTACCATTGGCTGAAAGGATGCGTCCCAGAAACCTTGCTGAATATGTCGGTCAAAAACATATTATAGGCGAGGGGGCCGTGCTATGGAACGCCATAGAGCAAAAGTCCATTCCTTCCATGATCTTCTGGGGACCTCCGGGGGTCGGTAAAACAACATTGGCTTTATTGGTCGCTAAATCCTTGGATAGGCCCTTCTATAGCCTCAGTGCCATACAGTCCGGTGTAAAGGATGTGCGCGAAGTGATTGAAAAGGCTGAACAGATGCGCCAGTTCAACCAGGAACAACCCATCCTTTTCATCGATGAGATCCACCGATTTTCCAAGTCACAGCAAGACTCGCTGCTTGGGGCCGTGGAAAGGGGAACGGTAACCTTGATCGGCGCTACCACTGAAAACCCGTCATTTGAGGTTATATCCGCTCTTTTATCGCGGTGCCAGGTGTATGTATTACAGGAGTTGACCAAGGAAGACCTGGTCCAGATCGTTGATTTGGCCCTGAACCAAGATGAATTCTTAAAGGAAGAGAATATTTCCATCAAGGAATATGATGCCTTGCTGCAACTCTCAGGTGGGGATGCTAGAAAACTGTTGAACATCTTGGAATTGGTTTCCCAAGCGGCATCGCATGGTAAACAGGAAATAACAAATGAATTTGTTGCAAAGCATGTTCAACAGAACAGAGTGCGCTATGATAAGTCGGGAGAGCAGCATTACGATATCATTTCGGCATTCATTAAATCGATCCGTGGGAGCGACCCAAATGCTGCGGTATATTGGCTGGCCAGAATGATTGAAGGGGGAGAAGACCCTAAGTTTATTGCCAGGAGGCTTTTGATCTTGGCGTCGGAAGACGTGGGGAATGCGAACCCGAATGCCTTGTTACTCGCAAATAACTGTTTCCAGGCCGTAAACGTGATCGGATGGCCGGAATCTAGGATAATTTTATCGCAAACAGTTATCTATTTGGCCTGTTCTGCAAAAAGCAATGCTTCCTACGAAGCCATCAATAAAGCTCAGGCTATCGTGCGCAAATCTGGGGACCTGTCGGTTCCACTTCACTTGAGGAATGCACCCACCAAATTGATGAAAGAGCTGAATTACGGAACTGAGTACATGTATGCCCATGCCTATAGCGGAAATTTTGTTGATCAGGAATATATGCCTGAGGGCCTGCATGATCAGAAAATGTACGAGCCTGGAAAAAATCCCGCTGAGGAGAAACTAAGGATTGCACTTCGAGATAAATGGAAAGGTAAATATGGATATTGAGTTTAATTTTTTTACTTTTATATAAATGTCTAAAACATTTACAACTATAGACTTTGAGCTCGCAACGGCAAAATACAATAGTGTTTGTGCTGTTGGTATAGTGGACGTTGTTGACGGCAAGATCGTAAATGAATTTTACAGTTTGGTCCAGCCTCCACAGAACAGGTATATGTGGCAAACCTCCAGAGTGCACGGTATCAAACCAAAGCATACAGCTCAGGCTCCGACCTTTATTGACCTATTTCCAAGCATTAAAGATTTGTTGGTTTCCAAACATATGGTAGCACATGATGAATTATTAGATCGTTCAGTGCTGAAGGAGACCATGAACTTTTATAACCTTCCATTCGAAGAACTTGGTCTGGAACCTGTTTGGGAGTGTACAAGCAAGATTTACCGATCATTAGGTTTTGAACGGACCAAGTTGAGTATATGTTGTGACTTAATGGGCGTAGAACTTAAGCATCATGATGCACTGTCCGATGCTAGGGCCACCGCCGAATTGTACCTAAAAGTGGACGATGCAATTGAAATGAAAAAATTAGGTTAATGATGGGCAAAATAATCAATGTAATATTATCTGGTGGTGTAGGCTCAAGGTTATGGCCGCTGTCCAGAAAGTCGAAGCCAAAACAATACCTGCCGATTTTTGAAGGCAAAACCTTGTTTGAATTGACCATCGCTAGGAATCAAGAGATTGCGTCCAAGGTGGTCTTGGTAGGGTCGGCATCCAACAAAACAATCGCCGAACCCTATTTGAAAGGTTATGACCATGATATCATTGCAGAGGCGGTCCCCAGGAATACGGCTGCCGCTATTGCATTTGCTGCCTTCCACGCGGATCAGGACGATATATTGATCGTTTCGCCTTCGGATCATCTGATCGAGGGATTGAAGAACTACCGAGAGGCCATCAACCAGGGCATCATTTATGCCCAAGAAGGATTTATCGCAACATTTGGAATAGTCCCAACTAGACCCGAAACCGGCTATGGATATATTGAGCACGAAGGCAATACCGTGCTCTCTTTCCGCGAGAAACCAAATGAGGAAACCGCAAAGGACTTTCTAAAGAAAGGCAGCTTCTTGTGGAATTCGGGGATCTTCTGTTTCAAGGCTGGGGTATATTTAGAAGAATTGATGCGTTTTGAGCCCAAGCTGTACAATGCTGCCGAGGTGGCATTTGAATATGCCCAGGACCTGGCCCTTGATCTGGCGCATTCCAAACTGATCCCTTCCAAGAGTATCGACTATGCGGTAATGGAGCGGAGTGACCTGATCAAGGTCGTGCCAGCAAGATTTGAATGGTCCGATATGGGGGCGTTCGACTCTTTATATGAGTATTTTAGGAGCAAAGGGCACCCTGTTGACGAGAATGGCAATATTGTTGTAGGTACTAATAAGCATACCGTATTTGTAGGCTTAAGTAACTGTATGCTAGTGAATACGGAAGATGCAGTTTTGGTGCTGGACAGGAGTCGAGCGCAGGATGTTAAACAGGTTTATGAACAGTTGGAAAAGGACAATCCTGCGTTAATTTAAGGTGTTTTGTAGCAAATGGGTTTTATTGAACGTTTTCATTAAACCTTATCGAGAAACAGGATGTCTAATATATAATTAGGGACCTATTACCAAACAACTAATATTTTTAGAAACTATGGGATTTTGGAGTAATTTATTTGGGGGCAAGAAAAATGACGGAAAGTCTTACGCTAATAGATTGGCATGGGTAGGCTGGGACATACACAACCATATCCTTCCAGGGATCGATGACGGTAGCCCCAGCGTTGAGGAATCTTTGATCCTGGTCAAAGGACTGAAGGAGTTGGGTATACATAACAGCGTTTCGACACCGCACGTTATGGCCGGGGTGCACAACAACACACCGCAGACCATCAAATCTGCTCATGCAGAGTTAAACGACCATTTAAAGGCAAATTCGCTGGATTTTAAACTTAACTTCAGCGCCGAGTACATGATCGATGACCAGATTCAGGAATGGATCCAGGCAGATAATCTGTGTCTGATCGCTGATAAGTACATGCTGGTAGAAATGTCCTACCTCTCAGAGTCCAAGGCCCTGTTCAGTGTTATCAAGGACATCCAGGATCGGGGATACCAGCCCATCCTTGCTCATCCCGAGCGCTACAATTATTTCCACAATAATTTCAAGATATTCGAAGAGATCAAACAAGCGGGTTGCCAACTGCAGTTGAACCTCCTTTCCATAAGCAAGTACTACGGAGAGAACGTGAAGACCTGTGCTCTGACGCTGATCCGTGCTGGGATGTATGATTTTGTAGGTACAGATATGCACCATACGCGGCACTTGGAGGCACTCAAGACGGTGGTTGCCAAATATGACATCCAAGAGTTATTGAGGGGAAATCCAATCAAAAATTCAAAACTTTTCGAATCCAAAAGTGAAAAGAAAACAGCCTGACTGATTATCCAGGGGAGTTCACGGTCAAGGAGATAAATCACTTTGCCAACCCTGCCCTGATCCTGATATTCGATCCCCAGAAGCTTTGGGCGTTCTTTATCTCAGGTTAACTTATTTTGAAAATAGGTTAAGCAATGCAGCGATCGGTCTATGATTCCTTAGAGGTCGAACCTATCCTTTCGCCAAGGGGTCATATGGACTCTAAATAAAAGTTTAGGTTTCCATGGTCCCTAGTTCCTCCTCTGCTTATTAATGGACAAAGTTGGGGCATTTAACTATATGTTCCTTAACCTAGCCATACTCCATAGATTGAACCCATGAGACAATCACCTTATTATACCTTTGGAACGGTCGAATCTTTAAGTATCAATAACTAATTCCTATTTTTTAATTTTAAAGCGCCCGATTTTTCGAAAATTCTTAAATTTCCCGGAAATTTGTGGATTTGGATCCGCTTTTGCCGGTCAAATTTATATTTCTAGTAAATCTACGGGGAACCAAACTCTTTGAATTGCAGGAAAGTCTCTAAAGAAGAAAAATATAGACTTTCCTTCGTGTAGATTAGCGTTTTTTCACTCTTTTTTTGATAATTTAGTTCTATCACCTACCTTCGGCAATGGTCCTGAAATAGGCGGGTACCACCGAAAAATAGATTAACAAATGATCCTAATAGTTGACGACAAACCCGAAAACATCTTTTCTTTAGAAAAGACTCTGAAATCTAAAGGCTTTCGTACCGATTCTGCCCTTTCTGGAGAAGAGGCGTTGAAAAAATGCCTCAAGAACGAATATGCCCTGATCATCCTAGATGTACAGATGCCCGAAATGGACGGTTATGAAGTCGCAGAGTTCCTGTCATCGACAAAGAAGACCAAGGATGTCCCGATAATCTTCCTGTCCGCCGTCAACAGGGAAAAGAAGTATATCGCCAAGGGCTACGAATCAGGCGGCATCGATTACATTACCAAACCGGTGGACCCCGATATCCTTTTGCTGAAGGTTAATACCTTCTATCGACTATACGAACAGACGGCAGCATTGCATAAAATGCAGGAAGAGCTGCAGAGAGAAATCGAATGGCGCAAATCAGCTCAAAATGAGCTTTCCTCAAAATTTGAGGAACTGAACACGACCCTAGAATCATTGCCCCAGGTCGCTTTTACAACGGATTCCCAGGGGAATGTGGATTTCGTTAACGAACAGTGGTTCCGGTATTCTCATGATAGGTCCACATGGCCCGAACTCCATCCCGAGGATGGACACATTTTTGAGAAATGGAAGTTCCAATTGGAAGACAAGCTTCCATTGGAGGCAGAATTGAGGCTTCGGGAAAAACAATCTGATAATTACCGTTACCATCTCCTAAAGCTTGTGCCCGTTGCCCAGGGGTCAGCTGGGCACAGCTGGGTCGGTACCATGACCGATATAGATGAGCGCAAGCAATTAGAAAATAAAAAAGATGAATTCCTGAGCGTTGCGAGCCATGAGCTCAAGACCCCATTGACCAGTATCAAGGCCTTTGCAGAAATATCGCTGCGCTCAATGAAGGACATGAAGGACCACCGTGCCTACAATTATCTCTCCAAGGTTAAGGAACAGGCTGAAAAGCTCCATAGCTTGGTAGAGGACCTTCTGGATATTTCCAGGTTGGAAAACGGCGGAATTAAAATCTCCCTTCAGGAAGTTGATTTCGAAGATCTCATCCAGCAGTCTGCTGATTCTGCAATGGTAGAACACCACGGTTCCGCAATCAGAATTGAGCGAACAGGCGCAAAGATCGATAGACCGATTTTAGCTGATCCCATAAGGTTGGAGCAGGTCCTGACCAATTATCTCAGCAATGCCATAAAGTACGCTCCAGGTTCGCAAGTAGTCCGCATTAACACAACTGTTAAGGACGATGCCCTGACCATAGAGGTCAGCGATGAAGGCATAGGGATCCCAGAACAGAAAATTCCTTTTGTCTTTGACAAGTTCTACAGGGTACAGGAAGCATCAGCAAAGTTCCAGGGCCTAGGCCTAGGACTGCACATTTGCAAAGAGATCATTTCCCTTCACGGGGGAGAATGTGGGGTCAGGAGCAAGCTTGGAGAAGGATCGACATTTTTTTTTACTCTCCCAATCAATAAATAATGGCAAAAAACGTATTTAGGAACCTTCAGATCGGTTTCGGTTTTTCCATGGCCATCCTTCTGGCCTCCTCCGCGGTCATGTTCCTCTCGTTCCGCAAACAGCGGGAGAACAAAGCCCTTATGGATCAGTCCCAACGGACCATACTCAATTCTCAGTTGGTCTTGATCGACCTGCAGAATGCTGAAACCGGACAGAGGGGCTATCTGCTGACAGGCCAGGAAGAGTTCCTGGCGCCGTACCGGGACAGCCGTAGGGATCTGCCGCAGCACCTGGGCAACCTTGTCAATGGAGATCTGAGCCCAATCCAAGTGATCAGGGCCCAACGACTCGGACGCTTGGCCAGGGAAAGGATTGAAGTGCTGGAGGGACTCATGGCACAGCGTTTAAGTTCCGGCAACCTATCTCCCGATCACCTAGACAGGGGGAAATCGATCATGGATTCATGTAGGGTCCTTATCGGCGAGATCCAACATGAGGAAGAAGCCAGGGTAGGAAAGCGTTCCGAGGAACTCGATAACTCCACTTTGACGACTACCATCCTGTTTGCCTTTGCCTCCTTAATGTCCTTGGTCATCACTGCCATCCTGTTCTGGAAACTTCGAGGCGACTACAGAAGGCGGGCAGAACTACAGCAGGAACTGCTAGAGAAGGACAGTGACATGAAACATAGGTTGAACATTATTAGGGGGATAGCCCGACAGGTTACCAAGGGAAACTATTCTGTGATCATAGATGACACGAAAAAGGACGATCTTGGGAACATAGCTGAGAGCCTTCGCATAATGACCGAGTCCCTGAAGAAGAACTTTGATCAGCTCCAAAGGAACGAATGGCGGAAAAATGGACTGGCCCAGCTGAATTCAGGTCTGATGGGAAACCCCGGTCTTGAGGAAATTGCAAAGTTCAGCATGGAATTCATCACCGACTACATGGATTTGGAGAACGGAGCAGTTTTCATGGTCGAAAGGAGTACGTTCAAGGTCATGCATACCGTCGGGCTCCAAAGCCTGCCTTTCTCAGAGGTCCCACTAACTGGAGGTGTCTTGGGAGAGGTCTACAGGACCAAAAGGTATAGGGTCCTCAAGGACCTATATCCAGAAGAGTTCAAGCTTTCCTTTGCACAGGGTGAAATATTAGTCCGCCAGATTGCATTGGTGCCCATTATCTACCAACAGGAATGCATGGGGATCCTCGAAGTCGGTTCTCGGGGAGATATAAGCGAAGAGAAGATTGGGATAATTTCCGACTTCTGTGAAACCATTGGGATATCTATGGCCGCGGCACAGAGCCGGCGCAGGGTCCAACAGCTATTGGAAGAAACCCAGACCCAGACTGAGGAGCTTCAGGTCCAGCACGCAGAACTGGAGACCCTCAATAGCGAGCTGGAAGCCCAGGCCGGTAGGTTGAGGGTCTCAGAAGAGGAGCTAAGGTCCCAGCAGGATGAGCTGCTGATCTCCAACCAGGAGCTCGAGAAAAGATCGCATCTCTTGGAGGAAAGAAACCAGGTGATCGTCGCACGGAACAGGGAAATCCAGGAAAAAGCGGAAGCCCTTGCCCTGAGCACCAAATACAAATCGGAGTTCCTTGCCAACATGTCCCATGAATTGAGGACCCCCCTTAACTCCATCCTCTTGCTTTCCCGTGTGCTCACTGAGAACACGGATGGAAACCTTAACCAGGAACAGGTTGAATCAGCCCAGGTCATCTGGTCATCAGGAACAGGGTTGCTTACCCTGATAGACGAAATATTGGACCTTTCCAAGATCGAGGCAGGGAAGATGGACATAGAGCTCGAGGAATTTAGGTTGGCAGACCTCATTTCGGAGCTCCAGCAGATGTTCAGTCCCCTCACCAAGGAAAAGAACCTGGAGCTCCGGATCGAGAATGGACTGCCGGGAGATTTCAACCTGAAAAGCGACAGGCTCAGGTTGGAACAGGTCCTAAGGAACCTGCTGTCCAATGCAATCAAGTTCACAGAAAATGGCCACATAACCCTCAGGGTGGAGAGGACCTCTGGACCTGGGGCTTCCGTCCGGTTCCATGTCAGAGATACAGGGATCGGGATTCCCCAAGAAAAACAGAAACTGATATTCGAGGCCTTCCAACAGGCGGACGGGTCTACCAGGCGGCAATACGGGGGAACCGGCCTGGGACTTTCGATCAGCAGGGAAATCGCAAGATTGCTGCATGGTGAGCTTACCGTGGAGAGCACCCCGGGCCAGGGAAGCTGCTTTACACTCTCACTGCCGCTTGATTTTGTGAATGGTGAGCAGATCGATGTCCAAAATGAGGAACCCATAGCTCCCCTAATTAAGGCCTTAGAGAATCCGGCAATTGGTCCTGGTATCCTTATCCCGCAATTTATTCCAGATGACCGAGGGACCATTGTTCCGGGGGACAAGGCGATCCTGATAGTGGAGGACGATGAAACTTTCGCCAGATTGGTACTGCAATATGCAAGGAAAGCTGGCTACAAGGCAATAGCTGTCGGCAGGGGTGACCTGGCCATGGAAGCTGCCCTGAGGTTTTCTCCGAAGGCTATCCTGCTGGACATCGTCCTGCCCCATATGGACGGGTGGCAGGTTCTCGAAGGATTGAAGTCCAATCCGGATACCCGTCATATCCCAGTCCACATGATGTCGGCCGAACAAGCCAAGAAAAGCGAAAGCATACGCAGGGGCGCAATCGATTTTATCAGGAAACCTTTCCAAAACCAGGGCTTCCAGGAGATTTTCTCCAAAATAGATTCGGCCTTGAGCAACGGTCCCAAAAAGGTATTGATCGTTGAGGAAAATCCAAAGCACGCCGAAGCGCTTTCGTCCTATCTTGAGAGCTTCGACATTTCCACAGAGGTGAAGTCCTCCCTTGAACAGGGGGTAAAGGCCCTTACATCGGGTAAAGTTGAATGTGTCATCCTGGACATGGGGATCCCGGATCCAGGGGCATATGAGACCCTGGAAACAATAAAGGGCCAAGATGGCCTAGAGGACCTTCCCATAATCGTCTTTACCGGAAAGAGCCTCTCTGGGCAGGAAGAGATGCGCATTAAGGAATATGCGGACTCGATCGTCCTGAAAACGGCCCATTCCTTCCAGAGGATCCTAGACGAGGTGAGCCTATTCCTTCATCTGGTGGAAAATAAGACATCTAGTTTATCTCCGCAGGTGAATGCAAAAGGTAGCCGACTTGCCGAAATCTTGCATGGAAGGAAGGTCCTGATTGCCGATGATGATATCCGCAACATCTTTTCCATATCAAGGGCCCTGGAAAAATTCAATATGGAAATCTACTCTGCCATCGATGGTGTGGAAGCTTGCCAGGTCCTGGAAAGTCAACCCGACATCGACATCGTGCTGATGGACATAATGATGCCAAAGATGGACGGTTTCCAGGCCATCGAAAAGATCCGTTCCATGGAAATCTTCAGCAAACTCCCGATAATCGCAGTCACGGCAAAAGCGATGATGGGAGACCGGGAGCGGTGCATGAAGGCAGGAGCCTCAGATTATATATCCAAACCTGTGGATCTGGACCAATTGGTCTCTTTGCTCCGGGTGTGGCTTTTTAACCGTTAAACCTTAGAAAACAGATGAGCATATTGATTATTGATGATGACAGGCGGAATATCTTCGCCCTTAAGACCGCACTCAGATCAAGGGGGTACGATTCCCATGGCGTCCTCAGTGCCCAGGAGGGACTTGACCTCATAGAGGTTGGAATGGGCATCAGCGTAGTGCTGCTGGACATGATGATGCCGGAATTTGATGGATTCCAGTTTTTGCAGCACATCAGGGATTCCAGCGGGAAGGATTACCCACCCGTAATTGCGGTGACAGCAAAGGCCATGAGCGGGGACAGGGAGAGGTGCCTTGGTGCGGGCGCGGATGGTTACGTATCCAAACCAGTGGATATAGATGTTCTCCTGGCCGAGATCCAGGGTTTAACGGGAGGGTGAGAATGGATATCGATTCCCAGTTAGATATTTTCCTTTTCAGGTTCCTCGAGGAATTCGGCTATGATTTCACAGGTTATAGCAGGGACTCCATTCAGAGGAGGATTTTACGGATTATGTCCTTATGGAAGGTTTCCGATCTGGAGGAGCTCTTGGACAGGATGCTCATGGAAAAAACATTGGCAGGGGACTTCGTGCAACAGGTCAGCGTTCCCCTGACCACGATGTTCCGAGATCCAGCTTTTTTCCTGGCCCTCCGTCAGCACGTGATCCCTTTCCTGAGTACCTTCCCCCTGATCCGGGTCTGGGTAGCAGGTTGCTCCACTGGTGAGGAAGCATATTCAATGGCCATATTGTTAAACGAATCTGGACTTCTTGAAAGGTCCCTGATCTATTCAACAGACCTAAACCCAGTCTCTGTGGAGCGTGCGTCCATGGGCCTGTTTCCCTTAGAGAACCTTGGGGAATTTGCAGATAATTATGTCAGTTCGGGCGGTACTAGGGATCTGTCTGACTATTACTCGCCTAAACTGGGCAGCATTAGCTTCAATGATGAGCTCCGTTCCCGAATGGTGTTCTCTACCCATAACCTTGCCAGTGACTCTTCCTTCAATAGCTTTCAGCTTATCCTGTGCAGGAATGTTCTGATCTATTTCAGGCGCTCCCTGCAGGGATCGGTAATGGAGCTCTTCCACACGAGCTTGGAAAATGGCGGATTCCTAGGCCTGGGTCCCAAGGAAACCCTCCTGTTCTCCTCGCTTAGGGATAGGTTCCAACAAGTTGGTGACCAAAAAATCTGGCGGAAAATAAATTAATGTTTCAAATTTTGGGGAGATTTAATATTTTCGCATAATACGATGGAAAACAAAAGGATACTTATTTTCGATGACGACCGGCACGTACTGGAGATATTTACGATCGTGCTGGAGGACATGGGGCATATCGTCGAACAGTGCCAGACTTCTCATGATGTTCTGGAAAAAGTGGAAAGGTTTCAGCCTGACCTGATATTGATGGACAATTGGATACCGGATATCGGAGGTGTAGCAGCAACCCAGATCTTGAAATCAAATCCCCAATATCGAGACATCCCGGTAATCCTGGTATCAGCGAACAGTGACATAGAGGACTTGGCCGCCACTGCAAAAGCTGACGGGTTCCTTTCCAAACCTTTTGACCTTGACAGTCTGGAGGGCATAGTCAATGAAACCTTCCAGGATAAGATAAAATAAATAGAATCCAAAAAGGTCATTTCGTTTTAAAAAGCGAATGTTGAACTAGGGTGATGTACCAGACACTTTGGTAGGTTTCCTAAAAAGAGCAGCCTAAGCTCCGATCTGTTTACCGCCGGGACAAACAACCGGGAAAATATGTGTTTTTCATAGAATCTTTATCTGATGATACTTAGACTGATCGCTTCCTGACCCCTCTTTCTGGTAGTCGGTTAGGTTAATTCTAGACGTGTTTCCTCATCAGTGGCTTAATGGGATTATAGCTATTTCTTAGAAAAACGTATCCCTTAGCTCTGCTAAATCTGTTATATCCATAACTTTCTTCCCTTAGGAACCTTTCATGCCTCTCTGTTCTCAGGGCATAATGGACGGTAACCCCTCCAATGGAATTTATTTTTTTAGCCAGCGAAAAATCCGGGACTTATCTGTCTTGGCAACCTTTGAAGAGCTTTAATAGTTTTTTCTGTACAGCTGCTTCCCTATCCCTTTTGTTTGCCCTTGCGTTCCGCTTGATCCAGCTGTCCAGTTTTCCCGCTTCGAATTTTTCCAGTATAACGGGACATATGTAGCTTTTTCTTGCTATCGATGGCGTATTGCCAAGATGGTACGCCACAGACCTGACTAGTTCTTTGCTGCTCTTCTCCCTTACCTTTATATTTCCTGGGTAATTTTCCAAGAGATGCCCCAATGCTCGAAAGCAGGCATTCCACGTCCTGATGGTCTTGCTGGTCACGTCTCCTGCATATACCTCAGAAAGGTAATTGTTCAAATGGGTTGGTTGGATTGGCCTCTTTTTATTTTGGTGATCAAAGTATTGCAGGAGTTGCCTGCCCGGTAATTCCAATAATCTTACGATCTGGGAACAGATCATTTTCTTGTCACACGCTTTCTCCTGTCTGATTCCTCTCTTCCCCTTATATCTGAAAATCAACTTGCCATTGATTATCTTGACATGCCTGTTCTGCAGTGTTGTGAGACCGAATGATCCATTTGAGTTACTGTAGAATGTATTTCCCGGTCTTATTGAAGTATATTGTATGATCGTAATTGCCAGGGCGCACACGAACCTTTGATCAAGATTCTTCCCTTTCAGGTCCCTTGCCAATTGCTTTTTCAAGGCTGCCAGTCCCTTACCGTAAAGGTATAGCTTGCTGAATTTGTTCTAGTCCCGAAAGGAGGTCCAATTAGCGTGGTAAATATATTGCTTTCTCTGTTTATTATCGAGTCCCGTGGCCTGGATGTGCCCATTTTTGTGGGGGCAGATCCATACATCCGTCCAATTTGGCGGTATCGACAGAGAATGGATGCGAGATAAAACCGAAGGATCAGCGATCTGGGATCCTTCATGGTCACAATACTCAAATTCTCTTCCGGTATTGAGCCTGTAAATTCCTGTTGAAAAACTACGTATGTACCTAAAAGATTTTTTTGCTGCCATTTTCTTTCCGAGAGGTTATATTGTCCGTTTGCTTACTAGGGATAATCTCCTTGCTGACTAATTTGTTTTAACATTTGGTCATTTCCTGGAAAGAATCTCCTAAAGGCCTCATGCCACCAATTATCTTTCTCCGTGACGACGACGGCACCTTGAATCAAATACTCATCGTTCAATGTCGTTCCACCATTTATTTAAAGAACTTAATATCTCTCTTGGTTCAATGGTTCGTTTTACAGTTTAGCGATTGCATTCCCTGAGCCTTTCAGGATTGACTCCTCGGACTCAGTATGGTATTTAATGCACCCCCTTGGGATCCGGGGATCAAAATTTTGCCATTTCCATTTTGATTGTATGTTCAACCCGATGTGATTTCCGAATAGACCTTTAGCGCGACCTGGATGGGATTTGGCTTTCTTTTCCCATTAAGGATAACCAAATCGGTCCTAATCGACCTGGATCCGTTAAAATCCTACCGTCGAGCCTGGGAAGGCGGTATATCGTCACGGTATTTAGGACAGAGAGGGTCCTCTTCGTACAAGTTGTGACCTTCCCCAGACTCTATTATTTGTCCATTTAACGGCACAGGTTCTAGGTTCTGCCGAGAAAGATAATTTAATAGGATGGTTTACCCCTCCAGATTCTTTCGACATGCCATTGGTTGGATGGGATAACCGAAGTATCTTGGGGGAGAGCTAGGTAGAGTGAAGGTCTGTATGTGCACCTCTAGGGAGCATCTTGGGAAAAACGGATAAGCTCAGGGAAATAAGTCCCCTAGATCAGCAAAGGTCCCCTCTGATGGTGAGAGGGACATTCTATCGCTGGACATTATAACTATGGAAAATAACAAGACAGATAACTAATCCCGGCCCAAATTACGTAGAGGTCGGGATTCGTGTTGATACTGAGAATTAATGGGAAACTAATTAGCAGCATTTAAGAGACCCGGTTCCGGTGAAGGAACCGGGTCCACGATGGATATATAAACTTAATTTGATCCTCTTCTGGTGCAAATTTAAAATCGGACAAAAGACAAATCAAGGGATTTAAGATCTTTTAACAGTTTCTTGAGAGGCTGCTCTTCAACCATCCCCGATCTTATTACCAAGGGCAACAGTTTTGGATCCCAAGGACAGGGTAGCTGGCAGTCCATGCCTGGTACGGGGGTTACTTTGGATGTTTACCAGGAAATGTGGGGAATAAATGCATGTAAGGCAGTATGAGCTTTTTGACCGTCCCTAAATGGCCAATAAATAACATAGCGGTTTTGGAGCCTAGGATACAATCAAGGCCGCCAAGAAGGTGAAAGGTGCAACCCGTATGACCCTGTTGTCCAAGGGGTAAGGTTTAGATGGACGTCCGGTGCCGGGAGATAGAATAGTGACATGGACTGGAAATGTACGTTCTGGGTCTCAATTTAATATTTTGTGAATCAACGCGGATACCAAAGCTAAGGGGATCGCCAATAGATAGTAGCCGGGGTGTAGGCCGTCCGATAAATATTCTCCTACTACCATGAAAAACATTGCGCACAGCGCGGAACAGCCACAGAATATAACAGCGGCACCATACCAGTCCTCTCTCGAAAACCGAAATGGTGAAGAGCTGGCCTTTCTCGCCAATAAGGTCCTTATCGCCATGGCCAGGTAATAGATAAAAAATACCCAGAACAGGGATACTAAAAAATAAAACACTGTACGTTCTTCACAACCCATTGTCTGCCTTCGTAAAACATAGGTAACTCCCAAGACCACTTGTGTCAACCATATCGATTCGTGGATAGGGAATTACCCGCAAACTACTAATTTACCAAATTTCCGGTATTCCCAAAGTTTTTTCCCTACGGCCACTTTGTACCGACGGAACTCCGTTCGCCACTCAACCCAATTTGACCGGCTCCTATATGCCCAATGACCTTCGGGCCATACCATTCTGGCGGTTTCCGGATTGTTCAGGTACCGGAGATGGTACCACATGGCAATCCTGATGCACCCAATCGCTGGAGAATTGTTGTCAATCGGTTACGCACAGTGCCTGCCAAACTGTTACCCTTCACCAAATCACCTAGCCATGTCGGTCATCAGCTGTGTCCTCAGCATTCCGGGATGAACCCGATTGAGGTCAGTGCGGGCTGATGGCTTGTTAAATAGCGTATGTGATGGCATCGGTCCTTCCAGATCTGACTGGATTTCGGAGCTCGTGACAATTCCAGTATAATTGGCCTGGATAGATGCTATGCTAAATTGAATGTAGCGCTGTCTCTCAGGCGAACTATGCTTTAAGGGGAAATCCCTGTTCAGTTTAAAGTGAAAGCTCTGGAGAATTACGGAACGGACACGGCTAGGTATTCCCCTAAGGATGGGAAGCTGCTCGGGAGCCCTCCCCCTGGCTTTCCTTCAGGATATATCGAAGGTCGTCCGAGGCCGGGAGTTCAAAGACCTCTAAACCGAAGTATTTTATAGAGGCCAAAAGGTGGTCAAACAGATCGGATATTACGTCCTCATAGAATGTCCACTGTGTGCCTTTTGTGAACATGTACAGTTCCAAAGGCAGGCCATGCTGTGTCGCGGGAAGCTGACGGACCATAGCTGTCATCTTTTGGTGGATATTGGGGTTTTGCATGACGTACGCTTTTATGTAGGCCCTGAACAGACCAATGTTCGTGATCCTCCTCCCGTTCACTGGCATTTCGGGATCGATCCCATTTTCCGAATTGAACGTTTTGATCTCCTGCTGCCTCTTCTCGATGTATTCAGAGAGTATGGATATTTTCTTGAGCGTTTCAAGTTCCTGGGGGTCCAGGTACCTTATCGTTGATATCTTGATATTTATGGCCCGCTTTATCCTGCGGCCGCCGCTTTCTTGCATTCCCCTAAAGTTCTTGAATGAGTCGCTCAGCAGTGTGTGGGTCGGGACGGTAACGATCGTCTTGTCCCAATTCTGTATCCTGACGTTGTTGAGGTTGATCTGTAGGACGTCCCCATCTGCCCCGTATTTTGGCATCTCTATCCAGTCACCTACCCGGACCGAATCGTTAGCGGAGACCTGTATGCTCGCAACAAAACCGAGAATGGTATCTTTGAACACCAACATCAGGACTGCAGAGGCCGCACCCAGGGAGACCAGGAAGGACCAGGGGGAATTTCCAGTAATGATAGAAACCGCCAAGGTGCCCCCGACAAACAATAGGAATATCTGCAGTACCTGAAGGTAACTGTCCAGGGGCTTGTCAACAAACCTCCTTGATGAGCGCAGGATGTCCCTTAGGGACTTAAATAAACCATTTAGCAGCGAATAACCCGCAAAGATCATGAAGATGTCCAGTAATTTGGCCAGACCTGAATTAAGGGATGGAAATCCCACAAAAACCAAAGGGAGAAGCTTTTGGCAGATCCCCAGGAGGATCAGTCGGCTCAAATGGACGTTTACCCTGTTGTCGATGAGATGGTTGTCCCATTGGGTCCTTGACCTTTTTATCAACCGGCTAACGATCGAATTGAAGAACAGCCCCATTAGATAATCCAGGATGGCCAAAAGGAGGAAAGTCCCAATAAGGAGACATGCAGTTGTAAGGATATGGGAAAGTCCTTCCGCTATCCCGCTGGAGCTGGCAAGGTCGAATATTGACTGATATAGGGTACTTGTTGTGCGTTGGTCTATGTTAATGATGTATGAGTTTTCCATATTAACGAACAAATGTACAAAAAAACAACAGGAATACGGGTAGGACAAGGTCCCTGGTCCATTGTCAGGTCATGTTTAAGTGCGGATCTTACATTCCATCTCAGTGGCGGCACTTGCCAAGGAGCAGTTGGGATGCCGTGCCAGTTCAGCTTTCAGGTCCAATGAACGGCATGTCCTCTGGTCCGGAATTTCGCCCTAGCTCCCATCGTAGCTTTGGTGAAGGTTATTGCGGATTGCCCGTCCACAGGAAGCATCTGGCCCTGGCCGAACATTTCCAGGGATTGCACCGATACATTCGGGATGTTTGCCCGGGGGTACGGCCGATTATCCAATTTGGCCGGAGACTTTGGTCCAAACTTAACTCCTGCACGATTTTAAGGATGGGAAAGGGCTTTTTATGGTATTCCGTCGTACTTCCGGTTTTGGTTACCGCATTGAAGGGCCTCCGGAAGATAGGGGCCCTGGAAGCGACCGGTATGTTAGCTCGTCCCGTGAGTTTCTGGATATGGCGTTCCCCGTGGAATCTAGTTTCTCAATAGAAGGGCTTCCAAGGCTGTCGACCTTCAGGATGATCCTTTGCCTGCCCCGTGGATCATCCTGAAGGGAGGACCCTTGGTTGCAGTGGGCGCACCACTTTCTATTTCATCAAGCCACGGGAAAGCATGCCAGGAAACAGGGAGGTCGAGGATCCATCGATTCCTCAAGCCTGGGCTCTTTGACGTATTCCTCTTGCAAATCGCGCCGGTGCAAAGGGATCGATAGGAAAAAGTATCTCAGGAAGAATAAGCAAGATTCTCCCCCCCCCCCCCCCCTCAGTCCTGACGACCCATTTGGGATAAGAGCTGAAAAAAGAGATGGCTCACTGCCCCAGCTGGGATCCAGGTTCATCCGGGACCGGTAGAGCCTGAGGGTGTGCACCAAATGCATAGACCGGGGATTTTGAGCCACCCAATTGGGAGCTTATAGCCATAAGGCTACAAAAACGCAAATTCAGGGACAGTTTAACGGATATTTCCGTCTCCACGGCTTTCCGAAGGTGAAGTTGTTTCAGGATCTTCATACATTTTGCTAAATTGTTACGGGCATTACCCAGCATGGGCGATGTCCACGAAAATCTGAATGAAATATGAAAAATGAGAAGAAGGTCAACAGGCAACCTGACTACAATCCCGGGCCGAGGGTGGGCATCACATTTTCGACGTTCGATCTCTTGCACGCCGGTCACATCATGATGCTGGCCGAGGCCAAGCGCCAGTGCGACTACCTGATCTGCGGCCTGCAGATGGACCCAACTTTGGACCGTCCGGAAAAGAACGCCCCGACCCAGACCGTCGTTGAACGATATATCCAACTCAGGGGATGCATATATGTCGATGAGATTGTTCCCTATTCCACCGAGCAGGACCTAGAGGACATATTGCGTTCCTTTAAACTTGACGTCCGGATAGTTGGGGACGAATATAGGGACAGGGACTTTACGGGCAGGAAGTACTGTGAGGAAAAGGGGATCGAGCTCTATTTCAACAGTAGGGACCACAGATTCTCGAGCTCTGGCCTGAGGAAGATCGTGGCCGAAAAGGAAAACCAGAAGAATGGCCGAACTTAACAGGGCATCTTGTCCCTTTAGCCAAATGGACCTGCCAGGTCCGGCCGGCCCCGGCATGCCCCTGGTATGGCGCGTGTTCCAGGAAACTTTCCTGCACCACGCTCCGTCCCATTTGTGGTTTCGGAGGATGCGATCTCCGTTTTTGAGGATACAGGGCCAAGTAATGGATCCTGGCTTTCCAACTACAATTTGCTGTAATTTGAAGCCGACCCATATGGCCAAATGGTTTTATTTGCTTATTTTGTATCATGAACAGAACAATTCTTATCACCGGTGGTGCGGGATTCATTGGTTCTCATGTTGTTAGGCACTTTGTTCTCAAATACCCAGCTTACAGGGTTCTGAATCTGGACGCACTGACCTATGCGGGAAACCTGGAGAACCTGAGGGATATCGAGGAACGCCCCAACTATTCTTTTGTGAAGGCCGATATACGCGACGTGGAAGCCTTGGACGGGATATTTTCAGAACATAGGCCAGACTCAGTCATCCACCTGGCGGCAGAGTCACATGTGGACCGTTCAATAGCGGACCCGCTGGCATTCGTCAATACCAACGTGATCGGTACGGTCAACCTACTGAATGCTGCAAAGGGGATCTGGGAGGGAGAACTTGAGGGCAAGAGGTTCCACCATGTGTCCACGGATGAGGTTTATGGCGCACTGGGAGATACTGGTTTTTTCACTGAAGAGACGAGTTATGACCCCCATTCGCCATATTCTGCTTCCAAGGCCGCTTCGGACCATTTTGTGCGGGCTTACCATGATACCTACGGGATGCCGGTGGTGATCACGAACTGTTCGAACAATTATGGTCCCAACCACTTTCCTGAGAAGCTCATCCCGCTGTGCATCCTGAACGTCATCAATAACAGGCCTCTGCCAATCTATGGCGACGGGAAATATACCCGCGACTGGCTGTACGTTATCGACCATGCACGAGCGATCGATACCGTGTTCCATAATGGTGAGAATGGGAATTCCTATAATATTGGAGGTTTTAATGAATGGAAGAACATAGACCTGGTTAGGGAACTCTGCCGGCAGATGGACAGTAAATTGGGCCGGGATCCGGGCACTTCCGAAAAGCTGATCCAGTTTGTAAAGGACCGTCCCGGCCATGACCTTAGGTATGCAATCGATGCCGGCAAGATACAAAGGGAACTTGGATGGGAACCGAGCGTAACCTTCGAACAGGGGCTTTCACAAACCATCGACTGGTTTTTAGCGAACCGGTCCTGGTTGGATAAAGTCGCTTCAGGTGACTACCAGAGTTATTACGATAGACATTACAGTGGAGCTTGATACCAATGGGGGATATATTCATGAATGCAGTAGCGACAGGTCTTAAGGACTGTTATATTTTAGAGCCCCGGGTCCATGGGGACGAAAGGGGATATTTTTTCGAGAGTTACAACCAGGAGGTTTTCAAGGAAATCACCGGATTGGACGTACACTTCGTGCAGGATAACCAGTCCTTCTCCACCAAGGCCGTTTTACGCGGTCTCCACGGCCAGTCAGGCGAATTCGCGCAGGCCAAATTGGTCAGGGTCCTACAGGGAGAGGTATTGGACGTTGCTGTCGATGCGAGGCCCGGATCCGAAACCTTTGGGCAACATTTCTCTGTCCTGCTTTCTGCGGAGAACAAAAGGCAGCTTTTTGTCCCACGGGGTTTCCTGCACGGTTTCGTCGTTCTTTCCGAGACCGCAGAATTCTTTTACAAGTGCGATAACCTTTACAACAGGTCAGCGGAATGGGGAGCTTCTTTCATGGACCGGCAGCTGGACATTGATTGGATCCTACCGGAGGAGGACCTGATAGTTTCAGAGAAGGACCGTGAGCTTCCACTTTTCAAGGATGCGGTCGGAAAATTATTTTCAATTTAGGGATAGGATGGCAGCCAAAAATATAGTGGTTACCGGCAGTTCTGGGCAGGTGGGTTCGGAGCTCAGGGGAATCTGGCATCCTGATGGTTCCCTTGGAACGGTTTTCTTGGACCGCAAGGAGCTGGATCTGTCAATGCCTGAGTCCGTTAGACCGGTCCTGGATGCAATTCGGCCGGACCTCATCATCCATTGCGGAGCATTTACCGCAGTGGACCAAGCAGAAACAGAAACTGACCTGGCCAATAGGGTAAACCATCTCTCTACTTTGGAGATTGCTAAATATGCCGGGGAAAATGGCTGTAAACTGCTCTACATATCCACAGATTATGTCTTTCCAGGGGATGTCGACCAGGCGCTGGAAGAAGATTATCCCACTGGCCCGGTCAATGTCTATGGGCAGACCAAGCTCTGGGGTGAGCAGGCCATAGGGAAGCACTGCCCAAGCGCCATCATAATCCGTACTTCCTGGGTCTACTCGACCTACGGGAAGAACTTTGTGAAGACGATGCTGGACCTCATGAAGAGCAGGGATGAGATCAGTGCGGTGTCAGACCAGGTCGGATCGCCGACCTATGCCCGTGACCTGGCAGAGCTGATAGGACATGTTTCGAAACCGGGAAATTGGGTTCCGGGGACCTACCATTATTCCAATGAAGGCAGGACCAGCTGGTATGGTTTTGCCCTTATGATCAGGGAGGCCTCCGGGCTTAACTGTAAGTTAAAACCGACCCCAAGCTCGCAGTACCCGACACCAGCAGAGAGACCGCTTTTTTCCCTCTTAAGCAAGGAGAAGCTAAAAAGGACATTTGGCGTTACGGTCCCGGAATGGGAAGTAAGTCTGGGGCGGATGCTGAAAGATCTGTCCGGCCGATAAGAACGTTACATTAGAATACAACAGATATGAAAGGAATAATTTTAGCCGGAGGTTCAGGTACCAGGCTCCACCCGCTTACCCAGGTCGTCTCCAAGCAACTCCTGCCAGTTTACGACAAGCCGATGATCTACTACCCGCTATCGGTCCTTATGCTGGCAGGGATCAGGGAGGTCCTGATTATTTCCACCCCCCAGGATCTCCCGAATTTCAAAAGGCTCTTCGGTGACGGCGGTCAATTGGGGATCTCGATCAGCTATGCTGAGCAACCTTCGCCCGATGGCCTTGCACAGGCCTTTGTAATCGGGGAAGGGTTCATTTCTGGCGATGACGTTTGCCTGATACTGGGCGACAATATCTTTTATGGTGCGGGCCTGCAGCAGCAATTGCTGGAAGCCAGGACCAAAGTAGAGGACCAGAGAGAGGCGGTGGTATTCGGATATTACGTAGACGATCCTGAGCGTTATGGCGTGGCGGCTTTCGATGAGTCCGGTAAGGTCCTTGGCATCGAGGAGAAACCAAGGGAACCTAAATCGAACTATGCCATCGTAGGGCTCTATTTCTACCCGAATTCCGTAGTCGAGATCGCAAAGGGCGTGAAGCCCTCGGATAGGGGCGAACTGGAGATCACCACGGTAAACCAGACGTACCTCAACCAAGGGGCGCTCCAGCTCCAGCTCCTGGGACGCGGGTTTGCCTGGTTGGACACAGGTACACATGAATCGCTTTCAGAAGCGACGGAGTTCATCAAGACCATTGAAAAAAGGACTTCCCTAAAGGTCGCCTGTCTGGAGGAGATCGCTCTCTCCAAGGGCTATATAGAAAAGGAAGCCCTCTTCGATCGGGTAAAGGACCTAAAGGGCGTCTATTTTGACTATTTAAAGAAAATCAGTAGGTAAGTCCACCTGATAATATAAGTGTATCAGTCCGGAATTTTGAAAATTTTATTTCCTGGGCCGTTCCTTCGGGGGCGGTGTTCGCCGTTCGATGGTAAAACCATACCGATATTTGGTAATTTTCGATATTGGGCCATGGATGTTCACAAATTGTCCCGAAATTTGAGATGATGAAACCTAGACCGAGAAAACTGAACCTCTTTTTGATATTCGTGATGCTATTGCTCGCGTACCCATTCTGTTCCCTTAGCGCGCAAACGAAAGGAGAGGAGGAAATGGCGGCATTGGAGGAGGTCCTGGGGACCAATGTGAACTTCAATGGTGATACACTTGCCCTTGTCGCTCGGTTGGATTCGGTCAAATTGCTCGCCGAGGCGGAAAGGAGCGTTCCCCTGAAATGGGCCTATTACATGTTGATGGCAGATGGTTTCTCGATTGCTTTTGACAGGGTAAACCCAATTACCGACCGATATTACCGCTTGGCCAGGGAACTCGTATCATCTCCAAAGACAAGGGAACTCCTCCAGGTTGGGCTTATGCGCCAAGGATACTACCACTTTATCTACAGGGACGTTTCAAGGGCGATCCCGTTTTTCTTGAGAGCAGATGACATGGACCAGGAGGTTGATCTGGGAAAGGTGCCTAACATTACGGAAAACTATGGGTTTGCAGCTGGCTTCTATAGTTTCATCGGCAACCAGGCAAAGGCAAGGGAATATCTCCAAAAAGCCCTCCCCTTTGCCAAAAACCCAAGCAGGAAGCGCATCGATATGTTGAATTCACTCGGTGTATACAGTGTAAAGGACTCCCTGCTGGAGGAGGGGAACCGTTATTTCAAGCTCGCCATTGCAGCGGCAAAATCAGCCCAAGACTCGGTATGGATGGGGATCATCACTGGGAACATTGCCGATATCGAGAGGAAAAAAGGTAACAGGGAGCTTGCCATAAAGCTGCTCTTGAAGAACGTATCGCTTTCCAAGAGATTCGGGGAGACCCAGGATGCGATGAGGGCCAACCTTGAGCTGGCTAACATGTACATCGCAAAGGGTGAACCGGAAAAGGCCAGGGGCCATGTTCTGGATGCCCAGGCCGACATGGCCCAAAAACCGTACTACCTCCCATACATGATGGAGTCCAAGAGGCTCCTCTCCAAGGTTGCGGGGATACAGAAAAACCCCCAAGAGGAACTGAAGTACATAAAGGAGTACCTCCAACTAAAGGACAGCATAGACGAAAAGCTTGATTTTGAGAAGCTCCAGAAAGTGGCCTACCAGTGGGAAGTACAACGATATGCACAGGGGCTAGAGAACGAAGGGCTGAGGCGGAGGAAGGATTTACAGACCTACATCTATGTTTTCATCTTCATTGTACTTGGACTTGCGCTGATCCTCCTGCTCGTGAACCGCTCCAAGAACCGTATCATGTACATGAACGCTGCGCTTGAAAGGGACCAACTTGAGCTTTCGTACGAAAAACAGCTGGTGGACCACGAGCTGGAGGCCCTGAACAGGTCGCTACAGGAATTTACCGATACCGTCAAGCAGAACGACCTAACCATCCAGAGGTTCCGCAACGAGGTCATACAGAACCTGGACCATTTTCCCGACCGTCAGGAACTGTTCAACGATAGCCTGAACAAGATGTTGGAAAAACAGGTGATGACCGAAGAGAGATGGGTAAAGTTCAACGATATTTTCGAACGTGTTTATCCGGGTTACCTGGCAAAGGAGAAAGAGGCATATCCAAGGCTTACCGATTATGATTTCCGCCTGATCTCCCTGATGAAGCTCGGACTGAGCAACAGGAGCATGGCCGATCTTCTCGGGATCACGCTGGAAGGGGTGAAGAAGGCGAAGCAACGGTTGAAGAAGAAAATGGAGCGACAGTAACCTGTTATTAAATTGTTAAGTTTTTCGTTAGGTAATTATATTCTTGATATTACGGAAAGCTATGAGTACTTTTGTTGCTCACTTTACATGGTATGCTAGATTCGCTTATCACTTCCAAGACCCGACTGAAACTACTGATCAAGTTTTTCGTAAGCTCGACCAATAAGGGGTACCTGCGGGGAATCGCTGAAGAATTCAATGAATCGACCAATTCAATCCGAAAGGAGCTCAACCAGCTCTCAGTCGCTGGATACCTGATCAAGTCCCAAGAAAACAACAAAATCTATTATCGAGCAAATGTAGAACATCCTCTTTTCCAGAGTTTGCAGGATTTGGTACGTACCTTCCTGGGAATTGACCAAGCAATCGACCATGTGATCGAAAGGACAGGGGACGTGGAGCAGGTTTCATTGTTAGGAGATTATGCAAATGGAGTTGATTCAGGGGTTATTGAAATTTTGATTACGGGGAAGGTAATCGATTCGGCATATTTATTGCAGGTTAGCGGCAAAACCGAGAAACTGCTGGGCAAAAGGATCAAGATTTATCTCGAAAGGCCAAAAGAAGTGAATGGGCAGATAATTTTATATCAGAAAGAAAATTGAAAACTGTAAATTGGTATAAGCCAATTATCACTCGGTAATTCAACAATGGAAATCAAGAAGATTGCATGTATAGGAGCAGGATATGTTGGGGGACCAACGATGTCTGTCATAGCTCAGAAAAATCCAAACATCCAGGTAACGGTCGTTGACTTGAATGCAGCGCGCATTGATGCTTGGAATTCACAAAATTTAGAGGAACTTCCAGTCTATGAGCCCGGACTTGACGCAGTTGTTAAGGAGGCAAGGGGACGTAACCTGTTTTTTTCTACCGAAATTGAAAAAGCTATCTCTGAGGCCGATATGATCTTTATTTCGGTAAATACCCCTACAAAAACGTACGGGAAGGGAAAGGGCCAGGCCGCAGATCTGAAGTTTATTGAGTTATGTGCCAGACAGATTGCGGAAGTTGCAACATCTTCGAAGATCATCGTGGAAAAATCAACCATTCCGGTCAGGACTGCTGCTACGATCAAAAGTATATTGGACCATACAGGAAAGGGCGTACAGTTCCATGTATTGTCGAATCCAGAGTTTTTGGCTGAAGGTACCGCAATTCCAGATTTGCATAATCCGGATAGGATCTTGATCGGAGGGGAGGATCCGGAAGCCATCAATATCTTGAAGTCAATCTATGAAGCTTGGGTTCCCACTGAAAGGATAATCACCACCAATCTTTGGTCTTCAGAGCTTTCCAAGTTGGTTGCCAATGCTTTCTTAGCGCAACGCGTTTCTTCGATCAATTCGATTTCGGAACTTTGTGAGGTTACGGGAGCTAATGTTGATGAGGTTGCCCACGCCATAGGACAGGATTCCAGGATTGGTCCAAAATTCCTGAAAGCGTCTGTAGGATTTGGGGGTTCATGTTTCCAAAAGGATCTATTGAACCTAGTTTACATTGCCCGGTCATATAACCTGAACGAAGTAGCAGATTACTGGGAACAAGTGATCTTGATCAACGACCATCAGAAGACAAGATTTGCAGAAAAGATCATCCGATCGATGTATAATACAGTTAATGGCAAGAAAATTGCTTTCCTCGGATGGGCCTTCAAGAAAAACACTAATGATACAAGAGAATCAGCCGCCATATATGTCGCAGACCACTTACTTGATGAACAGGCGCAAATAGTAGTTTATGACCCTAAAGTGGAAGATCATCAAATCTTTAAGGATTTGGATTACTTGGCGACCAGGTCCCAGAAAGATAATAAGGACCTTTTGGCAGTTGTGGAAGATCCATATGATGCTGCTAGAGATGCCCACGGTCTAGCCATCCTTACAGAATGGGACGAATTTAAGGACTTGGATTGGAAAAGAATCAAAGATTCTATGAAAAAACCTGCTTTTGTTTTTGATGGCAGGAAACTTTTGGACAGAAAGGAAATTGAGGATCTGGGATTTATATACTATGCAATAGGTGAATAAAGATTTATTATTAACCATATATGAAAGAGAAGATTAAAGAAGTAAAACACCAGGATTATAACCCTGGTCCTCGCGTAGGTATAACATTTTCAACCTTTGATCTTTTGCATGCAGGACATATCATGATGTTGGCGGAAGCTAAGCGCCAATGTGATTATTTGATCTGCGGTCTGCAAATGGATCCAACCCTAGACCGTCCTGAAAAAAATGCACCAACACAGACTGTAGTTGAAAGATATATTCAGTTAAGAGGATGTATTTATGTGGATGAGATTGTTCCTTATTCTACAGAGCAAGATCTGGAAGATATTTTGAAGTCTTTTAAGTTGGATGTAAGGATTGTAGGGGATGAATATAAGGACAGGGATTTTACAGGTAGAAAATACTGTGAAGATAAAGGAATTGAGCTTTATTTTAATAGTAGAGATCATAGATTTTCAAGTTCTGGACTAAGGAAAATTGTAGCGGATAAAGAAAATCAAAAGAATAATAATAAATAGAGAGAAAAAATTAAATGGTTGAAGAGGTGGATTTCGGAAGCTCATTGGATCAAGTTAGACTAGCTATTGTTGGGCTTGGTTACGTTGGTTTGCCTCTAGCTGTGGAGTTTTCCCAAAAATATTATGTAATCGGGTTTGATATTAATCAAAAAAGGGTTATAGATTTAAATAAGGGAGATGATCATACACAGGAAGTTAATGCAGAAGATTTGCAAAAATCCTTAAAAAACGGGTTAATATTTACTACAAATGTTAAAGATTTGGAAAATTGCAATACTTTCATTGTTACAGTTCCGACTCCTATAGATTCATTTAAATTACCTGATTTAAGTTTTTTAAGAAATGCTTCCGAAATGATAGGTTCTATCATGAAGTCTGGTGATTTAGTTATATATGAATCTACTGTTTATCCTGGCTGCACTGAAGAAGAGTGCGTGCCGGTTTTGGAGCAAAATTCTGGCCTTAAATTTAATCAGGATTTTTTCGTTGGTTATTCTCCTGAAAGAATAAATCCAGGCGACAAGATTCGAACCTTGCCGCAAATTAAAAAGGTTACCTCTGGTTCAACAGCAGATGTTGCTAACCGTGTTGATGATTTATATAGGTCAATTATTTCAGCAGGCACACATAAAGCCCCATCAATTAAAGTAGCTGAAGCTTCAAAAGCGATTGAAAATGCACAAAGAGATGTAAATATTTCTTTTGTTAATGAATTGGCTTTGATTTTTGACCGATTAGGAATTGATACTAATGATGTAATAGAAGCAGCTGGAACCAAATGGAATTTTCTTAAATATAAGCCTGGTTTGGTAGGAGGGCATTGTATAGGGGTAGACCCTTATTATTTGACTTATAAAGCTCAATCAGTAGGGTATCATCCTGAAGTTATTTTATCAGGAAGAAGGGTTAATGATAATATGGGGTCTTTTATTGCCAATAAAGCTATCAAGATGATGATCCAAAAAGATATCCCAGTTAAAGGATCTAATGCCTTGATTCTAGGAGTAACCTTCAAGGAAAATTGTCCAGATATCAGAAATACAAAGGTTATCGATATCTATGATGAGTTAAGCTCTTATGGTATAAATGTGGATATATATGACCCATGGGCAAATATGGAGGAAGTAAAAAATGAATACCAAATAAATTGTTTGAATTCATTGACAGATTCAAAATATTCATTGATCATTTTGGCAGTAGCTCACAATGAATTTTTACAGATGGATTTAAAATCCATTTTAGAAGAAAAGGGAATAATTTTTGACACTAAATCTTGTCTAAATCGAGATTTAGTGGATGCTAGATTGTAATATATTAATATAAAAAATATGAATTCTTTAGAAAACAAATCAATTTTGATTACCGGCGGGACGGGGTCTTTAGGAAAAGCTTTAACAAAGCATATATTGAAAAATTATCCATCAATAAAAAGATTGGTTATTTTTTCTCGTGATGAGCAAAAACAATTTCAAATGGCTCAAGAGTTTCCTGCAGACAAGTATCCGCAAATTCGCTTTTTTATCGGTGATGTAAGAGATAGAGAAAGGTTGACTAGAGCCTTTAAAGGAGTTGATTATGTAATTCATGCTGCTGCAATGAAACACGTTCCGATTGCAGAATACAATCCAGACGAATGTGTAAAGACCAATATTCATGGCGCTCAAAATGTTATTGATGCTTGTTTTAATACAGAAGTAGAAAGAGTTGTTGCCTTATCTACTGATAAAGCATGTGCTCCTATTAATTTATATGGTGCCACTAAGTTAGCTTCTGATAAATTATTCGTTGCTGCTAATAATATTAGAGGCAATAATCCAATACGCTTTTCTGTTGTCCGTTATGGAAATGTTATGGGATCTAATGGTTCTGTAATTCCATTTTTTATCAATAAGAAAAAAGAAGGTGTATTGCCAATAACAGATGTAAACATGACAAGGTTTAATATTAGTCTTCAAGGAGGTGTGGATATGGTGATGCATGCATTATTTAACGCCTGGGGTGGAGAGATTTTTATTCCCAAAATTCCTTCCTACAAAATTACAGATGTTGCAACAGCTGTGGGGCCAAAATGTGAGCAAAAAGTTGTTGGCATTCGTCCAGGAGAAAAAGTTCATGAAGAAATGATTACTCCTTCCGATTCTTTCTACACCTATGATTTAGGTAAATATTATACGATTCTACCCTCTGTTCCAAAATGGAGTTTAAATGAATTTTTAAAGTCATTTAATGGTTCAAAAGTTGAAGAAGGATTTGCCTATAATTCAGGAGATAATACAGAATGGGAAACAGTAGAAGGCCTACGTCAATTAATTAAAGAACACGTTGATCCAACATTTGAAGTATAATGGAAAAGAAAATAATACCATACGGTAAGCAAAATATAACTGAAGAAGATATTAAAGTTGTTATTGAAACTTTAAAATCTGATTATTTAACACAAGGTCCTAAAATTAAGGAATTTGAAGATAATTTTGCTGAATATGTTGGGGCAAAATATGCTGTTGCTGTGGCAAATGGGACTGCTGCACTTCATCTTTGTGCATTAGCACTAGACGTAAAGCCGGGTGACAAAGTAATCACAACACCAATAACATTTGCTGCGTCTGCAAATTGTGTACGCTATTGCGGAGGAGAAATTGTATTTGGCGATATTGACCCCAAAACATATTTATTAGACATCAATTCTGTTAAAAAACTTTTGGAGAACGCTCCAAAAGGTACCTATAAAGGAATAATTCCGGTTGATTTTGCTGGCCGAGCTGTCAATCTAGAAGAGTTTAAAAATTTGGCAAAACAATATGACCTTTGGATAATTGAGGACGCTTGTCATGCACCAGGCGGTTATTTTATTGATAACCATGGAAAAAAACAACTTTGCGGAAATGGAAATTATGCAGAATTAGCAATTTTCTCTTTCCATCCAGTAAAACATATTGCATCTGGTGAAGGTGGTATGATTACAACAAATGATGAAAAATTGTATAATAAACTTATGCAATTAAGAACTCATGGCATTGTTAAGAATGATCAGTTATATACTAATTCAATAGAATTTGCAGGAGGAATTGATCAATATCCTGGATGGTATATGGAAATGCAAACATTAGGTTATAATTATAGAATTACTGACTTTCAAGCAGCATTAGGAAATAGTCAATTAGAACGTGCAGACCAAGGTTTGACCAGAAGAAGAGAAATTGCGAAGATTTATGAAGATGCATTTCGAAATAAGTCGTTTGTACATGGAATGTCTGGGTCAATTGAAGGCCATGCATATCATCTCTATATTTTAGAAGTTGAGAATAGATTGGGGTTATATAATTATTTAAGGACTAAAAATATTTTTGCTCAAATCCATTATATCCCTTGTCATTTAATGCCATATTATAGAGGCCTTGGTTGGAATGAAGGGGATAGGCCTTATTCAGAAAGTTATTATAAAAAGTGTATAAGTTTGCCAATGTATCCAACTTTCAGTGATGAAGATTTGAAATATGTTATTTCAGAGATAAATCATTTTTATGAAAAATAATCTTTGCATAATTCCTGCCAGAGGTGGGAGTAAAAGAATTCCAAGAAAGAATATCAAAGAATTCTTGGGATCTCCTATTATTTCTTATTCAATTAGAGCGGCAATTAATTCAAATTTATTTGATGAGATTATTGTCTCTACTGACGACAAAGAAATTGCAGATGTAGCAAATCAATTTGGTGCTAAGGTGCCTTTTTTTAGATCTGAAACAACTTCCAATGATTTTGCAACATTGTCTGATGTTATTGAAGAGGTAAAATCATATTATATTGGTAAGAAAGAGAATTTTAAAAATATTTGCTGTTTATTAGCAACAGCTCCTTTTGTTTCACCGGAACTTTTGACTGTCCATTATGAATACATGATTAACAATAATTGTGATTCTGTGAGGCCAATTGTCAAATTTGGATTTCCAATTCAACGTGCTTTGAGAAATAAGGGGGGTAAAATTGAAATGTTCGATCCACAATATTTAAAAGCACGGTCCCAAGATCTTGAACCAGCATATCATGATGCTGGAATGTTTTATTGGATGGGATTTGAGAAAGGATTATTAGGAGAAAATAAAGCAGGTATAGAAATATCTGAAAAATTTGCTCAAGATATTGATACTATTGAAGATTGGGATTTAGCGGAATTTAAATTTAAGTATTTAGAAAAGGCAAATGTTAATAGATAAAATTGTCATTAGGTTGGATGCTGGCCAGAGATTTGGATTAGGGCACCTGTCAAGGTGTATCTCCTTAGTACAAGGTTTCAAAAGTGAAAATTCTATTTTTATCATTAAAACTGACAGTTTAAATTTGGTAAAAACATATCTTAAAAACACTTTAAATTTACCTTTCACATTAATTCCCTTAGATGTAGAAATTGGATTAAATGAAGAAATAAATCTATTAGAGAAGCATTGTGTTGAAAACACTTTATTGATTTTAGACCATTATGAAGCAACTGAAGAATATCAAATAGAAATAAAGAAGAGAAATATTTCTTGGTTACAATTGGATTCTCATGCGAAAGTTAATTTTCTAGCGAATTGGGTAATGCATGGAAGTCCAGGGGCTACGACAGATTTATATGAACCTCTTCGAAAATGTCCTAACACTCGTTTTCTTTTAGGTCCAAAATATTGCATTATAAAAGATCAGTTGAAAATGCAAAAAGATAAAAGAAGGTTGAGAACAAATTTGAAGAATATAGTAATTTGTTTCGGAGGAGGTGAAGACGGTGGGGCAACTTTAGAATGTCTTAAAAGTTTAGATTTTCAATTATTTAGTGATATCGAATTTTCAGTGATAATAAATCCAGTTAATTCTGATTATGAAGAAATATGTCTTTTTGAAAAGGAAGGATTAATCAGAATTTATGATCAGTATCGACTTACAGAATTGATGATATTATCTGATTTGGGATTAATTGCTCCTGGCATGATGAGCTATGAATCTGCTTTTTTAGGGTTGCCAATGATACTGATTTCTATAGCAGATAACCAGTTTATTAATGCAGTTTCTTGGGAAAAAAGAGGCTGTGCAATGAATGTCGGTGGGGTGGAAAATATATCGTTAAAAATTAATAATTATATAAATCACTGCAAGGACGCTTTATATGAAATGTCGGCTAATTGCCTTACTTTAGTAGATGGCAGGGGTGTGGAAAGAATTGTAAATGAAATTAAAAAATGAAAAAAGCATTAATTCTAGGTACAAACGCTGGACAAGCGGATATAATCAATTTCCTAAATGAGAAAGGTTGGGAAACGCATGCTTGTGGTTATAAAATGGAAGGACCGGGATGTGAATTGGCACATCAGTTTCATCTAGTAAATACCACTGACATTGCAGCAGTAAAAGAGCTGGCAACAAATCTTAATGTTGATATTATTTATTCTGTTTCATCAGACTCAGCAATAACTTCTGCAACAAAAGCATCAGAAGAATTAGGATTACCCCATTTATTGAATGGTAAGTTAATAGATCTATTTAATAATAAACATGAGTTTAGAGATTTTTTAAATAAACACGATATTGGTTTTACCAACTATACTGTAGTTACAAAAGAAAACTTAGAAAGTTTTACCTGGGATTTATTTCCATGTGTAGTTAAACCTACGAATTCACAAGGACAAAGAGGAGTACAGTTAATTCATGATAAGGAGAGTCTTTCAAATGCTTTATTGGTTGCTTTTAAGTCAGGAAATGATCAAGAAGCAATAATTGAAGAATATTTAGACGGGAATGAATTTTCGACTAATGTTGTTGTTCAAAATGGCCGTATTGTTTTAAATGAATTTAGTGATAGAATTGTATTTGGTAAAGAATACTTTGGATTACCAAAAGGACATAGGATTCCAATCACATATATAAATAATAATCAATTGGAAACCGCGAAAATCTATGTTCAAAAAATTATTGAAAATCTCGATATCAAAGATGCAGTTCTTTATATCCAAATGAAATTAAAAGATAATGAACCTAGGGTAATTGAAATTGCACCACGATTAGATGGTTGTCATATTTGGAGGTTAATAAAACATGTAAGAGAGGTTGACTTAAGGGAATTAGCAATTAAATGTTTGCTTAAGGAAAATATTGATATAAAACCAAATCTGAGTTTTGCTGGACAAAGTGTTTTGGAATTTTATCACTTACCAACAATTGAGAAGTTTGAAATAGCTAAATTGCCGACAAAAGAAGGTCTAAAATTTAATGAATACAGATATAAGGATGGAGAATCTATCGTTCCAATAAATGGAAAACTGGAAGTTGTTGGGTATTGTATCTTCGATGAAAAACAGGTTTCTGAATGAGAATTTTAATTACAGGTGCCACTGGCTTTTTAGGCAAGAATTTGACAAAATTTTTGACGGCAAAAGATCATGAAGTTACAGTTTTAGGTAGAGATGAAAGAAAATTAAGAAATATTTTTAACGAAGGATCTATAATTATAAAAAAGACAGACTATTCATTTAATAGTATTAAACAATTAACTGAAAATCAAGAAATTATAATTCATTTGGCATCTCAATTAATGAATCGAGATACCCATCCTTTGAAAATATCTGATTTCCAAGATAATATTCAAATTGTTGAAAATTTAATTATCTCGTGTTCAGAAAATAACATAAAAAAATTTATTAATACTTCTTCAATAAGTGTATATCCCCGTGAAAATAACTTACAGGAAGATCGGGAAACCTCACCATGGAATATTTATGGAGTTAGTAAAGCAAATATTGATACTTATTTAAATTATATTCAGAATAAAATAAAGACTCATATTGTATCACTAAGACTTGCAAGGCTCTATGGATATGGTGAAAGGAGTGGGTTGGTTTTTACCGATTTCGTTACTAAAGCCCTCAATAAGGAAACATTAATGATATCAGGTGAAGGAAAA
This sequence comes from Sphingobacterium sp. NPDC055346, assembly GCF_053645235.1. Taxonomy (NCBI): domain Bacteria; kingdom Pseudomonadati; phylum Bacteroidota; class Sphingobacteriia; order Sphingobacteriales; family Sphingobacteriaceae; genus Sphingobacterium; species Sphingobacterium sp. NPDC055346. The sequence goes on from NZ_JBSHMI010000005.1 coordinate 132,249, forward strand.
TCAACTATTGAATATATCTATATACAGGATGTATTGGAAGTAATAAATGATTTTATTGAGAACAATGAATGTAAAGGAATTTACAATGTAGGAAGTGGTTATTCATATACAATATTAGAAATAGCAACAGCTATTAATGAGGTGTTTGAAAATCGAGGGAATATTGAGCATATCTCTGATGGTATTGAGGAAACCAGAGGAAGTGTGATGGATATAACAAAAATAAAATCAGAATTGAATTGGTTCCCTAAATGGGATTTAATTAAATCTTTGAACGATATTAAAATTAAGATTGAAAATGAAAGAAAATAGTACGTTTATCATTGCAGAACTTTCAGCAAATCATAACAACGATTTGGATTTAGCTCTAAAAACTGTAAAGGCTGCTGCAGAATCTGGAGCGGATGCTATTAAAGTTCAAACATATACTGCAGATTCATTAGCATTAGATGTCGATAATGAATATTTTGGGCCAAAGAAGGAAGGGCTTTGGAAAGGAATCAGACCATATGATTTGTATAAAGAAGCTGCATTACCTTACGAATGGCATGTTAAAATACAAAAATATGCGTCTGAATTAGGGATTATTTTCTTTAGTTCTCCATTTGATCTTGATGCAGTAGATTTTTTAGAAAAATTAAATGTGCCACTCTATAAAATTGCGTCATTTGAAATAACTGATATTCCTTTAATAAGATATACAGCTACAAAGGGTAAACCGATGATTATTTCCACAGGCGTTGCTAGTATTGAAGATATAGATCTAGCCTTAAAGGCTTGCAAAGATGAAGGAAATGATGATATTACTTTATTGAAATGTACTTCTCAATATCCTGCACAAATAGCAGATGCAAATATGAACACAATTCCAGACATGCGGGATCGTTTTGGTGTGAATGTTGGTTTATCTGATCATACCATGGGAAGTATTGTGCCAGTTACAGCTACAGCTTTAGGAGCTACTGTAATTGAAAAACATTTTATTTTGGATAGATCATTAGGGGGGGCAGATTCTAGTTTTTCTATGGAACCAAATGAATTTAAGGATATGGTTGATCAAGTTCGTTTTGTTGAACAGGCTTTAGGTAGAATTAAATATGATATCAATGAAAAAGACATGTATAAAAGAAGGTCGCTTTTTGCAATCAAAGATATCGAAGAAGGGGAAATTATTACCAATGAAAATGTTAAATCATTGCGACCGGGTATAGGATTGCACCCCGTTTTTTTAGGAGATATTTTAGGTAAACCTTCAAAATGGAAACACCTAAAAGGTGATCCATTTCGTTATTAATATTTATGTCGATAAATAAAAACTTAGGGACAATTGCATCCTATCTTTGGACAATTTTTTTGTTTTTATCATTCCATCCATTTATTCTTTGGATTGTTTGGCCTGGCCTTGTAACTTTTCCTGTATATATTAGTATTTATATATTAACGCTTTTATTATTATCAAGAAAAGAATTAGTCTTTACTCATAAAAGGGTGTTTCTATTTGTAATAATTTTAGCATTTGCTTTTCAAATTACATTGCCAATTTTTACGTCCAATTTGGACATTGGAAAGTTAATGTCTTTAATGACATTTTCTCTTTTTACTTTTTACCCAAACAGTGTTTATCTACAGGTCTTTAATAGATTTAGGAAATTGATGATTTTGTTTGCTATATCCTCAATAGTACTTTTTGTTCTATTATTGTTAAATATTGACCTACCATATTATCGAATTGAAGGTTTCACACTTCCTATGGCTGGAGGAGACTATTATAGGTTATATGGGTTTATTGTGTCTTCAACAAATACTTTATATAATTTTGGAGGATTAACATTTGCACGTGCTTGTGGACCTTTTTTGGAACCGGGACATTTTGGGATCTATTTAGGTTTAGTGTTATGTGGAGAGAAAATATTAATTGGTAAAACTAATTTATGGTTAAATATTGCAGGCTTTTTTACATTTTCACCAGCCTTTATTCTTATTTTTTTATTGCTTATTTTTTATGATTTTATCGTCCTAAAGCAATTTAAAAACCTAAAGGTGTATTTAATTATTTTATTGTCTATTGTAATCTTAATATTAAATATCAGTCCTGAGATGAGAGAGAACATTTGGTATTTAGCTGTTGATAGAAATGTTGAGAGTGAAGGTGATAGTGTTTGGGATGATCGTTCTGATCAAAACGCGAGAGTATTATATGATAAATTGTCAAAAACTCCTGAAATAATTGTTGGGAAGGGTACCGAATTTTTAGCAGATATTGGTATGTTATCGGACTTGAGAGGATTTATTCTAAAACATGGTTTACTTGGATTATTTTTATCATTTCTTATCTGTATTGTAATTCTGTCTAGAGCTAAGAAATTGAGTCAACTTTGGATTTACTTGCCTGTAATAGTTTTAGTTTTTTCTCATAGATCATGGATGTTTGAAGCAGCATATATTTATATGTTAATTTCAATTATAATTAGTGGAAGTATTCAACAATCATCTAAATTAATATGAAAGAGAAAGTTTTTTTGTTTGGAGTAGGGTTAGCCCTCGTATTAATATCTTTATATTTTATAAAATTAGATAAGACTGATAAAATTATCAACACCATTGAGGATAATGAAATACCTAAAGACACCTCGGGTTTTGACCAAAAGGTGTTTACTTCATTAACAAATCAAAATGAAGATTCTATAAGCAAAAATAAGGTTAAAATTTCAGATAGCGTCAAGGATGATTTTAATGATAGCATTAAAAAGACAAAAACAAATACCTCGGAGGGTACAATTCCGACTAAAAGAATAGAAAAGAGAGTTTTTGGTTTGTCGGATGTATCTGTTAAAATATTAAGTGTTAAAAAAGTTTGGGATAAAGGCGGGCATAATGCATTTACAGGATTAGCTAAATATAAAGGTTATTGGTTTTGCGTTTTCAGAGAAGGTTCTGACCATTTGGGTAGAGACGGATCCATTCGGATTATCAAGTCCGCAGATGGTGCAAATTGGCATTCAATAGGTAATGTTTTGTCTGTTGAAGGACATGATTTAAGAGATCCTAATATTATTACCAACGGAAATGGGGAGTTAACAATAATGGCAGTCTCTCGTTACAATAGAGGAAAAGAAAACGCTCATCATTCATATACATGGATATCTAAAGATGGAAATAATTGGAATGGACCATTTGATGACGATTCTGCAACCGATACTTGGAGATGGGCAGGAGTGAAAAAAAGTAGTGAGATTTATAGTATAGCATATTCAGGAAAAGATGTAAGAGGTTCAGTTTATAAAACAAACGATGGCAAAAAATGGTCAAAAGTTTCAGGTAATATTTTTCCAGACATTAAAAGTTATCCAAATGAATCCTCTTTAACTTTTTTGAGTGACGGGACCTTGGTTTCAATAGTTAGGCAAGATCGAGGTCGAAAAAATGCCTTACTCGGCTTAGCTAAGTCTCCTTATAACAAGTGGCAATGGAAGGATTTAGGAATGAGTATTGGTAGCCCAGAAACTGTATTATTATCTGACAGATATCTTTTAGCTTGTGTTAAACTTTTTGGAGGAAGAAATCGAACATCAGTTTGTGTGATTGACATTAATACTGGTGAATTAAAGGAAATTGAAAAATTGCCATCAGGAGGGGATACAGGTTATGCAAAAATTGTAAGTAACGGAATTGAAAATCAATATTTAATTAGTTATCATTCCTCTCATGAAGGTAAAACATCTATATACATAGCTAAGATTCAAATAAGTATTACTTAAATAGGAGTTTTTATCAATATGTTAAAAAAAATATTTAGTAACCCTTCTGTGCTATATCTATTAACTAGATATCTAACTTATGCGATACAATTTTTTAATTCAATTTTTATTGCGGTTATCTTAGGCCCTTCATATTTAGCGATTTGGGGTTTCATTTTATTAGTTTTGCAATATTTTGCTCAAATAAATTTAGGAATTCCACACTCACTAAATGCTATTATATCTGTTAATAAATCCCGTGTTAAGTATGTAAGACTAGTATTTAATAATAGCGTATTTCTAGTTATCATTATATCTTTAATTATTATAATGCTAACCACTTTGTCTTATTATTTTGATTATGACATTGGTGATAAATATGATTTTTCCCAATATGCTTTAATGGTTATAATTATTGCAATTATGACATATTTTATTCAAATTTTTTCAAATTTGTTTAGAGTTTTTAATAAAATATTTGAGGTCGCGTTCAGTCAATCTTTATTTCCATTCTTGATGATTATTTGTGTATTTATTTGGAAAGGCGATACTTTAATTGAAAATTTGCTTTATGCTAATGTTTTGAGTTGTTTTGTTTCATTAATATTATTTGTAATAAGATGTCCAATTGAATTACGTATTCAATTTAATACTTCTATAATTCAAAAGATACTCGTTCGAGGAATCTATTTATTCCTTTATAATTCATCATTTTACCTCATTATGATGTCTTCAAGAACTTTTATTTCAGGCTTTTTTAGTCAAGTTGAGTTTGGATATTTTACCTTTGCATTTACTGTCGCTTCTGCAATATTATTATTGTTAGAAGCAGTTAATTTTTTAGTCTATCCAAAAGTTTTGAATAAATTAGGGAATTCTTCAATTGAAGACTCTTCAAGAACAATTAATTCAATAAGGGAGGTTTATATAATATCTTCATATTTTTTAATTTTTTTTGCAATAGTATTGTTTCCAATATTTGTTTTTGTTTTCCCCCAATATACTAATTCAATTCAAGCATTTCGGTTAATTTCTTTAACCTTAGCTCTTTATACAAGTTGTTTTGGTTATTCAAGCTTGTTAATATCTAGAGGTAGAGAGAAAAGTTTAGGTTTATTTGCTTTTTTTACCCTTATTATAAACGTATTACTTTCATTGTTTTTCATTAAAGTTTGTGGTTTCCCTTTTGCGTTAGCAATTCTTTCTACAACAATATCCTACTTATTTTATTTAATCACTCTAAATTACTATGGACAGAAAGAATTAAATCCAAAAATACCTTTTTATAACACAGTAAAATTAGGATTTCCTTATTCTATTTTTATCCCTTATATTTTGATGTTGGTATTTTCAATAATTGGTTTGGACGCTTATATTTTTGTACTGCCCTTAATAATTTTTATATACTTGAACAAAAATGCAATTAGAAATCTTATTAAAGTAGGTATGTCGATAATTACAAATCCAAGTTTCTTTAAATTTTAATTTATTTAGATAAAATTTTGAAAATGTTTAATATGCAATATAATGTTTTTATCGCCAATACACCTTTTCAGTTGTATGTAATAGATATTTTAATTAATAGGTTTTTTAAAGATGATAGGAATCTAGTTTTTTCTACAACAGGTAGATTTATCCAGGAGAATTGCAGTTATGAAACTTTCATTATACGAAGGTCTTTTTTCAAAACAATTTATGATTTGAAAGAATTTAAGTCAAAAATAGACGAATTATTAGACCATAATCTTCATTTTTTTGTTCCCCATGTAAATAATCTACTTAGTTACTATTGTTATTATTTATCGTTAGAGAACCCCAATTTAGGAATTAATGTTTTTTATGAAGGTTTAGCATTATTTTATGATCCCAAAATAAGAGTTAAGAAATTAACAATTTTGAAACGTAAAATTATGTCTAATTTAATAGGTTTGAATTATAAATATATTGAATCATTATTTCCTAAAGAATTAAGAGAACTTGCTAAAGTTTATTCGCCATCAATTGAATTTACAAGCCCTTTCAAACAGGTTTGTGAATTTGAATTTCCTATTAAATTTGATTTAAATAATAAAGTACTAGGGAATAGCCAGAAGAGTTTAATTCTGGGTTGTCCTCTTATGAACAATGAACAAATGGAAAAAACATTTGATACTATATGTAGAGTTTATAATTTAAATACAGATGAAAACTATCTTTTTAAACCCCATTTTGAGGCTTTAAAAGGAGCAATAAGTGAATTAAAACAATTTATTTCTAATCATAAATATCCTATCGAAATTTTGGAGGGGAAAAAAAATATGCCAATTGAATTGTTAATTGAGGAAGGCCTTAATATAAATAATATTCATTCTATATATATTTCTAGCGCATTAATAAATTTAAAGTTAATGTTTGGCAATTCAATGCAAATTTATGTTTACAATGTACCCAAAAACAAGAAAATTAAAGAGATTTCTGAGAAGTTAGGGATTGTTTTTTGTTAAAGTTTAATTTAATTAAAATTATGAAAAATCATAAAAGAAAATCTATTGCAATTATTGGCACTAATGGTTTGCCTGGTAGATATGGCGGTTGGGATCAATTGATGAATCATTTAACAAGTCAATTGCGAGAAAAGCTTGATTTTCACGTATATACAAGCTCACATAATGCTGTGCCTGGAATTAAAGAAGTTAATGGTTCTAAGCTAATAATTGTACCTTTAAAAGCCAACGGTTGGCAAAGTGTTCCATATGATGCAATTTCCTTATTTCATGCTGTATTTAAGTATGATATCTTGTTGGTACTTGGAACATCGGGATGTATTGTATTACCAATTATTCGATTATTTGGAAAAAAAGTCGTATTGAATCCAGATGGAGCAGAATGGAAAAGAGGGAAATGGTCAAAACCCGTAAAATGGTTTTTAAAGATTTCAGAAAAAATTGGTATAAAATTCGCACATACCGTTATTTCTGATAACAAAGTTATCCAAGATTACATTAAAGAAGAATATAAAGTTGATGCTAAATTGATTGAATACGGAGGAGATAATGTTAGACAAGTTCCAATTTCTGAATCAACTTTAAAGAAATATGGAATAGAATCTGGAAAGTATGCATTTAAGGTTTGTCGAATTGAACCAGAAAATAATATTGATTTAATTGTTGAGGCATTTTCCACTATGAATACGCCTCTTGTGTTAATTGGGAATTGGAATTTTAGCGATTATGGTAAAAATGTAAGGGAAAAGTATAAAGCTTCTGACAATTTAAGACTTTTGGATCCTATTTATGATCAAGAGCAGTTAGATGAATTAAGAGGTAATTGCGGAATATATATTCACGGTCATAGTGTAGGTGGGACTAATCCATCTTTGGTTGAAGCAATGAACCTTGGTTTATGTTGTGCAGTTTTTGATGTGTCTTATAATAGAGAAACTACCGAAAATTCAGCAGTATATTTTAATAGTTCGAATTCTCTTAAAAAAATTGTAGATGATTTTGAGTCAGGGCTTTTGGATTCCCAAGTATACGGAAACGCTATGCTTGAAATAGCTAAAAGACGTTATTATTGGGAACGAATTGTTAATGAATATTATCTAACTTTTATATAAATGAAAACTATTTTAATCACGGGGGGGGCTGGGTTTATCGGGTCTCATGTAGTTAGGGAATTTGTTCAAAAATATCCTGATTATCAAATTATAAATTTAGATGCATTAACATATGCTGGAAATTTAGAAAATCTTATTGATATTCAGGATTCTCTAAATTATACTTTTGTTAAAGCAGATATTACTGATGCAAATAGAATTAATTCTATCTTCCAAAAATATAGACCAGATGGCATCATTCATTTAGCAGCTGAATCACATGTTGATCGTTCAATTACAGATCCATCGGCTTTTGTAATGACCAATGTTATCGGAACTGTAAATCTTTTGAATGCTGCAAAAGAACTTTGGAAAGATGATTTTGCTGGGAAAAGATTCCATCATGTGTCAACAGATGAGGTTTATGGTACCTTAGGTGAAACGGGACTTTTTGCAGAAGATACCGCTTATGATCCACATTCACCTTATTCGGCTTCAAAGGCTTCTTCAGATCACTTTGTAAGAGCTTATCACGATACTTATGGACTACCTGTACTTATTACAAACTGTTCCAATAATTATGGGCCAAATCATTTTCCCGAGAAGTTGATACCTTTATGTATTCATAATATTCTTAATAATAAACCTCTTCCAATATATGGGGATGGTAAATTTACTAGGGATTGGTTATTTGTAAAAGATCATGCAAGAGCTATTGATTTAGTTTATCACAATGGCGTTTTAGGAGATTCTTACAATGTAGGGGGATTTAATGAATGGCAAAATATAGACTTAGTGAAAGAACTATGTAAGCAAATGGACGATAAATTAAACAGGGATCCAGGAACTTCAGCTCAATTGATCACTTTTGTAAAGGATAGGCCAGGCCATGATTTGAGATATGCCATTGATGCGTCTAAAATTAATCAAGAATTAGGTTATAAACCTTCGGTAACTTTTGAGGAAGGTCTTTCGCAAACAATTGATTGGTTCTTGAATAATCAAGATTGGCTCGATCATGTTACTTCAGGCGATTATCAAAATTATTATAAAAAACAATATTCTTAAAGATAAATGAAAGCCACAGAAACTAAGTTAAAGGGATGTTTTATAATAGAACCCTCAGTTTATGAAGATTCGAGAGGATATTTCTTTGAAGCCTATAATCAAGTTAAGTTAAAGGAACTTATAGGTCTGGACCCTATCTTTATACAAGATAATCAATCGAATTCTACTTATGGTGTTGTTAGGGGCTTACATCAACAAACTGGCGAGTTTGCTCAAGCAAAATTAGTTCGTGTGTTGGAAGGCAAGGTACTGGATGTTGCAGTAGATGTTAGAGAAGGTTCGGAAACCTATGGAGAATATGTAGCAGTTGAACTTTCAGAAGAGAATAGACTACAATTATTTATTCCAAGGGGATTTTTACATGGCTTTGCTGTGCTTTCAGAAAAAGCAACTTTCTATTACAAATGCGATAATATATACAATAAAGAATATGAAGACGGGGTAAACCCTTTGGATGAGATTTTAGCTATTGATTGGAAAATACCTTTCGCTAAAATAATATTATCAGATAAAGATATGGTTGCTAGACCCTTTAACGAAAAACGATAAATTTTATATGCAACGGATACTTGTCACAGGGGTAAATGGTCAATTAGGCTCAGAACTAAAAATTTTATTGAATTCTGAAACAGAATTTGAAACCAGCTATTTGTCAAGATTAGAATTACCTTTGGAAAACACTGATAATATTGAAGCAGTATTAACGGATTACAAACCTGAAATTATTATTCATTCTGCAGCATATACTGCTGTTGATAGAGCCGAAAGTGAACCAGAAATTGCTGATAAGGTTAATCACCTTGCTAGTATTGAAATTGCAAAGTATTGTAGGTCAAATGGATGTAGATTGATTGCTATTTCAACAGATTATGTTTTTGATGGTAATTCAAATGTTGCTTTAAATGAAACTGCAGAGGTTGGTCCCATAAATGTTTATGGGAAAACAAAATTGTTGGGTGAGAATGGAATTCAAGAAATATTGCCAACTTCAATAATAATCCGAACTTCCTGGGTTTATTCAGTATATGGCAATAATTTTGTAAAAACAATGATTCGTTTAATGAAAGAGAGAGACGAAATTTCAGTTATTAATGATCAAATTGGATCTCCAACTTATGCCAGAGATCTTGCTATAGCAATTTTGAAAATTATTAAATCAGGAAAATGGATAGGTGGAATTTATCATTTTTCGAATGAAGCAGAAATTTCTTGGCATGATTTTGCACTAGAAATCAAAAACATTCAAGGATTCAGGACTAAAATCAATGCGATAACAACAACATCCTATCCTACTCCTGCTAGAAGACCGAAATTTTCTCTTTTGGATACAGGGAAAATCAAAGAAACTTATGGTGTTGAGGTTCCGTACTGGAAAGATAGTTTGAAAGAAATGATTGATTTATTAAATAACTAAAAACTATTATATGAAAGGAATAATTTTAGCTGGAGGTTCGGGAACAAGGCTTCATCCTTTAACATTGGCCGTATCAAAACAATTATTGCCGGTGTATGATAAGCCAATGATATATTATCCTCTTTCAACATTAATGTTGGCGGGGATAAATGAAATTCTGATTATATCAACTCCACAGGATCTTCCAAATTTTGAAAAACTATTAGGTGATGGTTCGCAAATAGGATGTAAATTTTCTTATATTCAACAACCTTCACCAGATGGATTGGCTCAGGCATTTATTTTAGGAGCTGATTTTATAGGCAATGATAAAGTAGCCTTGATATTAGGTGATAATATTTTTTATGGATCCGGAATGTCAAAATTATTGCAATCATGTGCTAATCCTGAGGGGGGGTATGTCTTTGCATATCCAGTCCATGATCCTGAAAGGTATGGTGTCGTTGAGTTTGATGTGAATAAAAATGTAGTGTCAATAGAGGAGAAGCCAATAGAACCAAAGTCGAATTACGCCGTTCCAGGCCTTTACTTTTACGATAATGAGGTTGTTCGGATAGCCAAATCGATCAAACCTTCTCATCGAGGTGAGTTGGAAATTACTGATGTAAATAAAGAGTATTTAAAACGTGGAAAATTAAAGGTTGGAGTTTTTGATAGAGGTACAGCCTGGTTGGACACTGGTACTATTCAATCTTTAATGCAAGCAAGTCAGTTTGTACAAGTGATTGAGGAGAGACAAGGCATGAAGATTGGGGCAATTGAAGAGGTTGCATATAGAATGGGTTATATCTCCAAACAACAACTATGGGATGTAGCTAATCCATTGAAAAAAAGTGGTTATGGAGAATATCTTCAAAAATTATAGTGTTTTAAATAGAAACAAGGTTAAGAGTTTTTTATGGAAATAATAATTACCGGAAAATCAGGTTTTGTTAGTAAATATTTTCAAGCCAATCTCGACCGTTCCTTAGGCAATATTATTTCAATTTCTGTAAGAAACGAAGGTTGGAAAAGTACAATTCCTAGTTCAGCAAATGTATTGATTCATCTTGCAGGGAAGGCACATGATACATTAAATACATCTTCGGCTCAGGAATATTTTAAAATAAATCGTGATTTGTCTATAGAACTATTTGATTATTTTTTATTGTCAGAAATAAAGGATTTCTTTTATTTCAGTTCTGTAAAAGCAGCAGCAGATAGTGTAAAGGGGGAGTTGACAGAAAAAGATACTCCTAATCCGGAAACACCATATGGAAAATCTAAATTAGAGGCAGAAGAATATATGCTAACGAAACATCTACCTCCAAATAAAAGACTTTTTATAGTACGACCGTGTATGATCCATGGCCCTGGGAATAAAGGAAACTTAAATTATCTATATCATTTAGTTAAAAAAGGTATTCCATGGCCCCTTGGTCAATTTGATAATAAGAGGTCTTTTTTAAATATCGGAAATTTGTGTTTTGTAATTGAGAACATGATTAGGAATAAAAACCTAAATTCAGGAGTATATAACGTAGCTGATGACGATGCAATCTCTACAAATGATTTAATAAGAATTATTTCTAAAAATCTTGGAAAGAAAACCGTTATTTGGAATTTAAATAGAAGTTTGGTTGAAAAAATAGCGAAAGTTGGAGATATGGTTTCTCTTCCATTAAATTCTGAAAGACTTAAAAAGTTAACTGAGTCTTATGTTGTATCCAATGAAAAGTTGAAGGCTGGACTCAAAATTAAAAATCTACCTATTTCAGTAGAAGAAGGTTTGGACACAACTATTAAATCATTTAATTCATAAAGTATTATAATTAATGGAATATCTTATTTTGCTATCAGTGTTATTTGTCATCGAGACCTTGTATTTTAAAGTTGCTGACAAATACAATATCATTGATAAACCTAATTTGCGATCATCACATACAAGTATTACACTAAGAGGTGGTGGAATAATATTTTATTTCGGAGCATTGTCATATTTTATTTTATCTGATTATCAATATCCTTGGTTCTTTTTAGGGTTAACATTAATGACAATTATATCTTTTATAGATGATATGGTTACTTTGTCAAATAAGATTAGGTTAATCATTCATTTTGGGGCCGTGCTCTTGATGGTATATCAATTAAATGTTTTTACTTTACCTTGGTATTATTTACTTATAACCTTTGTTGTTGTAGTTGGAGTTATAAATGCTTATAATTTTATGGATGGGATTAACGGCATAACAGCTTGTTATAGCCTAGCAGTTGGTGGTCTTTTAATGTTAACCAACACAGAAATTGGATTTATAGATCAGAAATTACTTGTATATTCCCTTATTGGCGTATTAGTCTTTGCGTTTTTTAATTTTCGAACAAAAGCAAAAACCTTTGCAGGGGATGTTGGAGCGGTATCAATTGCATATATATTATTATTCTGTTTAGGAGCATTAATAATTAAAACGGAGAATTTTATTTATATGTTGTTTTTAAGTGTGTATGGTATTGACGCGATATGGACTATACTTAGAAGGTTGAAATTAGGGGAGAATATATTTGAAGCTCATAGGTCACATTTATATCAATTTTTGGGTAATGAAGCAGGATACAATAAATTGTTAATTTCATTTTCATATGGATTGTTTCAATTTTTAATTGGCCTTCTTGTTATATGGGTTTCCTATTATAGTTTTATAGTCCAATTAGGTTTTGCTATTGGGTTATTATTAGGAGCTAGTGTGATTTATTTAGTTTTAAAGGAATTTATTATAAAGAGATTTGTAGTAAAAAATATATCTTAGAATATGATTCAATTTATTGAGGGTGGTATAGCAAAAGATCACAGAGGTCAGATCAGATTTGTCAATGATTTTGATATGGAGGAAGTCAAGAGATTTTATGTTATTAAAAATGTTGATACTGATTTCGTTAGAGGTTGGAGAGGTCATCGTATTGAGAAACGTTGGTTTTATGTTTTAAGTGGATCTTTTTTGGTTAGTATAGTGAGAGTTAATGATTGGGAAAATGCTTCTCGAAATTTGCCCGTTGAAAATCAGATTCTAAAGGCAGATGATAGTAGATTATTACATGTTGCAGAAGGACATTGTACCGCATTTCAAGCTATGGAGAAAGATAGTGAATTATTAGTTTTTGCAAATTTTAGTATTGAAAATTCTAAAAATGATGATTACACTTGGCCTATAGATTATTTTTTAAATCGTAAAATTTAATTTTCATTTTTAGAATTTCAAAATCTAGGTTTGTTTTCTAGATTATTATATAATTGTTAACAACGAATTATAAAAAACATTACTTTTGCACAGAGTATACAAAAAATTGGAAAGCTTTTTGCTGTTGCATTCGCTAATAAATGTAAAAAATATGTTTAAACGTATCTTTGGAGGACTTTTTTCAGTTCTCATCCTGATAATTTTCTTTTGTTCATCTTGTGCGAGTAAGAAAAATATGGTTTATTTTCAGCCAGATTCAGTTCAATTGAATACAATGTATGAACTTAATGCTCCAAAGTTGCAACCTGGTGATATATTAGCAATATCCGTAACCGCAGATGACATAAGGGCGACTGTTCCTTTTAATCAAGTTTCACCTTACCAAGGAGCTGCTGGTACTTTACAATCCACAAATCCATTTATTCCTACTTATTCAATAGACAGTAATGGTGATATAGATTTTCCTAAAATTGGTAAAATTAAGCTCGGAGGGAAAACACGCACTCAGGCCATGGATCTATTGAGGACGGAAGTTGCAAAATATATTGTTGATCCAGGGATTTCAATGGTAGTAAGGAATTTTCGAGTAACTATTTTAGGAGAAGTTCTACGTCCTGGAACTTTTACAATTGAGAACGATCGCCTTACAATTTTGGAGGCACTGGGTTTAGCAGGTGATATGACAATTTATGGAGAAAGAAATAATGTTTTAGTAATTCGAGAACAAGACGGCAAAAAACAAGAGTTTCGTTTAGACTTGACTAAGAGGGAAACTTTGAATTCACCAGCTTATTATCTGACACAAAATGATGTAGTATATGTTGAGCCAAATGGAGCAAGAATTCAAAACTCAAAATATACTGCGACCACTTCGATTTTTGTTTCAGTTGTAGGTTTAATAATTACTGTTGTATCAGTAGTCACTCGTTAAATTTTAATCAGAAGAGAAGTTAAAGCAAATATGAAGAACAACCCTTACCCTCAAGTTAAGGATTCCGAAGAGCAGGAATTGAACCTTAAACAAATTTTTGAGCAATATGCTTTTTATTGGAAATGGTTTATAGTGTCAATTGTATTTTTTTTATTGATTGCATTTACATATTTGAGATATGCTGAACAGATTTATAATATTACTGCAAAGATATTATTGCAAGATGAAAAACAACCTTCTGGTGAATTAGCTGGTTTAGCTGAGTTAACTGCTTTGACGGGCATGGGTTCTGCCTCTTCGGCCTTTGTGGCTGACCAAATTGACGTCATGAAATCACGCCGAATTCTTCGAAAGGTTGTAGAATTAAATAGATTAAATGTTACTTATTTCAATAAAGGTAATGTTAAGTCTTCCGAAGTAACCGAAAACATGTCACCCTTAAAGTTAGTTATATTAGATTCTGCTAAGGAACTTTTAGATTCCGTAACCTATGTTTTAACAGTAAGTAAAAAAGGTGATATATTCAAAATAAAAGATGATGAAAATGGGGTTAGGGATTTTAAAGTAGGACAAAAAATAAATTCACCAATTGGACAAATAACATTTGTACCACAAGGAAGTTCTAAAAATTGGGATGATGATTTAATTATTTCATACCAGCCGATTGAAAGTACGGTTGATGATCTCTTAGAAACTATTGAAGTTTCGCCGAATAAAGATAAGCAGTCATTTGTTGTTAATTTTTCTATGGATCATCCAAATAGAGAGAAGGCTACCTTAATATTGAATTCCTTAATTGAACAATATAATGTAGATGTTACTTCTGATAAAGCTCAGGTAACCCATGCGACTTCCAATTTTATTAATTCACGTTTAGAACTAATTTCTAGTGACTTATCTGATGCCGATTCAAAGGTGGCAGATTATAAAGATAGGAACCAAATGGTTGATATGAACGCAGAGGCAGAATTGTATATGCAGAATGCTACAGCTAATGAACGTCAATTAGTAGAGTTCCAAACTCAATTGGGATTGGCTGATATGCTGAGAAATGCTTCATCAAAAGAAGAATATACATTATTGCCATCAAATATTGGATTAAATGATCCGTCAATACAATCAAATATTGAGAACTATAATAAGTTAATTCTAGAAAGAAATGACTTGCTAAAATCTGCAACACCTAACAACCCAATTGTGCAGCAATTGAATGGTAATATTTCAATTGTAAATCGGAATTTAAATTCTTCATTGGAAAATTATCGAAAAGTTCTGCAAGGCAATGTTAATGCATTACAAGGGCAAAAAAGGCAGTTTGAGAATAGGTTGAATACATTGCCATCAAAAGAACGCGGTTTTAAAGATATTTCAAGGCAGCAACAAACAGTAGAAAGTATATACCTGTTTTTATTGCAAAAAAGAGAAGAAACAGAAATTCAAGCAGCGGCAACACCTGCAAATCTGAAAGTAATTGACCATGCTTATGGATCTGTAATTCCTGTATCACCAAGAAAATTAGTAGTTTTATTAGGAGCGATTATTGCCGGCTGTTTAATCCCTTTTGGAATTTTGTACCTGAAATTCTTAATGGATAATAAAGTCCATTCAAGAAAAGATATTGAGGAGAGATTTAATGCCCCAATATTAGGTGAAATTCCAGCATCGGATGATCCCGTAGTTAAAGATAATGATCGGTCTTCTTTGGCAGAGGCATTTAGAATTTTGAGGACAAATATAGCCTTTATGTTAGGTGCAAAAAAGGATTCTGCAGTAATTTTTGTAACCTCAACGACATCTGGTGAAGGTAAATCTTTTGTATCTACAAATTTATCTAGAATATTGGCAATGTCAGGGAAGAAAGTTTTATTAATTGGAGCAGATATTCGTTCCCCAAAAGTTTTAGATTATTTGGGATTGTCGCATTTACAACATACAAATATTGGAATAACTCAATATTTAATTAATCCAGAGATGCCAGTTGATAATATAATTATTCATAAGCCTACACCTTACGATTTTGATATTATTTATTCTGGTTATATTGCACCAAATCCGGCCGAATTATTAATGAACGGTCATTTTAAAGAAGTAATAGATTACGGTCGTGAAAATTATGATTTTGTAATCGTTGATACAGCTCCGGTGAGTTTAGTAACTGATACTCTTTTAATTTCGGAATATGCTGACCTTACAATTTATGTTGCAAGAGCAAATTATTTAGATAAACGTCTTTTAAATGTACCTAAAGAACTTTATGAAGATGGTAAACTACGCAATATGGCTGTTGTGCTTAATGATGTGGATTTTGCGAGAGGATATGGTTATGGATACGGTTATGGCTATGGATATGGTTACATTGATTCTAGTTCAGTATCTATTCGAGCAAAATTGAAAAAGAAATTATCTAAATTATTTTCTAAGAAAAAATAAAAGTTTAATTTATATTCTTTAAAAAATAAAAATTGACATCCACACGTTAATTTTTATTTTTCGAATAGTCCAACGATGTCTTCGTTGGACTATTCTATTTGTGCCCAGCATTGGCCTAAATATCCGTCTTTTGAAGTAATATTGCTCTCAATTTGTAATTCATAGGACGGATAGGTTCAGGAGGGATAAGGTTGTGTCGAATAAAAAAGTCCAATAGGAAACGATTTCGGACTTCAAACAAAAATCTAATTAACTTGACTATGTTAATTTAGTTCATTTTAAAAATGAAGAATATTAGCCAAATCATTTGATTAATTCGTCGAATTACTGCTTATTCCACACATATAATCTAAAGTTCTTTTCGTTTCTTTAGTTTCAATGATTTCGCCATTGATATCTGATTTAGTCATGTTTTCAGATATTTTAACTATCCTATTTTGGGTATCCCGTTCATATATAAAATCAACTTGAACTTTACTATCAATTGGCTCACCATAAAGGTAAGTAGATTCTATTTTCTTTGTTACTAAATTCTTGTTTTTTATTAGTGGAAAATTGGGGCCGTATATTGGAAAACTTTCTGAGAACTTACCGAATATATTAGATAAACTCCAAAAATCACCAAGTTGGCTCTCCATGGTTTGATCATAATAATATTTCGTTACAACAGTCACGCCTAACGGCACACCTAATTTCACTGTTTCTTCAACCATATTGCCATTTTCCCAAGCGAAATTGACTTCATAGGCTGAAAATAATGAATTCCCAGAATGAATAACTTCACCCTTATCATTATATTCATGAAAAACTGCCGCTGTATCAGGATAATTTAAATCAGAGTTAAACTTAGTTTCTATTACAATTTTATTATTTTCATCTAACTCTGCAATCCTTCGAAACAAAATTTTATCCTTAATTGTATCAATCCTTGTCAATTCAATTTTCTGGTTTGAGTAGATAAATTTATCTACTGCATTTAGGGAGTCAGTTGTTCGACTAATAATATTTCCGGAAGTATCATACCGTAGTAGAATTGTAGACCCGTCATTGGGATCTGAATACTCACCTCTTACTATGAGACAAACGGAATCATTCATTTCAGGAGGGTTTGAATATTCAGGGTTATTTGTGCAACTTACAACGACGGCATATGTTAATAAAAGCACCCAATATGATTTTAAAACGCGCCATTTAAATAAATTTTTCATAACATAATAATTTAAAACAAAATAAGTAATCAAAAAAAATATTTATAATTGAATACGATAACAAATATTTAAAAACAATCTAACTGTCAAATTGCTAATAATAAATAATAAAAGAATGAATTTTGTTTTATTATTTGTGAAGTATTTTATTTAATAACAATATTATTTACAAAGAATTATTTATATAGAAGTATCCGTATCCGCCCGAATAACTACATGTTTGATTCTTAATGATTATTCTAATAATTCTGCTGAATGATAACTTTTAAGTCTTTGTGGTTGATTGACATGATATTTTCTAAGATATATCACAACCATTTGTAGAGGTTCACATCTTGCTTTTTATAGATGGTGGCGAAAAAGGAATAGATCATTGCCGATTTCTGAGCTGCCTAATTGCCTGCGAAGATGTATATAAATACCCACCATTATCTAAAAAATGCAATATTTACTTCTTTTCACGGATAGGTTATTCGAATGTACATTCCAATTCAGTATCGCTTAGGGTGAAAATTAGAAAACAATTTAAAAAGCTTTTCAAAAAGAAAAAGTAATGAACCTTGAATAATTGAACATGATTTCAATTATTTGTTATAAATTTATTAAATCAATAATTGACATCCACACGTTAATTTTGATTTTTCGTAAGTCCAATGAATTATTTCATTGGACTTTTTTGTTATAGTTTACGACCACATCAGCTTATTTTTTACAAATTTTTACTTGGTAACAATCTGGTGATCAATACTTAATATCAGTACTGTCCTAAATAAATTTTTTGGCATAAAAAATCCTTCTCCATTTGTGTTCAATTGAAGAATTTGGTTAATTACTGGAAAGGTATCCTATGTGTGTTACTAAAAGAGCACATATTGTCCTTTTTTATCGGGAGGTTTTCCTGAAATGAACGGATCATCCGCCCATTTCCACAGATCAATTTTCACGAATATGTTCAGCCTGATAAAGTTGACCAGATTCGAGAGGTTCCAGTCGTACTTTGCTTTCTTCTGAATGTACTTAAAGAGCAGGATCCCGATAAGTGCAGTCCATATTTGAATGTACACTGCATTTTCAGATGTTCCCACAAAACTGGTTACCTTAAGCCGTTGTTTGAGGTGCTTGAAGAAGGTTTCAATCTCCCAACGTTCTTTATAGAGCGCTGCTACGGTGGCTGGTTTCCAGGAGAAATTATTGGTCAGGAACTCGTATTCCACGTTTTTGGTGCTGTCCCAAACGCGAACCAAACGCATCTTCTTTCCTGCATACCTTTGATTGGCAAGTCCGCCAAGCTCAACAAGCTGATCTTCAAGGATCCCGCCAGCACGAAGCTCTTCACCCTTTACCGTTTTCACTAGGGTATATTTCATGTTGGATTTCGCCCGGGTAACAAAGAAACAGCCGGTGCTGTCCAAAACGTTCATCCAAGCATAATCCACATAGCCCCGGTCTACAACAACCACGCAACCTTTGGGAAATGACATCGACTTAGCAATTTTGGATTCATGCTGTTTGCCATCGGTAATATGGACGAAACTCGGCATGCAGCCATCGTAATCCAATACGGTGTGTAGCTTCACCGCTCCCTTGGCACTACGGAACTTGGCCCAGTCAAATACGCTTAAGCACAATGGAATGATGGTAGCATCCATCAAAAACACCTTACGTTGTAATCTTCGCAATTCCGTCCTTTTATGAGGATGATGTTGCCATAGGTGATCCAAAAGCTTATAATACAGATCCCTGAAAAGACCGTGGTCCCGATTAGCGTTCATATAGGAAAGGTTGGACTTGCTCGGCGTTCTGGAGATACCCATATGGCTCATGTTGCCAGTAGTGCTGCGGAGTCCATTAGAAATGTCCCGAACCGAATCCGCAGAGGATAAATGGCAGAATAGCATGCTCACAAAATGTGTCCAGCTGTTGATGCCCTTATGATGCTTGTCGGATTGGTATTGTTGAACCAATCTGCCAAAAATGTCTCGATCGATTAGACCCAAAATCTGGGAAAATACGTTGATATTTACCATGGCGATGGAGGTTTTTTTAGCGAAATAAATATAGCATTCCCTGCTATATAAATCCACCGCCATTTTTTCCATCGTTTAGGACGCTACTGACTTAATATTATTTTATCGAAGAATAATTAATTAAATATTAAATTTATATTGTTTAGTGATAAGGATTTGATTTTATTTTTTTATCCAATATAAATATAGTTCGTATGTCAACAGATTCACAGAACCCCAACAACAAAACAATTCTTAGAATTCGTAAAACTTTAGAGAAATTTTATAATAATAGCCGTTTTCAAAGCGGTGAAATAACCCTTATTACTAGATACCTTGCCAAGATTACCAAGATCCATAATTCTACCTCCCCTCTTGAACTGCCTGCTCCAAAGCTCTACAACATGGATGATATCATCAAAATGTTGGGGATCAGTAAATCAACTTACTTTCGGTTAAGAAATTCCGGTGAACTAAAACCTACTAAGGTTGGTGGAAGGGATTATTGTCGGCAAGAAGATATTGATTGAATCCTCAGTTTTAAAAAAACAAAATAAACCTCTTGTTAATTGTTTTAGTAATTTTTATCAGTTTAATATATTTACTTGTCCAAATAATCTAGCTGTTAATTGTACTTCTATGACTTTAAGATATTTATTCTTGCAATAAATATCCACTAAAAATTTTGAAGTCTTATTTATTTTTTTTAGTTCGGTGCTTCGAATACTGGATTCGAATCGATCCCTTAGCAGATCGGAAGGGCAACCAACGCAACCTTCAAAACCAATATAATCAATACAAGCTGCCCGCTCACAAATCCAGGATTTTCCCATTTTATTCCTTGTACAATATAAATGTTTAAATCAATGTGGTTTAAATAAATATGCCACACCGTTGGTGTTGCTCCGCCGTGGCAGGTGCCTCCACCTGCCACGGAATGCATGCCTATGTCCTCCCTCTGATTCTATAAGTTTTTTTAAGCCTGCGCTTCGGATCCTGGTTTCGACTCAACCAGCGCAGGTAACGGCTATGGCTTCTTGACCGGCTTCGGCTCGGGCCCTTCGACTCCGCTATTAGGGACCGAGCCGAAGGGCAGCCAACGCTGCGACTAGCTTGGGCGTTGCTAGCGACCGGCATGAACGGGATGGTTGATGTCTCCAGCGACCATCTTAAGCTTTAGTCGAGATTCGGCTTGATGCATTCTATGTCAATTGGTGTCTTTGAGAATCAATTAGTTTCAATTAGTCTCATTTCGTGTCAAATGTTGTTTTTGTGTACTAGAATATGGAGTTTGGCTGTCAGATAGGGCTCAATGGTTGGGTTCTGTGGAAAATTTAAATTGTTAATATTATGGCAAGAATTGGCAAGGGAGTCTTGGGTGTCTTCCAGGGAACAGTAGGAAATGTTGTTGGTGCATCATGGCGGGATATAGACTATATCCGCACGCGGCCCCGCCGTGTAAAGCGTGAGCCTTCAGAGAAGCAAATGCTGCAGCTGCATAAGTTCAGGGTAGGTTTGGATTTTATGAAGATGGTGAAGCAGGCATTTGAGGTAGGGCATATCGGCGTCAGCTTTACCAGGACAACGGTGTACTCAGAATCTTTTGGGCATGTCCTGAATGATGTGATCGTGGGGGAATATGCCAATTTTAGGATCGATCACAGCAGGGTTGAGATCAGTAAGGGACCTTTGTTGCGCGTGCATGACCTCAAATGGAACAGTACTGCGGAGGGAAAGGTCAAGGTGAGCTGGAGCAATGACCGGAACCTGTTCAATTCTGACGATACCGATCAGGTCATAGTGCTGCTGATGGACAAGGACAGGGAGTTGGTCTGGCTGTATGGGGCAGTGCAGCGCAAGGATCTGATGATGGAACTTAGTTTGACATCAAGCTCAGACCGGAAGAATTTAATTGCTTGGGCCTTTGTGTACAATGAGGAATCACGGAGATGTTCCGACAGTGAATTCCTGAAGGAGATCAAAGAGGAGGTCGTAGAGTAAGAAGATGGGAGGGTAGACCTCCCATTTTTATTATCTCATGTGGATGAAATTAAGTTCTTGTTAAATTATTGATTACATTGTTTCGCGAAGTTTATATTTCTATCTTTGTTAAAGATTTAATCAATCTAAGCAGAGTACACTAACGAGTTTAACCATAACTTGCTAAAAGACAATTGATAATATTTTTACGACATCTTGTGGCACTAACTTTGTGGCTGTTTACTCTGATACATGACACACGGACCTACTCCCAAAATAGGTTTGGCTTTAATTTTAAAGGAAAATATTAGTAGTTAATGGACATAGTTGGACTGAGAAAGTATTTCAAGAATGACAGCCCTAGGTGGGTTATCTTGCTGATCGATATGATGATAGTGATTTTTTGCTATTACCTATCGAATTTTGTGATTAATAGTTTCAAGGGAAGATTCACAGTCGAATTGATGGTCAAGAAGTCCCTGTTGATTGCTGGGGTCTATTACTTATCCTTTCTATATTTCAAGACATATCGCGGTATTGTAAGGCAGACTGGTTTTCGGGATGCCTGGGGAATTTTCAAAGCTGTATTTGCGGCTTGGGCAGTCCTGATGTTGGTTTCTACGGTTATACGGTTTAATTATGAACGTACGGCTGAAATCAGTGAATACCTACGTCCTTCTTATGCCGTTTTATTTACCCATGCATTCTTTACTACGGTATGTCTCGTGGCGGCAAGGATATTTTACCGCACCATCTATGAAGGCTTTTTCTTTAGTGGTCGCGAGGTTGAGAATGTGCTGATCTTTGGTGCCGGCAATATGGGTAACACCACCTTGAACCTACTCCGTAATGATACGCGCAGAAAGGTAAAGGTCGTTGCATTTGCGGATGATAACCCCAACAGAATCGGAAAAATGATCAATGGCTATAAGATTATCAGCATGGATCGCCTGACAAAAGAATTCGTTGAAAAACTGAAAGTGGACAGTATCATTATCGCATTGGATGACAACAACAAAGACCGGGTATCACGTATTTCCTCACAGATAGAACCATTACCTGTAAAACTCAAAATCATGCCTACATCGTCGAGGTTGATGAGCGGAAAGGTAGCTACGAGACAATTGCGTACCTTGAAGATCGATGATCTATTGGGCAGGGAGGCCATTAAACTGGAAAATCCTGTTGTCCATGAAATGATGCGGGACCGGGTTATCTTGGTTACGGGTGGAGCGGGATCTATTGGTTCGGAATTGGTACGTCAGATCAGCTTTACGGATTTTGATAAGTTGATCGTTATAGATCAGGCTGAATCTGCACTCTATGATATACAACAGGAATTAAAGGCTAATTGCCATAAAGACACTTTATTTATGGTCGGCAATGTTCGCGACCGTCAGTTTATGGAGTCTGTTTTTGAGCATTATCGACCACAGATTGTGTTCCATGCAGCGGCCTATAAGCATGTTCCTTTGATGGAGCAGAATCCTTATGAGTCTATCTTGACCAATATTTGGGGATCAAAGAACCTTGCCGATATGGCTGATAAATATGGAGTGGAGAAATTCGTAATGGTGTCTACGGACAAGGCGGTTAACCCTACTAATGTAATGGGGGCAACGAAGAGAGTAGCAGAGATCTACGTCTCTGCACTGAACAGACTGAGCAATACCAATTTTATTGTGACTCGATTTGGGAATGTTTTGGGTTCGAACGGTTCAGTGATACCATTATTTGAGAAGCAGCTGAAACGCGGCGGTCCATTAACAGTAACCCATAAAGATATTACGCGTTATTTTATGACCATTCCAGAGGCATGCCAATTGGTACAGGAGGCTGCGGTAATGGGTAAGGGCGGAGAGATCTATGTGTTCGACATGGGTCAACCTGTGAAGATCATGGATCTTGCGATACGAATGATCCGCCTAAAAGGCTATAATTATCCTGAAGACATCGGGATTGAAGTGACTGGACTGCGTCCGGGGGAAAAGATCTATGAGGAGTTGCTTGCGGACAATGAAAACACCACCAAGACGCATCATCAGAAAATTATGATCGCTAGGATAAGGACCGAAGAACTGGATGTCAACAAACAACGAATTGAGAATCTATGTGCTCAAGTAGCCAAGCAAGGCGCTAACCATAACCCAATGGTACTGGTCGAGCTGATCAAGGAAATCGTACCGGAATATATTTCGCAGAATTCTATTTTTGAAACGCTCGATAAAATTAATTAAACAATTGTGTTTTAGCTGGCTAGTTACGGACGGATGTCGGAAATATAATAATTTTCAAAACATTATTTCGCAAGAGGTCATGTGCTTGAAAACATTTATATTTTTATTTCTACAATTTATCAGAATATGTCTACGATTATTTAATCATCCATTCACTAGGATAGAGTAAGTCTCTAATGTCTACTTGCAAAAACTCTGCTAAGTCATTTAATGTATTTAAAGTAGGTTGTTGTTTATTATTAATCCATCGTGAAACTGTTTCTTTCTTTATTTTAAAATGGATTATTAAATCTTTATTTTTTAACCCTTTTTCCTCTAAAATTTCTCTTATACGATTGATTTTCTTAGGTGACATATTTTTTTTATTTTTTTAGTTGATTTTTAAAATCAACTTTACTATATTTGTAATGACGTATTAATGTATGACAAAAGTTTGAGCAGTAATTAGAATTAACTAATTAATACAACGAGTCTCCAACTTCTCAATTGGAACCTGGGATGGAGGCAGTAAGGTTATGCTCATTTCCTACGATTTATTATATCTTTGTATATATTTACGTAGGAGTGGGCCTTACTGTGAATCCGCTTTCAGGTTCCGCCTAGGATTGCCTAGGTCTGACCTAAGGTCACGGCCTTAGTGAGAAGAGCGGTGGATCGTAAGGTTGCACTCCTTACGTATTACTTGACTCGTTACATGATAAACCAAATAAATTATGTGGACGAAAATTATTGAAGCAAAGAAAAAAATGTCCTTGAAGGTCCAAGATTATCATTGCATATTTTCCGAGAAAAAATTTGTAAAGAACATATTCTGTTCACCAGAATAGGTTTAATCCCTAAAACAGGAAACAGAATGGCCCTTCGAATCGTAGTTTCAGGCCAAATCCTTCTTGTTATCCTGTTCCACCAGTCACCCTTCAAACAAACAGCAAAGGTCTATTGACCATTGTGAGGATCTATTAACAGATTTATTTCTCGACAATCTAAATCTAGGTTAATTTTTCCAGACTGTCAAGTATCCTTAACTGCTTATGGACCTAAAAATCCATGAGGGTGGCTGGTATTTTCTAAATAACCTGAAAATCAGTCCTTGGAAATCAATTATGAGATGTAATTCACCAAGACTTTTTTAGGTTGATCATCCACTACAGGATACCATTGTATAAAATGGTGCCCTGCAATCATTTAACCGATGAAACTAAATTATCTGATCAAAAAACTACATTACTTAAGGCCTTTCTCCACCCTTCCAAGAAGGATGGAGTCGCAGGGCCTCTCCAAACTCCCAATCAAGAGATTCTTCTTGCTATTGTTTTCATGTTGTTTCAGTTTGTTTAATAATCAGTTAGACGCCCAGGAGCCCCTATCGGGGGCAAATGGGCAAACTGTGATAACTGGAACGGTCATGGATTTCTATACAGATATGCCATTAGAGGGCTCAAACATCAGGATCGGAACATTAAGGGCAATGACCGACAGGAAAGGTCACTTTTCCCTTTCAGTCCCGTTCAAAACCACTGAACTGACCGTTACACATCAAGGCTACCGGGACACCACAATTTCCATCCCCAGGAAGCCTGTCCATCTGGAGGTCAGGATGAGGGCTGTCCAGAACCGGATCGAAGAGATCGAGGTGGTCAGCACCGGCTACCAGTCCATCCCAAGGGAAAGGGCAACGGGCAGTTTCTCATTTGTGGACTCCAAGACCATCCGGCGCAACCCGGGCATGAACCTGCTCTCCAGGTTGAACGGGGTCACCAACGGATTGCTGATCGATCGGAATTCGGGAAATCCGGACGGGCTGAGCGTAAGGGGCAGGAGCACTATATTTTCCAGTACGAGGCCACTCATCGTTGTAGATAACTTCCCGTACGAGGGTGACCTGGATAATATCAATCCCGATGACATACAGAGCGTTACAGTACTGAAAGATGCCACGGCGGCATCGATCTGGGGCGTCCGCTCTGGCAATGGCGTCATTGTCATTACCACCAAGAAGCCCAAGGAGAGGCTGTCGGTTGAATTTTCCTCCAATTTCCTGTTCAGGAAAAGGCCGGACCTGTCCACCGAAAGGTGGATGTCCTCCAGCGATTTCATAGATTCAGAGATATTTCTTTTCGAAAAGGGGTATTATGACAAGGACATCAACGTACCCTACCAGCAGATCTCACCGGTCGTTGAGATCCTGGCCCAGGTCAGGGACGGGTCACTGAGCGAGCTGCAGGGGAACTCGCAGATAGATGGATATAGGGGGCAAGATGTAAGGGCCGATCTAGAAAAATACTTCTATAGGGATCTCCTCCAGCACCAGCAGCAGTTCAGTGTTTCCTCCTCGACCCCTTCTTTCAGGAATATCCTGAGCGGGGGCATTGACAGGTCGATAAGTGACAGGGTGGGAAGCGAGAACGGACGTACCAGTGTAAGGAATGCCAGCAACTGGAATCTCCTAAAGGACCACATGACCCTAAATTCCGAAGTCTGGTATGTCCAAAGCAGTTCACAGGTGGACAATTCCCAGGGCTATACCCCCAAATATCCTTACGAAAGACTGGCCGACGGAAATGGGAATGCCCTAGAGGCATCCTATGGGACCTCCACGCTCAGGAGGTCGTACACAGATACCGCCGGATCAGGATACCTTCTCGACTGGAAATACCGTCCCTTGGACGAACTCCGGGGCTCGCTCTCCAGCTCGGAGCTCTCTGATAAGCAGTTGCGCTTTAATTTTGGGATAAAGGGCAAGCTGTACCGCAGCCTCAGCCTGGGCATCAGCTACCTGAACAGCACCAACTGGCAGGAAGGGAGTCTGCTCTACGGTAAGGAATCGTTCTATGTGAGGAACCTGGTCAACCAGTTCAGCTCATTCGATCCGGTGAACGGTACCATGGTAAGTCCAATCCCCGTCGGTGGGATCCTCAGCCGGAACGGTACAAGGATGGGCTCCCGGTACGGTCGGGCCCAGGCAGACTGGAACGAGACCATTGCGGACAGGCATTCCATTAGCGGTCTGCTGGGAATGGAATTCAGGCAGGACCGCAGGACCTTTGAGGACCATGGGCTCCTCTATGGTTACGACCCGGTCCTGGAGAACTTCTCCACGGTGGACATCTTCACCTATTTTCCGCTCTACCATAAGGGGACATATTCCCGCATTGCAAATGGGGGCAGCCGGACCCGGTACGTGGACAATAACCGCTCCTTCTATGGGCTGGTATCCTATAGCTACCGGGGGAACCTGGCCTTGAATGCCAGTTTCCGAAAGGACGAATCCAACATATTCGGTGTTAAGGCAAACCAAAAGGGCGTTCCCCTGTGGTCTGTGGGGGCCGCATATTCCTTTCATGAGGCCATTGGCTGGAAGCCGCTCGACATGCTCAAGCTCCGCGCCACCTATGGATACAACGGGAACATCGACAAGAACACTTCGGCATTCCTGACCTCGACCCTTTTCAGGACGCTGAACCCATGGGGTTACCCGATCGACAGGATCCTTAACCCACCCAACAGCACCCTCCGGTGGGAAAGGGTGAGGAACGTGAACATAGGCCTGGACTTTTCCCTGTTTGGAGACCGGTTCGGTGGGAGCCTGGAATATTACAGCAAGAAAGGGATGGACCTGATGGGGAACAGCCCACTGGCACCCCAGACTGGCGTGACGGAATTCTATGGGAACGTCGCAAACACCCTCACTGATGGGGTTGATCTTCAGCTCAGGGCACTATGGCTTGAGAGGGGCGGATTCGGCTTTCGGAGCGATCTCATCTTCAATGCGGTCAGCGACCGGGTGACCAAGTACCTGATGGATCCGGGGGCAAACAGGGATATCGTGTTCGCATCGGGCATCGTGCCGCTGGTGGGCCATCCCATAAATTCCCTTGTCCTGTTCAGGTCTTCCGGACTGGACGGGAACGGTGATCCGAAAGGATGGTCAGATGGCGGCCCCAGCACCGAGTACAGTGATATCCTGAACGGGCTTGACAGGACTGGCATCACCATAATGGGCTCTAAGGTTCCGACCAGGTTCGGGAGCCTCAGGAACACAGTTTCCTACAGAGGGGCCGAGCTTTCCTTCCAGGTCCTCTATAAGTGGGGTAATTTTGTCAGGGTAAACAACTCCTTCAGTTCCAATGGCCTGATCTCTGGCTCATACCGCTTTTCTGACTATGCCAGCAGATGGCAGGAAGCTGGGGACGAAGGGTCAACGGACGTCCCCCGTTTCAATTACCCCATGAATGCAAACCGGGAGGACTTCTATCAGTCCTCCGAGGTACTGGCGATCCCCGGTGGTACGGTGCGTCTGCAGGACGTGCGGCTTTCCTACCTTGTCAGACCTTTCGAAGGGCGGAGGAACTCGGCCCTGCAGCTCTATGTGTATGCATCGAACCTCGGGCTGCTGTGGAAACAGAATGACCGCGGACTCAATCCCGATCTCATTTCGGGATATAGGGTTCCCTCGGAATGGTCCATCGGAATGAAATTTAACTATTAACAACCATGAAGAATATATTGAAACTATTGACGGCCGCCCTGGTAATAGCCGGATGTTCCAAGGGCTTCCTCGAGGAACAGCCCAGCAGCAAGATCTTTACCCCGGAAAAGGTGGCCGATTTCCAGAGGCTCCTGGACAACTTTGACATGATAGGCCATACCAGTGTATTGCCCCAATTGTCTGCAGATGAATATTATATAGTCTCCGAGTCCAGTTGGCTGTCCAGCAGGACGGCCGTAGAGAGGAATTCTTACATATGGGAAGAGGATGTGTACGGAGGAGAGGTAGATATCGATGAATGGAACATACCCTACCGTACCGTATTCTACGCCAATAGCATCATCTCGCAGATCGATAGGGCGGGAGGGCCCGATGGCGGTGACGGGGGGCTCCGGGATGTCTACGGTCAGGCCCTGTTCCACAGGGCCAGGGCAAACTATGACCTCCTGAAGAACTATTCGGTGCCCTATGATGAATCCACTGCTTCCCGGGACCTTGGCATCCCCTTGAGGAAGGACCCATCGGTGGACTATAACCAGCCCCGGTCCACGGTTGAGGAATGCTATGATCTCATCTTCGACGACCTGGTAAGGTCGATCGATTTGCTGGCGAGCACCGGACCTATCCCGCAAAGGAACAGGGCGACAAAATTGGCATCCTATGCCATGCTGTCAAGGATATGCCTTTATCGCAGGGAATACGGCCTGGCGGAGAAATGGGCCGATGAGTTCCTCAAGAGGTACGATGTCCTGATCGATTACAATACCCTCTCCAGTACCTCTGTGGCCCCTTTCACCAGGACAAACGAGGAGCTTATCATGTTCGGGATCAGTACAAAATACAACAATGCAAGCAGCTACAGTTCGGCCAGGACATTCTTTGTCGACACGGCGCTGATCGACCTCTACGATAGGGACGACCTGCGGCGCTCGGTGTATTTCTTTGAAAGGGACCCTGGCCGCTACGTCATGAAAACGGGCTATAACGGGATCGCCCTTGTCCCCTTCACCGGGATGGCGGTCGACGAGGTCGTACTGAACAGGGCAGAGTGCCAGGCAAGGGGCAACAGGTTGGATCAGGCGGCCCAATCGATGAACCGGCTCCTGGAAAAGCGCTATAGGGAAGGGACCTATGAGCCTGTTACGTATCAGGACAGGGAGGTGGCCCTAGGCCATATCCTTCAGGAGCGCCGTAAGGAACTTGTCTGGCGGTGCCTGAGGTGGGATGACATCAAGAGACTGAACAAGGAGGGTGCTAACATTACCCTGAAGAGGGTGCTGGGAGGCAGGGAATTTATCCTGCTCCCCAATTCCCCGAGATATGTCTTCAATATCCCCCAGGACGAAATTAACAGGAGCGGTATAGAACAAAACAAGAGATAACATGGAAACATCCTACAATAACTTCTACCGGGCTTTCATCACAGTGCTGATGGCCTTTGCAATAACGGGACCCCTGCACAGCCTACGGGCGCAGACCCTGTTCCAGGGAAATGTCTCTGAAACACTGGGGATCGATTCGTTCACGGTCCACTATTCAATTGAACCATTCCAGGAATTCAATATGTACGGTTTTCCGCAGGAGAAACTCGTAAAGGTCCGTAATGGCCGGTTCAGGTTGGTCCTTGAGGATGCACCTGGTCTGTTCTATATCCGGTTTTCATTCCCCAGGGCCGCATATAGAAAAACGGGCACTTCATTGCGGACGGTCGCTGACAGTCCCATACTGGTGAGAGGGAATGCCCCGATAGATGTAACGATTGACGAACAGGGGATATATATGGAAGGGGAGAGCAAGGCCATGTTCGATTTACAGATGGACCTATATTCACTGAATTACCAGCTCTCGGCTTCAAGGGCCGAGATCATGGGGGGATATAATGGGGCGGACATGGAAGATCTCGAAGTGGCGGCCATGGATATGCTGTGCGGGACAAAGGCGCTATATGACCAAGCCCAAGGAAATGCAATGGCAATCGCGGGGCCAGGATACGGGAACCTTCCGGACTCTGTCCGGAACCGCCTGCTCCTCGATTATCTGGGAGATCTGCGCCTGAGGCAACTGTTCGATCTGAAATTTCGCCTACAGGATTCAAGGGTGGGGAGGTTCGTTGCGGATTTCTATGTGGATAGTCTCCTATCGGAACCCGGAGGGGAGATCATTGGGACCTATAAGGGCAACTCTCCATTGTTCTCCAATTACCTGGCCGCCAAGATAAAGCTGGACCTGCAGATGGCCTCCTACCGGGTCGGTCGCAACATCGTTTTCGGCATGCCCGTTTACCTGGACCTCGCATCCAGGAAATTTACCGGCAGAGCGTATGACCAGGTCGCCTTTGCACTGTACATCAACGGCGCAATGAGGCAGGAGATATTGCCCCGTACCTATCAGAAGCTGCTTTCCACCATCGGGTCCGAGGCCTACCGGAAGTACCTCGAAGGTCAGAGGGCAATAAGGGAAGAGGCTTCCAGATCCTACCAGTTCAGCTTTCCCGATGAGACGGGCAGGTTAATCAGCAATAGCGACCTTAAGGGAAAAGTGGTCCTGATGGATTTCTGGTTCACCGGATGCGGAGGCTGCAAGAACCTGCACTTGGCGATGGAAGAGGTCAAGGAAGCTTTCAGGGACGAACCCGATATTGTCTTTGTGAGCATGAACGTCGACAAGAGCAGGGAAGCCTGGCTGCAGTCCGTCCGCTCGGGGGAGTATACGGATCCGGGGGACGTCAAGCTGTGGATTGGGAAGGGCAAAGGAGGTGGAATAATCGATCACTATCGGGTGAGCTCCTATCCGACGATGGTCTTGGTCGGTAAAGATGACAACCTGGTCATGGTAAACCCGCCCGATCCCCGCAACCCGGCAAAAAAGAAAGAATTGATCTACCTATTGCGTGAAGCGCTCAAAAAAGGGGAATGATCTCCAGGTAGCTTGGATGGTAATAGATGACTGGGGAATGGATAGGGACCCCAATTCCAAGAGGTCCCTGTCCTTCCATTCCCGGACCACGGAAAGAGGTCCAGAAATCTGGTGCAAACCAGGCCTATGGGTTCACGTAGGTTCCCTTGCTCATGCTATTGGGGGTGATTAGGCCAGCCTGCTCCAGGGAGTCCGCCTGGGAGGCATTGAAGTTGTCCGGGACGCTTCCCGGTACATCGGTCCTCTGCCAGGAACAGGTATGTTCTCCGAGATCCTCGCAGTTGGAATCCAGGTAATCGCCGGGAGATGGAAGTTTTTCATAGTCCCCGGACGTACTGGTGTTGACGTAGATCTCTCCGGCCATTTGTTTTGCGGCCTGTTCGCTGTTCTCGGTAAAGGCACTGGCCGACAGGGCCAGTCCGATCACGGCCAGTCCCAGAAGGAACGAACCGGATAGTTTTTTGATGGTTTTCATGATTTTTTGATTTATGTTTAAAATTCAGTTATGTTATTTCCTGGTGGACCATATCCCAAGGGCCAATATCGCGGCATTGAACATCAGGTGCTCCATCCATCCCAGGGAACCGATCACCCCGCCGCAGTGGCACAGCTTCTCCTTCACCTGGCTGACCATCAGCAATAGGTACAGCGTGAAGGTGGCCATCAGGGTTACCGAGATCCCAAAGGAAACCCTCTGGACACGGCGCTCCGGTACGACCATGCCCAGGGCCAGCACGAGCTCCAGGATGGGAACGCCCCATCCGATGGCCTCGGGGAAATGGCCCAGGACCGGGATCCTGGCGATACCCCTGGTAAAGGGAACATGGTCCAGCAGTTTGCTGTAACCCGTGTAGGCGAACAGGAAGACATAGGACAGTCTCACCAAGTTGCGCCATCCTGGGAGGCGTGAGAGAAAGGGTCTTCTCTTGGACGGTACCGAGCACGGATTTCTGCCGTGGCCGGTACCTGGATCGTCTGAATATTTCTGCATATCGGTAAGTTTTGGACTAAGGAAACGGTCATGGAGTATATGTGCCAAAAGGATCTTATCCCCTGGGCAACCTGTTTTATTGGATCCTCCCCCGGACGGGGGGAATACGGCATGTTTCTTCGGTGTCAATTTCATGGTCAGTGTGATTTTATCGGTTATATCATCGGAGCGGGATCCCTTGGCCTTCGTGGTCACGTCCCGGAACGGATGGATGGCCAGCGGCAGGACATAAATTGACCTTCAGGGTTCCAACGGCAAATGCCCGGGATTACCGGCTCATATTTTTTCCGGTTCGCTTTGGGCTTTCCGCACATGGCCCGGCTCCCCTTTCCGGTAGGTGCAGGTGGCTGCGACCGGTCATGTAAAGTTCCGCAGAACATTTGGAAGTCTGGAACGGAATTCGCCCAGGTGATAATTCCAGGGACCAGGTTCTGTTTTTGGCGGCGCTGAGAGTATGTAGTTGGGATCTTAGGCCAAATGCGGGACAATATCCCGGTATCGGGGCAGGCTTGATGGGTAAATTCGCCCAGGGTGGTATCCTGTGCCTTGTTGCAGTATGTTGGTTATCAGTATTTTATATTCTTTTTTGCTGCGTAGGATGCTGTTTTTAACGTACAGGATGCTGTTTTTTCCATTTTTTGGAGGTTTGCCGGGATCCGTCCCGCGCAATCCCTTTTTGGCTCCTTTTGGTTTGCAGGTATCCATAAGTTCTACCATCTTTAGCATAGGATCCACAGAAGTCTTCGAGGCCTGAAGCCGCAGACCTGGTGCGAGACCAGGAAATTGTCACAATTAATTTGGAGGACCCAACAATGGAATGTCAACTGCGAGAGTTTCGCTATGGCATGCTCTCTGACCTGCCCCTTTCCGGGGCGGAGGCAAGGGAGCTGAGCGAGGTAACCGGGGAAGACCCGAAATGCAACATCGTATTTCCCTGACCGCCCGAGGAGCTGCGCACGGTAAGAACCGTGCGCATTTCCCCTTAGGCCCCTCTGCGACATCCATGTGGCCGACCGATGGACCGTTCAATATGCACAACAGAGAACCACAACCAGTCCCAGGTGACACCGACAGGGTGTCATTTCTACCTATATCAACTGAATTCGCCTATTTTTCTGCCAACCTTGGCCACATTTTTCCCGGATATGGCCTGCGGGGGCAGACCGCCGTTTACCGCAGGCTCAAGGACTACGCATCATGGCAGGCCAGGCTGGACCTTCGGCATGGACTGGGAAAGATATCCCCTCAGGCCCACCTGAGAGAACTCTCCTGCGCCGGCCCCGCCATGTACGTCAGCTTCCATTTCGGTTCCTACCGTACCCTCCCCCTGGAGCTGCTTGCCGGCGGGAGGTCCGTGTGCGTCGTGCTCTCGGGTGCACTGCTGGCTGCCTATGGGGAATACCATGCCGGGCTGCTGGGGACCGGCATGCCCGGTGCGGGCCACGCCAGGCTTTACCTGGCAAACGCAGATGACCCCTCGCTGTTCTTCAGGCTGCGCGGGATGGTGAAGGCAGGAGCGCACATCTTCGTATATGCCGATGGAGGGCACGGCGCCCGGCGGGATCCAGCTGGAAAAGGGCTCGCAAGGGTCCAGCTCGGCAGCGCTGCAATGATGGTGCGCTCGGGGTACCTGGAAATCGCCCACCTGCTGGACCTTGAGGTCCATCTACTGCTGGACCATTCCCCCGGACCGTTCCAGCCCATGGGGGAAGGCAGGAGCATATCCTGTTACAAACTCCCCCAGAGAGGGTCAAGGGGAGATTCTGTCCGGGACGGCCTCGGGCTGCTGTATGCAAAGTTCCAGCAGGCGCTCCTGGAGTGCCCCGAGTGGTGGGAGGCCCTTCTGTACCTTCACCGCCATTGCATGCCCAGATCCCACATTGGTGGGTGGGGACCGCAAGGGAGGCTTTTGGGATTCACCGACGGGAAAAGGCCATATGCCCTGGATAGGTATACCTACAGGAAGTACCCCCTGGTGCCCCCCGGGTGTCCGGAGGCCCCAGGGGGAGCGGGCTGGTTCTGAAAAATATTTCATAAATTGGGGATCACCGCGGGCCCGCTTGGGCCCTGCCAGACCAATTCGGCCTATGATCGCAACAAGGAAAACGCTCTTCAGGCATACCGCTGCCTGGACCCTTTACGGATTCTATTTCTACACCGTCAACGCCCTGGGGAACCGGGATCTGGGCATAGTGACCGCACTGTGTTCCATGCCCCTGTTCATGTT
The DNA here is from genome assembly GCF_053645235.1 of Sphingobacterium sp. NPDC055346. Taxonomy (NCBI): domain Bacteria; kingdom Pseudomonadati; phylum Bacteroidota; class Sphingobacteriia; order Sphingobacteriales; family Sphingobacteriaceae; genus Sphingobacterium; species Sphingobacterium sp. NPDC055346. Next base: position 166,669 of record NZ_JBSHMI010000005.1, read on the forward strand.
CGTCTATTACGGGATATCCCATGCGCTGAACGTGCTCCTTTTCAACAGGAGGTACCTGGCGGCCGCACTGACGGCCTCGGCAGTGTATGCACTGGCATTTGCAGTGCTCTATCTCCTTTCCCACCCTTCCTCGCACTGGGGATCGGCCTTTGACGAGTACATGACCGGCGGGGACTTCAAGTTGAGGATGTTCGCCCAGACCTACCTCAAGCTGGTGGGCAATTTTACGATTTTTGCGCTCCTGGGGTACCAGTTCAGGCTCCGGGACATGTGGAAGGGGCGCGAGGACCGGGAAAGGTCAAAGAGGCGCCGTTACGAATACACCGTCCTTGCCCACCAGGTCTCCCCGCACATGCTCGCCAATGCCTTCCAGTCCCTGGACGGCCAGCTGGCACGGGCCCTCCCGCAGATGCGCCAGGGGGTGCACGAGCTGTATTCGCTGATGAACCATTTCATGGCCTCGTGTGATCCTAATGCCCCCAGGACCGTTCTCCTGTCCGACGAGATCGGGGCGGCCAGGCAGTTCATTGCCGTCGAGCAGGGGATATCGGGGCGCTCCGATGGATTCCTCTGGGAGCTCTCAGGGGACATGGGGTCCGCTTCGGTCCCCGCGACCACGCTGATCACGCTGGTGGGCAACGTATTCAAGCACGGGGGGATCTCTGGGGAAGGACCCAGGGGCAGCATCTCCATCCGTGCCGGCAGGGACGGGTTCGGAATCCGCGTGGAGAACCCCATAGGAGGTCCGGCGGAAGGCAGGCAGCAGGGCCACGGAACGGGCCTTGCCAACCTCAGGGGAAGGCTTGAATTCGTTTTCGGGGACGGCTTTGAGCTAAGGCACCGCCCGCACGGGGGGACGTACATCGTAGAGCTGGAAGTATATTATGACACAAAACATAGAATGAAATGAGGAAATACCACGCCATCATCATTGATGACCAGCAGTCCAGCATCGACCTGCTGCTGGAATATTTTGACCGGACCGAGCTGGTCCAGGTAGACGCACACTTCACCGATCCGATCAGGGCCCTTGCCCACGTGAGGGAAAATGTGGTGGACCTGGCCATAATAGATATCGACCTGGGGTCCAGGATGGACGGGTTCGACTGGATTTCCGCCGCGCCAAAGCGCGGGATCCGGTTCATCGTGTACACAGGGTTCCGGCACTTCGAGGACCAGGGTTACCTGATGAACGCCGTTGACGTGCTGCTCAAGCCGGTCAGCTACCCCAGGTTCGCCATTGCGCTTGACCGCCTGGACTCCCGCATCCGACTGGATGAAGGTACGGGCAGGGACCTGGACTCACTCGATCACTGGTACGATTTCCTCCAGATCAAGAAGGACGGGAAGTACATCGGCCGGATTGTGTGGTTCAAGGACATCCTGTACCTGCAGGCCAGCGGGAAGCTGGTCCTGATACACCAGGCCACCGATACCGAGGTGCTGATCTGCAATTCGACCCTTGCCCATGTCTATTCCAGGCTCCCCAGGAAATGGTTCAAGCAATGTGCCAGGGGCGTGGTCATCAACACCAAGTTCTTCCATTCATACACCGGAAGGAAGGTAAGGATGGTCAACCATGGGAAACTGCTTCCGGTAGGTAACCTTGCCAAGTACGCTGAATTCAGGGCCTTCCTGGAGTTCAACCAGGTGTGACGCTTCATCGAGGGTAAGCACGGCCCTGAGGTGCCGTTCCGATACCAAGGGGTCCTCCCTTGGAAAAACTAAAGATGAAAAAATTAAACCTAAAGGTAATGAACTATTTTGATGGACTACTGGACAGGACCAGCAGCGGGGAACACGTCCCTTCGGAGGCCAGCGGGGCACAGGGAGACCTGGTGGCGGAGATAGCCGCTAGAACGGACCGGTTCCTGGCAAAGATCAGGCGTTCTGCCTTGGACAGGCCCCTGGACGAGGGGGTCTCCTGCAATATCAATGCCCTCTATGCCAGGGCGAGCGCACTGATGGACAGGGCGGCCAGCGAGCGCTCTACTGGCCGGGCAGGTACCGGGGATATAGCCGCAGAGGTCCTGGGAAGCATGGGATCCATCCTTGAAAACCTGGAATCGGCCTATCCCGGAATCCTGGGGCCAGAGCTCGCGCTTGGGAAGGGTTCCAGGCTCAGGAAGTTGCCCGAGCTGAGGGAAAGGTTCCTGCAGCTGAGGGAAGACATTCCAGAAGGGGAGATCGGCGAGGCGTTCGCACAAAAGGTCATGGACTTTACCCAGGTGGACCGCAAACCGAGCTTCCCGCTGACCCGCCGGTCCGTGACCTACATGGAGGAACTCCTGCGGAGGCTGGGCGACTGGGACCCGCTCCACCAAAGTGGCCACTTCACCGCCATGGAAAGTTTCCTGGTGTACGTGAACTTCAACAGCAAACGGTGCATGGACATCATCCTCTCGAGGATAAGGTCCAGGTTAGGGGAGGAGTGCCGGGGGGCGAAGGAGACGCTGCTGGCCCTTCTCGATATCCAGAGGGATTTTGCACAGCTGCACAGGAAGGAAGACCTGTGGCTGAATCCCGGTTACCTTTCCGTCGGCAGTTTCGTGGAATCTTTCCTGGAGAGCGAGATAAACTTCTGCAGCGGGGCGATCCGGGCAGTTGGAGAGGACGGGATCCCGAATGGGTTCAGGAAGAAGAATGTCAACAAGCTGACCTGTAACCTCTCAGCTGACCAGATAGCGATCATCCTGCGCCTGCTGGACGAGGAGAGGGTGGTCGATGCACGCTCGCTGAGCCAGGTGTACTCCACGATCGTGCCCTTTCTCAGTACACCTGACAGGACTTCCCTCTCACCGGGCTCCCTGCGGTCAAAGTCCTACCATCCAGAGGAGAGGGACCTCTCAAAGGTCATCGGGACGCTCCAGGGGCTCCTGGAAAGGGCCGGCAGATACTGAAAGAAGGTACCGAGATTGTGCGTTGGGTTACATGCGACCAGCACCTTGCTTCCGATCCTGGGGGGTTACAGGGCGATGCCGGACGGGCGGCCCCTCTCCTGGCAAGTGACCCGTAACCGAAACACGGAACGCACATACCCTGGGGGAGCAGCCGGGGCGATGGTCCGGGAGTGAAAGCCGATCCGCCTGCAAAATTCACCGTTCCCATCTGCGGGACTGCAACTGCATTCCCTCTATCCCAGAGCTGTACCCATACCCGAAGGACGGCCGTCCTTCGGGTATGGGCCATTACATGCCTTATAGATGAGCCGGTTCGGAACAGGATGCCTTTGTTTAGGGCCGGTTTCGGGGATCGTCCTGCCGATGGTGACCTATTTTGCGTCCCTGACGCAGCGGATAGGGTTCAGCTCCACCTTCCACCAGCCTCCTAGGCTCGAGTACGATGGCCTCACGTGAAGGGTCGAATAGTTCTCGGCACCCTGTACGTTCGTTGACCAGTAGTTTGCTCCCTCAACGGTCTGCCTGCCGGTATTGTAGTTTACGAAATTTCCAGTGAACGGAAGGAACAGGTACCTTGACTGCTGGGCGGGATCGGTTGGGGCCTCCTTGAGCTCCACAGTTCCAAAGTATCTCCCGGAGACGTTGTTCTTGCCGTACTTTCCGGGTATCCCCGGGTTCCCCATGTAGCTGGCCCCAGCCATGAGCTTTCTGAAGTCGCTGTCACCTGGGGTTCTCCATTCGGGGGATACCAGCCTGCAGGGATCTCCCGAAGGGTAGTCCCCATATCTTGAAAATGGATAGTTCATGTCCGTATGTGACCTGCCTGGTATTTCCTTGCCGGCCATCCAATAGTCGCCCCCGCTCTCATTGGCGGAATAGTTCTCTTGGCTGGAATGAAAGCCATAGCTCCAGGATCCATTGGTCCTTTCGGCCTTCAGGTTGCCCGGTGCCCAGATCAGATCGCCGATCTGGATGCCATCCGAAGTGAATTCCCTGATGTTCAGCTCGATCCTGTACCGGGTCCCTTGTGTGAGAGGGAGAGGCACCTTGAGGTCGTTCTTGGTCACCGAGCCGATCGTGATGGACCCGATCAACAGGTTCGCTGCTGCCTGGGCAGCCTGCAGGCCTATCTTGATGGGCCCCGTATTTGACGAGGTTACGGTCCTGCCGTTACTGTTGGCGGGAAAAGGTATGCCCTTGAGCTCCTTATCCTGGGGATATGAAAGGTTTCCGCTGTGCAGGTTTGCCGAACCCGAGATGTTGGATTCTATCTTTACCTCGCGGATGGAAACTATGTTGCCCGGTACGGATTCCGAGGCAACGTTCAGCTGTACCGCCGAGATCTCCGCGATCTTGTTGTCCAGGAGGATATCGATCGGATTGTCGCTCCCTGCTGCAAGGGAGAAGGTGCCGGTCGAAAAGTACATGAAACGGTCGTCATCCCCCACGGGTACCGATGGACCTGTCGCTGCCAGTTCTTCGCTCGTTCCCACCGGACTTACCGTCTGGTTGCCGAACGAATAGGAAATGACCCTGTAACCCCCACCCGGCTCCAGGCCCGAGAACGGCTTGTTGTTGCCGTTGGCCGAAAATGTGCGCTGCTGGACGAATCTATTGTTCCTGTATATGACTACCTGGTATGCGGTGTTCGGGGCCAGTGCGGAGGTCTTGGATACCGCGGATGCCCTGGAACCGGGACCGGTTACCGGATTACCGCTGGAAGCGGGTATGGCGGCACTGCCTTCCGGTGTTACGGGGACGACCCTTACATCCAGGTAATGCCTGCCGTCGAGCATGATTGCCGTGCCCGTATATCCCCGGTGCAACGTCCTTTCCATCGTGGACGATGAGGCCAGGGTGGTTCCGGTGGACAGGGAGGGTCCCTTTGCCCGTGCCTCCATGGTTGACTGTCCCAAGAGCCTGACCGATATGCTCGTGCCTTCCGGGCCCTGCCCGTCCTGGCCGTCCTTTTTGCAGGAGGACAGCGTTTGTAGCGCGATCAATAGGATAGGGAAGAAGAATGCGATCTTATTGTTGAGTTTCATGTTCAATCAATTATTGGTTACCAACTAACGTCATCAGTGAATTTTTCCTCCGTCCATTTCTCACTGGGCCGAAAGTCCCCATCCTGGCCCACTGGCCTGATCGATGCAGATCCACTTGCGATGCCTTCCTCTAGCTCTATGAACGTAACGGATATCTCGGGACTGAGGTATGCCCTTGATCTCCCACCTGTTTTTTCCATTTCTCTGAATTTTTAATTAAGGACCTGATCTTCCAAGTGACTTGGAGGTCATTTGTGATTTTGCTGGGCAAAGTTAGTGATTGGCAGGTACTGTACCTGATTGGGAGGAGGGATAAAAATAATCTGTAGCCAGACTCCTACAGGGACCGTATTATCCCGCAGTTACGTGAATTGGAGAGCCCCAGGATCCGTCGATGGGCCATAAATTAGGTCAATGTGCAGCTGCGGTTGGACCGGGCGGTGATTGGTCATGGACCCCCATGGCCCACTCTAAAATTAAATGCGTGGATATATGGGTTTTTCTAGGGTAGGGCGGCAAGAGCAATCGGGCAATGTTATGGCCGCCTACCACCCATTCCGGCCAGCGGGCCTATCGGGACATATCGAATGTTCCTGTCGGTATAACCCAAGTGCGGGCACTGCGTGTATTGTGCGCCATTTGGCAGCATGTCGCCCGAGATCAGGGACGGACAGCGGCGCTGAGGCGGAAATGGACCTTCGACTTTTTGGAAAACAATATTTCCTTGACTGTTTGGGTTCGCCACCTGAACATAATAGAACAGGGTCAATGTAAAAATAATGGGTGCCCTCTATATATAAAAGGCACCCGTATGGTAGTATAAATAGTTGTTTCAGCCTACTTGGCTAGTGGACGATTGTCGGAATGGTCCGGATCCTCTATACCAAGGATTGCCAATAGCAATAGGTAATATCCTTTCTCCAGTCCAAGTTTTTTCGCTCTCTTTTCGATTCTTTCCATTTTTCCAGGTTTTAAGTTCTTTGATCCGTTATGTTTCCATTTATATAACAAATCCCGTACAAATGCCCGGGAACGGAAATGTTGACGGCAATAGTTTCCTTATTTTGAGCTGATTTGTCGTTTAAATTAACAGGTGTTTCATCCATCGGTAATTATTTGACCTAACAAGTGGTTTACCTCAACCATGACCTGTCCTAAAAAATGGACGATGAAAAAGCTTGGGATGGCATCCTTACTCAGTTTGGTGCTGGTAATTCGGTTGCGCCAATCGAGGGTTGGTCTTGGATCCCTCACGATATTTGGGTCAGGCCTGGATCAGGGGAAGGGGAGCTGGGTTCCCCTTTGTCCCTTTCATGGTCACGCTGGGCTTCATGGTCACCGAGCTTCGCATACCGCGCCCCTGAGTCGATTTCCCCCCAGGCTCGGATTCCCCTAACAGTCCGGTCCCGCGGTACAGGGGATGTTCATGATGTGGCCCCCATTGATACGTTCCCCTGGCGGTGCCATGAGGATCCTGGCGGAGGGGCAGGCTGACCAGACCGCGTTCGGGAAATCGGTGCGTGTCCGCCCCCCGGTCCCTTAAATTTCCGCACACCAAGATTTTCCAGCTGGACAAGTGGAATGTGCACTATTTACCTTAAGCGGGCCATGTGTTAGGGAATTAAGTCCGAGTATTGCTATATTTGTTCTGGCATGATCAAAAAAGAGACCATAGAGAAAGTACTTGACGCAGCTCGGATAGATGAGGTGGTCGGGGATTTTGTCGATCTCAAGAAGAGGGGCACCTCCCTTATCGGGAACTGTCCCTTCCACAACGAGAAGACCCCTTCCTTCCACGTATCGGTCTCAAAGGGGATCTACAAGTGCTTCGGGTGCGGGGCCGGGGGGGATTCCCTGAAGTTCGTGATGGAGCATGAGAAGTATGCCTATCCAGAGGCCATCCGGTACTTGGCCAATAAATACAATATTCCTATCGAAGAGGTTGAGCGCAGCCCGGCACAGCTTGCAGCCCAGGATAAAAGGGAAAGTCTATACGTCCTGAGCCAGTGGGCTGGGAAGTACTTCAAAACCCAACTTTGGGAAACCGACCTGGGCAAGAGCATTGGCCTGAGTTATTTCCGCGAACGTGGATATCGGGATGAGACCATACAGAAGTTCGACCTGGGCTATTCGCCAGAAGCCTGGACAAGTTTGGTCGATGCAGCCTTGACAGAAGGGTTCAGTAAAGAATACCTAGCAGAGGTCGGACTCGCGGTTGAGCGGGATGATAAGTCGCTATATGATCGCTTCCGGGGCAGGGTCATCTTCCCGATCCATAACCTGACCGGTCGGGTGATCGGTTTTGGAGGCAGGACCCTAAAGACCGATAAGAACGTCCCTAAGTACGTGAACTCCCCGGAGTCCGAAATCTACCATAAATCGAACGTCCTGTACGGCCTGCACCTCGCCAAGAAATCGATTTCAGAACATGATGTGTGTTATCTGGTGGAAGGTTATGCCGATGTGCTCTCCTGTCACCAGGCAGGAGTGGAAAATGTCGTTTCCTCTTCAGGGACCTCCCTCACCACAGGGCAGATAAAGCTGATATCCCGCTACACAAAAAATGTCGTTATCCTTTACGACGGTGACGAGGCGGGGATCAAGGCTTCATTGCGCGGGACCGATATGCTATTGGAAGAGGGACTGAACGTCAAGGTCCTGCTATTTCCCGATGGCAATGACCCGGATTCCTATGTGCAAAAGTTTGGAGCCTCGGCCTTCAGGGACCATATCGATAAACATCAGGAAGATTTCGTCTTCTATAAGACCAATATCCTTCTGCGTGATGCAGGGGAAGACCCCATCAAACGTGCGGAAGTCATCCGGGAAGTCGTAAACAGTATTGCCCTGATCCCAGATGAGATCAAGGTCTCTGTTTATATCCGCCAATGTAGCGGATTATTGGATATCGAGGAACGCGTGCTCCTTACCGAACTGAATAAAATCCGGATGGACCGGAACAAGGCCAAGGATAGAAAGGCTTCCAGTGCGGCTTCTGGACCTGGCCCAGATTATCCTACGGATGATTTTATCCCTGCGGAGATGTTGGCTGCGATGGCGGCCGAGGGAATCACGGTTCCGGAACCCCAGATCCAGCAGATTACATCCGAAATCCTGATGGAAAGGGAACTCGTGCGTGTGTTACTAAATTATGGGCGTGAGCTGGTTGTTTGGGAAGGGGATGGCGATATTCCAGTTGCCCCATATCTATTGGCGAGCATGGACGATGTCAGATTTGAGGACAAAGCCAGCAGCAAGATCATAGAAGAGTTTAAAAAGCAAGCTGAAAGCTTTGAAGTCCCGGAAGCCAAATTCTTTTTCTCCCATGAGGACGAGGAAGTCTCCAGGCTAGCGGTCGACAGCATAGCCACAAAATACGAGATAAGCCCTAACTGGAACGACGATAAGCGTAAGATCTTTGTTCCCGAGGAGAGAGATCAGTTGAAAGACCTGGTCAATCAATTGATCTATAGAGTAAAGAAGAATAAGATCGAACAGGAGATGCATAGGATCAGGGAAGAACTTAAGACAAGTAAGGACCCTGATGATATGCTGGTCCTGATCGCTAAATATCAGAAGCTCAAAGAAGGAGAGAAGTTATTGGGCGATTTTTTAGGGAACACCATCGTTAAGTAGATATGATAGACCGCAAGGACCCTTGAACAAAAGGTGAAGAAATGACGGTTTTATTTATAAAAAAGATTGGTTTCCAGATTTTTGAATTAAATTGTCGACATAAAGATCTATAGGTAGATATGATCGCCCATGATAATGACGTTGTGGTATTTGTGGAAGTGAAAGTAAGGTCTTCTTCGGCGTTTGGAACCGAAAGGGATATGATCAATTCACAAAAACAAAATAGACTGAGTAGGGCCGCAGAAGCCTATATCATGCAAAAAGATCATCGTGGAGAAATCAGGTTTGATGTCATTACCTTTATAGACGGAAAATCAACATATATAAAAGACGCATTTTGGAATTATTAATATGAATAAGAAACTAAAGCTTAGCATTCAGGCACTAACTATCCTTTCCATTTCCTTGGTCATCGGTTGTAAGACCCAACAAAGCAAGGTTGAATTTGTAAACCCGACCAATAACAGCAAGGTCCTGAAAGGGGAGAAGGTGCAAGTGAAGTTGAAATTTCCTGACGCTTCGGTAGACTCAGTGGTCTATTCGGTGGATGGTGATATCTTTGACCGTAAAACCGACACAACAGCGGTCGTGTTTGATACTGACGCCTATAGCTATGGAAATAAAAGATTGAGTGCAAAGGTGTATTCCGGGGGCAAAGAGGATATCGCATACAGCGAAGTCTTGGTCGTTCCGCCCGCTCCAAAGCAATACGCTTTTGAAGTGGTAAATACCTATCCGCACGATCAAGGAGCCTTTACCCAAGGGCTATTCTTCGAAAACGGAACATTATATGAAACTACCGGTCAGTTAGGTGAATCTACCCTTAGGAAAGTGGAATTAGCAACAGGCAAGGTCCTTCAGAAAGCAGACCTAGCGGCTGATGAATTCGGTGAAGGGATGACGGTCGTTGGAAATAATATGTACGTATTGACCTGGCAGAACAACAAAGGCCATGTTTATGACAAGAACAGCTTCAAACTATTGAAGTCTTTTGACTACCAAAACAGCAAAGAAGGCTGGGGTTTGACCTACGATGGTAAACAGTTCATCAAATCCGACGGTTCCAATAATCTGTATTTCCTAGATCCTGTGGCATTAGCTGAAACAGGTTCCATTGCTGTTTTTGATGATAACGGTCCTGTAGAAAAACTAAATGAATTGGAATTCATTGACGGCAAGATCTATGCAAACCTCTATTACGGCGATAAAGACGAAATGGTGATCATCGATCCTAAGACTGGAATCGTTGAGGGTAGGATCAACTTTGTTGGCCTGTACAGCGATAAACGTGCTCCTTATGACAATGAGATGAACGGTATAGCCTATAAACCGGACAGCAAAACCTTATTGGTAACAGGTAAGCACTGGACCAAGTTGTTCGAGGTCCGCTTAAGGGAGCGCTAGATCAATCTGTGCTCCGTCGTTATCTTGATCAGCGACATCATGTTTTTAGCTTTGAACTTGCTCATCATCCTTTTCCTATGGGTTTCGATGGTGAGTGGGGACAAAAACAACTCCTCCGCAATCTGAACTGAAGTCTTCCCCAATGCAATCAGTTTCAAAATCTCAGTCTCTCTTTTCGTAAGCTTGGGTAATAGGGGCAGGTCTGAACCTATCGGATTGGCAATGATCTCCTGTACCGCGGAGCTGAATACCATCTGTTTGTTCACCGCCTGGTCCAGGCATTTCTCCAATTCCACGATATCGATGTTCTTGAGCAGGTAGCCTGATGCCCCATTCTGCATGAGCTGCAGGATCACGCTGCGCTCGGTATGGTTGCTCAGGCCCAGGATGATCACATTTGGGGCGATCCTCTTTATCTCCAGGCAGAGGTCTATCCCATTAATATCAGGAAGTGAAATATCCAGGAGGACAATGTCCACAGGGTCGGTTTCTAGAAATTTCAGTAATTCATAACCTTTGGTAAATGTGGCGGTCACCTCATAGGGTTTTATGCGGTCCAAGAGACTGACCAACCCTTGTAGGATTAGCGAGTGATCATCGACAATAGCTATGCTATAGGCTGGATTGTACATGGTCTTTAGGAAAGTGGTCCAATATTAATCCTAAAGATAACCAAGTTTTCAGTAAAAAAAATGGCCAATTTGAAATATCCCTGTTTACGGGTACAGCGGTTTTATTCCTCAATTAAGGCCTGATACTACCTTTTTGAATCAAAAACTCCACTTTATCTCTCAATGGCTCAAATTCTACCTTTGTCGACTCTTCTATGCGATCAGGGAATAAAATACCGTAAAGATGGTCTACCTCATGCTGGAAAATCACAGCCGTAAAACCTTCGATCAGCTCCTCTTTCACATTCCCTTGGCGATCAATATGCTGTAATTTAATAGCGTAACTTCGTTTTACATCTTGCCTCAGATCAGGAATAGACAGACAGCCCTCTGCACCTTGGCGAGTCAACTTAGAGCGCCAGATGATTTTAGGGTTCAAATAAAACTCAAAAGGCTCATCTTTCTTATCCAATCGCTGAACCCAAATAACATTTTTGTTGATGCCTACCTGCGGACCAGCTATCCCAACACCAGCATGTTCCGGATCCTTGACCGTAAGCAGCATCCTTGCAGCAAGTTTATCCAGCAATGGATCATCAAATTTGATGTCCTCCGATGGTTTCTTTAAAACTGCCAGTTCCTTTTCATCTGTAACCTTGTATACATGCATCAAGCTGTTTTCATCAGCCCCATTGATCAAAGATTTTTCAAAATCGTTAAAGTTCTTTGCCGTGCTCTTGTTCACGTTCCTTTCGTTTTTAGGTCCTTTGTACTTTTTCTCCCCAGCTTCTATGGCCGCATTCAAAATATTGTCCTTGGGTGGCTGAGGGCACCGGTATCCATTGCTGTAGGCACAGTAAGGGTTGTATGCCCTGTTGAAATCGACCTTGATCTTTCCATCCTTGATATCGGCTATGCTCAGGTCCATATATCGGCCGCCTTCATAGGTGGTCTCTCCTGTCGAATTGTCCATGAAAGGCACGAAAAGGTGGTTTTTATAGGTCGCATTCTGGAACAGTGCAACACTTTGATAAGCCGTTAGCTTATATTTCTTCCCGTTCAATTCAAAATTCAAGAATCCAAAGCGCTTGTACTCGTTGGAGGTGCCATCATAAGTGGGCATCCTGAAGGTAGGTTCATTGAAAAGCTGCTCTACTGATGCTGTCACCACATAGTCTCGCTTTGCAGGATAGAAGCTCACAAATTCAACCTGATCCTTTCTTAATGGGCCAAACTCGTCCTTCACCATTTCCTGGATCTGTTTGTCCCTATAGGACTGAATTTCCTGTTCCAAAGATTGGGCCATTAATATTACCGGACCAAAGAAGCTGATGAAGTAGATAAGTGCTTTCATTTTTTTGAATTAATATCTATCAAATGTATAGATATTTTGCGATTATCGGATAGGGCTAATCTAAAGTTTAATTGTAATTTTGTGAAAATTGCAGAGACATGAGAATAATGGCGTTTGATTATGGGACCAAGAGGATCGGGATTGCTGTTTCCGACAGCATGCAGATCATTGCAAGCCCATTGACCACCATCCATCCCGAAGGGATCTGGAAATTCCTGTCCGATTACCTTGCCGGGGAACAGGTAGAAACCTTCGTCATTGGTAGGCCGAAGCAATTGGACGGAACTGCATCCGGATCTGACCAACATGTGGTAGGTTTCAGCAGGAAGCTCCGCAAAACCTATCCCAATATCCCGATTGTCGAAGTGGATGAAAGGTTCACTTCCAAGATCGCTTCCAGGGCGATTGCTCAGTCTGGAATGAAAAAAAGCAAAAGACAGGATAAGGGGTTGATTGATAAAGTTTCGGCAGTATTGATCCTGCAGACTTATATGGATAGCAAATCTTATTAATATGGCATTGAAGGACATTCAGTTTTTTTCTGAAGACATCGATTTTACACTCAAGGAAAAGCAAAAGGTTAGGCAGTGGATTGGCGCAACGATTAAGGCCGAAGGTTTTAAGCGCGTAGGGGAGCTGAGCTTTGTTCTATGCTCGGATGCCTATCTCCTTGAAATCAATAAGCAATACCTTGACCACGATACCTTTACGGATATCGTGACCTTTGATTCGTCAGAAGATGAAGGTGTCATTGCCGGAGATATCTTTATTTCCGTGGAAAGGACCATGGAGAACGCTAAAAAATTCAATGTTTCCGAACGCGACGAACTGCATCGTGTCATCATCCATGGTATACTCCACCTTTGCGGCTATTACGATAAGAAAAAGGAAGACAAAACCTTGATGACCGAAAAAGAGGACTACTATCTAGCTAAACGCGAATTCTAGGGATCCTCTTCCTAATCCTTATTTCTTGCTGAATTCCTGAAAGGCGGCATTAGCCTCGGCATCACTCAATTCTGCACCAGAGCTGATGATGACCTTGTATCTAAAAGTAACGGACTCACCTGCCTTCAATTTGAAGTTCAAGGTCTCCTTGCCCTTGCTGAACTCTTTCTGTCCCAGTGGATTGGCAGCAAAAAGACCATAGCCCCTAGCATGCCAATAAGTTGGATAGCCAACATTTTTGGGATTATCTAAGATCAATAGTGATACCGGTTCATTTCCAATCTTCCCTATCAGATTGACCCATTTTCCTCGCGTTCCCCAAACTTCGTCACCTTCTATCCCTTCGCTGCTGCGATATTTCCCAGTAACTTTATCATTGTCCAATTTGGAGACAGTTGTTGGATTCCCGTTTGCATCAGTAAAGATCTCCGGTTTATCGGACGGGTGTTCTAGCTCTCGTGCAATCCGGATCCCAATCAGGCCCTCCTTATTATCTGAAAAAGAAACGTCCTCATCCAAAGCCGTCAATTTAGTAGTCATTTCAATCGATCTTTTCTGACCTTCTTCGGAAAAGATATATTGGGTGTTTTCCTTTAGCAGGCTTTTTCCATCAGGGCTTTGCCAATCTTTCAGCACGGCCAATTCCGCATTCTTGTTGCTGGCTTTTATTTTCTCAACAGCTACATGTTTGATCGTTCCAAAATCCTTTTTCCTTTCCGGAGGTATGGCGGTTGAATTGTTCCAGAAATCCAATCCATTGACATTTCCATAATTAAACCACATACCGACATGATGCGGATGGTCCACGCGTTCCTCAGGCCTTGGGTCCAGTGGCCAGCCACGGGTCACCAAAGTGCCCTTTGTCGTCCGAAGGGGATAAAGCACGGGCTTCATCAACACGCCGGGATAGATATAGGAGGTGAATGGTTTTCCATCAACAGCAATGTCGATCCGCTTTTCCGCTCTGTTTTCCACAATGGAATATTTAGTCTGTGCATGTGCCTGGAACAGCGAAAGTGCCAATAGCAGCACAGGGAGTGTTTTAATAAGCATAATCCTTCATTAACTGGTTAGCACTTCTTGTTTGGCATCGTCAAAGGTCACCCGTTTTCCGGTCTCCATGGCTGTCCTTGCCATAATATTAGCGATAGAATGGTTGTAACCGGCTTCTACCGATGCATTTGGCGTCTTCCTGTTACGGACACAGTCCATCCAATTGCGCATATGCAATGAGGTCATCGGGTCGCCACCCGTATTGGCCGAAGTTTCCATTTTTGCCGCATTATCAAGCGTAAATGGAGTCAATAAATTTGCTTTCATCCCCATTTCAGCAGCCGACCTTTCGCTCAATCCTCCTTCCGCACTTACCTGATTGGTATCCAGGTTCAGCATGCCGGCATTGGAATAGTAAAGCTCCTTGATCCCTCCAGCAGAATTGGTGAAGCGGGAGGAGTACAGCACTTGAAACCCCTTGCTCTTATCATTCTCGGGACCATAGTCCATCACTGCCGTTACGGTATCGGGATTCTCTCTGCCATCCTTCCAGGTATAGATGCCTCCATTGGCAACCACACTTCTCGGATGGTTTAATCCCGAAAACCAGTGCACCGTATCGATCTGATGCGCCATCCATTGCCCCCAGATCCCCGATGAATAGGGCCAGAACAACCTAAACTCCAGGTATTTCCTCGCATCCCAGGCTACTTTAGGTCGGTCCATTAAAAAGCGATCCCAGTCCGTATCCTCTTGACGGATTTCCTTGACCAATTTCGGTAATCGCCAACGTCCGGGCTGATTCACATTCCAGGTCATCTCCACCATGTTGATATCCCCAAATTTCCCAGACTTGATGTACTCATCCGCAGCAATGTAGTTCGGGGCACTTCTGCGCTGTGAACCAACTTGTAATATCTTGCCTGTTTCCTTTACAGCTTTCAACAGTATCTTGGCATCTTCCAAGGTTTCAGCCATTGGCTTTTCGACATACACGTCCTTGCCATTGCGGACAGCTTCAGCAGCCATCAGAGCATGTTGGAAATCTGCTGTACTGATGATTACGGCATCAATTCCTTTATCTGCATAGAGTTCATCGTTGTTGCGGTATTTCTTGATGGTATTATCCGATTTCTGCTTGATATAGGCCTCAGCCTCGTCTCGCCTTCGGTTCCAAATATCCGATACCGCAACAAATTCAAAGTTGAGTTCCTTAGCATGGTTTAGGAAGGAGGGAACAAGGGAATCCTTGAAACGGTTTGAAAACCCTACAATGCCTACCTGAATCCGATCGTTCGCACCCATGATCCGGCCATAGCTCTTGGCATCGATGCCCATTGCCGTTAGACCTATCACACCAGCGCCGATGCTAGCTTTTTTAATGAATTCCCTTCTTGAATAATCTGAATTAGGCTTTTCCATAATGGTTAAGTTTTATGTTCGTGAATGAAGCTGTTTGTAAGTTTAGGTTTGCTAAGTGCAGTTGCTTAATAAATAGTAAGTTACGATTTTGAATTTTAATTGTTGGAAAAACAATTGTAAAAAATCAAATAGCTATTTAACCTTTTAATAAAGCTCCAAAATCGGTAACTTGTTCCAATAAAAATTTCCTAATTATGAAATTCAAGCTTTTTTCGGCATACAGAGTATGGCTCCCAACCGTCTTTCTTTGCTCTATAGGTATTTCCGCTTTTGCTCAAAGGACCCAAAAACCGCCACTCCATGGAAAACACTGGATGGCGATCACCGGAAAACCTTTGGCTGCCACAGCAGGAGCTCAGCTTTTCCAACAAGGCGGAAACGCTGTCGATGCAGCCTGCGCCATGTTGGCCGCGACCTGTACCATGTGGGATGTCCTGAGTTGGGGCGGAGAGACCCAAGCCTTGATATATCATCCTAAACTTAAAAAAGTAATTGCCATCAATGCTCTCGGGGTAGCACCGACAGGGGCAACCGTTTCTTTTTTTAAAGGTAAAGGATATGATTTCCCGCCTGAATACGGACCTCTTGCAGCATTGACCCCAGGTACGCCTGGAGGACTTTGCCACATGCTGGCCGAATATGGTACCAAAAGCCTTGCAGAGGTCCTAGCTCCAGCTATGGAAATGGCAAAAGGCTATCCTATTGATGCACAAACAGCCAATAGTATTGAACGCGGAAAGGATAGGATCAAACAATGGCCATACAGTAAAAAGGTTTTCTTGGTTCATGAAGGTGGGGAAAGAGAAGCTCCAGAAGCTGGAGAGATCTTTGTCCAGACCGATCTATTGAATACCCTGACCAAGATGGTTGAAACCGAAAATGCAGCCCTAAAGGCAGGTAAAGGTAGAAAAGCAGCGATCATGGCAGCCAATGATAGATTCTATAAAGGGGATATCGCCGATGAGTTTGTACGCGGAAGCAAAGAACAAGGAGGTCTGATCACAAAAGAAGATTTGGCCAAGTGGAAACCCATCGAAGAGGAACCTTTGAAGATCAACTATAAGGGTATCGATGTTTACAAATTGCAGGAATGGACCCAAGGGCCATCCATGCTCCAAGCTTTGCAGATCTTGAAGAATTATGACCTTCCTAAAATGGGATACAATTCTGTGGATTATATCCATACCGTTTACCAAGCCATGAACTTAGCTTTTGCAGATCGCGACTTTTATTATGGGGACCCTTATTTCAGCCGAAATATTCCAATCAAAGGCCTGTTGAGTGAAGAATATGGAAAACAGAGAGCTGGAGAGATCGATCCCAAAAGAAACAACCCTGCAACTGCTCCGGGTGATCCCTATGTTTTTGAGGGAAAGAAAAATCCATTTTTGGCATTGCTGAAAGAGCGTCAGGAAAGATTTACACCGACTGAAAAAAATAAGGTTGAGTTTGTTCCTAAGCATGATGTAACTTCTTCATCAAACTATGAACAGTCAACTAACCCCTTGGACGAAGAATATATGGACCGTTTATGGCGTGGCACAACCACCGTTGAAGCGGCCGATGCCGACGGCTGGGTCGTTTCCATTACCCCCAGTGGTGGATGGCTACCTGCAACAATCGCCGGAAATACCGGCGTCGGAATGAGCCAAAGGCTACAGAGCTTCGTGTTGGACTCCCTGATCAATCCTTTCAATGTGGTGGAACCGGGTAAACGACCTAGGGTTACCCTTACGCCTTCCATGGCCTTAAAAGATGGCAAACCCTTTCTTTCCTTTGCGGTACAAGGCGGAGATACCCAAGACCAAAATCTCCTTCAGTATTTCCTGAATATGGTTGAATTCAACATGACTGCCCAGCAAGCCAGCGAAGCCGCCAATATCAACAGTAACCAATTATGGCTTTCCCTAGGAGGAACCAAGATGGATGACCGGAAACCTCGTGCGGGTAGTTTGTTGCTGGATCGAAAGACCGATCCCAAAACTATTGAAGCATTAAAGACAATGGGTTACTCCATTCAATTAGGCGACCGAACCAGTGGTCCGATCAATGCCATCTTCTTCGACGAAAAGCATGGTAGCCTATGGGGAGGAAGCAGCAACAATGGCGAAGACTATGGTATTGGCTGGTAGTTACAGATTAACTGAGAAAATGTTTAATATTGTAGGATGATCGAGGAATCGGTGTTTTTTGCCGACGATCTAATCACAAAATTATTATTCCAATGATAAATAAATTATTCGCTTCCGTACTTATTTCTACTTGTTTTGTGGCCTCTTCACCTGTTCTCCTTGCGCAAACGGTGCCCCTTATCAAAGAAGGCGAAGCTCAGATTGTAGAAGGTTTCAATACACCGGATAAATGGATCCGTGAGGACCTTTGGGTGGAAACCGAGTTTGATACCGACGGTGACGGAAAACCGGACAGGATGCATGTCGATGTCACTCGGCCATACCAAACAGAAACCGAAAACCTTAAGCTCCCTGTTATCTACGAAACCAGTCCATACTATGCCGGTACAGCACAGATGGTCGATGGGATCATGTGGAATGTGGAGCATGAGCTAGGAGAGAAGGCCCCCACGGCAAGGGTTCACCCAGAGGTAAAGAGAACAGGTGAAAGACCTATTATTTCCAATAGTCTTATTCGTGAATGGGTAAAACGTGGTTTCATCGTGGTGCATTCTTCATCTCCAGGAACTGGTTTATCTGATGGTTCTCCAACAATTGGCGGCCCCAATGAGTCCCTTGCCCCGAAAGCTGTCATCGAATGGCTGTCTGGAAAGGACAACGGCTATACCAGCCGCGATGGAAACGAGAAGGTGAGGGCCTATTGGTCAACCGGAAAGGTAGGCATGACCGGAACTTCCTTTAACGGTACGCTACCTTTAGCTGCTGCAACCACAGGTGTGGAAGGCCTAAAAGCCATTATTCCCGTTGCACCTAATACTTCTTACTACCATTATTATCGTTCTAACGGACTGGTTCGCAGTCCCGGAGGCTATTTGGGTGAAGATATCGATGTATTATACGATTTTGTCCATAGTGGTGAGGAAGCTAAGCGAGCTTATGGCAATAAAGTAATCCGAGATACAGAGATGGCCAACGGATTGGACCGTGAATCTGGTGATTATAATGATTTCTGGAAAGGACGCGATTATCTGAACCAAATGTCGGGAATGAAAGCAGCTCTTTTGATGTCCCATGGATTCAATGATTGGAATGTAATGCCTGAGCATAGCTATAGGATCTATAAAGCAGCTAAGGAATTGGGAATCCCAGCTCAGATCTATTACCATCAAGATGGACACGGTGGTCCTCCACCCATGAAAATGATGAACCGTTGGTTTACCCGCTATTTATATGGTGATCAAAATGGAGTTGAAAAAGACCCTAAGGCTTGGATCGTACGTGAAAATGACAGCCAGTTCAACCCTACCGCCTATGCCGATTATCCTAACCCGGCAGCCTCCAATGTGAAACTTTATCTAGCTGCAGGTGCTCCTAAACATGGTTCTTTATCGACCAAGCAAAACTCTGGAAAAGTTAAGGAGACTTTGGTTGATGATGTATCCTTTACTGGTGATTCCTTGGCACAATTAGAAACATCTAAGAATAGATTGCTTTATCTGAGTCCAAAACTGACCAAAGATCTCCATATTTCGGGATTGTCCCGGATCAATATCCGCTTGGCAAGCAGTAAACCGGCAGCAAACCTATCGGTTTGGTTGGTGGCATTGCCCTGGGAAAAGGGAAAGGGAGTGAAGATCACGGATAACATCATTACCCGGGGTTGGGCTGACCCGCAAAACTATGAGTCATTGACCAAAAGCAGTCCGCTGAAACCAGGCAAGTTCTATGACCTGGCTTTCGACCTGCAGCCCGATGACCAGATCATTCCTGCCGGACAACAGATCGGGCTGATGATATTCTCCTCTGATCAGGAGTTTACCCTATGGCCAGAAGCCGGAACAGAACTAACACTTGATCTCAATGGAACCAGTTTGACCCTGCCAGTGGTTGGCGGAGCTCAGGCATTTGAGGCAGCATTAAATTAAATCAATACCCAGAAATATCGCTCAAGATCTTCTTCTGTAGTCGATAGTTTTGGTCGAATGGACAGCTTTACACTGCTCTTGCCATCAGCATTATTGGTCTTCTGATATTGGATACCAGCCATGGAAAGATATTTTTGATGATCCAGATCGTCCAAATTCTGTATATAAGAGAAGATCTCATCAAGATTCTGACCTGCGATGCTCTCGCAGGTCATTTTTATTTCAGCTTCCGTAGCCCCTCTATCTTTTTCCTTATAGAAGTTGTAGTAGAGGGCCCTCATCACATCATTGAGCGACCTCTCGTTCTTACTGGAATTGCGGATAGCTCACAGATTTTCGTCCACGATACTTCAAGGAATAATCTTATATTGGATGACGTGGCCAGGGAACTAAATCAAGGTAAAAAGGCAGCCGGCCCAACCGGACCAACGTCTATGGCTTAGCGAAGGACAGGAAAGTGTAACGATCGTAGGGGTTCTCCCCAATGATATAACTGTTTTCCCAGTCGCTGGTGGTCCTACGATCACCCCGAAATCTTTTTTTCCTACTTCAGATACGGCATTGGCCTGATGCCTTCTCAGTGCGGCATTAAAGGAATGGGATTAGAGCATGTTTACTTCGGTTATCAAAAAGTTCATGCGCTACCTGTGCATCTCTACAGAATCGTAAGAGCTTTCCAATAAACCCTCTTGGGATGAGTATTTCATTTTCAGTTTCTTCGATTAATTTAAAAAATCTAGGTGTTTCGTAAGTACCCCTTCCTGACTTTTTCTTAATCATAAAGGCTGAGTTGGCAAAGTTAAGGTGCTCTTTCAAATAATTAATTAATACTAATGGAATTGCATGACTACTTAGATTTTATCGTATTGCTCAGTATGATCTTAAGTTTTTCGTCAATATTCGAAATGTTGCTTTCTGCAATCGTCCATCTCTCATTATATAGTTCGTCCAATAAATCCAAACTCATTTTTCTTGCCCTTTTCAGATATCCAATCTGATCAGCAATTGGATCCATTGTTTTAGGATCTACAAATGGGCTGTTCCCCTTCTGTACAGCAGGTAAAAATAAAGGCAGGGCAATGAGATTTCCTAACCCTTTACCAGTAAGGTACTCCTGGTTTGGAAACAATCGGTCAAAGCTGGAGCTTTTATCAAATGGCGAGAATGCTCCACATCATTCTAAGATCTCCATGAATATCTTAGGGCTTTTAGATGCTGGGTACGGTTCCTCAAAGAAAATTCAAACATGCGCACCATTTCCCGAACGGGATCGTTCAAGGTAATCAGGTACATTTTTGGATCTGCATCCCTCCAGAAATTTCAATGCCTGCCGCTGCCAATCAGATTTATCGAAATCAGCCACTAAAAACCAGGAGGTATTGTCTTGCAACAACGGGTAAATTCCATTCTGTTGAAGGCCCTGAAGGTGTTTGGAAATTTCTATTTCTGATAAATGCAGAAAACTTTTGTGGTTGTAGTTACTATAAGTACCTCCATTTGCTTTGTGCAGTCGGTAATGATAGGGGTCGTAGCTATAGTCCGGCATATAGCCGCTTTTATTTCCCTTTTCCCACCGTACTGCAAATACATCTCGTCGTCCGTTGAAAATGTTGAGTAGAGATGTTTTGTCATCATTATCGAATTCCACTTATTTTCTTCTTTCGTAGCAAGATAATTAATTGGGAGTTAAAAGATTAAAATTTTTATATCATTGGAGTTTGCCAAAATAGCTCCATATCGAAATCTAGCTTAATGGTTTCAATAACCTTTGTCTATTAGAATTTATTGCATACAGATTTGGGATTCCAAGTTAAAGTTCTTCTGAGAAATACTTTTAATCTTTTCTACTTGAGGAATAACTGGATTTATATTTTATTTCAAATCACTTCTATAAACTATATAATTCATGCACGGGTAAAAATATTTATTTTGTCCAGTTTTTTTAATAAATAACTGGACTTTTATTTTTTTTGAATAAAATTAAAATGTTTTGAAAGTAACTGATATAGTGTTAAATAAAGTTGGCAGACTTCCTGTTGATTATGTTTTTACCTATAAGGATTTTAATGTGCCGGGGAGCAATAAGGAATCCGTTATCAAAGCATTGAATATACTTTTGTCTAAAGGAAAGATTAATAAGATATCAAAAGGGAGATTTTATAAACCTGAGAAGTCTTTTTTTGGAGAATTACTCCCGGCACAGACGCAGGTAGTAAAGGATCTGTTAGAGGAAAACGGTAAGATCGTAGGCTATTTAACCGGGCTCAGTGTTTTTAATACCTTTGGGTTAACCACGCAGGTCAGTAATATCATCCAGATAGGAAAAAATAACGTTAGACCAAGCTTTAAAAGGGAGCGTCATTCCATTGGTTTTATAAAACAGCTGAACTTAATCAACAGGGAGAACATACCTTATTTACAGATATTGGACTGTATTAAATTTCTCAAGTTATAGAACAAACTACAAAGCACGCTATGCGGCCGTTGTACGATACAGGCACATTGATTTACCACTAGGGTCTGTACAATAACAGTTACACAGATTTTCAAATGGAATGGGTAATAAAAGAACTATGATGAACAGAGAGAAAGTAGCGGTAAAATGTAACACTTGGTATGAGTGGGGTGCTGTAAGAATTTTAAATAATTCCGACTGCATGATTAAGGTGTTAATGAAGGATGATGCTTTCATTATAACTGGATCTGATTATAGTGGAAGAAGGTTAATAGATAAGCCTAATGCAAATGAATACCAAGTAATCGATTTTAAAGACTATATAAAATCAGTTAAAGCGGGATATATTCATAATTCCTTGAGGGTTTAAATTGCAGAAAAGCCCAATAGGCACTAAACCATTGGGCTAAAAATCGAGTAACGAAATGTGTGGTGTCGTATACGAAATAAAGGTAGGAAATAAAATCCACAGACCCCTATTTCGGTAGGGGCATAAAAAAGGCCCAGCGATATGGATAACTGGGCCACCTGATATGTAAACCCTTTGAGAGGTCTGCATGTTGCGATGGGCAAGATAGGCAATAAAAACAAGAAACCCAACGGCCACTACTCCATTGGGTTCCAAAAACTACTCATTTACCTTTTAACTTTTATCCAAAGTTAATTGGAATATTGTTAAAAAAAAGCCCAGTCTTGTGAAACTGGGCCAGAAAATGAAAAACCTTCTAATTGGGATTGAAGGGTTTAATGAAGATACACATTAAAAACAAAAAACCCAACAGCGGGAGGGTTGCCATTGGGTCATGAATATATAATAGAATTAATGTTCTTAAAGATAGTGAATAAATACAAAAAAGCCCAACAGCGCATATACCGTTGGGCAATTAATTGAGAATGGAAGTGTGTGTGTTGGTATAAATATAATAAAGAAACATGTAAACAGGAGAAAAAGGATTGGCATTAATCAAGAGCTTGAGGGATTCTACCCAAAGCCATATAGGGACCCGATAGGGATTCCTACCATTGGTTATGGCTTCACGTACTATCTGCCCGATTGGCGCAAGGTAACGATGCAGGACAGGCCATTGGCGGAGTACCAGGCCACATGCATGCTACAGGAAATATTGAAGGGATATGAGAACGATGTTCTTCGGTTGGTAAAGGTACCATTAACACAGAACCAGTTCGATGCCTTTGTGAGCTTAACCTTCAATCTGGGGGCTACAAACCTTGGTAAGTCTACACTGTTGCGAAAGCTCAATGTAAACCCAAACGATCCTTCCATCCGTGATGAGTTCGCAAAATGGAACAAGGCCGGGTGAAAGGTATTTGCAGGATTGGTTAGAAGGAGAAAAGCAGAAGCGGATTTATATTTCAGTAAATAAGGGGATGATACCAAAAGTTGATGAAGGAACAGCTAAGGCAGCGAATAAATATTCCATTGGTATTTATAGTGTTTGTCCTGTCTTCAATCCTATCCATAGCGATTGACAGAATTTTCTTTAAAGAGGATAGTAGGAACGATGACTGCCAGGAACAGGTGCAGTATTTAAGGGAGAGGGTTGAAAAACTAGAAATTCAAGTGGATGACTTTACAAAAATCATCTTGTTTAAAAATGCTCAAATTGACAATCGCGACTTGGCTTTGGATTCTTTGAAAAGAGAGGTAGTGAATGAAAAAGAATGTAGGAATTATTTTTTTATGCGGGATAATAGTTATCCTTCTCATAAAGATTTTTTGGTTTCCGAACAGTGGTAAAACTAAAGTTGAACTACCTCAAGAAGCTAAAGAGGCCGTCAATGCAGAGGTGACAAAGATCACCAAGAAGATAGATGAAAACGGAATGGAACACGCTATTATTAGTGATAAGGAAAATGTTATACAATCGTTCTATGAATTAGATGACAGCACAAAGATAAGGCTTGACAGTGTTACCAAACTTTTGGGCATAGAGCGAAAACAGTTCAAGGAATGGAGGCATTACAATACTTCAATTTCTGCAAAGGATTTGCCGGCATTCAAAACAGATACGGGATTCTACTATAAAGACAAATACTCGCACATCGAATTTATCAAAGGAAAGGAAAGCTTAAGCAAAGAGAAATTTAACTTCTCATACAATGCAGAAATCAACTATCAGAATATTACAAAAAGGATTGGTTTTTAGGGCGCAAGAAGCATTATGTTGATTTTTGGATAGCTGACACAAGGGCAACTGTAAACGGTGTCAAAAGGGTTAAAATACAGCCTAAACAGGATAATGTTAAAGTTGATGTCAATGCATCTGGATTCTATACCGATAGATTGAATTTAGGTGTAGATGGGGGCGTAACCATTGGGCGTACTCGTTTGGGTGGTAACTATTATTATGACATGGTAGATAGACAATGGAAGCCGTTGGTAAGTGTTAAACTTAGATTGTTGGAGTTTTAAAAGAAAATAATTATGTTTATATAAACTAATTATTAAATATTTATGGAAAATCCAATTGATTTAAAAGAAGCTTTATATGGTAAAAATATGGCTACTTTCTTAAACCATTTTGAAGAATCGGCTAATGATTTTCAAAAAAAAGCACCAACATTGGTTTGATGAAAATTCTAAAGATGGTGAAGTAGACAATGTGCATAAGCACTATCTCTTGCAATGGACTAATTATAGTATTGGATTCGGCTTTTTAAAATCATCCAATATGCCAGATGAAATGCAAAAAGAATTGCATGAAATTTTTACCAAAATGACCGATAAGGAAAATAAATGATAAACATAGCCACTCTAACCAGTGGCTTTTTTATTGAAAAGAAATCCCCAATCTAAACATAAGATCGGGGATATTGAGATGAAATTTTATGGAAAAACTAATTAGCAGCCCGTTAAAACATCCCCTGACACATGGTGTCAGGGGATGTTTCAAATATATATCGATAGGTGAATCTCCCTTCAAATTTAATAAGGGTAGGATTTCAGGTCAAGTGTTTTAAGAATTTTTAACAGTTTCATAAAAGAGATTCAACCTGTCATAGCTTGGGCATTTCTCAATTTCCTTTTACCAGTTGTCACAGTCCCTGTACTGTTTTGCCAGGAACCTCTCGGCATAGCACACTACCATGTGCGGAGCTATCCTGATGTTGTCCTCATATTGCCTGTTCAGTAATTCTCTCCTTAATTCATCTAATGTCATCCGGCAAAAATAAAAAATCCCCTCAAAATTGTCGAATGAGTGGATTTTTTATGGTAACTGGATATAAAAGATACTAAACCTATAATATCAACAGATGCTACCCTCCGTTTATCCAATTATGATGAATTAACAATCGAGTTTCAAAATGGTCTTAAGAATTCCCCGAGACCATGACGAAACGGGGAATCCCAATTTAGTAAACCACTATATTAATTGTTCTTATACATCGAACATACGAGATTGATAATAGTTTGAAAAAAATCCCCAGTAACTACGAAAATACTGGCAAATATCAATGCAAAAACCTGGGTATTGCGGGCACCCTACTTCATAGGAACAAACCAATAGGAGAATTGGATAAAAAAACCGCCTACCATAATAAGATAGACGGCCTGGGGTTTTTAATATAAATATTACTTGTTTGCAATGTCCAAATAACCGATAAGATAATTTTGTTTGGGATACTATTCCACTTTTTTAATAATCCAATTGGAATCCTTGGATTGTACGAACTTGTTTTAGAAATCTATGTCAAGTTTATGGTAATTATTATTTAGATATTAAATTTTGGGAGGAATCAAATATTTTTTATTTTAGATGCTGGTTTAGATAATAAGAACTAATCTGCATTGTGCAAGAGGAATGAGTACCAAAATAAAATTTTCTAAGGAAAACACGTCCTTTTCTAGGACGCTTAAAAATAAAATCAACGAATATTTCATTAAGAATAAGTTAAAGAAGTCAGGCAATAGAAAATTGACGATTAAAGCGATTCTGCTCCTTTCCAGTTTAGTAGTGATATATATAACTTTGATATTTATCCAGCCACATTGGTTGATAGGGATCATTCTGTGCATGTTATTGGGTGTAAATCTGGCCGCAATCGGATTTAACATCATGCATGATGCCGGCCATAATACCTTTTCAGAAAACAGGCATATTAATTCCGTACTGTCATACACCCTGAACCTTTTGGGAGGCAATATTTACCTTTGGAAGCTGAAGCACAACATTGCACATCATACCTATACCAATATAGATGGCGAGGACCATGATATCGAGATCAAATTCATGCGCATCCATCACGACCAGCCCATAAGGAAGCACCATCGGTTTCAGCATCTCTATTTTATTCTGCTCTATTCGATTTCTTATCTTGCTTGGATCTTTTATCAGGATTATGAAAAGTTTTTTAGGCAAAGATTAAGCCTCCATTCTTCAAAAATTCTGATCCCCAGGAAGGAAAAGGTAATTTTCTGGATCAGCAAGTTACTCCACATAGTTGTTTTTATTATTGTACCGATCATCTTTGTGGGTTTTATACCTACTCTCATAGGGTTATTGGTTGCAAGTATGGTATGTGGGATATGTTTGGCTACGGTCTTCCAACTTGCCCATGTAGTGTCAATTACCGATTTCAAGACCATTGAAAACCACAGGGTGGAGGACGAATGGATGGTGCACCAGCTCCAATCGACTTCGAACTTTGCAACAGACAGTACATTCCTGACATGGTTGTTGGGCGGGCTTAATTTCCAGGTAGAGCATCACCTTTTCCCGAAAATAAGCCATATCCATTATCCTGAACTGAACAGGATCGTCAAAACGACATGCAAGGAGTATGGGATCATATACAATGAATACCCAACTTTTTGGGCGGCATTTAACTCGCATTTTAAGGTTATTAGATCAATGCGAAAATAAAATTAGGATTATAATTAATTTTTGTTACCTTTGATTATAATCAGGCTCTGCCTACGCTTTCTGAAACCGATCAGTTAATCTATCTTTTTTAGTTTCGCATTTTCAGCTGCTAATTTGTTACCATCTAAACGATGCAGAAACTATTTGAGATTGGACTCCTTCAACCTCTTTTACAAAACATCCTTTCCTTGTCGACAGAATGATTATTGAAACGTTAGGTTTCAAAAGGAACGGCCATAGGCCCCAACAGATTTTTTAATTAATTTTTATTACAATGCAAGAAGGAAAAGTAAAATTCTTCAACAACACCAAGGGTTTTGGGTTTATTACACCAAATGATGGCGGACAGGACCTTTTCGTACACAGTACGGGCTTAAGGGAAAACATTAGAGAAAATGACGATGTTATTTTTGATGTTGAACGCGGACAGAAAGGAATGAACGCCATAAATGTTCGTGTAGCTTAAAAATACTCCATTTGTTAATAATTGTTTGGCTTTAACTTATGTTAAGGCCATTTTTTTTAAAAACAAAGCTATCAAGCTGTATGTGTTAATCAAGAGTGAAAAAGTTATTCAAAAATATTTCAGGAACTGCTCTCGGACACATCCCCAATGCAATATTTTCCTTCATACAATAACCTTTTTGCAGTTTAAGCACGTTTTGGATTTGTATTTGTAATATATGATAAATTATTTATAGGTAGTTTTGGCTTATATATGAAAAAGAAAGAACGACAACAAAATAAAAAGGATATATCAATAAAAACCCAATTTAAGGAGCCAAATAAAAAATTCCTAAAACACCTTCAGGCACAGGCAAATAAAATGTCAGAGCTCCTAGGTGAAAAACAGGGAGAACAGTTTATGAAGGACTCTTTAAAAGAATGGCCGCGACTTTTAGAAAGAGAATTGAAAATTCTTAAAAAGTCGAAAGATTAGAAAACCAAATATTCAATTATAGATTTATTCGATCAAGAATATTTTGATTATGGTTAATAAATCCAAAAGTTGCGATACAAAAAAACTGCGTTGATCTGCAGATTCCCCTTTCAAAATACTCCCTTTTCTGTCTTAGGGGATCATTCAAATACATGAATATAGTTAAGTGTTGAAGGGGAAAGTATTGGTTCATCATCGTGAATGAGACGATGTAAACTTTAGTTATGTAATCATTAAATCATCCGCCAGTATAAACATCTGGATACAAACCCAAATTATGGACTTCCTCACCAATTTTTATTAGCCACTGTTTGCCATCCACGGTGTACATGGTCCACATTTCGCCCTCGATTTCCTTTATATTTGAGTCGGAGAAATAGAAGGGTTCGCCTTCCATTGTAACAGGGAAAGTAATTTTTTTCCTGTTGGTCTCTATTCCCCCGCGCAATAAACTTTTCGCAGTTGAGAGTACGGTATCTATTGGAATCTTTTTCATGTATGATAAACAATTAATTAAGGTATTTGTGTCGAAATAAATTAATTTAAAATAAATCGAAACAATTTTATCTTATATTGTTCTATATAATAAAGGAAATGAATGAATATTCAAAATTAGATGTAAGGGCTTTTGTAAGTAGATATGCTGTTTGGATAGCAAGGACAAGGTCTAAAGAAGAAGCTATCGAATACGCTGAAAAGGTACTAAAGGATAATCCAATAATCCTAAACCTCGTTTTAGGGGATATCCAGGAAGTGGTAGATAAGAAATAGGGTTTATTTAGTTGATGCGCTTGATGCGTTTACTAAAAATATTAGTAATTTTGTTCCGTGTCAGCACCAGCATGGATAAACAGGAACAAGCAAACTCCCAGTGACGTTGTCTCTTTCATTAAGACAGCGAGGGTAAACGGTTGCTGGATATTCCATGAGAGGCGCCAGAGATTCTATACTCCGGACGAATTTGAAGAGAATTGGGAAAAGGTAGTTCACTCAGACGGCAAGGTCAATAACTTCAAGGAATTCAAGATCGTTAACCCTATGTATGCAGTACGCTTGTGTGCAAGATGGGTAGATATAGCCAATCAAAGGCAGCAGGAGATCCTAAAGAAGCTGGAAGGGTATAATGGGGAGTTTAAGAGAAATGCCTAACCAATCAAGATAGATCGAATTCTATGATGTATTTATTGGAGTCCCAGTTTATTACGATTGTAAATATCATTCTTAATTCTCTCAGTAACTTTTTCGATTTGACGGTCAATAACCATATTTATGGCTTCTTTTACAACGTACATCTTATGGATATATAGGTCTGATTTAAAGAATCCACTTATGATATATACATCAGTGCCAATTGGCCATCCCTCATTAATGTGGACGCTGGCATCTGCAAAGGAGTGGTTAATATGATAAGTATCAAATAATGTCTTCAATACTGGTTCAAGTTTATCATAGATATAATCATTCCTGGTCATGTCCTATAGGTTTTACGTTAATGTAAACATTTTGGCCACCTAAAGTTAGGAAAGGAAAATGAGAAAGCCTAACGGTGGGTTAGGCTATAGAACATCCTTTTGGGTCGGAGAAGGTGGCGTGTAAGAAACTGTTACTGTTTCTAGATATCTACTTGTTTCATGAGATGCCTTTATTGAAAAATCATTTAGAGACCAAATGTATAATTTTTCATTATCCCTAATTGTAGGGTCTCCATATTTCTGCTGTATATTTTTATAAGTTTTTACCCAAACCGCTGTTTGATTTTCTTTGGTCCTTTCCTTTACGACAGGAGTGAATATGTACTTGATTTCAACAAGTTTGTTTTTTGCAAAAATATATTCCATTTCACAATTCAGATCAGTTATATCAAGTGAGTAAGTTAAATCTCCATTGTATTCTCTGACTAATTTTGATGTTTCTATTTTTTTTACTTCTTCTGCTTTCATTCCCCATGAAGTATTACGTAACTGAGAAAATGAGGAAAGAGAAAATAGAAGTAATAATGTTGACAATGCAATTTTCATAATTTCTATAGTTTGGTTATATCAAATATAGTAAAAAAGCCTAACGGTTGGTTAGGCTTGAATGAGTTAATTGATATCGACTTTATACATAAAAATCAAGGAATCTTCTTCTTGAATTTCAGGATAAACCGTAGTTTCACAGGTATTCTTTTCTAAAAAAAATCCGTCATACCTAGGAAAGATTGTTGTACTTTAGAGGAATCAAGCATTTATATAATTCCGCTGGGAAAACCCATCGGAATAAAACAGGAAGGACAGGATGCTAAGCAGAAGGAATTCTCTCATGGCGGGTAAATAAAGGTTTCTGGACCTAAATTTAAGGAATATTGAAATAATTTCCATTAACGGTCCGACAATTTGCGGTCCGTTGCCAGGAATTTCGACAGCGCCGCCTCTCAGGCATGTGCACAGGGATATAGGCCTGGTAACGGGGTCATTTCCCGGAGATGACCAGGTGCCTTGTGGTGGGATCGGAAATCAGCCTGTCCATTTCCGAGTATGTGATGTCCTGGATGTCGCGTTTGATCTGCTGATAGTTCTTGGAGACTATCCCTTCGTTGGGCCTGGTGAGCTCCTGGGCACCCCGGTAACTGGATTCTTCCCTGGCGATCTCACGGTGGTTGTTTATTATCTTGCCATGGAAGGCCTTGAGGGACACCGGCATCTTGGGCTCGTCCGCCACCATTCCCACAAATTCCCCGGAGGAAAGGCTCGAGATCACCGATGGTGGGATTGCCGAATCTAGCTGACTGGACAGACCGATGGACGTGTCGCTGGAATTTATCGATAGGCTCTGCCTGTCCTGCATGATCTTCCCAAACCTTTCGGAAAGCTGTTTTGCAGTCTCCCCTGAGACCTGTCCGCTGATCACGTTTCCCACTATGTTCAATATGACGTCGGCCTGGTCCCTGCCATAGTCCTTTCGGAGCTGGGAAATGTCCTGCACGCAAAGACTGGTGGCCACTTTGTTGCTCCTGGCCGTAGCGATCAGGCTATCAATATTGTTCAGGTAGATGGTCGGGAACTCATCGAAGATAAGGCTGCACTTGAGCATCCCCTTTCTGTTGACCTGCTTGATCAAACGGTTTACGAAAAGCGATATCACGGCCCCATAGATCTGGACCTTCTGGGGATTGTTGCCCATGCAGACTATCTTTGGCGATTCGGGGTTGTTGATGTCAAGGCTGAAATCGTTCCCCGAAAGAACGTAGTAGAGCTGGGGCGAGGACAGTCGGGCCAGGGCGATCTTTGCCGAGGCGACCTGGCCTTCGAGCTGTTCCATGACATTGTTCAGGTAGG
Source organism: Sphingobacterium sp. NPDC055346 (assembly GCF_053645235.1). Taxonomy (NCBI): domain Bacteria; kingdom Pseudomonadati; phylum Bacteroidota; class Sphingobacteriia; order Sphingobacteriales; family Sphingobacteriaceae; genus Sphingobacterium; species Sphingobacterium sp. NPDC055346. Next base: position 197,637 of record NZ_JBSHMI010000005.1, read on the forward strand.
CATTGACAAAGGGGTTTATCAGTACCTGGATCTCCTCTTGGCTCCGCAGCAGGGAGAACAGCCTGTCATAGTCCTGCTGCATGAGCTCAATTACGTGCGGAAGGGTGCAGAACTCTCCGTTACGGTAGCACCTGAGGTACCAGATCACGGCGGTCAAGAGGTTGATAGCTGATTCCACGAAGAAATCACCCTGCCGCTTTACCCATTCCCTGTTCAGGCCCAACAGAATGGTCCTGGCAGATTCCGCTGCATCGGTGATGTCGCTCATTGCCGAGGGTTCCAGGGGATTGCACCTGTGGGTCCTGGAGAGGTTGTCAAAGTCAATACGGAAGAAGCTCATTTTCTTTCCTCCCCTTAACCAGTGATGGTATGCTATTTTGGAGAGATCATCGTACTTAAAGTCGTACACCAGCATGGAAAAACCTTTTTTAATGTGCTGGGAGATGATATGGCGGATTACGTAATATGATTTGCCCGATCCGGGGTTTCCCAGGACCAGGGTCGCCCTGAATGGATTGATTATGTTGATCCAGCCCGTTCTCCTTCGGTCACCTAAACGGTACTGGTAGGGAAGGTTGATGGAATATTCGTTTTCCAGCAGGTCCTCCTGTTGGGGAAAGGTCTGGTTCCGCAGGTTGAATATGTCCTGGCCTGACAGACCGGTCCAGAGTATCCGGGCAATGGTGGTCATCCCCTTGATAACGGCCAGGACGCCCGCCGTGCTCAGCACATAGTATACCGACAGTACCGCAGGGGTGGCACCTAACAGGCGGAAAATGAGGCCGCTGGAGAAAAAAAGGCAGATTCCCGAGAGCAGCCAGGCAAATGCTCCGGTAAGATGGAACCGGGTGCCCTTCTTTCCCCTGGTTCCCACCATGGAAACGAGCAGGAACAATAGGCAAAAGAACTTGCAGCGGTTAAAGGTGTCCAGGAGCCCCGTGCCCGCAATGGAGTTCAGGATCCTATCGGTCAAGGGCCAGCTCATACCTATCCTGCTGAACCAGTGATAACCCACATGGTAGAAGTGCAGAACGAGCAAGGACACGGCAATCAGCCTGCCCATGTCCGATATTTTTTTCAGTGCCTGTATATTTTCGGTATTGTTCATTTCGGTTGGGATTTGGGTATCATAGTTTAAGTGACCAGTGCGTGGGAACTTTGTGTTTTTTTACCGAGGTGGATTCCTCCCGCTGGCCCATCCGGAGGGCGCTGATGTCTAGGCCCAGCCTGTTCTCGTGGAGCGCGCACCGCATCAGGTGGTCGACCACCACGATCTCGCAGGGACCCTTGGGCTTACCGGGTGACTCGACAAGTTCGATCCCCTGTCTCCGGAGCCGATCTGCAAGAGAGTTTTCCCTATTTCCGGAATTCTCCAGTTCCCGCTGCAGGATGGTGCGTATACGTGAACGGGAGGTAAGTGCCCCTGGGGAGTCCTTCAGGCTGTATGGGTTGGGGGAACGGAGTCCGGGCGAGAGGTGGGAGCCGGGGATCCCTTTGCTTATGGCCCTTTGGCATTTGTCGGTCATGTAGTAGATCAGGCCTTTTTTCGCTTCGCCCGGACAGTCCCTGGGGCTCAGCGCAAGTATATTGAAAGGCCTTAGCAGGGCGTTCCATTCCTGTAAATCTGAAAAGCTATATGTTTCCTGGAGATAGAGCAATATGTCACGGAGAGCCTTTGTGAGGGGCTGACCGGCCTGGAGGAGCTCTTTCCTGGGCAAGGGACGCTCCTGCTGGTCACGTGTATATCCCATTGCGCTGACCAGTCCGAAATCATCTTCCAGTCGTTTTGCAGCGGGGAAGGAAAGCCGCTGCCCCAGCCTGTGCGTATAGATTTGGCTCCCATCGCTGCGTATGTTCGTTGATACGATGTGCAAATGGGGGTGGAAGGTGTCCGTATGCCTATATACCAAAAAGGGCTGATGTCCAAACCCAATAAGGTCCATATAGCGTTCGGCAATCTCGCTGAACTGGGCATTGGAGAGCCTTCCGTCAAGAGGGTGGAACCCAAGGATGGCGTGCAGGCAGGGAAGCTTGATGTTTGCATTGAGCGTACACCGGTTGACCATGTACCATTTCTTCTGCCTGGAGCTAAGGTCCACTGAGGAAAGTGGCATGTTGGCTGCCAGTAGGCACTCTGCTATCCCAGAGGATACCTTGTTCTCGTGGTAGGCGATTATCCTGGATACGTCCGCCAGATCGTGGGTCAGGGCAACCATAACGAGAGGAGTTTTTTTACCAATGAGGTCTGCTTTCGCATCTCCAGGTCGATCCGATCCGTGATTTCCAATAGATATGCCCTCTCCGGACTTTCCTTTAGCGCATGGGCCAGCTGGGCCCTGGCACTCTCCAGGCATCTCCTGGACCGCGAGATCTCCTCGAGGATGTCGTCCTGTGAACGGTTCCGGAACGTGGTGACGATCTTGCGGGAATAGAGCCTCTTTCTGAGGTAAAGTGCCATGTTCGGGCAGGTGCTGTTCTCTTTCCGTTTCTGCAGTTCGTCATACTCCTCCTGCGTGAAATTGATTGTGATGGCCTTGGTGCGCAACTGATCGCTTGTCATATCGAGTGGTCTATGGGGTTATCTGGATATTCTGCGGGCCTGGGCAGGTGCCGCCAACCTCCCCGGATTCATGGCCCAGTCATTAAGGTCCTTGTGGTTCTTGTACAGGATGCTCTGGTCCCTGTACCTATCGTCCAGGGACAGGGCGTACATGGTCAGCTCGGACCCTGCCCTGTCACGGTCCAGGTATAGGGAGATCTGCTGGTGTGTTTCCATTTTTTCCCTTGCCCTTTCGAAGAAGGATACGGAGTTGAGGACCATGAAGTCCACCCTTGATTCGTCTATTTCCGGATGTAGGGTCCTGAATGTCAGGAAATCCATGAAACCCTCAAAGACCAGGATCTCGCTGCTGCCCGTCCCATGGCTTGAGATGTCCTTGGGTGAGCTGCCCAATTTATAATCGGGGCTACGGATCTCAAAGCCTCCTCCATCATTGGGAAACCCTATTCCCAGGTACCTGTTCCCCGATATTTCATAATTTATCTCCCGACAGTACCTGTCGGCCATATGTACGGAAACCCTGCGTTCCTGGATGTACCGGAGCAGCGAGTCGGACCTCAGGGACCTCTGCTCGACTATTTTGATCCCGCTCTCGGGCCGGGCCGGCCGTTGGCGCAAGGCCCTTGTTGAGGTCATCGTGACCGGTGATCCGTTCCTGAACCCTGCTAGGAATTCGGAAAGGCTGCAGTTTTGGTAGAGGATGGCAAAATCTATCAGGTTCCCTCCCCGGCCCATACCATGGTCGTACCACCTGTTGATCCTGCGGTTCACCTTAAAGGAGGGGACGGTCTCGTCCCGAAGCGGGGAGAGGTACCAAAAATCATTGTTCCGGATCTTAGAGGGTTCATGGCCAAGGTTAGCCAGGTAGCTCACCAGGTCCATGTCCCGGATTTCCTGTAGGGAAACATTCCTTCTGTTGTCTTCCATGTCCAAGTTGTTTTTAGTGTTGGCAAAATAATCCTTCGGTCCAAAGGTAATCGGTCGGGGTCCAGAAAACCCCTCCTGAAAAAAATCGTAGGTAGGTCAGAACATTAATGTTGCGTCCAGTGGTATCCAGGGGGCTGAAATGCGGAAAACGGTATGTAACGCCCCCCCCAGGGTACAACCTGGGTACAGCCAATAGTTGTACTTGTGCCAAAAAATCCTTCCATCTTATTTTGTGGAACAATTGGGCTGCTGTCCGCATAGAAGGGACGGCCCCGTGTTATAAACCATTTAAAGGAGAAAAAATGTTAGAAAAGCTGACGTGGTCGCAGGTCCTGCTCCCACTTATGATCGCCCTGGCCATATATTATGGATGGGCCCTATCGAGCCTTTACGGGAAGAGATTTCTGGGCCGGTCCAAAAGGGGTAATGGATTTTCAAGCCTTCAAAGGGAGAGCAGGGACATCCTGCATATCGGTTCGCGCGAAAGCTCCGAGGATGGCCCGGGTAGCGATCACGAGCTCTCCGAGGAATTCCTTGAGCAGCTGCGCCTTTACCTTGTGCCATATCGCAACTCGGAAGGCCGGCCGGAAATCCAATGGGATTCCCTGCGTGACCTGTTGGAAAAGTTCAATCCCACCAAGGACTGGGCGCGCCATGGAAGCCTGATTGAGGCGCTCCTCGTTGAGCTGGCAAACTTCGGTGTCCAGGTCCCCGAATCGACAGTAAGGGAGAGGATAGGTCAATTGTAGAATAAGTTGAGAGTTGGCCTGTGCTCCCGGAACCTGCATGGTGAAAACACCTTCTTTATATTGTATCACAGGTGTCACGGGACCACAAGCCATCCTTTCAATAACATAAAAAATTATTTGTTTCATGAAAAAAGCTATAGAAATGGTCCATAGCGCGACCATAGGGTTGAACCTGCGTGCAGGTGCAGTGATGTTGGCTGTCTATTCCCTGGTCCCTGGAATCTGCCTTGGCCAGGATGGAAATGCCGGAATCGAAGCGGCAAATTCCCAGATAAGGAGTTATTTTGGTGCCGGTACCCAGCTCATGTACGGTGTCGGTGCACTCTTGGGGCTCATCGGAGCGGTCAAGGTATTCCAGAAATGGAACAATGGAGATCCCGATACGGGAAAGGTAGCCGCTGCCTGGTTCGGGAGCTGTGTTTTCCTTGTGGTGGTAACAACCGTAATCGAATCGTTTTTTGGAATCAGTTGACCATGGGAAATTCAATATACAGGATCCATAGGGATATCAACAGGCCAATCGAGTTCCATGGGCTCCAGTCCCAGTACATCGGCTTGCTTGCCCTGGGATTCGTTCTTTTGCTGGGGCTGTTCCTGGTACTGTACTATTCGGGGACACCCAGGATCATGAGCCTTTCTGGTCTTGTCCTGATTGGCCTCGCCTGGACCGCCCAGGTCCAAAAATGGAGCAAGCGATATGGACGTCATGGTCTTCTAAAGTCGTATGCGCGGAGAAAACTGCCGAGCTCAGTCCGTTTGAGGGACAGAAGGACCTTTATCTTCATCAAGCCTTTGGAGGGAAAGAAATGGACATAGACTTCAACTTGGCCTTCCCCCTGCTGGACATTGAGCACGACTGCATCCTTAGCAAGATGGGCGACCTCACCCTTGTCTTTCGCGCCAAAATGCCGGAGATATTCAGTTTATCGGACGCAGAGTTCGAGACGTTCCACCAGAGCTGGATAAGTGCCATCAAGGCCCTGCCCAAGGGCAGCATCCTGCATAAACAGGACTGGTTCGAGAAAAAACGCTACCGAGCGGGCCTTGGGGACCTGGAAGCAGGTTTCCTGGAAAGGGCAAGCGAGCTCCACTTTAACGAAAGGAGCTACCTTGACCATCAATGCTATATCATGTTGACCAAACCGCCCGCACACAGGAAGGGGGCGAGCAGCCTTTTCTCTAGCTTGGTACGGGGAAACCTGGTGCCGCAGGAAACCATTGAAGCGGAAGCCCTGAAGGGATTTCTTGGGGCCTGCGGACAGTTCCAGAGGATCTTGGAGGATTCCGGCCTGGTCCGGCTTACTAGGGTGCCCGAAGGTGAGCTAAAGAGCTCCGGCGTCCGAACGGGCCTGATCGAACGTTATTTTGGCCTGGGAGACGGACAGGGCCCTCCTGTGATCAGGGATATTGATTTTTCCAATGGGATCAAGGTCGGGGACCGCCACTGCCAGCTGTTTACCCTGAGCGATGCCCAGGATCTCCCCCCGCTGAGCGGGAGCAGGCTTGACTACGAGAGGTACTCCACGGAAAGGACGCGCTTCAGTGTGGGGTTCAGCTCTCCCTTGGGACTGCTTCTCAACTGCGACCACGTCTATAACCAGTACATAATGGTGTCCGACAAGCAGGAGGCTATCAAGCGGTTGGAGCGCAAGCGCCTGAGACTTCAGTCCCTATCGGCATACAGCCGAGCGAACAGGGTTGCCAGGGATTCCACAGAAGATTTCCTGCATGAGGCACTCACGCAGCAACGCCTGCCCGTAAGGGCACATTTCAACGTCCTTGCCTGGACGTGTGACCATAAGGAGCTCCCTTCACTCGTGAACATGGTTACCTCGGCCATGTCCAAGATGGGCGCACTTTGCAAGCACGAAAGCGTAGGTGCACCACAGATCTTCTGGGCCGGTGTCCCCGGTAATGCGGCCGACCTTCCGGTAAACGAGACCTTTGAGACCTTTGCAGAACAGGCGAGCTGCTTTCTCAACCTGGAGACCGGCAGCGAGACTTCAATTAGCCCAACCGGGATCCGGCTCGGAGAACGCCTTTCGGGAAGGCCTCTCCATGTGGATATCTCCGATGAGCCGATCCTCAAGGGGATATGTACCAACCGCAATAAATTTGTCCTTGGACCTACAGGGAGCGGAAAATCCTTCTTTACCAACCACATGCTACGCAGTTACCACCAACAGGGCAGCCATGTTGTACTGGTGGATGTCGGGCACAGTTACCGTGGATTGTGCCAATTGGTCGGAGGAAGATATTTTACCTATAGCGATGAGCATCCAGTGAGTTTCAACCCTTTCTTCATCAGTCAGGGAGATAACCTGGATACCGAGAAAAAGGAAAGCATCAAGACCCTTCTCCTTGCCCTTTGGAAAAGGGATGACGAGGCCTTCAGGCGTTCGGAATACGTCGCACTCTCCAATGCCATCTCAGGTTACTTCGGATACCTGGCGGCGGGAACTGAGATATGGCCATGTTTTGACAGTTTCTATGAGTATCTACGGGACCTGTACGTACCCTCTCTGCGGGAAGAGGGGGTCAGGCAGAGCGACTTTGACATCGAAAACTTCCTATATGTGCTCAGGCCATTCTATAGAGGGGGCGAATTTGATTACCTGCTCAATTCCCGTGAGGAGCTCAACCTTCTCGAGGAGAGGTTCATAGTCTTTGAGCTGGACAGCATCAAGGAGCATCCCATCCTTTTTCCAGTGGTAACCATCATCATCATGGAGGTCTTCATAGGCAAGATGAGAAAACTGGAAGGGGTCCGAAAGGTCATCCTGATCGAGGAAGCCTGGAAGGCGTTGATGAAGGAAGGTTTCGCCCAGTACATTAAATACCTATTCAAGACGGTGCGCAAATTCTTCGGTGAGGCAATCGTGGTAACCCAGGATATCGAGGATATCATATCCTCACCCATTGTCAAACAGGCCATAGTCAATAACAGCGACTGCAAAATCCTGTTGGACCAGCGGAAGTTCCTGAACAGGTTCGACCAGGTCCAGCAGTTGTTAGGCCTGACAGACAAGGAAAAGGCGATGGTGCTCTCGGTTAACCGGGACAACGATCCCGCCCAGAAATATAAGGAAGTTTTCATTTCACTGGGAGGTGTCCATTCCAGGGTATACCGTACCCAAGTGTCCCTGGAGGAATACCTATGCTATACAACAGAGGAATCGGAACGGGTGAAACTATCGGAATATACCCGACGACAGCAGGGGGACCTTTCCCGGGCAATTGCCGATATGGCAAGGGACATCCGGAGCGGATTAATTAAAATATGAGGACGATGAAAAGATATACCAGAAAATGTATAGCCCTTACGGTGGTGATCCTTGCGGTTGGCGGCTTTCTTCGCACAAACGCCCAGATCGGACTGGCCGAGGTCATCAGGGCAGGTATAAAACGGGTGGTACGAGCAGTGGACCTAAAGGTACAGAGGTTACAGAACCGTACCATCTGGCTACAGAACGCACAGAAGGTACTGGAGAATTCCCTGAGCAGGCTAAGGCTACAGGAAATTTCCGAATGGACCCAGAGACATACCGAGCAATACCAAGGCCATTACCAACAGTTTAGCAAGGTCAGGTCCGCCATTGCCAATTTCCAGCAGGTCCGCCAGATGATTCGGCTCCAATTAGGACTGGTCAGGGAATACCAAAGGGTCTGGGAGCTTTTGAAAGGGGATCCGGTGTTCAGCTCAGAAGAGATCGGTCATATGGAGAAGGTCTATGCTGGGATCCTGGACAGGAGTATCTCCAACCTAGATCAGATCCGAACGGTAATGATGTCCTTTCACCTGGCCATGACCGATAGGCAGCGAATGGAACTCATCAACAATGTAGGTAGCGACATTTACAGGAACTATATGGACCTGGTGGGTTTCAACCGACAGAATCTAATCCTTAGGACCCAGAGGGCCGGAGAAAGGGGACGGATCGAGAATATCAAAAAACTGTATAATTTACAATAGCTCATATGAAAGAGACGAAAATATCCATTTGGTTATTTGGGGTGCTTTCCCTGCTTGCCCAAAACGGCAGTTGCCAAACCCTCAGGGAGTGGATCCACCAAAAAAAGGTACAGAAGGAATACCTCACCCAGCAGCTTACCGCCCAGCGGGCTTATTTGGACCTTCTGGAGGATGGCTCACGGCTACTCCGGACAGGCTGGGGAAATATCCAGGGATCCAGGAGCAGGGAACTTGACCTTCACGGGCTGTTCTTCAGTTCCCGTGGCATTGTCAGTCCGGGCCTGAGGGAACATCCGCTGGTCCCAGAGATCCTTGGCATGCATTACAGCATCCTGTTGCACTATCGGCAGGTAAATGGGCTTTTTCGGTCGACCGATATGTTCTCTGCCCAGGAGGAGCATTTGATGGACAGGGCATACTCGGGGATTCTGGCAAAATGTGATGGGGTACTTGAGGATCTGGGTGCCCTTCTGGTAAACGATCGGCTCCAGATGGATGATTTCCAGCGGATGTACCGGATCCGGGGAATTTATGACCAGATGCTGGAGCTCCTGGCAACCTCGAAGGGATGGCTGGATGATTCATACACCACTTCCAGGATCAGGGAACGCATGCGATCGGAGGTGAGCTCCGGTCAACAGCTCTTTGGACCCATAAAATCTGAAAAATGAAAAAACATTGGCTCATGTTACTAATATCCCTTTGCCTGTCCATTCCAGCAAAAAGGCTGTTCGGACAAAGCGCAGATGTTTCCCAGTTGGTCCTTAACGTAGAGAAATTGGCGCAATTGAAAAAAATCCTACTTCAGATGAAGCAAAGCTATTCGATTCTGTCAAAAGGTTACGGAATGGTCAGCCAGCTGTCCCAGGGGAACTTTAACCTCCACAGGGTCTTTTTGGAAGGTCTTATGGAAGCCAGCCCCTCGGTCCGGAAATACCGCAAGGTAAAGGAGGTCGTAAACATCCAGCTCCATCTGGTCTCCCTATGCAATACATCCATTAAGCGGTACCGGAATTCAGGGGCCTTTTCGATCGGCGAACTCCGCTATCTCGCCTCTGTCCAGCAAAAGGTCCTTTCGGAATCTCTGGGGAACCTAGAAGAACTTGCCGTCCTGGTAACGGGCGGACTTGTACAGATGGACGACGGGGAGCGGCTATCGGCAATCGACGGGATACACAGAAAAATGGAAGAGACCATAGGGTTCCTTCGCCGTTTCCTGGTGTCAACCGACATACTGAGGCTCCAGCGAATCCGCCATGGCAGGGACCTGGGCCAGCGGGAGAGCCTTTTCAGGACCGAACAGATGAACCCCAAATAAACAGTTAATACGATGAAGAAAAATATTAGATATGGACTGGTCTGTCTGCCTTTCCTTGGCCCCATGCAGGCCATTGGGCAGGATCACTCCGAAAATTTCACGAATTTCCACCTCGTCCTCGAACGGCTGTACGAAGAAATGATGCCCCTGTGCTCAAGCCTAATCGGAGTGGGCCAAGGCCTTGCGGGGTTTGCTGCCCTTTGGTACATTTCATATAGGGTATGGAAACATATCTCTGCGGCGGAGGCCATTGACTTCTTTCCACTTTTCCGGCCTTTTGTGATAGGTTTCTGCATCTCCATCTTTCCTTCCCTGATGGGGCTGGTGAACAGCGTCCTGTCACCCGTGGTCCAGGTTACCTCGGCCATGGTGGGCGACTCAAACCAGGCGATCTCGGAGCTCCTGAAACAAAAGCGTGAAGCTCTCGAGCGGACCGAGTTGTTCCAGATATACGTAGGTCAGGACGGAGAGGGCGATCGGAGCAAATGGTACCGGTACACCAACCAGGATGCCGATCCAGAGGCTGAGGGCTTTTGGGAAGGCCTTGGCAATGATTATAAGTTTGCCATGTCCAAGGCAGCCTACAACTTCAGGAATTCGATCAAGGAATGGATGAGCGAGGTGCTGACCGTTCTTTTCCAGGCCGCGGCCCTTTGTATAGACTGCCTACGGACCTTCCAGCTGGTTGTCCTCTCCGTCATGGGGCCCATCGTGTTCGGCCTCTCGGTCTTCGATGGTTTCCAGCACAGCCTTGTGATATGGCTTGCCCGGTACATAAACATATTCCTTTGGTTGCCGGTTGCCAATATTTTTGGGAGCCTGATCGGCATGGTCCAGCAGAATATGCTAAGACTGGACATCTCCCAGATCGAGGACGGAGGCTATACCCTTTTCTCACCTACGGACAGCGCGTACCTCATTTTCCTGATCATTGGGATCGTGGGCTATTTTGCCGTTCCCAGCATTGCCAACTATATCGTCAATGCCTCGGAGAACGGTGCTTTCGTCAGGAACGTTACCAATATCTTCCTTAGCACAACCACAAGCATTCCGACCAGGATGGTCCAACAGGCCTCCATGGCAGGAGATGCCATGGGCGATCCACCTGCAAGGAACTCGAGCAACATGGCCCAAAGGTCCCAAAGCGAACCATACTTCAAAGATCCTCCCCAGACAAGCTTTATGGAGGATAAACTGAAGGGTAACCCTTAACCATGAATATATGTACGATGTTTAGAAAGATGAAAAATATAGATTCTGCCTTTCGCTATATCAGGACTTTTACGATACTGGTAGTCCTGCTGAGCAGCTCTATAAGCTGTCTGTGCCTGTACTGGTGCTTCAGCTCGATCAGTAGGCAACAGCAAACGGTCTATGTACTTGGAAACGGCCAGGCCTTTCTGGCCAGTTCCTCCACACGGAAGGATAACCTATCGGCAGAGGCCAGGGACCACGTCCAGCGGTTCCACGAGCTCTTTTTCACGCTGGATCCCGACGACGCCTCCATACGCGAGCATACCACGAAGGCTCTCTACCTGGCAGACCAGAGTGCAAAGAAGATATATGACAATCTCAGGGAGAGGGATTTCTATTCACAGCTCGTTGCGGCAAATGTCAACCAGAGCCTCAGGGTGGACAGCATAGAGGTTGACCTTTCGGAATATCCCTACAGATTCCGTTTCTACGGCACCCAGCTGGTAACAAGACCCACAACCCAGACCACGCGCAGCCTGCTGTGCCAGGGGATGCTAAGGGAGGTCTCCAGGAGCGAAAATAACTCCCATGGACTTCTCATCGAACGGTGGGAGATCCTTGAGAACAGGGATATCAGGACACGAAACCGTAAATAACGTAAAAATGGAAGCTAAAAGAAACAATAAACCTTTACCGCTGCAAAGAGCGTTTTCCTCTAGGCTGGGGAAGGCCGCGGATGGATTGTCCAGACGGACCTTGACTATCTGTCTGTCCATCTTCGTCCTGGCCGGGAGCATCTGCTGCCTCACAAGGATATTCCTTGCGGTCTGGTTTCCAGGATCCCCGCCGTTGTCCCGACCGAGTGCTGTGGGAATGCCTGTGATCCAGCGGGATTCCGGTACTGTACAGGAAAGGGGAAAGGGGCGGGGGACAGTTTTCGGCCAGGGGGACAAAGATACCCTCGATGCAAAAACAAACAGGGAGGCAGGACCAGAAAGCCGCACCAGACCTGATTGATCCGTTAAAACCAATAAAAAAAATGCCATGCAGACAAGCAATTCAATTATGAGTAAACAGGTGAGGGGAAGGTTCCTCTTGCTGGCACCTGTGGTTGCAATACCTTTTGTGCTCCTGTTTTTCTGGAAAATGGGGGTCGGAAAAGATCTGTCCGAAGCCCCAAGGACGGAGGGAAATCCCGTTTTTCCTGCAGGTCTCCCAGATATCGGTGCACATAAGGGAGAAAACCTTAATAAGCTGGAACACTACGAAAAGGCCGATCGGGATTCCCAAAGGCTCAAGGAGCTCATTAGGCACGATCCGTACTACCTAGAGCCGCAGGGGCCCATCGGATACCCCGATGGTGATCCCGAGGTCCTTGCCGGACATGAAGCCTATGAGTTCACGCCCATTGGCCGGCAATCCGGAGAGCAGCTTTCCCAAGAGATCTTTAAAAAGCTTTCGGACCTCCAGCAGGAGCTGGAATCGCCCGCGACCAGAAGGGACGCTGACCGGCTTTTCCCCTTCGACGGCCATCAGGGGGCAACCAATGCCCCAAAAAAGGAAATGCTGGACCTTCTGGATGCCCATGAGGCGCATCTGGACTCACTTTCCAGTGATCCAAGCCAGGACATGGAAATCCTGCAGCTCAATGCCATGCTCGACAAGGTCCTTGATATCCAGCATCCGGACAGGTTAAGGTCCCGGGCACAGCAGGAGGAAAACTTAGAAGGTGTGGGTGCCTTACCGGTCGGCCATCCATTGGAAAGGGCCCAAATCTCGGTCCTGGCAGCCCATGGGCACGAAAGGGACACATTTCGGAGAGCCTTCAGGTTCTATTCGCTAAATGACCAGGGAAAGCTTCCACCAGAGCAAGGGGCGATCCCTGCAGCGGTCCATGGTCGGCAGGAACTTATCGATGGTTCGTACATCAAGCTGCACCTTATGGAAACGGTGAACGTTGCCGGTAAGGAGGTCCCAAAGGGTGCCCTTGTGTTCGGCCAGGTCAGGTTTTCGCCACAGCGGATGGACATCAAGATCAAGCACCTCAGGGTCGGACGGTCCATATTGCCGGTCGATATGCAGGTGCATGACCTAGATGGTTTGCCGGGGGTTCATGTGCCGGGCGACATTTTGCGGCAGGGTATCCAGGAATCGGCCGATAGATCGGTCCAAGAACTGGGAATGCCATCCCTGGACCCTTCATGGGAGACCAAGGCGGCCTCCTTGGGGGTACAGGCAGCAAAGAGACTTATGGCAAAGAGGATTAAGGTGAAAAAAGTGATCATGCCCGCTGATTATAGAGTGCTATTATTTGATAAAAAGAAAACAGAAAAGATAAATAAACAGTAAAATAAATCATGGATAAATTACCACATTGCATAATATTATCGGTATTCCTGCTGGCCTTTGCCGCTTTCGCAAATGGACAGTACGCTCCCATGCCCCAGCGCATAAGGGTTAGCGAAAATATGACGACCAACCTCATTTTCTCCATGCCCATCCTGAGCGTGGACCTGGGAAGTTTCGATATCCTGGCCCAAAAGGCTAGCGGGGTACAGAACGTCCTGCAGGTAAAGGCCGCCAGCAAGGAGCTGATACAGACGAACCTCACCGTGATCACACAAGACGGAAAGTTACATTCATTCCTGGCTAGCTATGCTGAATTTGCAGACCCCATCAACCTGATCGTCGGGGAGAACCTGCCCGAAGGTACCTATGTTCCCTCCATCCCGAACCGCACAAAGGTTCCTCCCATCCAGGTGGGGCAAGGTATGGATTGGGTGCGGAATACGGACCTTGTTCCCGTTAGGTTGATGAAGAAATCGGACGGGATCAGCTTTAGCCTTGACGGCATATTTATACAAGGGAAAAGGATGTACCTGCGCTTCCGGTTCTACAACGAATCCCATATCCCTTTCAAGGTCGACCAGTTCAGGCTTTTCCTCAAGGATAACAGAACGGCGAAAAGGACGGCTGCCCAGGAAATTGAAATCATACCGGAATATGTGGACGGGCAGCAGGACAAATTGCATGAACATGTGCCGTATACCTGGATTGTTTCCCTACCGAGCTTTACCATTCCAGAGGGCAAGCACCTGTGGGTTGAACTCATTGAGCTTTCCGGAGGAAGGGATTTGGGGCTAAAGGTCAGGAACAGACATGTCCTAAAGACCCTTCCGGTTCCATTCATCCAATAAAAAAACAGACATCATGAACATACAAAACTTTGAATACCTCAGGAATCAGCTCTTCTACTGCGGTTTCGGACACAAACTTGAAGATGCCCTAAGATCGAAGATGGCAAAGGACAAACAGGAGTTCCAGTTGCAGTACAGGGGACAGATAGATTCCGAGCCTGTAAGGGCAGAACTGCACTTTTCCAGGAGTAGGCAGACGGATAGGTACTACTTCAATTCCTTTCGGGTCGAACTCCCCCAAAACAGTGCCCGGGTAACGGGATCGAGAAGGTTCCAGGTGAACGGAAGTAACAGGTTTACCTTAAAGGAAGCATATAACCTTCTCAACGGAAGGTCGGTTCACAAGGAGCTGACCAATGTCCAGGGGGAACGGTACAGGGCATGGTTCCAACTGGATGGCAAGACCTTGGATATCCATGGCAACCATAAACTGCTGCAGTTCCATGAAAACTATGGATATGACATCGAAAACCAGCTAGGGCGTTTTCCGATCATGGAACTTAGGGAGGAACAGAGCAAAAAGAGGTTGCTGGAATCACTTGGCAGGGGCAACCGTCAGCTGGTGACCTTTGAGCTGAGCTCAGGGCCCCATAAACTGTACGTAGAGGCCCTGCCAAGGTTCAAGGCAGTCTGCATATACAATGAACAGGGCATAAGGCAGGAATTCATTGATGACCGTTCCAAATTGGACCAGCGGCCAAGTGCCAAGCTTCAGGAGCAGCAGAGGCAGATCCAGATACGGAGCAGGGGGGGAAGGAAGGGACACAGCTTATGAGACCCGATACCTTCAATGCCCTGGCCAAGGTGCTTCCCGATTTCTTTCAGGCCATGGACCGTGACCCCAGGTTGTCAAGTACGCACGTTTCACTCTATTTCTCACTGATAAGGCAGTGGGCGAGATCAGACTTCAAGGGGTGCATACGGGTCTATGCCAGGCATGGTGCCCACAGGGCCAAGATTTCGATGGTAAGTTACATTAAGTGCCTGAAGGACATGCATGAATTTGGGTATATCCGTTACGTGCCATCCTATAACAGCGCTGAGCCCAGTTCGATCTACCTCTTCTGCAGGGGAGAGCTACGCGCAAATGAAGCGCAGAAGGTGGTTGATTCCCCGTTGATCCCCGCGAAAAAGGGAAACTAATGGATGCTATTGATGTTATCTTCAGGCATAATTGAGCCTTTTCGCCAGGTTATACCCAGTTCCCATGGGAAAGGTCCCAAAAAGCCTTTGGTGAGTGGCGTCACTCTCCGGCACTCACCAAAGGATTCCTAAGGCAATTATGTTTTAGGGAACACAGTACTTGGAATCCCTTGGTCCATTATGTTTTAAAAGGTTCCCTATTGGGTATCAGGCAGCTCGTTTCCAGTAGCTCATTGGATATTGCACTGAACATGTCCTGTAGAGAGGTCGGTTTGGGAGCTACGATGCCACCATTTCTACCCAGGACAAGTGAAACCCCGATCTTGGTGACTCAGGAGCCCATATGGTTGTCTTAGAACCAGTCCGCAGCTTTTTCCCAGTTCCCGCACAGATCTGCACCGGACCCCATTCCTTTCTCCCCATTTCCTTCACTCTGCACTGACCGGTCGGTAAAACCGTAATATCCGATAGCCGATGCCGATACGAAACCCGGAATTCTCTGGCTGTGACCTTTCAATCTCCCCATCAAAAAATCCCCTGCTCCGATGCTAGTTTCATAAACCAATCTTTTTCGATCCCCTGTAAGCGGAGTCCCGTCGTCCAGCTCTGACCGAGAGGTGGACGATATGGTCTGCTCCGTCCAGGGCTTTCTCATCCATGGTCCAGTTTTCCATGTCCCAATGGTATTTATCTTCAGATCATGGTGCCCTTTTTAATGGATTATTCTATTACTTTCCCTGGAGCGACTTTAGGTGTTCTTCAATAAAGCTGTCAGCCCCTGTTATTAATGCGGGTGGTACCATGAAGCCTAAAATGAATAGTCAATTAAACAAAGATATGGACCTTCGTGCCAATATTAGTTTTGGGGATATTACGGATGAGTGGTTACCTTCAGGTTAGCGTTATGGTAAAATGCCCAAGAGCGACCCACCAAAGTGTTTGGCGACATCGTAGCTATAATGGATACATCTGGGATATTTGGAACCAAATGGAGTTTGCTAATAGAGCATTGCCTGTCGGTACGGGAAAGCGAGGTCAATACATTCAAGAAGATCGAAAAGGACATTGGTGGAATCTCAGCAAGGATGCTTCCAAAAGGCCCTAAGGTACTAGAAAGGGACAAAATCCTTGCCGCATCGTCCGCAACAAGGATTTTGGGGGCTTAAATCAAGGACAAGCCGAGCCAGGTTCTTAGAACCTCTCGAACTGAGAGAAAAAGAAACTTCCTTCGATCTCAGCATTTTCATCAGAATCGGACCCGTGGATAGCATTAGCATCGATAGATTTAGCGTATTTGCTACGGATAGTTCCTTCACTGGCTTTAGAAGGGTCAGTGGCACCGATTAATGTACGGAAATCCTCAACGGCGTTGTCCTTTTCCAGGATTGCTGCGACGATAGGTCCCGAAGACATGAAATTGACCAGGTCTCCGTAAAAAGGACGTTCCTTGTGAACCTCATAAAACTTGCCTGCATTTACTTCGCTAAGCTGAATGTACTTCATTGCAACGATCTTGAAGCCGCCAGCAATGATGTCATTCAAGATGGCGCCTGTGTGGCCATTTGCAACTGCATCTGGCTTGATCATTGTAAAAGTTCTGTTTGTTGCCATTTTACTCTAAAATTTTTGCAAAGGTAATAAATTTATGCAAGTTGGAAAAGTTTTGGACCGAGGTCACCTTTAGGAGGTTGACAATAAAAATCCATATCCTGGTGGAGGACCGTTGTCTCTATCTAAATTCTTGGATCTTTCCTATTTGTAAGGGTGAAAGTCCACATGGTGGCAGGGCATTTCAAGGGGATAAAAATACAAGGGATTATATTGTTCCCTATTCCTGGTTGTGAAACAGTCGATCCCTACGGACCTAAACAGTTACCTTGGCAGGCCAACCTGCTGTTTTCCCTATGTTTCCCTTTTCCTTAACAGTATGAGTCAGGACCGTCATTGGAAACTGACCTTTTATTTGTCTTTGTGGGTGCCATTGGCTCTATTGCCCTTTGGATGGAACTCTTTGGGTATGTTTGATTCCTCTCCCTTGGGAATGAATGGGGGCAATGTCTCCGGACCCCTACTGCTATCTGTTTTTTTCCTGTTGCTGCCTGCTGCCTTGTCATCTTGGGGCATTTTTGCTCTTTTGTTGTCTGATTTCATGTCCATCACGTTTAGCGTTTGCCTTTGAACAATCGGAAGGAGGATAAAGTTTTTAATTGTCCATTTATTCATCATGGAAAATATAATGGGAATGTGATCATTTCTATTCTTTGAAAACCGATATTCCATTCCTCGGTCAGGTTAACCTCTTTTAGCGTACTTTGGGATGGGAGGGGAATCAATTTGGATGAAAAGAAGTTTAGGACGGTGTCTTCTGTCCGGCTTTCCCCGTATTTAAGGGAGCCATTTTGGGTCGATCCTGAAGTGACCTTTCGGATATTAAGGAGGACCGGTGTGCTGTTTGGGAAAATATCCAAAGGGATCTTCCAACAAATGGTTTTTGCGATTGTTCTAGGTAAAATGTGTTTTTAGTGTATTCATATGAAAATAAATGAAAAGAAATTGAACCGGCTTGGGGAACTAATAAGTCTAGGCGGGTATAAACTGTCGTTGGCAGAAAGCATGCCCGGAGGCTTTTTTACGAGCATATGGAGTTTACAGACTGAATCCGGGGACTATTTGGAAGGTTCTATCGTATGCTATTCCGAAAATGTTAAAAAAGAGGTCCTGGGTGTTCCTGGTTCCTTGATTGACCGGTTCTCTGCAGAGTCAGAGCGTGTTACGGAATCCATGTTACAGGGTTTGGAGACCGTCATTCCTGCTGATATTCACATAGCTGTGACGGGGAAGGCTTTCAGTGATTCAGAAGGGAGTGCCAATGCCGTTAGGGGCGATGTATTCCTCTGTGTTTCTTGTCAAAACAATGTGATATCCCAGAAGTTCCATTTTTCCTCACTTAATGCCGCGCACATATTTATTTCAGCTTTCAACGCGAGCCTGGACATGTTGGAATCTCTCCTTTGCGATTAAATGTTTGGCTCCATATTACCCGGCATTCCCAGCCCGAATCCGTCAATGCAGGGACAAGTCTTTTGGACTGCCATCCCTCTGTTGATTTTGATCAGTTAGTACCGAACGGATGCCGGGGCAATACATCCTATTTTTCATCCAAACCCTTTCCGTCCAGAATCTGCTGATAGTGTTTTTCTATTCGTGCCTCTCTGGTCCTGGATTGTTTAGCTTGATTGAAATAAAACAAATACCCCTTTTGCCGGCCCGGCGTTAAGGAATAGAAAGCTTTTTTTAGGTCCCGGTCCTCTCCAATTGCCCTTTGGAATTCTTCAGGGACTGGATAGTCACTTGCTTTCTTCAACTCTACCTTCTTCCCCGACATTTCAATCTCTATGGCTTCAGCTATAAAGGCCTTGAGGATGGGCAGGAGTGCTTCGATCTGCTCAATACTGGTAAATCTAATCTGCCTCGCCGATTGTACGTTTTCGGTTTGCTGGATAAGTACCTTCTGCGGATCTTTCAGTAAAGCTCCCTTGAGGAAAAGTAGTGCACAATAATCTTTAAATCCGTGTATCAGTACAATGTTTTTCCCATGAAATGTGTAGCAGGGGTGCTTCCATTTGTAGGTTTCTTCAAGAGAGGTGTTTTCAAGAACGATCTCGCGCAACAATTGGAACTCCTCTTTCCATCTATCTGCCTCCGCAAAATAATGGTCAATTATCTTCTGGTCCATGGGTAACTTCTTTAGGTTTTTTGAGGGGTGATTTTTCTGCTTTCTGGCCTGAAGTACCATGACAGCACGGTTGCCGAAACCAATATTAATGATGGTACAGCTTCTCCGAATGGCTGTCCAACCGCAAGGTGGGACGCGAAGGCACCTGACATTGCAAAGAAGAAACCTGCATAGGCCCATTCCTTGAGTATCGGAAATTTCGGGATCAGGATAGCCGCTACGCCCAATAATTTCCAGGCTCCGAGGATGCTCAATAGATAGAGAGGGTATCCCAATGAACTCACGATCGCATTATAGCCACCTACCTGCAACAATTGCTGTATACCCCCGGCGGTCATCCCAATTGACAGGAATATGGTTGCCGCCCAATAGATAATTCTTCGTTTCCTTGCCATATCCAGCTATTTTAAGCGATTAACCTTTTCCTGTAGCCTGTCGTGTGCCATGTTGAGGCCATGTGCGAACGGCATCTGCAATAATCGGTTCCTGAATTCAACGGACCTGAACACTATCTGCATGGTCAGTTTGCTCGTCTGGTTTGTCAGTTCCTCAAACTCCAAAAATTCTAACTGAACGGGAAAAGGGGTGTCCTCCATTTCAAATGTTCGTGTGATCCTCTTCTGCGGTACAAATTCGTGGAAAGTCCCGTTAGCCCGAAATACCACCTTTCCGTTATGCCAAGTTTCAAAAGCATAAGAGCCGTGGTCCCTGTTGTCCATTTTCAGTACTTTGGCGTTCATCCATTCTTCAAAGAGCCCGGGTTCTTCGTATGCTTTGAAAAGCAGTTCCAAGGGCAGGTCAAAAACCCTCGTGATCAGGATTTCCTGTGAGCCATCCTCGGCACTTACTACTGTCTTGTTTTCCATTTTTATTTCCTGTTATACTTTTTCATCACTGTCTCCAGTCTGTTGAACCTGTCGTCCCACATCTGGCGGAACTGTTCAATATAATCTGCGACCTCCTTCATCTTTGAGGCGCTGGCATGGTAATAAATCTCCCTCCCTATTTGCTCTTGTGTCAGCAATTCACACTCAATCAGGATCTGTATGTGTTTGGATACTGTTGGTCTTGCGGTGGCAAAATTTGAAGCGATGGCACCTGCCGTCATGGCTTTTGTAGCCACCAGCAATAGGATTGCTCGCCTCGATGGATCTGAAATGGCTTGGAATACGTCCCTTCTTAAGTTCATAATGAAGTCATTTGGCTACAAATATAAACGAAGCCATTCGGTTACGCAATGTTTTCGGAAAATATTTCTGCTCTGTTGATCCGGAATAAGGACTGGGCCCATTGACCGGCTGTTTTGGATCAGGGGGTCGCAAACCACCTGGCACTTCTCCTTGGTCGTGGAAAGCGCCGGTATTGGGACATAAGGGTCATTTGGAATATTCTTAACTAGCCCTCTGTTCCGGGACTTTCTAGAACAGGCCCGCGGAGGTGTGTGCAGGTATCGATTCCCGAACCCGATTGCACATGGATATCACAGTCTTGACCTCAGGGCAAGGAGCCCTGCCCTGCTCAGGGGCTTGGCCAGGTAGGAGACCACGAGCTCATCGCTTGAGGACCTCTCTATGTCCCTAGAGTCAACAGATGAGGTAAGGATGTGGATGGACAGGTCGAGGCTTCCCCCTTGGGACCTTATGGCATCCAGGAACTCCCAACCGTTCATGACTGGCATGTTTATGTCCAAAAAGACCAGGTATGGGCGGTCAGGCTCCTCTTTGATGAGCTCAAGGGCCAATTGGCCGTTCTCCACGGTAAGTATCCTGTTCTCCGGGAAAACGCTTGAAATGATCGTCCTGTGAATGAAATTGATGACGGGGTCGTCATCGATCAAGAGTATCGTCCTTTGTTCCATTTTCTATTGAGTTTGCCTTTTCTGTCATTGTTCTGATTATCATGTCCAGTTCCTCGGCCGATCCCCGGATGAGCTCCATGATCCTTACCGCTTGGAGGCCACCGCCCTCATGGTGAATCGATATGTCCGCAAGTCCCATCAACCTGGTAAGTGGTGCCCTGAGCAGGTGCGATTGAGACCATGCAATGTCCCTTAGGATTCTGTTCTGTTCCTCGATCATCTCAACGTGCCGCCGGGAAATGGTCACGTCCAGTGCTGCCCCGACCAACTGGACTGCATTGCCCTCCGGGTCTCGCAGGACGTGGCACCTGTCCTGGTAGTGGTGGACCGAGCCATCTGCTGCGACTGTTCGGTATTCGGCACACCATGCATTCTGTTCCTTGTCGGCAATCACCTTCCATAGCGAATCCCAGACCCTTTCCCTGTCGCTGGGGGAAATGGTGGTGAACCAAGAATTGTCTATGGAGAACTCTTCGGGACTATCTTGTTCGATGGGCCGCAGTCCCCCTCCCCCTCGGGTATGGGTTTTCCCTTGCACGTCTACGTGCCAGATCATCTCGTTGCTCGCCAGCATGGCAAGCCGGAAGATCTCGTTGCTCATGGATAGCCTTTCCTCGTACGATTTCCTTTCGGTAATGTCCTGGATGGTACCCTCTAGCTTCTGGGGCGTGCCGTCCTCTGAGGTGACCATCCTTACCTCCTGCCTTACCCATTTGATCCTTCCCTCGGGAGTAACTATCCTGTGTTCAAATCCCTTGGCGGCATTTGGTTCCAGAAGGAGCGCAGGGTCCTTCTCTATCAGGTGGCGGTCATCGGGAAAGAAGGTGTTTCTTAGGTTCTCCATGGTGGGTACGAATGTGCCGGGGGCGCGCTCATAGATACTGTAGGTCTCCTCGCTCCAATTCGAGATCTGGGAGTCGACCGGCCGGAACCAATAGCCCAGCTTAGCTATCTTCTGGGCATTTTGGAGCTTCTTGAGGGCCCCATGGAGTTCCTGCTCTGCTCTGTCCTGATCGGTAACGTCCTTTCCTACGGCGACGATCCGCATGGACTCTCGCGAGATGGCAGCAGACCAGAGCAATGTGCGCAAATGGCCCTCAGCGGTGGCGACCCTGCAGCGGTATGGACCGGTGCTCCATCCGTTGACCATGGAAATGAAATCCCTCTTTGCTCGCATGATGTCCTCGGGGTGCACAAATTGAAGGACGGTGCTGCCAGTGGAAATTGCCCCATCGGTCGTTACCAGTGCGGAAAAGGCGCTGTTGCACATCTCTATTTGGCCGTCCCGACCGATGATACAGTGCGGGTCGGGGGATATGTCGAAGAGCATCCGGTATTCGCTCTCCTTCAATTTATGGGCAATCGGTTCAGCAATCCGGGTAGCTGCCCTTTCCAAGAAAGGTCCAGTGGCCTCCAGCCTTTCCAGCGGTCCGGTTGAGTAGCATATCAGGCATCCCAGGAACTTTCCCTCGGCTAGGATCGGGACCCCAAAGGCAGTCTGGTTTCCCGGAGGGGCGTATCGCGCGGTGACAGGCCCCATTTCCATCCAAACCCTTCCGGGCATGCCCTCCCCCTTCCTGCAACTGAAGCTCGGTGAAAACCCCTCTAACAGGTACTGACCATCCCGCCTGCTTGCCCTGCCCCTCAGGCCAAGGGAGGAAGGATCCGAGGACACGATCCAGATCTCTGCCGTTCTGACCTCCTGCAGTCCAAGAATGGCCTGGATGGCCTTATCGACGAGTGTCTCTAACGATGTAGCTTCGGTGATCCCCCTCTCGATCCGCTCGAGGGCCTGTTCGTGCAGCTGGCGTTCGGTCTTTTCGGTCACGTCCCAGAGCACGACCTTGACGGCCTTTCCCTTTCCAGTCGAAACAACAGAAAGGTCGCATGCCATCCACCTCCGCTCACCGTCCTCACGGATGAGTGCATAGGTCCCCGATGGGAACGATCCCCCTTGCATGAGACTTTCAAGGAGCCCTGAGAAGAGCCTTCTTTCCTCCGGATGTAAAAAATCGAGGAGTTTACGGCCCAATAGCTCCCCCGGGGCACATCCCAACAACCTGCAGTGGTCGAGGTCCGCGAACATGAATTTTCCTGCACCGTCGAGCAACGAATGGGCGCCAAGGTCCTTGTTCTGGTCTATAAGTGGACGAGGGTCCTGTTCGACCTCTACTGCGGCTACCAGAATTGCCGCCCTGCCAGCATATGTGACTGGGGCAGTGTTGAGCCTAAGATAGAAGGTCCCCCCATCCCGGTTTCGGTGCCTTTGGACAATCCCTTCGGCAATTCCGGTGCTATGATCCTTTATCTCGGTGTCCGGATCCGCAAGGACGTCCTTCAGGGCCATGCTCGTGAGCTGATTGAGGGAAAACCCATAGAGCCCCTGGGCCTCCCTGTTTGCTGCAAGGAAACAATGGTCTGCTCTGTCTAATATCCACATGGGGATAGGGGAAAGGTCAAAGAGATCGTCACGTTCCATTGGTTTGTCGAATTAGGTGTCTGGCAATTTAGTCTCTTCCATAGTGCGATTTGCCCCATGGAGGATACGAATTTACGTTTTTTTTCCGAGCCCAGTGCCAGCCGACCTGCATTTTCTCGAACTTGACGGAAGAGGTAATTGCAGGTCGGCACTGCGGTATTTCTACTCTAAATGTGGCCCATATGAACAAATGTGCAAATTAAATGTTTATTCCTTGACAGAAACTGTACTTTTAAAGTCATGCCAGAACTCGAAAAAAGGTTGAAACTTCTGGTCCAGGCCATCTCAGCGAACGCGACCAGGCTAGAGGGTTATAGATGGGCCTCTGAGCACGCAGTCAGCAAGGGACATGTTGGACTTAGGAAGGTCTTTTTGGACAAAATGCAAAAATCGATTGATTTCAGGCTCCAGTTCAATGCCCTTGCCATGGCGTTGGGCTCACTTGAGGAAGTTTGCGCGCCTGGGGAGGGAGAGATGGCAAGAAAGTTCTTTGCGATGGGGAGCAATGTTGGAAAGGAGGACATAAACGATGTTCTCCTGCACTGTAGGAGGATTGAGCGGGGTTTCACCGAATCCTACCTCTCCATTATGGCCCAGAGCCATGGGTTCTTCCCGTCGCTTGTGGAGGTTCTACATGAACAGCTCATCGTGCAACAGGCTCAGGACCAGAAGCTCTAGCTGGACTTTTATTGGGCCCCATGGCCAGCCCGAATAGCTTGCTGAGGCTATGTAAAAACTGCCGCCAATCACAAGGAGTGTTAACAAAATTACTTAACTTTGTACCATGTCAAAGAACCTGCAAGTAACTATAGACAAGGACTCGGGCTTTTGTTTCGGGGTCGTCTATGCGATTGATATGGCAGAAGAGATCCTGGACAGGGATGGCTATCTGTATTGTCTCGGGGACATCGTCCACAATGACGAGGAGGTCGCCAGGCTCAAAGCCAAGGGCTTGCGCATTATTTCGCATGGTGAACTGCAAGGCCTAAAGAACGAGAAGGTGCTGATCCGTGCACATGGGGAAGCTCCGGAAACCTACAGGACGGCCCTGGAGAACAGTATCACCCTTATCGATGCCTCTTGCCCTGTTGTGCTGAAGTTGCAGAACCGTATCAAGACTTCACACGATGAAAACGAGAAGATCTTGATCTTCGGGAAGCATGGACATGCCGAGGTCATCGGTCTGCAGGGACAGACCAACAATGAGGCCCTCGTTTTCCAGGATATAGATGAGCTTGATGGAGCGGACCTGCCAGCTCAATTCACCCTTTACAGCCAGACCACAAAGAGCGTCGATCGTTTCTATGCGATCAAGGAAGAGCTTATCAACAGGGGGTATGAGGTAAAGGCCAATGACACCATCTGTAGGCAGGTTTCCAACAGGTATGAAGATCTGGGGACATTCGCCGCGCAGTTTGAAAAGGTCATATTTGTTTCTGGAAAGAAATCCTCGAACGGTAAGGTCCTATTTGATGTCTGTAAAAAGGTCAACCCGAATACCTACTTTATATCCGGCCCCGAGGAATTGGATGCCCGCACATTTGCGGACAATGAGACTATCGGGATCTGCGGGGCCACATCTACCCCGATGTGGCTGATGAGGAAGGTAAAGGAAACCCTTGAATCCTATTAATCGTCATTTCAATTTAAAATTCATTGATGCTGGCCGTTGAAATCTACCATTGCGCCTGTTTTGCTATAAATATTGCCTAATTTTGTGTTCAGAATGAGTAAAAAAGCTAAAAAGGGTGTATTGTTGGTCCAGTTGGGTACCCCCAATTCACCGACTACCGGCGAAGTAAAGAAATACCTGACAGAGTTCTTAATGGACCCACGCGTGATGGACATCCCTTTTGTTTCAAGGACCTTGTTGGTCAAGGGAATCATCGTTCCTAAAAGGGCTTCAAAATCCGCTCATACCTATTCAACCATATGGAGTGAGGAAACCGGGTCCCCGTTAATGTACTACAGTGTTTTGCAGCAACAGATGTTGCAGCAGGAACTAGGTGAAGAATACCATGTGGAATTGGCCATGCGATACCAGGAACCTTCGATTCCCAATGCATTGAAAAACTTGGAAAGCATGTTCCTGGATTCCATTATCGTCATCCCGCTTTTTCCACAATATGCCTCGGCAACGACCGGTTCGGTCATCGACCGTGTCATGGAACTGATGCGCGGCTGGCAATACTTTCCCAAGGTAAGTTTCGTCAGCAGTTATTGCGACAACCCTTTAATGGTCGAGGTCATCGCAGATAATGCCCATAAACATGACCTGAGCGAATATGACCATTTCCTGTTCAGTTACCATGGGCTGCCCGTTCGACAGTTGGGAAAGGTTGACCCAAAGGGAGAATTGGAGTGTCCTGATTTTGGGTGCGATTCTTGCAAGAGAGAAATGAAATCCTTTTGCTATCTGTCACAATGCTATGCAACCACGCGCGCTATCGTAGAAAAGTTGAACATACCTGAGGAGAAATATACGGTCTGTTTCCAGTCACGATTGGGAAAAACCCCATGGATCCAGCCATATACCTCAGACACACTGCATGATTTAGCAAAACAAGGGAAGAAAAAGCTCTTGGTGTTCAGTCCTGCATTCGTAGCCGATTGCATCGAAACTTTGGATGAGATACAGGTTGAATACGCTAATGAATTTAAGGAAATGGGCGGAGAGGAGGTCCATATGGTGGAAAGC
Organism: Sphingobacterium sp. NPDC055346; assembly: GCF_053645235.1. Classification (NCBI taxonomy): domain Bacteria; kingdom Pseudomonadati; phylum Bacteroidota; class Sphingobacteriia; order Sphingobacteriales; family Sphingobacteriaceae; genus Sphingobacterium; species Sphingobacterium sp. NPDC055346. The sequence goes on from NZ_JBSHMI010000005.1 coordinate 223,469, forward strand.
CTGAACGGTAGCCCGAAATGGATCGAAGCCCTGAAACGAATGGTGTTGGAAAACGGGAATTAAGATGTTAAAATTAAATGCAGTAATATTATTCTTACTAGACTTCTATATATTTTTTGCGCTTAGGGCGACGAATATCAGATTTGTCAAGACGAGATGGTTCACCATCCTATGGTGGGGCTATTCACTGTCTTTGCTGGTAGGATTATTTATTTCATTCCAATATAGCATTCCGCTTTCGGTTCGTTCCATTATCCTGGTGGCCTTTTTCCTGACTGCGGTCAGCAAGTTTGTCTATGCCATCGTCTTGATCGTCGATGATCTGCGAAGAGGGGGGATTTGGGTTGGACGTCTGTTCTCCAGGGGCAAGGGCAAGGACCTGGAAGAGAGATTGGAGACTTTGGAAGAACCTTTGCCAGAAGTCCCTAAAAAGGGTATTTCCCGTTCTGACTTCCTGTTGAAATCAGGGATAATAGTTGCTGCCCTTCCAATGGTCCCATTGGCTTGGGGCGTAATTTCCACAGCTTATGATTATCGGGTGAGACGCCAGAAATTGGTGCTTCCGAACTTACCGAAGGAATTCCATGGAATGACCATCGGGCAGATCTCAGATGTTCACTCCGGTTCATTTTATAATAAAAAAGCCGTCATGGGCGGAGTAGAGCTCCTGCTGGCACAAAAGCCCGATGTTATCTTCTTTACCGGTGATCTGGTGAACAATGTTGCCTCGGAGATGCGTGATTATCAAGATATCTTTGCCCATGTCAAAGCGGATCTAGGGGTGTATTCTACCTTGGGCAACCATGATTATGGCGATTATTACTTTGGTCCGGGCGACTCGCCAGCCAAACGTAAAAACCTGCAGGATTTGATCGAAACCCATAAGATTATGGGTTGGGACCTTTTGATGGACGAGAACCGGACCTTGAAAGTAGGCAATGGGGAAATCTCCATTGTCGGGGTACAGAACTGGGGAACGGGCCGTTTCCCTAAAAAAGGAGACCTTCCTAAAGCACTATTGGGAACAGAAGAAAAAGCTGTTAAATTATTATTGTCGCATGATCCATCCCATTGGCGCGCACAGGTACTGGAAACCGATGTGGACGTCATGTTTGCAGGTCATACCCATGGAATGCAATTCGGAGTCCGAGGGGAAAACTTCCAATGGAGCCCAGCCAAATATATCTATAAGGAATGGGCAGGACTCTATAAACAGGGAACCTCCCAACTTTATGTCAATACAGGTTATGGTTTCTTGGGCTATCCTGGTAGGGTCGGTATTGCACCAGAGATCACCATTTTTGAACTGGTTAAAGGTTAATTACACCTTTTCTCAACCAAGGATCCTTGCAAAATGATTGTTCAGGTGTTTTCTGATAGCATCTCGATAAGCTTCAGCGTCCCTTAATTTCAATACCTGGACCAGCTCTTTGTGCGAAATAAAATCACCTTTCATGATGTCCTTTTCCAATAATCCACTTTGATGTACATATTGGAAAATAGGGAAGAGCATCTCCTGCAGTTCCAACAGTATCTTGTTTTTGGAGATCTTATATAGCTTCCCATGGAAACGGATCTCATCCTCTACATGCCAAGGATTTGCGGTATCCCCGGAAACAATCTCGCTTGCTATCTTTTCAAGTTCTACAATATCCTCATCCGTGATATTGTTGACAATAAAATCAGCCATGCCCACTTCCAGCGCCAATCTCATTTCAAACATTTCCTTCAAGGTCTCATTATCTAAAATAGAAGGGTGGAATACCTTTCTCAATGAACCCAAGACATCGGGATTCCTAAGCACGGCACCTTTATGCTTGATGGATTCTATCAGACCAATGGTCTTTAACCTGAGTAAGGCCTCCCGGACAACGGTCCTGCTCACACCTAGGCTATCTGCTAAATCCAATTCTTTTGGAAGTACGTCCCCTACGCCCATGTTCCGTTCCTGGATGAACTGTATGATCCTTGCTTCTGCCCGGTCCACCAAACTCGAGGTGTCTATTGTTCCAAGTTTTTCCATATTTCTATCTGGTCCCATTTTCACAATATCGTCATAATGGCCACGGTACAATAATATTAAAAAAAAATTTGGAAGTAAAACATTATGTATTACATTTGGTAATTATTATGTTATACATAATCCAATTTTTTTTAAATCATTAAATTATGACAAACCTTTTTTACCATTCATTGCGGGGGAGCCTGTTGCTTGCGATTCTGTGCTGCATCCATTTTGCCGCATTTTCGCAGACCGCTTTAAAGGGAACGGTTACAGATCCTTTGGGGAATCCATTGGAGGGGGTGACCGTTTCAAACCAGACACAAGGGCATGTTACAAAGACCGATGAACAGGGAGGATTTAGCGTACAGGCTAAAGTGTCGGATGTAATTTCATTTTCTTCAATCGGATATCAATCACACAAGCTCACCTTAGAGAACCTGGCTTCAGTAAGGATTTCCCTTGATCCTTCTGGGGAAGACTTAGAGGAAGTCGTGGTATTGGGATACGGTAGTATCAAGAAATCGAACCTGACGGGATCTGTGTCCAGATTGGACAAACGCGTCTTAGAGACTGGGGTCCGTTCAAACCCTGCATCCGCATTGGCTGGAACAATTCCCGGCTTGAGGGTTCAACAGACTTCCGGTCGTCCGGGTTCTGTTCCGAACATTGTATTGCGTGGTGGAACTACCTACGGCGGCGGCGGATCGCCTTTGGTGATCGTGGATGGTTTGATCCGTTCAGGATTCTCGGATATCAACCAAGACGATATCGAGTCCATCGATGTATTAAAGGATGCTTCTGCCACGGCTATCTATGGCGCTAGGGCATCTAACGGGGTAGTCTTGATTACCACAAAACGCGGTAAAGATGGCGTGTCCAATATTTCGCTGAAATCTAAGATCGGTGTCAATTCCTTGAATATTCCGTTTGAGTTCCTGGATGCAAAGGACTATTTGTACTGGTCTAGAAAAGGGGTACAGACCTCTGGGATGTACCAACCAAACCAGTTGAACCAATTGACCTCTGTGGGTCCTTTTGGAACCGGCAACAAATACAAGGATGACCAGGGCAATATATTGGATGGGAACAAAGTGAGCAATGCCGTTTGGAGCACCATGTTCTTGGATGATTCCAATAGGGAATTATTGGGACAAGGCTACCAAACAATGATCGACCCTGTAACGGGGAAAGAATTGATCTACAAGGATTTCGATTATACCGATTATGCATTGCGCAAAAATGCCCTGACCCAAGACTATAACCTTGCGGTACAAGGGGGTAATGATAAGAGTAAATACTATGCAAGTTTGGGTAAATACTATGAACAAGGGGTACCAATTGGAACCAATTACGATCGTTTGACCTTTATCCTAAATGGAGATTACAAGATCAAGCCTTGGATTACCTCCAATTCAGGATTGAACTTTGCGAATACGAAATGGAGAGATGCCATCAATGGGGAGGGCAATTATATGACCCGTGCTTTGGGTGCTCCTCCAACCATGCGAGGCTATAACGCAAATGGAGACCTATTGGTAGGACGTGACTGGCAAGATGGTAACCCCGCGGTAAACAATGACCGTTTTATCCGCAATAACCAAAACCAGAAATTTACGATGTCCCAAGCTTTTGTAATTGATCTATATGAAGGATTGAGCTTGAGAGCAAGTGGAAACTGGTTTATCAACCAAACCAATAATGAGTCCTTCAACAGAGATTATTTGGCCAGCCCGGGAAACTGGGTAAGGACTCGTAACTCATCGGCAAGCTATGATAAGACCTTGAACCAAACCTATAATGCGGTTTTAAACTATAAAAACACTTTTGGCGAGAAACATAATTTTGATGCCATGGCAGGATGGGAGTTCTTTGATTCCTATAATACCGGATTTTCGGCATCGGGTTCAGGCGCGCCATCGGATGATTTCATGGATCTAGGCTTGACCAGTACCGAGGCAAACCGCCGAGGTATCGATTCTTACCATGTCCGAAATAGGATCACATCCTTTTTCGGACGTTTGAACTATGATTATGATGGGCGCTATCTAATGACCTTGACCTTGCGTCGTGATGGTTATTCAAACCTATTGAATAATCGTTGGGGAACTTTCCCAGGGGTATCCTTGGGTTGGAACCTACATAATGAAGACTTCTTCGCCAATATTATGGGCGCTGACCAGGTGATCAATTCCTTAAAATTAAGGGCTAGTTATGGTGCGAACGGAAATATCGGAAGCATAGGTGCATATACTTTGCAAGGGACCTATGGAACTTCAAAATATGATGGTAATGTAGGCTATGGCATGACCAGCTTAAGTATTCCAAACCTGAGATGGGAAAGTTTGATTACCAAAGAAGTAGGATTAGAGACCAGATTGTTGAATAGGCTAGATCTTTCTGTGGCTTATTACCATAGAACAACTTCAGATAAAATTGCTACACTTGAATTACCTGCTTCAGCTGGCTTTACATCCATTAGCACCAATAATGGCGACATGCAAAACCAAGGGGTAGAGATTGACCTGAATTACCAAGCAGTCCGTGCGAATGACTTTACCCTGAGCTTCAATTGGAATACGGCATACAACGAGAACAAGATCTTAAAGCTGCCATATAACGGTGTTGAAAACAACCGCCAGAATGGTTTCCAAGTATATAATCCGAGTACCATGGAACTAGAATGGGTTGGCGGTTTGCAAGAAGGACAGGATCCAAACGTGGCTTATGCATACGAAGCATTAGGTATCATCCGTAACCAACAGGACTTGGATAATTATGCTCTACAGTTAAAGGATTTGATCGGCGCGAGAACCTTGGTGCATCCAGATGTATTCAATGCGATGACCGCTTCAGAGAAATCCCTGCATTATCCATTGGCTTTGGGGGACGTGATGTGGAGAGATGTCAATAAAGATGGCATCATCAATTCCTACGATAGGGTTTACATGGGGAATACCGTTCCGCGTTGGACCGGAGGATTTGGCCTTTACTCCACCTACAAAGATTTCTCCTTGAGTGCTAGGTTCGACTATGCATTGGGATATGTTGCCTATGATGGACCTAGAGCTTGGTTTTTGGGAATGATGCAGGGAACGTTCAATACCACAACTGAAGTATTGGATACCTATACGCCTGAGAACACGAATGCAAAATACCCAACCTATTACTGGGCAGATCAATTGTTTAAGAACAATACCAGCCGCGAAAGCAGCATGTTCTATAACAAGGGTAATTATTTGGCATTCCGTGAGATCTCCTTGGCGTATCGCTTACCAAGGTCTTTGGCCAACAAGATCAAGATGGAAGATTTAAGCGTTTCAGTAACCGGGCAGAACCTCCAATACTGGACAGCCAATACCCTGTTTTCTGCAGAAAGCGGATCCATAGGACAGGGCGGGGGTGGTTACCCATTGCCAAGAACGGTCATATTCGGTCTTCAATTAACCTTTTAAACCTTAAATCATGAAAAAGATATTTATAGCCTTAGCGATAGCGGCAACGAGCATAACATTTTCATCTTGTAGCAAGATGGATTTAGAATTAACCCCAGAAGATTATTTTGCAAGTGGATCGTTCTGGAAAACACCGGACCAGGTGAAAGGAGCAATGGTCGGGATCCACAGCCAATTAAGGAATGCCCAGCAAACTCTATGGAATTTCGGTGAATTGAGAGGTGGGACTTTAAGGGACGGAACCAGTTTTACCGGAACCGCATCCTTGAATTCGAGTTCCATTATCATCCAAGATATCCGTGAGAGCAGTCCCGGCTTTAGCAGTTGGGCGAACCTGTACGGGCAGATCTTTCAGATCAATAACTTTATTTTCCAGGTGGAATCGGCTACCTACCTGTCGGCATCGGAGAAGGGATATTATTTAGGTCAGGCCTATGGGTTGAGAGCCTATTATTATTTCAACCTTTTCAGGACTTGGGGAAGGGTCCCTTTGGTGGCTGAGGCCAAGGTAGCCAATCAAACACCTAGTTCAGCTGAAGAACTGTACACTGCCCGCAGTAAAACGGAAAAAGAGACTTTGGACTTTATAAAAGCAGATGTTGAAAAATCAGTTTCTAGTTTCAACAACGACTATAATATCCTGAGCCAAAAAGCGCAATGGTCATTAGCAGCGACACAGATGTTGAAAACGGAGGTGTACCTATGGTCGGCAAAGGTGAAGATCGATGGGGCCGTTCCTGCAAGTACAGCGCAGGATCTGCAGACTGCCAAGGCCGCTGTAGAGAGCATTATCCCAAAGTTCACATTGGTCAATGACTATGCGAATGTCTTTGCTACGGCAAGTTCGGCTACAAATAAAGGAAATTCAGAAACCATTTTTGCCTTGAGGTACCAATATGGTGAAGCGACCAACTTCTTCAATAACTTCCTGTATGCGCAGAGTGATGATATTTCAGGCTATGTTGATGATAAAGGGGAGCCAATTCCGGCAGATCCTCTGAAGATTTCCAATACTGGTATTATCCGATATGAATATAAATATGGCTTGTACCAATTGTATGATGCTGCAGATAGCAGAGCCAATGCCACTTTCTTAAACTTCAACAAGGGCGATGTGCATGCTGTGGTGCTACGTAAATTCTTAGGGACCATTGTAGAAGGTGTAAGGAATTATTCAGATGACTATCCGATCTATCGCTTAGCTGATGCATATCTGTTATTGGCAGAGATCAAGAATAAGTTAGGTCAAGACCCGAGCAATGAAATCATGTTGGTGAGAAACAGGGCCTATAAAGGTTCGGCACCGCAATTTGTAAGGGGAGGGTTTGAAGCCAATGAACTTGCCATTTTCTATGAAAGGACCAAGGAGTTTGTCTCGGAAGGCAAGCGTTGGTTTGATCTGCGCCGCATGCAAGATGCTTCAGGAAACCCACTGGTTTTCCGCAAGGACCTGGACATGGTCGGGGTATTGGACAACAATGAATCCCAAAAACATAAAATCCTTTGGCCTATTGACCTTGGAACCCTATCAGCGGATCCAAAGTTAAATGGAGACCAAAATCCTGGATATTCAGGAACTTAATGTTAAATTTAATATAAGCCTGTCCTGCCCAGCAGGATAGGTTATCTAGTTTTTAATAATTTGTATATGCTAACAAACAAAATTGAAGGATTAATTGCTGCTCCATTTACGGCATTTGATCCAAATGGTGAACTGAACCTGGATCTGATCCCTGCTTATTATCGGTCACTTAAAAAGAATAATGTAAAAGGAGCTTTTATATGTGGCTCGACAGGAGAAGGGGTATCGTTGACTTTTGATGAGAAAGTGCAAGTATTGAAGGCTTGGGCAGCGTTGACCAAGGCGGACCCAGATTTCGCCCTGATGATGTTTTTAGGCGGTACGAATGTGAAGGAATGTAAACAATTGGCAGCGATCTCCGAACAAGAAGGAGCAGATGCCATATCCTTTACTTCCCCTTATTATTTCAAACCTGCAAATGTGCAGCAATTGGCGAAATGCTGTCAGGAAATAGCTTCCTCGGCGCCAAATACTGCATTTTACTATTACCATATCCCTGTTTTGACAGGTGGAAACTACAGTATGATCGATCTATTGGAAGCCGTGGATAATGTGATCCCAACCTTCAGAGGCATCAAATATACGCATGAAGATTTTATGGATTTCTTGTCTTGTTTGAATCATAAAAATGGGAAGTACGATATGCTTTGGGGGCGTGATGAAAACATGCTGCCCTCCTTGGTATTAGGAACAAAAGGAGCGGTAGGCAGTACCTACAATTACGCAGCTCCATTATACAATGATCTGATAGCTGCTTATGTGCAGGGCAATTTTGAGCAAGCCAATAAATTGCAGCAGAAATCCATTGATATGATCCGTCTGTTAGGTAAATATGGAGGTATTGCAACCGGAAAAGCTTACATGAAACTAGTGGACCTGGATTGTGGCGAATTCCGATTGCCGATAGCCAATATGTCAAAAGAGAATTTCGAACTGTTCAAGGCTGATGTTGCGGCATTGGGCTTTGACTCCTTTAAGTCAATCAATTAATGCGGATTAAGGCAATTTTATCTATGGCGGTTTTAGTGGTTGGTTGTTCTGGTTCGCAGAGCAAGTCTGGATTAGTATGGGAAGAAGCAATTCATTTGCCTGCGGTTTCTGGAAAAAAAAATATAGGTGTCGCAGGGCCAATAGCCGGTATCATTCAGGACAAACTGATTGTAGCCGCTGGTGCTAATTTCCCGGATGGATTGCCTTGGGATGGAGGAAAGAAAGTTTACCAATCTCAGGGATATATCTATTCCATTTCAGGGTCAGGCTTAAAGCTGGATAACATAATTAACCTTGAAGACGGGATTGCCTATACTGCCAATCTCAGTCTTTCAAACTCCATCTATATCGCTGGCGGAGAAAATGAAAACGGTCCAATCGATCAGGTTGCCAAATATGAACTGTCCGAAAGGGGTAAACTGGAGAAGGAAATCCTAAAACCCTTGCCAGTAGCTTTGACCAATGCCGGCTTAGCAGCGGGGACCAATGAAATCTTCTTTATCGGCGGTGAAAATGCAGAATCGGTCTCTGATCAGGTTTATTCCCTGAAATTGGATGATTCAACGGCAAATTGGATGGAATATTTGAAACTGCCCTATCCAGTGAGCCATGCTGTTGTGCTTGGCAATGGCAAGGACAAAATCTATGTCATTGGGGGAAGGAAGAAAAATCCAAATGCCATCAGTGATATCTATGATTGGCTGTTGGAATTGGACCTAAATACCAAAAGTATCCGTGAGCTTACTAAGCTCCCTAAGGCTTTGGCTGCAGGGACCGGAATCTATAAAGATGGGAAAATCTATGTTTTCGGAGGGGATGATGGGAGCACGTTTTCAAAGGTTGAGGAGGCTATAGCCAATATAGCCAAGGAAAATGATCCTCTGAAAAATGATGAGTTGACCCAAGCAAAGAATAAGCTTCAGGCAGGACATCCCGGATTCTCAAGAGAGAATTGGGTCTATGAGCTGAAGACAGGTTCTTGGTCACAATTGGAAGGAATGGAAACAGAGAGTCCAGTGACCACAAGCGCAGTTATAAAAGAAAATCTATTTTTTATTCCAACAGGGGAGGTTCGAGCGGGGGTTCGTACCGATCGGATCCTGGTTGGACAGATAAAATAAACCTATGAAAAACAGTAAAAGATATCCTTGGATCGTTGTAGGCTTGTTATGGTTTGTGGCACTCCTGAATTATATGGACCGCCAGATCTTATCAACCATGCGACCTGCAATGGCCATCGATATTTTGGAATTGGAAAGTGCTGCGGTATTTGGTAACCTGATGGCCGTATTTCTTTGGATATATGGTTTTATGAGTCCAGTAGCAGGAATTGTTGCCGATAAGTGGAACCGGAAATGGTTGATCGTAGGGAGTTTGTTTGTATGGTCGGCAGTTACCCTAGCGATGGGCTATGCCGATACTTATGAGCAACTGTATGCCTTACGGGCGATCATGGGCGTCAGTGAAGCCTTGTACATTCCGGCAGGACTTTCATTGATTGCGGATTACCATTCGGACAGATCAAGGTCCCTAGCCGTTGGGATCCACATGACCGGTTTTTATTTTGGACAGGCAATGGGCGGTTTTGGTGCCACCGTTGCTGCATCCTATTCCTGGCATTATACCTTTATCCTGTTTGGATTGATCGGAATCATCTATTCCGTCGTCCTTATTCTATTTTTACATGAAACTGATCATCGATCTGATGCCAAGAAGCTAGTGGAAAACAAGGTTCCTTTGTTGAAAGGGCTTTCCATCTTGTTCTCCAATATTGCTTTCTGGGTCATCCTATTATATTTTGCTGTTCCAAGTTTGCCTGGCTGGGCAACCAAGAACTGGCTACCTACCTTATTCTCGGAAAACCTGCATATCCCTATGGAAAAAGCAGGTCCATTGGCAACCATTACCATAGCCCTGTCCTCATTCTTTGGAGTAATCCTAGGAGGGATTATTTCCGATAAATGGATACAAAAGAATGTGCGCGGAAGGATCTATACCAGTGCCATAGGATTGGCATTGACCATTCCGGCAGTTATATTGATCGGATATGGACACAGTGTCTTTGCGATCGTTGCTGCAGGACTGATGTTCGGCTTCGGTTTTGGGATGTTTGATGCCAATAATATGCCGATCCTTTGTCAGTTTGTGTCTTCAAAATACAGGGCAACGGCCTATGGGATCATGAATATGGTCGGTGTATTTGCAGGTGCTTATATCACGAAGATTCTTGGAGCCTCTGCAGATGAGGGACAACTTGGAAGTGATTTTGCTTTATTGGCGGGAATTGTGTTGATCGTTTTGATCGTTCAATTGGCCGTACTAAAACCGAAGGGAAATGAGGCTATCGATTAAATTACTTTTCTTGTTCATTCTATCGTTCAACTTTCTTTTTGCCCAACAAAAGAAGAGGGTGGCCTGTATTGGTGATTCAGTGACCAAAGGATCCAATTTAGCCAAAGGGAAAACCTATCCGGATCAATTGCAGCAATTACTGGGCGATGGCTATGAAGTAGGCAATTTTGGGAGAAATGGTGCAACGCTACTGGAAAAAGGGCATAATCCTTATCTGAAATCAGAGGAACTGGAGGCTGCGCTAGCCTTTAAACCTGATTTGGTTGTCATTAATTTAGGCTTGAATGATACAGATCCAAGAAATTGGCCTAATTACCAAATGGACTTTCAAAAAGATTATAATAAACTGATCTCTCTTTTTAAAAACGGAAATCCGAAGGTGGAAGTCTATGTATGTGAAAATACGCCAATTTTTAGTGGACATCCTCGATTCCTTTCGGGAACTCGAGATTGGTACTGGGATATCAAGGGAGAAATAGGCGCCGTAGCGGTGAGACATTACCACAAGCTCGTGGATCTCTATCCGCCCTTAGCTTTTCGTATCGATCTATTTGATGATTATCTACACCCTTCTGAACAAGGAGCCGAAATTATTGCAAAGACCATTTTCGACAGAATAGTTCCCGTTAGGCAAAAGCTTTCCGTAAATGAAAGTATAGGATCGCATATGGTATTGCAACGGGATCAAACTAATCGAATAAAAGGCAAAGCGAATGCTAGACAGGCTGTAGTTATTGAAATGGATGGAGGAACTTACTTATCCATTGCTGAAGTCAGTGGGGAGTGGGGAATTGATATACCTACCATGCCTGCGGGTGGACCATATAGGATGAAAATCTATACGGATCAGGATACGATAATTTTAGAAGATATATTGTTTGGGGATGTGTTCTTGGCATCAGGGCAGTCCAATATGGCTTTTCCGTTAAAGGATGCCAATGGATCAAAGGAATTGATCAAGGAGGCTTCCAAACACAATGGTATTCGGATTTTTAAGAACAAGGTCCTTAAGGAAACGAATAATGAAGAGTGGGATGAAGCTACTTTAAAGAAAGTAAATGACCTGGAATACTTTTCTGGGAAATGGGAGAAGTTAACAGCAGAAAATGCCGCCAACTTTTCAGCGATTGCCTACAGTTTTGCAGAAGCATTGGAACAAGAAACGAAGGTTCCGATCGGCATTATTGAACTTGCCGTGGGCGGTTCGAATACCGAGTCTTGGATTCCGAGAAGAAGCTTGGAGGAAGATCCGCTTTTGGCGACTTATATCCACGGGTGGCGAAAATCTGATTTCATCCAGGATTTCTGTAAGAACAGAGCGAAGGTTAACCTGAAGAAATCCATGGTCAAGAACCAAAGACATCCCTATGAACCGGCCTATAATTTTGAAGCTGGGTATAATAAGTGGAATGATGCCTCATTAAAGGGGATTCTATGGTATCAGGGGGAAAGTAATGCACATAACGTTGAACTGCACGAACACTTATTCAAGACATTAATAGCTTCTTGGAGAGAGAATTATAAGCCTTTTTTGGGTAAAAGGGAAAGGTTGCCATTTTATACGGTTCAGCTTTCCAGTTTAGATCGGCCCTCCTTGCCAAAATTCAGGGATAGCCAAAGAAAGCTCAGCAATGAATTGAAGGATGTCTATATGGCTGTCAGTTCTGATCTTGGTGATTCCTTGGATGTACATCCAAGGGAGAAGTTAATCATCGGGAAGCGATTGGCAAACCTGGTCTTGAAGCATGAATTTGGGAAAGATAATAATGCAGACAGTCCCCAACCTATATATTCTTATGAAAATGAAGATATACATGAAATAAGGTTCAGTCATGCCAAGCAATTAAGTGCAATGGGATCAAAAGAAGTTACAGGTTTTCAGGCTAAGGATGAAGACGGAAATTTGGTCGATCTCAAGGTCGTGGAAATAAAAGGGAATTCGGTTTTCCTGGAAAATCCCAGGGGTTTAATGGAGATATATTATGGATACAAGCCTTTTTCAAGGGCAAATTTAGTGAATGAGGAGGGAGTGCCTGTTTCCACATTTTCGATCAAAAGATAAAAAAGTATGTACAATAACGAAGAGCTAACTGCACTAGCAGATTTTTATAATGATCAATTGGTCAATGATACGGTTCCTTTTTGGTTTCCGCGGTCATTTGATCATGAGTATGGCGGGTACCTATTGATGCGAGACCAAGATGGTTCCCTGATTGATACCGATAAGGCCGTTTGGATTCAAGGTCGTGCTTGTTGGTTGCTTTCTACCCTTTATAATACGGTGGAACCAAGGGAAGAATGGTTGGAAGGTGCGCGTTTGGGCTATGAATTCTTGAAAAACAAATGCTTTGATGCAGAAGGAAAAATGTATTTCCATGTGGATCAGGAAGGCAATCCAATCCGTATGCGCCGTTATTTTTTCTCTGAGACTTTTGCCGTGATTGCCAGTGCTGCTTATGCTAAGGCTTCAGGTGATCAGGAAGCTGCTCAGCTAGCCCGTGATCTGTTTGGGATTTGTTTGGAGTATGCCAATGGTGAACGGAGAATTGAACCAAAGTTTGAGGAAACCCGGCCAAGCCGCGGGATAGGTATTCCGATGATCATGTGCAATACCGCGCAGCAATTAAGGGAGACCATTGGGGATCCTCGCTGTGATGAGGCGATTGCAAATTGGATCCAAGAGATAGAACATTATTTTGTGAAAGATGATATCCGCTGTGTGATGGAGCAAGTAGCTCCTGATGGCAGCATCATCGATCATATCGATGGACGGACGCTTAATCCGGGCCATGCTATTGAGGGTGCTTGGTTTATCCTACATGAAGCTGTCCATAGAAATATGGATGAGAAATTGATCAACCTAGGGTTGCGGATGCTGGACTATATGTGGGAAAGAGGTTGGGACAGGGAGTTTGGCGGTATTCTGTATTTTAGGGATGTCTACAACAAGCCTGTCCAAGAGTATTGGCAGGACATGAAATTTTGGTGGCCACAGAATGAAGCCATCATAGCTACCTTATTGGCTTATCTGATAACCAAGGATGAGAAGTATGCTACCATGCACAAGCAGATCCATGAATATGCTTATACCCATTTCCATGATAAGGAAAATGGGGAATGGTTTGGTTATCTACATCAAGATGGAGGAATAGCCCAAACCGCTAAAGGGAACCTATTTAAGGGGCCTTTCCATCTGCCGAGGCAAGAATGGTACTGTTGGTCCATTATCAATCAATTTAAGAACAAGGACAATTATGAATAAGATAGGCCATTATATTTTATTGTTATGGAGCTTTTTTGCTGTCGATAGCCTGAACGCTCAGGAGGCTTTGATTCCAATGCCTCTAAATGTGCAGTGGTCGGAAAATAAACTTGACCTGTCCAAAGGGGTCCATCTTGAAATTGACAAATCCATTGAAAGGAATGAGGTAAGCCTGCTTAAAAATATATTAGAAAGTCAATCGATAAGCATTTCTAAGAATAAGAAATTACCTTCAATTTCATTGAAGATGGTTTCAAACCTAGAAGGAATTGATTCTGATGAAGGATATGAATTGAACATCGATATAAAAGGTATCTATATTCAGGCCTTAGCAAGTAAAGGGATTTTCTATGCTCTTCAGACCTTGGCGCAGATGGATTTTCATGAGAAGCAAGTTGCCTTAGTGAACATCAAGGACCAGCCTGCTTATTCCTTTAGGGGATTCTTGTTGGATGTGGGAAGGAACTATCAGCCTATGTCCATGGTGAAAGAGCAGATCGATGTTATGGGTAAGTATAAACTCAACGTTTTGCATTTCCATTTCACGGAGGATATTGCTTGGCGCTTGGAAAGTAAAAAATATCCTGGTCTCACTGCTGCGGAGAACATGACCCGTTGGGCAGGGAAATATTATACGGTAGCAGAGTTTCAGGAGTTGATCGACTATTGTAGGGATAGGCATATCTTATTCCTGCCAGAGATTGATATGCCGGGGCATTCAGCTGCTTTTGAACGGTTCTTTAAGGTCAATATGCAGAGTGTAGAAGGCATTGTGTACATCAAGGAATTGCTCAAGGAGTTTGCTGAGACCTTTACTACACTCAAGCAATTGCATATAGGTGGGGATGAGGTGAAGATCAGTAATAAGCAGTTCATGCCGGAAATCACGAAATATGTGGAATCCTTGGGTTTCAGAACTTATGGCTGGAATCCAGGTAGTAACTTAGATCCTTCCACTGTTCGTCAAATGTGGATGGGTGGTCCCAAAACCATTGATCCTGATACTAAACTCCAGTATTTGGATTCCAAGCATCTTTATATCAACCATATGGATCCTTTGGAGACTGTGACAACCTTGTTTTTCAGAAGGTTTGCTGAGCAGGAAAAGGAAAGTCAACAGCTCCCTGGTGCGATCCTATGTTCTTGGCCGGACCGTGCCGTTGAAAAGCCTGAGGATATGTTCCTGCAGAGTGCGGTTTATCCAGGGATGATAACCTTTGCGGAAAGAATATGGCGAGGAGGCGGTGAATTAGGTTGGAAGGCCTTTCTTCCAAAAAGAAAAACAGAAGCTTTCCATGAATTTGCAGCATTTGAGAAAAGACTCCTGTCGCATAAATCAAAATATTTCGCCAACCTTCCATTCCCTTACCAAAGACAAACTGATATGTTTTGGGACATGATCGGTCCTTATGATAATGCTGGCGATTTAACGAAGGAGTTTCCTGTTGAAAAGGATCCTTTTGGAGATCATCTTTTAGTTTATAAGGATGTTGTCGGCGGTACCATTGTCTTGAGACATTGGTGGGCTGATATTATTCCGGGGGTGATAGATTCGCCTAAGCCTAATAGTACCTTTTATGCGAGATCTAGGGTCTGGAGTGAAAAGGCAGAAGAAAAGCCATTTTGGATAGGTTTTGCGAACCTGTCCCGTTCTTATGCCAGTGATTCACCAGCTGAAGGGACTTGGGATGATCTGCACAGCCAGGTTTTCGTCAATGGCGTGAAGATCCCTGCTCCGAAATGGAATCATCCTGGTCAGAAAGGTGGTCTGGAATTGCCGTTGAGCGATGAAGGTTATTCTTTTAGGGAGCCAAGCATGATCCAGCTGAAAGAAGGCTGGAACGATATATTGATCAAATTGCCAGTCGGAGATTTTAAGGGGAAAGATTGGCAGAATCCAAGGAAATGGATGTTTACATTTATCCCTTATCATTAGAAATCAATACACACTATATATGAAAAAACTATTTTTATCAGTATTTGCCGCATGCTTAATATCAGCTGTTTCAGCTCAGGAAACGGTGGTTTTCCGTTCAGGGGAGGATGGCTATGCCAGCTATAGGATTCCAGCCATTATCAAAAATAAGAATGGAGACCTGATCGCTTTCTCCGAGGGCCGTGTGGACCATGCGGGCGATTATGGCAACGTAGATATCGTCTATAAGATCAGTCAGGACCAAGGAAAGACTTGGGGGAAATTGAATGTTGCTGCGGATTATGATAAGCTTCAAGCTGGGAATGTTGCTCCAGTTATTGATTTAACGGATCCGGCTTATCCTGCAGGAAGGATATTCCTCTTTTATAATACGGGGAATAACCATGAGGGTGAAGTGAGAAAAGGGAAGGGCTTGCGCGAGGTATGGTACATCACTTCTACAGATGGTGCAAAAACCTGGTCCGAACCGGTGAACATCACGAGCCAAACGCATAGACCTAATCAGCCGCAGGTAAACCCAGAATATACTTTTAAAGAAGATTGGCGAACCTATGCGAATACTCCTGGACATGGATTCCAGTTTGTGTCAGGTCCCAATAAAGGAAGGATTTACATTGCTGCCAACCACAGTTCTGGCGATCCAAGTGCGCAGGGTAAGGATTGGAGTGCGCATGCATTCTATTCAGATGATCATGGTAAGACGTTTAAACTGAGCCAGAATGTGCCTTATCCAGGTACTAATGAATCTACTGCTGCACAGATTGGAGAAAATGAGGTATACATGAGCTCAAGGAACCAACAGTTGAATCCAAAGCAACGTGTCATTTCTGTTTCCAATGATGGTGGTGAAAGCTGGCAGAGTTCTGCTCCAGATCCTAACCTTCCGGATCCAATCAACCAAGGGTCGGTATTGTCCTGGAAGAAAGGAAAGAATTTTGTGCTGGCCCATATCAATGCAGCGGATGAAAAGAATAGGGATAACCTGACTTTGAAACTTTCCAAGGACAAAGGCAAGACCTGGTATTTCACTAAACTGATCGCCAAAGCTCCTGAAGGCTATAAAGGTGCCTATTCGGCCTATTCGGATATCGTTCTGATGAAGCCTAAGCTGGTGGGTATTTTGTATGAAAAAGATAATTACAAAGACATTGTCTTCCTCACGGAAAAGATCAAATAAAGGAAAACCCTAAGCCAAAAAAGCTTAGGGTTTTCTTTTTTATTCCCATGATTCTCAGAAAATTCCTGTAAATTGAACTTTATCTACTTGTTTAACCTGTTTAAACTCAATCAAATTATGTTTCTGAAAAGTGTGGTCTATATAAAAACATTTATCGGTGTTCCTTCGGTGCGCAATTCAATGCTCGTGTCTATTTTGTTGTTGTCGGCTTCTGTTCTTGATTCCTGTGCGAGGAAAAATGCTGCAGTTACAAGCCCAATAATTGCTACCTATCAGAATCCTGTATTTGAACCGGTGCTCGCTGATCCCACGGTCATTCAAGATCCGAAAACGAAACTTTTCTATGCCTACGGCACCCAGGATAATTGGGATGACGGAAAAGGATCTCGCCTTGTGCCGATTCTGGAGTCCAAGGATATGGTAAACTGGTCCTACGTTGGTCCTGCTTTTAAAACTAAACCAAATTGGAAAGAGGCTGGGGGTATTTGGGCGCCAGACATTAACCTTGTCAATGGAAAGTATTACCTCTATTATTCCTTCTCTACTTGGGGCGATAAGAATCCAGGTCTTGGATTGGCGATTTCGGACTCCCCTAAAGGTCCTTTTATTGACCAGGGGAAATTGCTTGATTCCAAATCTGCCAATGTGCCAAATTCCATTGATCCCTTTTTTATCGAGGATAAAGGCAAAAAGTATATATTCTGGGGAAGCTTTTCCGATAGCCCTGAACAAGGAACCTTTGCCTTGGAACTGACTGCTGATGGGAAAAAGATCTTGAATGGGCAGAAGCATAAAATAGCTGCCGGAGACTATGAAGCGGTGACCATCTTTAAGAAAAACGGTTATTTCTATTTCTTGGGTTCTAAAGGAAGTTGTTGTGAGGGCGCAAATAGCAAATACCATGTGCTGACTGCACGATCGAAGAATCTATTGGGACCCTATCTGGATAAAGATGGACGGGATATCAAGGAAAGAAATCATGGAAGTTTGATCCTAGAAGGATCAGAGTCTATTGTTGGACCGGGTCATACTTCAGGAATCATCAAGGACTCCAAAGGGAAGGATTGGATCTTCTACCATGCCATCGATAAAAACAATGGAAAGCTAGGGAATGGAACGAGCAGAAGGATGTTAATGCTAGATCCGCTGAATTGGAAAGATGGCTGGCCAGTAATCGGGACAGGGAAGCCAGAAAGAAATAAAACTCAGAAACCTATTATTTAATACTCAGAGATGAACATACGATTTTTGCTATTAGGATTGTCATTCTTGTTCTGTTTGCTTGGCAAGGCTCAGGAATTACCAGGAAATCCGCTGTCAGTTGCTTTAGGAGATCCTTATATCATATATGATGATCAGAGCGATCTTTATTATTTATATGGAACTGGGGGTACAAACAACGGTTTTGTGGTCTATTCTTCCAAAGATTTGAAGGATTGGAAAAATGAAGGCGTAATCTACAATAACCAACAAGAGAAATCTTGGGGGACCAAGGATTTTTGGGCTCCTGAGGTCTATAAATGGGACGATAAGTTTTATTTGTTCTATAGCGCCCATTGGAAGGAAAACCCAAACAATGAATTGGAAAACTATAAGATTGGGGTTGCGGTTTCGGATAAACCAACGGGTCCATTTGTAGATATTGAATCTCATCCGCTATTTGATCCCGGATATCCCATTATTGATGCCAATGTCTATGTCGCTGAAGATGGTAAAAAATACCTCTATTATTCCAGATGTTGTTACAAACATCCTGTGGAATCCGAAATTGCTGATTGGGCAAAAAAGAATGGCATTTATGATGAAATTGAGGAGAGTTGGGTGTATGGTATTGAGTTGAAACCGGATCTAAGTGGGGTGATTGGAAAGCCCAGGCTTTTGCTGAGACCTCCAATGAAAATAAACGATAAACAAGCGGAATGGGAAAGCCGTTCTGTCAATAATAAGGAAATCAACCGACGTTGGACGGAAGGTTCCTATCTGTTCAAGCATAATGGTCTTTTTTATATGATGTATTCTGCGAATCATTATGCAGGGCCATATTATGCGGTGGGTTATGCAACATCGGAAAGTCCTCTGGGTCCTTTTGTTAAATCGGAGTTCAATCCGGTATTGGAAAAGAATACTGAAAAAGGGGGCGATGTTACAGGAACGGGGCATAATTCGGTATTTGTTGGTAAGGATGGCAAAATGTACTGTGTGTACCATGGGAGGACCACAAAAACAGGGAATGACCGGGTCGTTTTCATTGATCCAATAGAAATAGATTCCAAGGGTGTGTTAAAAGTACACGGACCCACTACAATTAATTGATGGAATTTGTATCTTAGGAAAACTAATTTAAGCGCAACCTATGCCTAATTTTGCTATAAATGATGTTCCACACAGGCGTTTGAACCTGTTGACAGGCGAAAGTATCCTTGTTTCTCCCCATCGCAGTAAGCGACCTTGGCAGGGACAAGTAGAAGATTTGCCTGCTGACAATAGGCCTGAATATGATCCAACGTGTTACCTCTGCCCTAGAAATTCAAGAGCCGATGGAAGTGTCAATCCCGATTACAAAGAGAGCTTTGTATTTGTGAATGACTTTTCCGCCTTGTTGAAAGATTCAGAGGAAGGGGAAATGAACGAGGCAGGTCTTTTGGTAGCAGAAACAGAAAGAGGGATCTGTAAAGTAATTGCCTTTACTCCTCGGCATGATCTGACCTTACCTGAAATGGACATCCCTGCAATCAGGAAGGTTGTGGATGTTTGGCAAAGTGAATTTTCTTCTTTAGCAGAGAATGATTGGATAAAATATATACAGATCTTTGAAAACAAAGGCTCTATTATGGGCTGTAGCAATCCTCATCCGCATGGACAGATTTGGGCAGAGAGCAAACTCCCAATGGAGATCCAAAAGGAGGAAAAGCAGCAGAAAGAATACTTTGAAAAAAATGGACATTCATTGCTTTCGGATTATTTAGCCTTAGAGCTCAAGAAAAAAGAAAGAATAATCGTAGATAATGAACATTTTGTCGCCTTGGTGCCATTCTGGGCAGGATGGCCTTTTGAAACCTTGGTCATCAGCAAAAGACAGGTAAAGGACATCAGGGAATTTACCGATGCTGAAAAAACCGACCTCGCCAAGACCTTACAAGAACTGACCATCCGTTACGATAATATCTTTTCTACTTCTTTTCCCTATTCTGCAGGAATGCATCAGGCCCCTATAAATAGTGGAAATCAAGACTTTTGGCATTGGCATATGCATTTTTATCCACCCTTGCTGCGTTCAGCAACAGTGAAGAAATTCATGGTCGGATATGAAATGTTGGCTAATCCGCAACGTGATATTACAGCTGAAAAAGCTGCGGAAATAATCAGAAATCAACCCACAGTACATTATAAATCAAATACCAAATGATTGAAAGAGACCAAATTAGTGCTAGGTTCAAGGAATTGTATGGAACAGAGCCTACATTAGTTTCGAAATCCCCGGGAAGGATCAATATCATCGGGGAACATACCGATTACAACGAAGGATTCGTCCTTCCAACTGCTATTGACAAGGCTGTTTATGTAGCGCTTTCAAAGCGGACGGATTCGGAAATACACCTATATGCCGAAGACTTTAAAGAGCCTTATTCAGTTGACTTAAAAGAGGTGGCTCCTTCGGATAAAGGTTGGCCTAACTATATTCTAGGGGTAGTCAACCAATTAAAAAATAGAGGATTGGAACTTTCGGGTTTTAATCTTTACATCGATGGGGATATCCCGGTTGGAGCCGGATTATCTTCTTCAGCGGCCGTTGAATGTGCTACTGGATATGGGCTGAACGAGTTGTTCGGTCTGGGACTGGACAAAGTCGAAATCGCAAAGATCGGTCAACTTGCTGAACATACCTATGCAGGTGTGAAATGTGGGATCATGGACCAATTTGCTTCTGTTTTGAGCAAAGCAAAGCATGTTGTCCGCTTAGACTGTCGGGATCTCAGCTATACCTATGTTCCTTTGGAATTAGGAGAGTATGAGATCGTATTGTTAAATACCAATGTTAAGCATTCCTTGGCGTCTTCTGCATATAATGATAGAAGGTATGCCTGTGAGCATGCTGTTTCCTTGATCCAAAAGAAACATGCTGATGTAAAGAGCTTAAGAGATGTTGATATAATTATGTTGGATGAATTGGTCAGGCCGTTTGATGAGGATAGTTATATCAAGGCTAGGTTTGTTGTGGAAGAAAACGAGAGGCTAGCGAAAGCCTGTGATGCCATGGAAAGTGGCGATATCGTAGAAATGGGAAGGCAGATGTTCCGAGCGCACGAAGGCTTGAGCAAGGAATATGAAGTGAGTTGTAAGGAATTGGACTTCCTTGTAGAAAAAGCGAAGGACTTTCCTGAAGTGCTGGGAGCGAGGATGATGGGTGGAGGATTTGGTGGTTGCACGATCAATATTGTCAAAAAAGGCTTTGGTCAGCAGCTTGTGGAAGCGCTTGCCCCAGCCTATAAAAATGAGTTTAACCTTGAGCTGACACCTATTTTCGTGAAAACTGATAATGGCTCAGAATTAGTATATTAGAATCAATTATAAACAGAAAATGAAAAGATCAATCCTTAGACTTATGCTAGCATGCGGCCTATTTACGGTCGTGGCATGTCAGCAAAATAGTAAGCAAGAAAGCAATCAGACCACTGATTCCAGCAGCAATACTTTTACTACCTTAGACTCCAGTACTTTCACGTCAGATATTGATGGTAAAGAAGCTAAACTTTACATGTTAAAGAATGCTTCGGGTGCCAAGGCGTATTTTACCAACTTTGGAGCAAGGGTTGTTTCCTTACAGGTTCCGGATAAGAACGGAACCCTTACTGATGTGGTATTGGGTTTCAACAAGGCTTCTGATTATAACAATCCAAAAGAACCCTATTTCGGGCCAATCGTAGGACCATTTGGGAACCGAATCGCCAAAGGTAAGTTTACTCTGGATGGTGAAAACTTCACCCTTCCGACCAATAACGGAGCCAATACACTCCATGGTGGACTAAAAGGTGTCCATTTTGCAAATTGGGATGTAAAGTCGGCTAATGATAAAGCCATTAGCTTTGCTTATACTCTTCCAGATAAACAAGAAGGCTTTCCAGGACCAATCCATATCGAAGTGACCTACAGCCTTTCTGATAACAATGAATTGGCAATAGCTTACAAAGCAACAGCTGACAAGAAAACTGTGGTCAACTTTACCAACCATGCTTATTTCAATCTTAACGGTGAAGGCAGTGGAACGATTACCGACCACAGCCTAAAGCTATATGCGGATAAATTTACTCCGGTAGATAGCACCTTGATTCCAACTGGCGAGTTGAAGGACGTTAAAGGGACTCCATTTGATTTTACAACTTCAAAAACTATCGGTAAGGACATTCAACTAGATGATGAGCAATTGAAATTTGGAAAAGGTTATGACCATAACTGGGTACTTAACGGGACCAAAGTCGATGGATTGAATCATGCTGCCACATTAACTGGAGATAAATCCGGTATTGTGATGGATGTATATACCGAAGAGCCAGGGATACAGTTTTACAGTGGAAACTTCATGGCAGATAATGTAACCCTAAAAAGTGGTGTAAAGGATAGCTTCCGTACTGGTTTATGCTTGGAAACACAACATTTCCCAGATTCCCCAAACCAACCGAACTTCCCTTCGACTACCTTGAATCCAGGAGATACCTATACCAGCAAATCTATTTATAAGTTTACGACTAATTAATCTCAATGGAAACCAAAGACTATATAGTATTCCTGTGCTACTTCATCATTGTTGCAGGATATGGACTTTACATTTATTATAAAAAGAAATCAGCCTCTGGAGATTCTAAAGACTACTTCCTAGCAGAAGGTTCTTTGACTTGGTGGGCCATTGGAGCCTCCCTGATCGCCTCGAACATCTCTGCGGAGCAATTCATCGGGATGAGCGGTTCAGGCTTTAAGATCGGTCTTGCAATTGCTACCTATGAATGGATGGCAGCGGTGACATTGGTGGTAGTAGCGGTGTTCTTTCTCCCGGTATACCTCAAGAACAAGATCTTTACCATGCCGCAGTTCCTGAATCAGCGGTACAATGGCACGGTGGCCATGATCATGGCTGTTTTCTGGTTGCTGTTGTATATTGTGGTAAACCTGACTTCGATCCTCTTCCTAGGCGCGCTGGCCGTATCCAGTATCTCTGGCATTGACTTCCAGGCTTGTATGATCGGACTTGCTATTTTCGCTATCTTCATTACCCTAGGTGGTATGAAAGTAATTGGATATACGGATGTTATCCAGGTATTCTTCTTGATCCTAGGAGGTTTGGCGACGACTTATCTGGCGTTAAACCTAGTGTCTGACCATTTCGGTGGTGGAGGCGTATTGGATGGTTTGGGAATCGTTCATAACAAAGCCCAAGATCACTTCCATATGATCTTGAAACCAGACAATCCGAATTATATCGATCTACCGGGGCTTTCAGTTCTAATTGGGGGTATGTGGATCATCAACCTGAATTACTGGGGCTGTAATCAATACATTACCCAACGTGCATTAGGAGCGGACCTTCCAACAGCTAGAAACGGACTGTTATTCGCTGCTGGATTAAAGTTGTTGATGCCTTTGATCGTTGTGTTACCAGGTATTGCTGCCTTTGTATTGTACAATGATGGCCTATTCCAACAAGAAATGTTAGCGGGAGGGGAGTTGAACCCCGATAGGGCATACCCGGTTCTGCTGAATCTATTGCCAACCGGATTGAAAGGTCTGTCATTTGCAGCCTTGACCGCTGCGGTGGTAGCTTCATTAGCAGGAAAAGCAAACTCGGTGGCAACGATATTTACCTTGGATATCTACAAAAAGATCTTCGATAAAGATGCTTCTGAAAGGAAATTGGTGAATGTAGGAAAGATCACGATCGTGGTATCCATGATCTTGGCTATCTTCATCGCTCCTTACCTAGGTATTGATAAAAAAGGTGGATTCCAATATATCCAAGAGTATACAGGATTTGTATCTCCGGGGGTATTTGCGATGTTCCTTTTGGGATTCTTCTGGAAGAAAACGACTTCCAATGCAGCGCTTTTTGCAACCATCGTTGGTTTCCTATTGTCGATCGTATTGAAGTTCCTTCCGGGCTATATGGACCTTTCATTTTTGGCATCCACAGGATTTGCAATCCCTGTGGACGGCGTGTATGAAATCCCATTCATCGATAGGATCGGTTTTGTGTTTATATTCTGTCTTATCGGAATGTACATTATCAGTATGTACGAGCACAAAAAAGGCGTGGTTACCCACGGACTTGAAATCGATGCTACGATGTTCAAAACAAAAACGGGCTTTGCCGTTGGTGCCTTAATTGTTATCGGTATCACTGCAGCGCTTTATACCATATTCTGGTAATAACCAAAGCTGGAAGGGGATAATTCCCCTTCTGGCTTTTTTCATAATTAACCCAACCCTACCATTATGAGAAGCTTTCTGATTTGTTCAGCGGGACTGTTGTTTTCCGCGAGCCTTTGGGCACAAAGCCCTTCACAAAGGATTTATCCTATTAATTTTTCCAAGGTTGCCATCGAAGATAATTTCTGGTCACCCCAATTGGAAAAGGTCGCCAATGCTACCATTGATGCCTGTGTAACCTATACGGAGGACAAAACGGGGCGTATCAGGAATTTTGAGAAGGTGGCCCAGGGTTCTGGCAAACATGAAGGGATTTATTATGATGATTCCGATGTCTATAAAGCGATCGAAGCCATCGCGTATTCACTGAAGAACTATCCAGACAAAGAACTTGAAGCCAATACGGATGTATGGATCGATAAAATAGCCGCAGCCCAACAGCCTGATGGCTATTTGAATACCTATTACACCCTAAATGGCCTGCAAGATCGCTGGAAAGATATGGAAAGGCATGAGGATTATTGTGCTGGACACCTCATTGAAGCGGGTATAGCCTATTACAATACCACCGGCAAGGATAAATTGCTGAAGGTAGCGACCAAGTTTGCAGATCATATTGATAATTACTTCAGAGTGCCCAATAAACCTTGGGTGTCAGGCCATGAGGGAATTGAATTGGCTTTGATGAAATTATATCATCATACCAATGAAAAACGCTATTTGCAATTGGCAGATTGGTTTGTTGAACAGAGAGGAAGAGGTCATGGAGTAGGCAAGATCTGGGATGAATGGAAAGACCCTGATTATGCACAGGATGCTATTCCAGTTCGTGATCAAAGAAAGATAACCGGCCATGCCGTGCGTGCGATGTACCTCTATACTGGGGTTGCAGATATTGCCTCTGAAACCAAAGATGCAGGTTATGTAAAGACCATGGATGCCATTTGGGACGATGTGGTAAACAAGCATTATTATATCACCGGTGGGATCGGAGCCCAAGGTTCCAATGAAGGATTCGGAAAACCTTATGACCTTCCGAATGAATCCGCCTATTGTGAAACCTGTGCATCCGTAGGAATGGTCTTTTGGAACCAGAGGATGAACATGCTTTCGGCACAGGCAAAATACATCGATGTCCTGGAAAGAACCCTCTACAATGCTGCCATTGATGGAATCAGCCTTTCTGGAAACCGTTTCTTCTATGGTAATCCACTGGCTTCAGATGGCAATTACGAACGCAGTGAGTGGTTTGGAACAGCCTGCTGTCCATCCAATATTGCAAGGTTGGTATCTTCATTAGGTTCATATATCTACAGCCGCTCGGCAACTGATCTCTATGTCAACCTATTTGTAGGCAGTGAAACGACGGTAGACCTGAATAAAAACGAGGTCTTTGTGAAACAGACAGGGAATTATCCTTGGAACGGACAAGTAAGTATCGAAGTGAATCCAAAGAAAGCGAAAGAATTTGCAGTATTTGTTCGTATTCCAGGTTGGTTAAAGGAACCAGTCCCTAGCACTCTTTATCACTATAAAAATAACAAAACCAATAATTATACCGTAACAGTAAACGGCAAGCCGGTTAATGCTGCAGTAGAAGATGGTTATTTGAAGATTGATAGAAAGTGGAAAAAAGGCGATAAGATCGATATGCTGATGAACATGGAAGTCCAGCGCATTGTATCATCCGATGAGTTGAAACAGAATCAAAACCGCATTGCCTTACAATATGGCCCCTTAGTCTATGCGGTGGAGGATGTGGATAATCCAAATGCAAAGAATGGACTGTTTATTCCGGAGAATACCCAGTTTCAGGTGAGCTTTAAGCCTGATTTATTTGGAGGAGCCAACGTGATCCAATTCAAAGCCCCTATCGTTGCTATCGATCAGGCAAGCAATCAAGTGTTGCAACAAGAAAAGGAAATTACAGCAATTCCATATTTCCTTTGGAACAACAGAGGAAAGAGCGCGATGCAGGTCTGGATACCAGAGAAGTTGACTTCCGTTAGGATTGACTAAAGAATAAGATCAAAATAGAAGAAGCGGGCTTAACCCGCTTCTTCTATTTAATTCCTTCTAGTGCATGTTCAAAATCTGCAATCAGATCGTCTATATGTTCAATCCCGACTGAAATCCGGAGCATGCCATTGCTTATTCCGGAAACAGATTTCTGGGTTTTATCATGATGCGAACCCCACATGCTGGCCGGATGGACCACCAAGGATTCCACACCTCCTAAACTGGCGGCATTGGCAAATACTTCCAGTTTGTTCAATACCGATTGCGCATTTTTATAAGCATCGTCTTCATTCTGCCCTATGACCTCTATGCAAAGCATGCCCGTGCCACCGCGCATCTGTTTTTTGACCAGTTCATATTGAGGGTGAGAAGGAAGCCCAACATAGCCAGCATATTTAATTGCCGGATGTTTTTCAAAGTATTCGGCCAAAGCCAATGCATTGCTGTTGATTTGCTTCACCCGCATAGAAAGCGTTTTAAGACCACGCAATAACAACCAAGAGTCAAAAGGACTCAACGATCCGCCCAGCATCAACGATCTTTTCCATACCCGTTCAATAAATTCCTTGCTTCCACAGACTACCCCGGCAGTTAGGTCACTGTGACCACCCAAGTATTTAGTTGCCGAGTGCACTACCACATCAATCCCGAACTCCGTTGGAGTCTGGTTGATAGGCGAAGCAAAGGTATTGTCCGCCATCGTGGTCAGTTGGTGCTTCTTTCCGAGCTCAGCGATAAACTTCAGGTCGGTGACATCTAAGTTTGGATTCGAGGGCGTTTCAATATAGATCAATTTAGTATTGGCTTTAATGGCCTTCTCAAAGGCTTCGTTGTCTTTTTGGTCCACGTGGGTTACTTCCACTCCATACTCGGTCAAGAAGTTCTTAAAGAAGAGCATAGCGCCAGAATATAGGGAGTTTTGTGTCACCACATGATCGCCAGCCTTCACAACTGATAATATGGCCGTGCTGATAGCTGCCATCCCCGTTGCCAAAACCAGGGCATCTTCCGTTTTCTCCAAACTCGCTACAATTGCCGCAGCCTGTGAGTTGGTCGGATTACCATGCCGATGGTAAAAATTAGGATTCTTGGTCTCTGTAGCGGAAATGATATAGTTCTTTAAATCTTCATCTGCAAAATAGGTAGATGTCTGATAAATGGGTGTTACAACAGCTTTACTACTGTTGAATTCTTGGCCTTTATGGATGAGGTCGGTTTCTAAATGAGCCATAGTAGGTTGGGTTTAAAAAATAAAGGACTGAAAATTAAAAAAATAACTTGTAAATACTTAATTTCAGCAACGAATTATTTTAAATTATTAAACCCTAATTAACCTCTAATACTATGAAAAAAATACTGGCCATCCTGGCTTGTTTTATTTCCACACTTTCTTATGCGCAAATCAAATCCCCCGCTGAATATCTAGGCTATCAGGTGGGAACCAAAGTGACGCCGCATTGGAAGGTTTTGGAATATTATCAGTATGTGGCAGATCAGGTCCCAAACCAAGTGAAAATGGAATCTTATGGAGAAACCCCTGAAGGTAGGCCCTTAAAGGTTTTCTATATTTCTTCTGCCCAAAACATCGGAAACCTTGAAAATATCCGCACCAATAACTTGAAGCTTGCTCATGCTACGCAAGGCGAGGGAAACAGTAATGGTCCTGCCATTGTCTGGATCAGCAATAACATCCATGGGAATGAAACCTCATCCATTGAAGCTTCCATGATGACCTTATTCGAATTGGTAAATCCCAACAACAGCAAGAGCAAAGGTTGGTTGGATAACACCCTGGTTATCCTAGACCCTTGCTTGAATCCTGATGGAACCGAACGTTATAACAATTGGTACAACGGAACCGTGGGCATCAAGTACAATCCGGAGATCTATGCTAGAGAGCACCGCGAACCTTGGCCGGGAGGTCGATATAATCATTATTATTTCGATATGAACCGTGATTGGGCTTGGCAAACGCAGAAGGAAAGTACTTTCCGTGCAGCCATCTACAACAAGTGGTTGCCTCATATCCATGCTGATTTCCACGAACAGGGAATTAACTCGCCATACTATTTTCCACCGGCAGCTGAGCCCTTCCATGAGGTGATCACGCCATGGCAAAGGGAGTTTCAGACCACCATTGGAAAGCATAATGCAAAATATTTTGATTCCAAAGGCTGGCTTTACTTCACCAAGGAACGCTTCGACCTGTTTTACCCCTCCTATGGGGACACCTATCCCATCTATTCTGGAGCCATCGGTATGACCTTTGAAAAAGCAGGAAATGGTTCTGCAGGATTAGGAGTCTATACCGATGAAAAGGATACACTGACATTGGTGGACCGTGCTATCCAGCACCATGCTTCAGGAATGAACATTATTGAAGTGGTTTCCCAAAACTCAGCTAAGGTGGTTTCTGAATTCAAGAAATTCGGAGATGATGCCGCAGCCGGTAAACTTTCTTCTTACCAAACCTATGTGATCAAGTACGACTCTTACCGTGATAAGACCATGCGCTCCCTAATGGAACTATTGGACAAGAATAAGATCAATTATTACTCTTCCTCAGGTTCTGTAAAGGGCTTTGATTACTTCAGTAAGAAGGAACAGAACCATAGCCTGACTGAAAAGGATTTGGTCATTCCGGGCAATCAATCCAAAGCGGCCTTGATTCGCGTACTGTTTGAACCGGAAGCGAAACTGACCGATTCGATTACCTACGATATTACCGCTTGGTCTTTGCCTTATGTTTATGGTCTTCCAGCTATAGCTTCCCAAACGAAAATCAGCAACCTTAATCCTTACCAATTAGAGACTATCAGCAATGCGACTGGTTCTAATTTTGGATATGCGGTAAAATGGGATGGTTTTTCTTCAGCAAAATTATTGGCTGCCCTATTACGCCATAAGATCACCGTTAAAGTCTCAGATCAGAGCTTCAAGATCGGTTCGGATGAATTTCCAAAAGGATCACTCTTGGTCATGAAGAACGGCAATAAACAAGCGAATGTAGAAAAGATCATGAAAGAAGAGGCGGACAAGTTACAGGTGAAAACCTATGCTATCCAATCTGGAATTGTAGAAGGAGGAAAGGATTTGGGAAGTTCCGATGTGAAGACCATCAAGGCTCCAAAGGTCATGATGATGGCTGGCGAAGGTCTTAGAGCGACCAATGTGGGCGAGGTGTGGCATTTCTTTGATCAGCAATTGCAGTATCCAATTATCCTGATCAATCCTACCGATTTTGCTAGGGTAGACTGGGATGAGATCGATGTATTCATTATGCCTAATGGGAATTACTCTTTCCTAAAGGACAAAGGCCAGAGCGAGGAGTTTGCAAGTTGGATTAGAAAAGGTGGAAAGGTCATTGCTCTTGAAAGTGCAGTAAGTCAATTGGCTGCACAATCTTGGTCCGAATTGAAAACGGTAAAACAAGATACCTCTGCTAAATCTAAACCAAGTCCATTGAAGAAATATGGAGATCGTGAAAGAGGTGCAATGGAGAATTATACCTCTGGAGCCATCTTCAAACTGACCTTCGATAATTCCCACCCATTGATGTTCGGTGTTAAAGATTACTTCACCCTGAAACAGGATGACAATCTATTTCAATATTTCGAACCAAACAAAGGTTGGAATGTGGGCTACATCACAGAAAACTCAAAGATGAGCGGGTTTGTAGGTCATAACTTGAACAAAAAACTGAAAAATGGAATGGTCTTCGGAACGCAGAACCTTGGTAGGGGTTCGGTTATCTATTTGACGGACAATGTGTTGTTCAGGAATTTTTGGGAAAGCGGTAAGCTGATCATGGCTAATGCGACCTTCCTAACGGTTGAATAAAAATACCCTATATCGGGGATTGTATCATGTCCTAATGTGGGTTACTTTTGGGTAACAACATTAGGACATTTTATGTACGTTCATTCGAAAAGAAAATCAAAAAGAAAGTATAGGTTACTATATGTATTAAAATTTATTGGAGGTTATTTTGTCTTCCTCTATAAATTAGCCATTCGACCTTAAAGTCTTATCGCATCTGTTTCAACAATTCAATAGCATATTCAATACTGTTCACATTATTGATAGCTATACGCAATTGACCTTTTACTTCTTTCATATTGGAATTGTTGGCATGTTGCTGAACGAAGCCCAGTACTTTTCCAAAACTATCCGACTGATAGTAGCTAGATTTCGGATTTTTAACGAAATACCCTTTCAAAACATGTTTCTTGTAGGATATTTTCTCCAAACCGATCTCCTTACCCAGCCACTGCAGCCTTAAGGTATTGAACAGTTCAAACACCGGCTCAGGTATTGGCCCAAAGCGATCTATCAATTCCTTCTCAAATTTCTGTAACTGTCCTTCATCCTTCAACTTCGAAATATCGTTGTACAGATTGTAGCGCTCAGAAACATTGGTCACATATTCATCCGGAATCATCACCTCCAGATCCGTATCGATCTGCGTAAAGTTTACGTATTTTCTGTTTTCCTCATCGGCAAATAGTTCGCCGAACTCATCGTCTTTCAGCTCTTGCACCGCCTCATCCAAGATCTTATTGTACATTTCAAAACCGATCTCGGCAATGAATCCCGACTGTTCGGCACCCAATAGGTTACCTGATCCACGGATATCCAAATCTCGCATCGCAACATTGAAACCGGACCCTAATTCAGAGAACTCCTCGATAGCCGATAGACGTTTATATGCTTCGGTGGTCAAGGTTGATAATGGCGGGCTCAAGAGATAACAGAAGGCCTTTTTGTTCGACCTTCCTACACGGCCTCGCATTTGATGGAGGTCACTCAGACCAAACATGTGCGCCTGATTGATAATAATGGTATTCGCATTAGGAATATCCAAACCCGCTTCAATAATGGTTGTCGCAATCAATACATCATATTCATGGTTGATGAACTTCAACATGACATCTTCCAGGTCGTCCCCTTCCAATTGTCCGTGGGCAATTCCCACACGTGCCCCAGGAACCAATTTGCGGATCAGCATGCCCAATTGAGGAAGGTCTGCAACCCGATTATGGATAAAGAAAATCTGACCGCCACGATCGATCTCGAAGCTCACCGCTTCTTGGATTAAACTCTCATTGAAGACGTGTAATTCAGTCTGTACGGGCTGCCTATTAGGTGGAGGGGTCGAGATAATACTCAAATCCCGCGCTCCCATCAGGGAGAAGTGTAAAGTCCTTGGGATCGGTGTTGCCGTCAAGGTCAATGAGTCCACATTGGCACGCATGACCTTTAACTTCTCTTTTACCGATACCCCAAATTTTTGCTCCTCATCGATGATCATCAAGCCTAGATCTTTGAATTTCACATCCTTGCTGACCAAGCGGTGGGTCCCGATTATGATATCTATTTTACCTTCTTCTAGTTTCTTAAGGGTTTCTTTGATCTGCTTGCTGCTTTTGAAACGATTGATATAATCAATGTTTGCCGGCATGCCTTTCAATCTTTCCGAGAAAGTACGGTAATGTTGCAGCGCCAAAATGGTCGTAGGAACCAATACCGCTACCTGTTTGCTATCTGCTACAGCTTTAAAGGCAGCACGGATAGCGACCTCGGTCTTACCGAAACCCACATCCCCGCAGACCAATCTATCCATTGGATGCGGCGATTCCATGTCCTTTTTCAGGTCAGCCGTAGCCTTTTCCTGGTCTGGTGTATCCTCATAGATAAAGGAGGCTTCCAATTCCCGTTGCAAATAGGTATCCGGACTGAAAGCATTTCCCGTTTGGGCTTTTCGCTTAGCATAGAGCATGATCAAGTCCCGGGCTATATCCTTAACCTTTTTCTTGGTCGTCCTTTTCAGTTTCTCCCAAGCGTCCGTTCCCAATTTATTCATCTTCGGAACAGTTCCTTCCTTCCCAGAATATTTGGAAATACGGTTTAAGGAGTTGATATTGACATACAGTAAATCATTGTCTGCATAGACCAAGCGGATCATTTCCTGGCTCTTGCCGTTCACATCCACCTTTTCCAGACCGGCATATTTTCCTACACCGTGGTCGATATGGGTAATGTAATCACCCGGCTTCAATTCACTCAATTCCTTCAGGGTGATCGCCTGGGAGCGCTCATATCCCTTTCTACGTTTATATTTATAGTATCGATCGAATATTTGGTGGTCGGTATAACAGGCTACTTTCAGCTTGTCATCCCTGAAACCCTCTCTTAAGGCCTTGTATATAGGCGTGAAGGTTACGGTCTTGTCCAGATCCTCTAATATGGCATAAATACGTTCAATCTGCTTGGTGGAATCCGAAAAGATATAATTATGGATGGCATGCTTTTCATTTTCCTTAAAGTTATGGATCAATAGATTGAAATCTTTATTGAAAGAAGGTTGTGGATGGGTATCAAAACTGAATTCTTCATCCGGTTTATAGAAAAATTGCTTTCCAAATTCCACCAATGGGTACTCAAAGAGCATGGCATTGAAGTTTTTGTCATCTGTAAAGGTAAATCTCGGATCCACCCAATCCGGATTATCCTTGATTTCCTTTTCTGTCAAGGCTTTCCAATATTTGGAAGCCTTTTTATAGCCTTCTTGCAGGATGTCCAGCGTAAACTGAACATCCTTGATCCAGATAATGGAATCTCTCTCAATATATTCCAATAATGAAATATGGTTATTGCTCAGGAATTTTGCTTGTACATTCGGAACAATAGTTACCGAATTGATCTTGTTGACTGAAAGTTGGGATTCAATCTCAAAGGTCCGGATGCTATCGATTTCATCGCCAAAGAACTCAATCCGATAGGGGAGGTCATTTGAAAAAGAGAAGATGTCCACGATGCCACCGCGGATTGCAAACTGTCCCGGTTCATAAACAAAATCGACGCGTTCAAAATCATATTCATACAAGAACTCATTGATGAAATCAATGCTCAGCTTAGTGCCAACCCGGATTTCCAATGTATTTTTTTCGAGGTCCTTTTTGTTGATTACCTTTTCCGAAATGGCTTCAGGATAGGTAACCACGATTTTTGGCAATTCAGAATTTCGGTTCAGTGAACTCAGCGTTTCCGCCCGTTGCAGAACATTGGCGCTGTCCAAGATGGTAAAATCGAAGGCCTTCCTGTAAGATGCCGGAAAGAACAGGATTTGATTATCAAATAAGCTCTCCAGGTCACTCAAGAAATAAGAGGCCTCCTCATGGGTAGGCAAAATAAAGACGTTCAACCGTTTTTCTATCTGGTAGCAGGCGGCAGCGACCATGGCATCGGACGAACCTACCAATCCCTTTAAATGGACCTTCGGTTTGCCGTTCTGGATACTACTGGTAAATCGCTTGACTTGTTCGGATAGGATGTATTTATCTAATATTTCTTGGATGTTCACGCTAGTATATTTTTGCAAATTTACAAAAATGCTTGGGTAATAGGAATGGATATCAACCTATAAGCTCTGATCGAGCTTATGCTGTTCAGCAAATTCAAGCACATATTCCATTTGGTCTTTCAAGTCAAATTGTAGATCCTCATGAAGATTGCCAAATATTTTTACGGCATTTTTGATCCTCGCACCCACATAGCTATGCAGTTTGAATGCAGGAGATAATGCGGATGGACCAAATAGGGAGGGATACCGGTCAAAGGCCTCCTGTAAGATCAAGAGCCTACATTCCACCACGGAAAACTTATCCTTAGTGATCTTCTCATGCTCATTGATCATGCCGCTCGCTTGGCGCAAGCTGCTGCTCAGGCCTTTGTAATTGGAATACATGGGCAGGTTTTTGACCTTATTGCTATTCACATCAAACAAAGATTCCAACGCATTCTTCAGATCGAAAATCCGATCCTCCAAATCGGCCTCATCCTCTAAGAGCTCATAGTGCAATTGCTTCAAAAGCATCTTGTCCTTATTGATTAACCTGACCAATAACTTGTCCTTTTCCTTTGCCGGTAAATTGAGTACCGCTTCCTTGAGCTCCTGATCCTTGTGTAATGACATAAATAAAGATAAATAATATTACAAATAATACCATTCTCAATTTAGGCAATGGTATTAATTATCCCCGATTATAAGGGGTAAATAAATCCAATAAGTAAATAACACCATTGATGGCTGTTTTTATACCATTATTCATGGTAGTTATTGGTTACCTTTGTATCGTATGGGCAAGATACCTGTTTTAGAGCAATGTACAGTATCCTACAAGGAGGATAAAAACTTTTTGGCAGACCGTCTGGAGGTTTACCTAGGTAAGAACAATAACCTGGTTTTTCCACATCGACACAATTTCTACCAAATGTTGTTATTCCTTTCAGGAGAGGGGATGCATGAGATTGATTTCAAACAATACCCCATCGAGCGTGGTCAGGTATATTTCATGGGACCAGGACAAGTGCACTCCTGGATGTTTGAAGGGAAAATGACTGGCTATATCGTCAATTTCGATATCGACTATTTCAAGTCCCTTTTGATCCAACCTGATTATGTGGAGAATCTAGACTTGTTTTCTTCCTTGAATGAAGGTGTTTTCACACTAGAAGAATATCAGGTCCGCGAAATTTCCCGCTTATTCGATCAATTGATCGAACTGAGCAGTCTACCTGTAGCAAAAGATCTAAAGCGTTCTTTACTTCTTTATATTCTGCTGCGGTTTGACCAGGCATATATCCCCAATTTCCCGGCGAAGAGCATCGACTATCATCTGGTGTTGATCAAGAACTTTATTTCCCTGGTCGACCAGAATTTTAAAGAGCTGCATTTGCCAAAGGAATATGCGGAGTTATTATTTGTCACTCCAAACCACCTCAATTCGGTATGTAAGGAATACCTGGGGACCCAAGCTGGGGAAGTAATCCGAAACAGGATCATGTTGGAGGCCAAGCGATTGCTGATCTTGCCAGACTGGACCATCTCACAGGTGGCCTATGAATTGAGTTTTAATGATAATTCATATTTTACAAAATTTTTTAAAAAAGTAGAGGGTAAGACCCCCGAAGAATTCAGAAAATCACAATGGACATAAATATCAATATGGAAACAAAATATACCATACCTTCGGAATTAAAGAGTGCAATAGATGGTAAATGCCCGAGATGCAGAACCGGTAATATGTTCGCAGCACCTCTTTTGAGTTTTAAATCTAAGAGAATGTTGGAAAGATGTCCAGCATGTGAGTTGAAATTTGAAAAAGAACCCGGCTATTTCTATGTTGCCATGTATGTCAGTTATGCCCTTAGCGTTGCTGAATTGGTAACAGCCTGTGTATTGACCTATTTCCTATCCGGTAATTTGGAAAGCCCTTGGTTATATGTCATCGTTGCCCTAGCAGTCACCTTGATCATGGCGCCATTCAACAACCGCTATTCCAGAATCATCTTATTATACTTGATGACACCATCCTTCAAATTCAACCCTAAAATTTTCCAAAGGGTCAAAGAAGAAGGTAAGTAGCATTACCCCATAAAAAGGCGGGTTTTGTTTAACAAAAGCCCGCCTTTTTATGGGGGTAGATATGAGATTTGAGATATGAGTATTGAGATAGAAAGTGTGTCAAAAAATTATCTTTTTTAAAGGATAGATATGAGATGTACAGATATCAAATTTAATATCTCCCATCTCATATCTCAAATCCCTTCCTACCTAATCGGATTATCTTTCAAATATTTTTCCCATTCCCAAGCTGATGACATCATTTCGTCTATTCCTAGCTCGGCTTTCCAACCCAATTCTTTTGTTGATTTAGTTACATCGCCCCAAACTTTGATGATATCACCTTCACGACGTGGGCCAACCTCGAAGTTCAATGGTTGTCCGGATGCTTTTTCGAAAGCTTTGATGGCTTCTAATACTGAATAGCCATTACCTGTTCCGATATTGAAAACATCGTAATTGCCATTAGGATTTCCTTTTTCCAGTAATTTAATGGCAGCAACATGCGCTTTCGCTAGATCCACAACATGGATGTAGTCACGAACTGCTGAACCATCTGGAGTCTCATAGTCATCGCCAAATACGGTCAACTTCTCTCTCTTGCCGATGGCAGTTTGCGTAATGAAAGGTAATAAGTTTTGCGGAACACCAATTGGCAATTCACCGATCAGTGCCGAACTATGGGCACCTACTGGATTGAAGTAGCGCAAAGCAACAAATTGATAGTTTGAAGCTGCTTTAGCCGTTTCCTCTAATATTTCCTCTGCGATCTGTTTGGTGTTTCCATAAGGAGAAGTAGCTTTCTTTACTGGAGCACTTTCCGTTACTGGAAGGGTATCTGGTTCTCCATAAACGGTACAGCTTGATGAGAAAACGAAATTGATCGGTTTCTCACGGTAAGCTTCTAGTAAATTGATTAAGGAGAAGAAGTTGTTATGATAGTATTTTAATGGGTTCTGAACAGATTCACCAACTGCTTTGGAAGCTGCAAAATGAATAATACCCGTGATATCAGGATTTGCTTTGACAAATTCGTTTACTTTATCGGTATCACATAGGTCAAATTGATGGAATTCTGGTTTTACGCCAATGATTTTTTCAATCTGGTCCAAGATCTTGATATTGGAATTGGAAAGGTTATCAACTAGAACAGGTGTATATCCAGCATTATGCAATTCTACTACGGTATGTGATCCAATGAATCCGGTTCCGCCGGTGACAAGTATTTTGCTCATTTTATTTATAATTATATAGTTGGGTGTTCTTAAAATAATGTTCTATAGTATTCAATTGTTTTCTCAAGACCTTCTTTTCTTCCGATTTTTGGCTCCCACTGCAGAATCTCCCTAGCCTTGCTGATATCGGGGCGTCTTTTCTTAGGGTCATCAATCGGTAAAGGCTCATAGATTATTTTCGACTTACTGTTGGTCAATTGGATGATTTCGTTCGCCATGTCGATCAAGGTCATCTCATCTGGATTACCGATGTTGATCGGTAAATGGTAATCGCTGAAAAGCAGTTTGCAGATTCCTTCTACCTGATCTGAAACGTAAATAAAGGACCTTGTCTGTTTTCCATCTCCAAAAACGGTTACATCCTTGTCCTGTAAAGCTTGGGAGATAAAAGTTGGTAATGCCCGACCATCTTCCAGCCTCATTCGCGGGCCAAAGGTGTTAAAGATCCGTGCAATGCGAGTTTCCATCCCATGGAAATTATGATAAGCCATGGTCATGGCTTCCTGGAAACGCTTGGCTTCGTCGTAAACGCCTCTAGGTCCAACTGGATTTACATTTCCCCAGTATTCTTCATTCTGCGGAGAGACTAAAGGATCCCCATAGACCTCAGAAGTCGATGCAACCAGGATCCGTGCATTTTTGCTCTTCGCCAATCCCAGAAGGT
Source organism: Sphingobacterium sp. NPDC055346 (assembly GCF_053645235.1). Taxonomy (NCBI): domain Bacteria; kingdom Pseudomonadati; phylum Bacteroidota; class Sphingobacteriia; order Sphingobacteriales; family Sphingobacteriaceae; genus Sphingobacterium; species Sphingobacterium sp. NPDC055346. Next base: position 260,965 of record NZ_JBSHMI010000005.1, read on the forward strand.
TATGTGTGCCCAAAGAACCTACTTTGAGGGTCTGGATAGGGATCTTTAAATAATCAATGGGACTTGCCGGCGAAGCAAAATGTAAGATATAATGTAACTCTCCGGGTACATGGACAAACTTGGAGACATCATGATGGTAAAATTCGAAATTGGAAAGATGAAAAAGATGTTCAATGTTCCGAAGATCTCCTGTCACGAGGTTGTCCATTCCGATGACATGAAAGCCTTGATCAATAAAATGGTCGCAAAGATGAGATCCTAAGAATCCAGCTGCTCCTGTTATTAATATTCGTTTGCGCTTGTTTTCTTGCACAATAGTGAATTTGAAAAGGTTTAAATATCTTTGACGAAGATAAGTAATATTTTAACATGATGCGTTTTCTTTACGACCTAGGGATTTTAATTTACGGCTTGCTGCTTCGCGTATTCGCATTGTTCAATGCGAAAGCCAAGTTGCTTGTTGATGGTCGTGATGGACTGTTGCAGCATATAGAACAATCGGTTGAAAAAGGGCAGCAATACATTTGGTTTCACTTTGCTTCATTAGGCGAATTTGAGCAAGGTAGGTCAGTTATGGAGCAAATAAAAAGTCGCCATCCTCAGGAAAAAATTATTGTAACATTTTTTTCCCCATCCGGATATGAGATCAGAAAAAACAGTCCTTTAGCCGATCATGTGTTTTATCTTCCAGCAGATACCGCTAGCAATGCGCGTCGATTTATCGATATCATCAACCCGAAGTTGGCCATCTTTACCAAGTATGAATACTGGTACCATTACTTCAAGGAACTCGATAAAAGAAAGATCAGGTTATTGATGATCTCGGCGATTTTTAGGGAAAACCAAGTATTCTTCAAACAATATGGGGGCTTCTTCCGCTCAATTCTCAAGAAGGTTTCCTATTTCTTTACGCAGAATACCGAAAGTGTGAATATGCTGAAATGGATTGGGGTTACGAAGGCAGGCTTGGCGGGAGATACACGCTTCGATAGGGTCGTGGAATTGCCGAAAGAACATAAACTGATCCCTGAAGCACAAACTTTCGCCGGGACCGAGGATATTTTAGTCGCAGGAAGTACTTGGCCAGCAGATGAAGCCCTGTTAAAAGTGTTGCTTGAAAACAATAAGGATTTGAAGGCTATTATTGCGCCACATGAAATCCATAAAGACCATATCGATGCCATGTTGAAGCTCTTTCCGCATGCATTGCTGTTCTCAAAATTCAATACCTATACCGATCAGCAAATTGCTGCTTCTAGGCAATTGATCATTGATAATATTGGAATGCTTTCTTCTTTGTACCATTATGGCCGTATGGCCTATATTGGAGGAGGCTTTGGTGCCGGTATACACAATACGTTGGAAGCAGCAACCTATGGGATGCCCGTGATATTTGGTCCGAAGTATGAGAAGTTTCAGGAGGCCATCGACCTGATGGAAATAGGAGCTGGTTTCTCCATTTCCAATGAACAGGAATTGCAAGATGTCTATAATGCCTTGTGTATAAGTGAAAAGCTGGTGCAGGCCAGTATTGCTGCCAAAAACTATGTCCAACAGCGATCTGGAGCTACACAAATCATTATGAAATACCTGGAAACTGAAAAATTATTGGGTTAATAATCCTGCTACTATAGGTAATCCTTAGGATATTTCCCTTTCACATGGGTTCCGAAACCAAACATAATAGGTTTGAATTCTCCTACAGGATCCACATTGGAATCCGCTTTGATTTCATTTTCCAAACCAACCGCCCAGTAAGAGGCATTCACGATCAGCCTTCTTAGGTTCTTGTCCAATAGGTCAATGGAAGATCCCATGGTCGTGGTGAAAACTTTACCTTTTTTACCACCAGGGATTTGGTAATCCTTGGTCCAAGCAACCGGCATAATTGATTTCTTTCTATTGATAGGGCTTTCTGCGGTCATTCGCAAGGTCGGTTGACCGAAAACCAGGATTTCTGAATTCTTTAAGCTGTTTTTGATCCCATACACATCTGAAGGCACCCAAATGTCCTCAACACCCAAAAGGATAGGGTTTTTGGCATTGATCTGTAGACCATTCATCAAACCTAAAGAGCCTTCTGTGCCATGGTCTCCATGGTGATTGATCCAGGTTTCCCCTAAAATAAATCCACCAAATCCACCTTTCCAATCTCCTTCTTGATTACTGAATCCATAATGCTTATATGCACTTTTAGATTCTTTCGGGAAGTTGAATGCATGGGTTGCTGTACGTAATCCGATAACTGGTTTTCCAGCTTTAAGGAAATTGTCAACATGTTTCATCTGTTCATCTGGCAATTCTCTGAACCGACTTGCTATGATCATTAAATCTGCATTCTCCAGGTTTTCAAGTCCGGGGATGTTCTTTTGGTATTCAGGGTCAATCTGTTTCGTCTCTGGGTTTATGGCAAAGAGAACGAAAGTTTCAAACCCATGCTTTTGAGTTAGGATTTTCGCCAGCATGGGTAAGCTTTCCTCAGAACGGTATTCTTCATCTCCAGAAATCAGCACCACTTTCTTGCCTTTGGCCTGCGCCTTTTCAGGGGTAAAGTGTAACCAATTATTTTGCTGGGCAATACAATTGCTTAGGCCAAAACTGAAGGATAGAAAGGCTATCAACAGGAGTTTATTGGTCCAAAATGAAAGAATAGAGGTGGTTCTGAGTTGATGTGTCATTATTTCTTATGAATGTTTTCGAGTTATATAGTCTCTACCTGTGCATTTGAGGTCCCTTCTTCGGTTTCGTGCTGACCTTTGTAGGCTCTCTTTTGCCAGAAATGGAAGAACAAGAACAAGACAATTAAAATACCTGGGAAGATAGCCAATTTAGCAAGGGTCACCTGACCTACTAATAAATCTAAATTTTCTATCACTTCTCCTGATTGTTGTACAGCAGCTTTAGAACTATCAATCCAACGACCGATTATTGGTTGGAAGATGGAAGTCGAGAACATTCCTACACCACCGATCACGGACATGCCGATGGCACCGCTCAATGGTACGCGCTGTGCTGTTGTGGCAATCATGGTAGGCCAGAAGTAACATACCCCAATCGCAAATAATATGGCTGCTACGTAGACCATTCCTCCTGTTGCAACAGAGAATAGGTAAACACCAATGGTGGCAAAGATGGCTCCGCCCAGTAATACACCGGTTTGGCCTAAAGCTTTGACAACTGGTCCAGCAAAGAATCTGCCTACTGCCATTAGACCTGTAACCAAGGCTAATACCAACATAGGACTGGCACCACTATTTGCCATAATGATTCCTACCCATTGTTGTGGTCCAAATTCAGAGATAGCCGTTAATGCCATACAGCAGAACAAGAAGATAAAGGTAAGCGAGAACATGGCCTTGAAATTATTGGAAAGAGAGGTTGCACTTTCTTCTTTTGGTTTAGGGAATGCTTTTCCGTAAAAGATGATCGCATATAAAATTGTTGGGATCATAATGATCCACATCTGAGTTTGCCAAGTTGCACCCATTTTAGTCATGACCAAGGAAATCAAACTTCCCAATACGATACCACCGGGGAACCACATATGGAACCTGTTCAGCATCTTATCCATTTTCTTGCCCGAATATAGATCGGCAATCAAAGGATTACAAGCCGCTTCGGTACAGCCATTTCCTAAACCGATAAATAAAGTTGAAATCAATAAGGTCGAATAACCAGTCGCAAAGATGGTCAACAATATCCCAAGGGTATGGGAAACGAATGCAAAGCGCATAATATTGCTAGGGCCAATTTTGTAATAGAAAATTCCTCCCAAGATCATGGAGATCGGGAAGCCGAGAAACCACATGGAATTGATAAATCCCAGTTGTTCGGCAGATAAATTGAAGCTTTGACCTAGCTGAGGTAATATCCCAGCACGAATTGAAAAGGTAAGACCTGTAGTGATTAGGGCTAGACAGCTTCCTAAAAACAAGGCACTAGGGTTAACTTGTTTACTCATAATGTGGTTTATTTGTGGTTAAATTATTTTGTGTTGATTTTAAATCAATCAACAAGATAACTTATTTTTTCTCAAAATTCACTAGATTATTTTTGATAAAATGATATCCATGTTCTGCAATCTCCCATGGATCGGAGTATTCTCGCCATACATTGATGGCGTTCGCAAAATCCGGATCCGCTCTTGAGAAGGCCTCAATCGTGTACCAGCCAGAATAATTGACCTCATTAAGGGTTTGAAAAACCTCATCCCAATGCACCAATCCTCTTCCAGGAGTACCACGGTCATTTTCGCTGATATGGACATGCGCCAAAACTGGAGCAATTTTCTGGATAGAATTTCGCATACTTTTTTCCTCAATATTGGCGTGGTGGGTGTCATACATTCCCTTTACATGCGGATGGTCGGTCAGGTCGATCAAATAAGCTAAATGATCGATACAGCTTGCCAGATAGTTTTCAAATCGATTGACCGCTTCAGGCGTAAGGGTTATTCCAGCCTGCTGGGCATGGTCGCCGGCTGCGCGCAAGGTTTCTGCTGCCCAATGGTATTCCTGGTCTGTAGGTGCCGCCCTGGAAAAATAACCATGAGCAGAATGAAAGGGTCCGCATAAAATCGTCGAACCCAAATCATGTGCTCGGTCAATTGCCCACTTTATTCTATCTAATCCTCGACTTCGACTTGCCGTGTCTGTCGAGATGGGACTTTCATTTTCGCCAAGTGTAGTTACCGCGTTGACTTCCAAACCTAGGTCATGGGCATGTTTTGCCAATGCCCTATATTCTTCTTCATCGGGAGATCCTATAAAGACTTCAACACCATCATAACCTATTTTCTTTAATCGATCTAAAATGGGGAATGCCTTTTCGGTAACTCCTGCAGTCCATGGTAAAATGTTAAATCCTATTTTGTTCATTCTTTATATATCTTTTTACAATTAATCTTAGTTTTCTAATGGATGTTCTTTTAATAGATCTTCTGGCGAATAGAAGCCCTTTTTATCTTTAATGGACTCCCGGATTTCCTTTACCTTAGCTGCAGAGATTGGATTTGCCTCATTGGTAAATGAATTCCTGACATAAGTCAGTACGTCTGCAATCTCTTGGTCGTTCAGCATCATTCCAAATGGAGTCATCGGTACCTGACCTGGATACTTCTTGCCATTGACCTCAATTGGTCCCAATAGACCATTCAAGGTTAATTTGATCAATCGATCTTCACTTCCGGTAACCCATTTGCTCGCATTCAACGGCGGGAAGCCAGAGGCATCCAATCCTTTGCCGTTCGGTTGGTGGCAGGTAACACAGAAGCCTTCTTTCGCATAGATCACAGCGCCTCGTCTGTATTGCTCTAAGGCAGGGCCAGTCAATTTCGTTGCCGTTTTACTGGTTTCCGATTTCTCCTTCACCGATTTGTTGTTCAGATGAGCTACGGATGTCAAGTATGCTGGTTTGTTCCACTTGTCAAGACTGCTGGTATCGATCGCATTCATCAAGTCTATGCCTTCACTTGGCTTCAGCCATGATGCTGCTGCAATCAACTCTAATTTTACACGACCACTTTCATCTTTTGTTGCCTTGGCCATCAAATCTTTATAATTCTTGATCTTATCGGTATTATAGCGAATGGCGTGGATTGCTGCAGCTCTCGCATGATAGTCGTTAGATTCCAATAATTTTTGGACAAGGTCTGCATTGATCTTATTTGCCCCCCAAGTAACCCACATCGCTTCCAATAGGTTGTGCAGGTATTTCGGATCTTTAGTATCCAATTTCTCAGCCCAAGCGGTTGCTTTCTTGGCAACTTCATCATCATCGCGCATTCTCAGTTCCGTACGCGTTCTATAACGGGTCCTGATTTCAGGGAATTTTAGGTTCTCCAGCAATTCATCGATGGATGCACCATCTATCTTCGCTGGTTTTACCAACGGCCTAGACGGATAGGTAATTCTATAGATACGTCCGTGAACGTGGTCACGCAGTGGATCGCGTGCGTTGTGCTGCATATGTCCAATCAGCATATTGTGCCAGTCAACGATGTACAGCGAACCATCTGGGGCAATCTCTGCATCAACAGGACGAAAGTTCTTGTCATCGGACCAAAATAGATCCTGCCTGTGCTTAGATTTATAGCCGGTTCCATCATCTACAAAGGTATGTTGCTTGCCTCCTAAGAAGCCGATGGTATTGTTCAATAGGTAATCGCCTTGAACTGAATCAGGGAAATGGCTTGATGAAATAAACTCCAGTCCTGAAGTAGGACGCACACGATGATTTTCGTCCACTAAAGAAAAGGACTTGTCGTTGGATTCCCCATATCTCGGTTTGATACTTCCGGGAAGCATCCATCTCACATCTGGTCCAGAAGTTTCCAGATAGATGGTTTGTCCCCATTCATCCGTAGCGATTCCCCATGGATTAGGAATAGATACTTGGGCTACACGCTCCAATTTCTTGGTTTGCGGAGCGTATCTGTAAAATCCGCCATTGACTCCTCGAACTGGTCCATAGGAAGTCTCTACATTGGTATGTAGGAATACACCCTCTGCCATGAAGATCGCCCCTGAAGGATCCATGCTATAGGCACTGTGGGCATGATGGGTATCATGATCATCAAATCCGCTTAAAATAACCTCTTTATGATCAGCTTTGCCATCATTGTCGGTGTCTTTCAATAGAACCAAATTCTTTCCTTGGGATAGATAAACCCCTTCTGGAGCAAATTCAAAACCAATCGGAAGATGTAAATGGTCTGCAAAGATGGATTGTTTATCAGCTTTGCCATCGCCATCGGTATCCTCTAGGATAATGATCTTGTCATTTGGTTTTCCATCACCAGCTTTATAATGTGGATAGCTAGGCATGGTTGCTACCCAAAGCCTACCTTTGGAATCAAAGGATATCTGAACTGGGTTTGCCAAATCTGGGAATTCCTTTTCCGAAGCAAATAGATCAATCTTATAGCCCGGTGCCGTATGGAATTTGGCTAATGCTTCTTCTCCATACAGGTATCTAGAATTTGGATCTTGTCCAAAGTCATAATTCGTTTTTACTTCAGGTAGCTTTAGGGTGTTTTTATCCATCGCTGCCAAATCATAGGATTCACCTTTTGCGGCCTTCCAGATTGCAGTATCACGGATATAGCCCATTTCGCGGAGTTTCTTGATTTCAAAAGGATAATTCTCTGGACCAAACGGATTAAAGCGACGGCCGTATGCATGCACGCCATTTGGGATCTTGAAGTCCTGAGTCCAGATCCAGTCTTTTTCTAAAACCGCATTCTTGATTTCATCTTTATGGATTGAAGCCTTTCCTTCGCCTTTACCGAATATGCTGGTCACCAAGTAATCAGCGAATATTCCATAGGCTTTTTCCGAAAGCTGTGAACCATCGATGGTCAGATAATCAGAGCTCTGATCATACCATTTTTGGCTGATGTCAAAAACATCAAGGAAAGGGACTTTCTTGTCTTTCGCCACCTGTTCCATCGCATCCGCATAGAGCTGGATGTTTTTGTTGAATTCTTTTCCGTCTGGTAGGTCATATGTATCGGTCAAATCCTCAAAAGCAATAGGGGAGATCAGCACTAGAGTAGTGCCCTTACCACCATTGTAATCTTGGCTGTTGGTATGGTCAATAAACGCTGCTATTTCGCCCTTGAAGTCCTCAATGCCTTCAGGTCCTCGGAAGGATTCATTATAGCCGAAGAAACCAAGGATCACATCAGGTTTCAATTCTATCAACCATTCATCTTCCGTAGGGAAATGTCCTTCACTGCCTGTATTGATATCAAATTCAGGATTGAACTTTTCCGCTCCCGGGAATGCCCAAGGGGAGTTCCTGGAAGGGTGGGGTCTAAAGCCAGGGGTATTGCCGGGGCTACAGATATTTCGGATAAATAAATTATAGTCAGGGAATCTTGTTTGAAGTTCGGTGTCAAAATCACCATATTCCATCATCCTTGAACCCAAATTGTTTCCAATTAGGACGATGCGGGAATCTTTTTGGATCTTCACTGGCTCCATGGTTGGCTTGTGCGTACAACTGGATAGGACTAAGATTAAAGAGAACAAAATAAATTGCCTAAAACTGTTCATATTAATTGTTATAGCGGTCTGTTTAGATTTATGAGAATCGATACAATTCTGGTTAACCAAATATAACCTTATAATCAATGTTGGGTGTCATGTACTGTCCTGTTGTACAAAAATTTTACAATAACCCTGTTTTTGTGGAAAGAAAATGGTTTTGGTATTATCTTTTAAAGTAATACCAATGGGTTGAACTATAAAATTATGGTGGATAATCGGGGAAATAGGTGTTAAATCTTCAATTTCTAAATCCCATTTCCTCAAAAAGAACAAAAAATAGATAGACCTCGAAAGATGGATATGAGTACGGTGTTAGGCATTCAGAGCACAATTGTCAAGGTATGGGCATGGTCCAAAATAGATGGTCCGATCAAGGTAGGACTGGCATTTGGGTTTGGTTGGAGGTCTTCGGTGTCCAACTTTATTTCTTTTTGAGACTTTCATAAACCATTTGGTGGTAAGGCATTCCAATTCCCATCTCTTTTGATTTAGCCTCGAAGAAACCTATAAGCTCTTCCATTTCGTTCCTAGGGTTGTTACCCTGTAAATCCGAATGAAGGGAAGTGGTGGCGTCAATAGGTGTCGCCATCAGCATACCAATGATATTTTCCTTGGTTCCTAGATTTAGTCTCACGTTCATTTTTAAAGCCAAATCAATACCTTCGTCCAGGAGCGCCAGAAACGTATCGAAAAAATCCCGGTTACTTCTAATCTGTCCAAATGTGGCGTTAAAGTAACATGTCGATGCGGCAGCCGAAGAAATAAAGAGAAATTTGGTCCAGATCACAGGTTCAATCTCTTCTGTAAGTCCAGCATCAATCCCAGCTGAACGTAGCAACTGGTAAAAATATGTAAGGCGATCGTCCGTCTGGCTGGGTATCCCAAAATGCAGTTTTTCAAATTCTGAAAATTTTTCCACAGCACCGTCCCCCACCTTCCTCACGACTATGTTTGTACATCCGTAACATACCAGGGCAGAGGGGAACCTTTCCTTGATTTGCAAGACCGATTGAACCCCGTTCATCAGGGGTATGATAACAGTACGCTCGCCCACGGATTGCGAAATGCAATCCAAAATGCCCAATAAGTCTGGGGTCTTGGTGCAGATCAATATATAATCGTAGGTTCCCTTTCCCCTTGCATCGTGGAACACATCATCAGGTTTACCGGTAATCTCCAATCCTCCATCTCTTACCATCAAACCTTGTTCCTGAACAAAGGAAACTGATTTTTCCCTCACTAAGAATTCTATTGACAGACTTCCATCATTTGGGTTGGAGGCACAGAGCTTGCAACCAAAATATCCTCCAATTGCACCAAGTCCAGCTATCAATACTTTTGTTTTTTCTATCATGTCCGTTTTTGTTTAGATGATTACCAGTCTTTGGGGTTTTCAGTCACCATGTTATGATATAGTCATAAAGATAATATACATTCGTAGAAAAGGAGGCTCAGAACAATAAACACGCTAATTTATACCCTTGTGTTTCCAGTCACGTCCCAGGAATGCTTAAATTATCCATTGGTCAATTTGGATAAAAAGTTCCTTAAGACTATCGCTTGGTTGTGTAGGGGATCCCTGGCACTATAGAGAAGGCAAAGGTTTTCTTTTTGCGCAATGTTTCCTAATCTTAAAAGGTCGTTTTTTTGACTATCTAATTCTGTTTGATACCTAAGGGAGAACTCATCAAATCTTTCGGGTATATGTCCGAACCATTTTCTCAATTCAGTTGAAGGAGCGATATCCTTGTTCCATTCATCCAATTTGGCGCCATTTTTCTTTACTCCTCTGGGCCAAATCCGATCAATTAAAACCCTATACCCATCAAGGGGTGACGGGGGCTCATATATCCTTTTAATTTGGATTTCCATAATATTATATGTTAATATAAGGAATATGAAAGGTTTTTGTTTTGATTTTTCAAAATTTCATCTTGGATTGCCAAATGAATTGTCTTCTTTCCAGTTTATGCATACATTAGTTGTCAAATATTCGGTTTTAAAACGGGTTCATGTACTTTGATAGAGAAATCTTCTCTGGACAAGTTCCGATGAACGCTAATATTTGTTGAGAATAAATTGTATTGACTTAGAACAGTTATACAATAAATGTTATGAATTATAAGGATTTCGTAATTATTTGATTTGTTCCCATCCTCCGTTTTTGTCTCAGATTATTATGTTTGGATGGTTGTTATGGGAATGAACCTGTTAAAAGCAGGAATGAGATTTGAAAAAGAAAAAAGAAAAGGGGCAATTTGGTCAAAATGCCCCTTTTCATTATTAATAATAAGTATATCTCCTTACACCAGCGATATGTCTTGCCAATCGCATGACTTGGTGAGAATAACCATATTCATTATCATACCATACATAGATAATGGCTGTTTTTCCATCTTCCGAAACGATATTTGCAGGAGCATCGATAACTGAAGCTGCTGAAGTTCCGATGATATCTGAAGAAACGAGTTCCGAATTGTTGGTATAGCTTATCTGTTCAACCAGGTCGCCATCCAATGCAGCCTTTTTCAGGAGATCATTCAGTTGGTTCAAGGTTGTTTTGTTATTTAATTCTAAGTTGAGGATTGCCAATGATCCATTTGGTACAGGAACGCGGATGGCATTGGAGGTGAGCTTTCCAGCCAAGGCAGGCAATACTTGTGCCACTGCTGAGCCAGCACCGGTTTCTGTGATCACCATGTTCAATGCAGCTGCACGGCCCCTTCTGGATTTCTTGTGCATGTTATCGACTAGGTTTTGGTCATTGGTATAGGAGTGAATGGTCTCGATATGACCTTTACTGATGCCCAATTCTTTTTCTAAAACTGCCAATACCGGTGAGATGGCATTGGTTGTACAAGAAGCTGCTGAGAAAATATGGTCCTTTTTAGGATCTGCATCCAATTCATTTACTCCGTAGACGACATTAGGAACACCTTTTCCAGGGGCGGTCAATAAGACCATTGCAGCTCCTTTGGATGTCAGATGCCTAGCCAATTCTTTATCATCACGGAAAGCACCTGTATTATCAATAACTAAGGCATCTTTGATACCGTATTTACCATAGTCGATATCTTCAGGGTTTTTGGCAGAGATAATGTACACGGGAATCCCATTGATGATCAATGCCCCGTTTATAGCATCAACTGCAACTTCGCCATCAAAGTTTCCATGGATGGAATCTTGTCTTAGCAAAGCTGCTCTTTTCTCCAATGTTTTTTTATCAACCTCATCTCGTGTTACGATGGCTCTTAAACGCAATTGTCTGCCTGCTCCAGCCTTGCTAATGAGTTCGCGAGAAAGGAGCCTTCCTATCCTTCCGAAACCATAAAGAACCACATCTTTTGGCTGGAAAGGTAAGTGTTGATTGGCTGGTTCCAACTCTTTGCGGACAAATTCTTGGACGTCAGCTTCTTGGATGCGTTGTTTGCGGATGTTCAATGCCAATTTTCCGATATCTAACCTTGAAGGATTGAGATCTAGGGCATAGATAGCCTCGGCAACCTTTAAGGTTTCCATAATATTCAACTCAACACCGGTATACTCTTTTGTTTCTTGATGTAGATTCAGAATAAAACTAACTCGGCGATCGATCAATTGGTTTCTGAAGAGCACGAGTTCTATGGATTGGTTAAACCATAAGTCGCTTATTATTTGAATAAGCTTAACGCATGCATTTTGGTTTGATTTGTAACTTTTGATCTGGTCCTCAAAAGTAGAATTGTGTATCATAATTATTGAATGAAGAAATTTCACACAAACTTAGAGCTTTTGTATTGCTTAAAAAATTAAAATTGAAAATTTGGCAAGGAAAAGCTATTTAAGGTTTGTTATTTTTGTTATTTTTTAAAAATGGCAATGATATTTTGGGAATATATCAACATTCTTCTCTTGTTTGCTAAACGCTTTTTGCTTATTTTACTTAATAAAGTGCTGTTTGGGATAAATATTTAATAATCTAGGTTTATTACACATTTTAATGAATTGTAAAGAATTCCTTACAGAAGTTGCTTAAAACGTTTTAGTTGCTATCTTTAAGCTAATCGATAAGAGATAATAAACCTTTAATCCAGAAAATATTTCATGAGGAATACCTAGAATTCAGTTTTTTTGAGTCTTGGACCTCCGCTATATCTATCACAGACGATTTACAGAATTACCTATGATTAATAAAACAAATGTCCTTGGGGTTTTTATATTGCTGCTGACACAAATGTTGTCAGCGCAACATATCAAGAATGATTTACGAGCACCAGCTTTTCCCCTGATTACCTTAGACCCAAATACCAGCGCATGGTCTTATACCAATAACCTATATGATTCCAATCCTTCACATTGGTCGGATAAGAACTTGCCTTTTATGGGAGTGTTGAAAGTGGACGGACAGTTCTATCGATTTATGGGAGCCGAGGATGTAGAGATGCTAACGGTAATCCCGAACGGAGAGGACAAGGCATGGGATGGAAAGTATGTAACCACGGAACCAGCAAAAGATTGGTCTGCCAAGGGTTTCGATGCTTCTAAATGGCAAGCTGGGAAAGGTGCATTTGGTACAACTGAAAATGAATCGCTGAGCAAGACCAATTGGACCACAGATAAGATCTGGGTAAGGAGAGAAGTGGTACTTGCAGAAGATCTAAGCAATAAATCCGTGTACCTGGAATATTCGCATGATGATGATGTCAAGATCTATATGAATGGCATTGAAGTAGTCAACCATGGTGGAACTGGAAAGAATAAACGAGTTAAATTATCTGAGGAGGTAGTAAAGACCTTAAAGAAAGGCAAGAATAGTATTGCCGCCTACTGTTTCAACGGAGGCGCAAATGGCTTTCTGGATTTTGGACTGTTGGTGGAGCGTAGTGATAAGGCCTTTTTTGCAAATACAGCAAAGCAGATTTCTGTAGATGTACAGCCTATGCAGACTCTATATACCTTCCAATGTGGAGATGTGGAATTGAAAGTGACCTTTACGGCTCCAGTATTTTTGGATAATCTGGAATTATTGTCTAGGCCGATCAACTATTTGAGTTATGAAATCAAATCGCCACAACCGAAAGAAATTGAGCTGTATTTTGAAGCCTCCCCAAATTGGGCATTGAACCTTCCGACCCAGGAATCGGTTTCAAGTAGCTTTGAAAAAAATGGAATTACCTATTTAAAGACAGGGTCAACATCGCAAAAGATATTGGGCAGGACGGGAGACCATGTGAAAAACGATTGGGGATATTTCTATTTGGCCAGTGAAAGTGCCGGAACAACGGCAAAGGTAGCCCCGAGCATGACATTGCGTTCTGCATTTGCTTTAGGAGCTGCTACCGATGCTGATCAAAAGGGCGGAGTAAAGCAATTGGCATTGACCAAGAAATTGAAGGTCAATGGTACGGCAAAAGGCAAAATTGCCATTGGCTATGATGATTTGTATGCCATTCAATATTTTAATACCAACCTAAGGCCTTATTGGAACCGTAAAGAAAACAGCAGCATTGAACAGCAGTTTGAAATCGCCTTTAAGGAGTATGATCAATTGATGGCGGCGAGCAAGAAGTTTGATGATAGATTCATGCAAGAATATCAGCAATATGGAAAAGAATATGCTGAGCTGTGTGCTTTGGCTTATAGACAATCCATTGCTGCCCATAAACTGGTAGAAGCGCCTAATGGTGACCTGCTTTGGTTGTCAAAAGAAAACGACAGTAATGGTTCTATCGGTACGGTGGACATTACCTATCCTTCATCACCTCTGTTCTTGATCTATAATCCAGAACTTGCAAAGGGCCTGGCCAACTTTATCTTTTATTATTCAGAGTCTGGAAAATGGCAGAAACCATTCCCTTCGCATGATATCGGTACCTATCCTGTTGGAAACGGTCAGACATACGGTGGGGATATGCCGATCGAAGAAGGTGGAAATATGTTGATCTTGACTTACGCCATTGCAAGGGCAGAAGGAAATGCTGATTATGCGAACAAGCATTGGGCTACATTGACCACTTGGGCAGATTATTTGGTCGAAAAAGGCCTAGACCCGGAAAATCAGCTTTGTACAGATGATTTTGCAGGTCATTTCGCCCATAATGCGAACCTTTCAGTCAAGGCTATTATGGGAATAGCATCCTATGGTCATTTAGCAAAGATGTTGGGGCAGGATGAAGTAGGCACGAAATATATTAATAAGGCTAAGCAAATGGCGAAAGAGTGGGAGCAGATGGCAAAGGATGGCGATCATTACAAGCTTACTTTTGATAAATCAGGAACCTGGAGCCAGAAATACAACATGGTTTGGGACAAGATCTTTGATATGGGGATTTTTGATCCGAAGATCAGGGAAACGGAGATCAAGTACTACTTGACCAAACAGAATAAATACGGGCTTCCTTTGGACAGCCGTGAAGCCTATACCAAGACGGATTGGATTTTTTGGACAGCTACAATGGCGGATAAACATGAGGACTTCCTTAAGTTCCTAAAGCCTGTTTATCTGTTCATGAACGAGTCAACAACACGGGTGCCGATGTCGGATTGGATTTGGACAGATCGTCCTGAACGCAGAGGATTTAAGGCAAGAGCGGTTGTAGGTGGGTATTACATCAAACGTTTTGAGGATTTGATTAAAAAAGGAAATTAAGATCAGGTTATATATTAGGTTAATTAGAGAGGGGGGTGCGAAAGCATCCTCCTTTGTTTTTAATCGACGATAAATAATTCGGCTGCTATCTGATCCGCCAGTAATTTTCCGGATGGGCTTAAGCTTATAATGCCTTCTTCAGAGATTAAAACTAGCTCCTTGTGAAAATATTCCTCGATGTTCTTAAGGATGCTGCTCAGGTAATCGTTTCCAAATTCCTTTTCCACGTAGTTTTTGTCGATTCCCCATTTGGTTCTTAAAGAGGTCATGACATATTCATTGAATCGGTCTTTCTTGCTCAGTTGTTCAGTTTCAAACGGGAGTTCTTTGGTTAGGATACCTTTGATGTACAGGGCATTATTGGCAATATTCCAGGACCTGGAAGTTCCGTTGAAGGAATGTGCTGAAGGGCCTATGCCTAAGTACGGTTTTCCTTTCCAGTAATTGCTGTTGTGACGGGCGTAACGATCCGGCTTAGCAAAATTGGAAATCTCATAATGTTCATATCCCAAGGAAGTCAATGTATCGATAAGCATCAGCATCTGTTCGGCGCTCTGTTCTTCATTGAGAGCAGGGGTTTTTCCCTTGTTGATCAGATGCGCCAATGCGGTTTTCTTTTCCACTGTCATGGAATAGGATGAGATATGTGGGACTTCCAGGTCAATCAGGGATTGCATATTAGATTTCCATTTGCTATTGGTCAATAGGGGATAGCCATAGATAAGGTCGCAGGTAATGTTTTCAAAACCTGCATCTTGAACGCGCATGATCGATGATCTGGCTTCTTCGGAATTATGGGCACGGTTCATCCATTTGAGGTCCTCCTCGAAGAAAGATTGAATGCCGATGCTAAAGCGGTTGATTTCGGTGTTGCGGAGTTCCTGGACTCTCTTTTTATCCAAGTCGTCAGGATTTGCTTCAAGGGTGATCTCTGCATCCGAACTGATTTCAAAGTATTTGGCAACTTTGCCGATTAAGGCGTCGATTTCCTTTGCTTGGAGGATGGAAGGGGTTCCGCCGCCAAAGTATATGGATTCTACTTTTTTGTTCTCGAGGTAGGAGGCTCGGAGTTCAATTTCCTGATGCATGGCTTGGAGCAGGTCTTCCTTGTACTTTAGGGAAGTGCTAAAGTGGAAGTCACAGTAGTGACAAGCTTGTTTGCAAAATGGAATGTGGAAATAGAACATGGGTGCAAATATAAGTATAGATAAATTATGATAGAAATTAATAGATTTTAAAATTAAAAACCTTATTTTCAGATTATTAATTCGATTAAAACTATATTTTTTTTATAAGTTTATGTGAGGATTTTTGGAAGTTTTGTTACTTACCTTGTTACTTCTATATTACAAAAAATAACAAAAGTAAAACATGATTAAAGTACGTTTTATACCATTAAATCAGGTGTGTTCAGTACATATCTAGATATTTAGTACAAGACTTCAGATAATAAATCTGAGCGAAGTTATGAATTTTTAGGCATCCATGTCCATAAAGATTATTCAAGCTCGCGGGTTCGGATCATGGAAAAGGATTCTGAGAATATTAAGTTAGTACTATAATAAATAAACGTGAAACTGATCTCAATTTTGCAAAACATGGATATGAGAAAAAATCGGGGCCAATCATCAAAGAAGAAAAACAAAATATTAGCTGGGGGGGTATAAGTTTAGAAGATAGTATTATGTCAAATTAAAAATTACTTACTAATCATCAATTAAGCAATTGATTTATAATACAATTACACATTCTGGGTGCTCGCTCAGTTTGGCATGAGGTAAGGATATTTATCAGATAGATTTGATATAAATTATTTGAACTTCTTTGTAAATAGTCAAAAATATCTAAACTGTTGCAAAGATATTTGATATATTTTTTTGCGCACCAAAATCCTTAGGTAATCAAAACCATCGAAATTGATTAACAAATCCATTTGTGATAAATTTATACACATCTACCCAACTAGATAATCAAAAACCAGAAAAATTGATTAACAAAACTATTTGTTATAAATTTATTTTTAAGGTTATTTAATAATAATTATTGATCTAGAATCATAGATCTGCCATTATGTACCTCAAGGTACATTTTCGGAGCGATGGGTAGTTTAGCTGCTTTTTGGTTTATTGAATTTTGATCTCAGTAGCTAACAAAATTATTATTGGAGTTTGCCATTGAAAGCGGAGAGAATTCTATTCTCGAATCCCCAATTGAAGGACGCCAAGTGCTATTAGAGGTTTCAAGTGTAGAAATTGGGAAAGCTGTTGCTAATTATGTGGAGGCAAGGGGGTAGGGTTGAGGTGTCAAAATACTGAGATTAAACAAAATAGGGGATCCAGGTATGTGTGATTGGTTTAAAAATCATCAAGGAAAACTAAGTTTATTAATCTATACTTATTTCCTGCCTTCATTATAGAAAATATATAATCCATCCTTCCCGGCAACTATTATATCTTTTCGCCCAGTGTTCATGAGATCAGTTACAGAAAAGTAAATCCCAGCACCTTTACCTTGATCAAAGGGGCCATAACTAATGATATTCTTTGTGAAGGACTCCCCATTCCATTTGAAATAATATAAACCTATCGGGTCGTTAGCTCCGGGGTCTTTTCCGTTGTGGGCTCTATATCGCTTACCGGTGATGAGCTCTTCTTCTCCATCGCCATCAATATCAATCCATTCCATGGTATGGTATTGCGAATTGTTGAGATCAATAGGATGTTCTATCCAATCTCGTTTACCGTCAGAATCTATCTTTTGTTCATACCAACGAAGGCCATAGGAGTGGCCTTGACCAACGATAAGGTCATTTATACCATCTTTTTTGATTTCCAATACTAACACTGGAATGCTTGCATCTCCAAAATCAAACTCCTGGTGTAAGGTCCATTTCCCCTTAAGATCTTTTGGAGCCTCTAGCCAACCATTATTGACAATGATATCTATCCGTTTATCGCCATTTACATCTCCAAAACCCATTCCATGTCCTTGAGTTGGAGCCACATCGACCTTACTGAATTTTCCAGTCCCTTTACCATTGGAGTCGGTGATTAATTTATAGTACTTCAAGGGGTGCCCAGGATTGTTTGGAATGATTTCTAGGTTCCCATCTCCGTCAAGGTCAAACCCCCTTGCCGTCTCAATATTGCCGGTTGAATCAATCCTATGTTTCTTCCAATGCCCATTGTCTCCAGGATTCTCCATCCAATATAACGTCCCGGCAAACCATCCTCCGGTTATATAATCCATCTTACCATCTCCATTGACATCCATTGGGATATGCATAAATTCATCCCAGTATTCATCTACGCGTTTTACCTCGGAGATAAAATGTCTTTGCACATAGTCTGGTCCTTCATACCAAAAGGCTCCAGACACCAGATCTGGCTTCCCGTCTCCATTCACATCAAATACGCCTACAGATTCATAGGTTTCCGATGAAACCTTCACTTTTTTGAAGTGAACAGGCCCGACAAAGTTGTCCTTTTTTTGATCCTGACCAGAAGAGGATAGTATAAATCCTAGGCTTAGAATGGTTAATAGTGTTAATCTCATATCTTCAATTTAACCAATTGGCAATATAGGTCCATCATGGGCTGTCATGGTTTTAGGAGATTAATCAAAAAGCTGTAAGCAGTTAGTGATAGCCTTTCCAAGACATGCTTGATAATAAACGAGAAAGACATAAGGTCGCCTGTTCAATTCCTGTAAGATCATATTTTTATCTTTTGGTATTCAAAATGATTTGTGATTCATACTTCCAACAATAAAATACGCTTAAAGAGAAATTAATGTTAATCACAAGTTAATTACCGCTATATGAGTGGGGCTGTTATTTATGGCCTCATGTTCCACCTCCAATCAAGATAAGTCCAATGGACAGATTGCAAGGATACCGTTAATCAGGGTGTACTTGATACCAAAGTGGTTATTGAGGATGTAGAGAAAACAAAACCTGCTCAATCATCACGAGCTGCAATCGCATCAAAATAAGTGAATGATGGCACATTGAGCTTTACCAAAGCGAAAGTTGTCGGAGGCTTCCTAAATGTGAGTTAAGATTAGACAACACTGAAAAAAATGTAATAAGCATCAACTTTCCTGGTGAAAACTTTTATCAATTCGATGAACCAAATGCAAAAAAGTACAGTCTACTGAAAGAGGACGCCGGAAAATTTATGTCTATTCCTCGCAAAGAAAAAGGTAAGTAGCTTTTGTACTTAGGATCAGATAAGATGGCGTTGATCTGCTAGAAATTTGCTGTTCTGTCCCCAGATACCAAAACCATTAGTTTGACACTAAGTGATTACGGTAGCTTTGACGCCTTACCAATAATCAGGTAATATGAGAAAAATAGAAATCTTATGCGAACTATCTTTCATGGTTTGGTTACACCCTGTAATTCGGAAGCAAAGAAAGTAACGCTGCAAAACTCAGCAGAATTGACCGCTACTGAAGATTCCATTGAAGATAATGAGAAAATGAGGAGGTTGAGCAACGCTCCTGGGGGTTGAAGTGAAATACCTATATCCACAAGTGTCAGTAAATAAAAAAGAAGGCCACAAATATACACGAGGGCACTGAAAAACTATCCATTAAAAAAGGGCTTATGAATTTTTATGTTCATAAGCCCTTATCTTTTGTCTATTTGAATGCTTCTATATTTTAAGTCGCAAATACTCGATTCTCAAAGGGTTTAACACATGGTTTTCAAGCATTTTGAAACCTCTAAATTTTTAAGAAGACTTTTTCAGTGCCCTCATATACACTTCCGGCCTTTTCTATGATTAATTTAGAGTACTATTTCAACCACCAAGGTTTGGCTGTAATTGCATCAGAACCAGAGAACTGGCTAGCTATTGCAGCGGCTACATTGGTTGCATTGGAGTTGTATTCCGCTTGCGGATACATCCATCTGTATGCAAAATGATTCGGGTTAGTCTTTGCAAAACTTGGATACCCCGTACGTAGATGGTCAAAATATGCCGACCAGCCTCCTTGATGGAAGGAACGGAGATATCTTTGCATCATAATACGCTCAATTTGTTCTTCCTTCCCACTAACTGCAGAAAGTTTTACCGTGTTTTGTGCCAAGTAGGTATTCGCTATACCCTCATTTATATAGCTGCCAAGACCTTTTGCATAAGTTTCATAGAACTTGAATCCAGCCTTCACACCCTCATTATAAAAAGTGTCAGCATTCCCAGATATCCAACCTCTAACAACCGCTTCAGCCAAGATTAGCTGTTGCTCGCTGTAGCCCAACAATACCGATGGTTCATTGGTAGGATCCTTCGTAAAGCGATCGGCAACCTTTGAAACATTACCATTGGTCGCTTTCTTGTTGACCTCATCATAAGGTCTGATCGGGTTCCCACCTTCATATGCCGTGAAATCGTTAACTGCTTTACCAGCCTTGGCTGCGTTTGGAGTCCTGGTGAACAATACGAATAAACGAGCGTCTTTAAGATCTTGTAATCTTTTGATAAAAGTCGAATCCACGTACATACCAGAACCATAACCACTAGAGTTGAATTCAGGATATCGGTTTCCGATCTGATCTAAGTACAATAATTTAGCATCATCAGTACCCGAAGTGAATAAAGGTTCGCTGCTAACGATCTGGCTGAACTTAGCTTTCGGAGAAATTGTTCCATCTGCCTCTTTTGGCGATAAAGTCATTAAAACCTTCAACCTGAAAGCATTCACCAATTTGCGCCATTGCGAAGCCGTTCCGCCGTAAATGATATCTCCTTCGATTCTGTTCTCAACTTTTGATAACAAGGTATTTGCCTCTTCCAACTCCTTCAAAATCCCTACAAATACATCGTTTTGGCTATCGTATTTAGGAGAATAGTTGTTTTCTTTTTCACCTTTCAATGCATCAGAATAAGGAACATCTCCAAAAGTCATCGTTAGGTTATAGAAATAATACGCTCTGAAGAATTTACCTAAGGCGATATAGTCTTGCAAGTTTCTTTTCTCAGCTTCCTCGATCATTTTCGTTACATCACGCAATTTTCCGTAAGCACTGAAATCGCCACGTTGCCATGCATAGATCTGATTAGAGTTCTCACCATCAGTCTGCACAATCATTTTCAGGGCGTATAAAGGACCAGTTCCTTTAAAGGCATTGAATGCTTCCCATTGTATTTTTGTCAATAAAAACTGTGGGTGTGTTGTAGACGATTCGTTGGGATTGATATTGATCTCTTCCAATTTTTTACAAGAAGAGGTTAAGCTCACAAAGAGAGCAAGAAATCCCAATATGATAATATGTTTGATATTCATGGTTTAGAATTTAAAGTTTAAGGATGCTCCAATGTAACGTGCAGACGGATCTTGAAGGTTGTTGTCATCACCATAGTCAGGATCCAAGAATGGAATGTTTTGCCACATCAATAGGTTGTAACCAAAAACAGTTGCATTGATTGACTTCACTTTTGAAGTTTTGATGAATTTATTGATGTCATAAGCTACAGATAAGCGGCGAAGCTTAACAAATGAGCGGTCAAAGGTATTTGCAAAGAATTTGTTCTCATCCTCAGTTACCCTTGCTTGGTAAGGATAGATCTGGCTCCATGTCTGCCAGCTCACAGCCTGTGTGTTTTTCTCGTAGGTACGGGTATCAGAAACCACCTTCCCGTTCACATCCCTTACCAGCTCACCACCTGTTACGATTACACCTTCCGGCACATAAACATATTTTCCAGCAGTGTATTCCGCATCTCTATACTTGGTTGAAGATGGGTGTTTGCCACCCCACCACATTTTTTCATGGGTTACAGAGTTGATCAATCCTCCAACAGATCCATCAATATCTAGGTTTAATGAGAATCCATGGATATTGAATCTATTTTGGAAACCAAATCTCCAATTAGGATCCAAGTGACCTACGTTCTTAGCATAACTGTCACGGATTGGCATCCTAGTCGCATTGTTCAGGATCACTTGACCATCAGCAGATTTTTGCCAAATGGTAGCATAATAGGCATCAGCACGGTCACCCACCATATAGTTGCCAAATTTCTCAGAGCCATGGATCGCAGCGAATTTTTTCACCTGTCTGCTCCAGTTAACCGAGAAATCCCAGCTGAAGTTCTCATTCTTGATCGGATAGATATTCAACATCAACTCTACACCTTGGGTTTTGAAATCCAGCACATTGGACTTTCTCAATGGGAATCCAGAAGCTTCTGAGATCGCTAAATCCCTGATCTGGAACTCATCGTAAACATTGTAATAAGTTGCTTCGGCATTTACTTTATTGTTCAGGAAAGAAAGCGCTAAACCTGCTTCGATAGCCGTAGACTGCTCAGGTAAAATAGCAGGATTCGCAAGAACATCCCTATAAGAAACAGATGGAGTCGATCCATAAGTTAAGTTCTTTCCATAAGTCAAATAAGTACTATATGGATCTAAGTCGTTTGATACCTGTGCTAATGAGGAGTACACCTTCAAATAGTCAATTCCAGCAGGTAATTTGAAGTAATCAGATAAGATTGAACTCAATGAAACCGCAGGGTAGAAGTAAGAGTTATTTCCTTGTGGCAATGAAGAAGACCAGTCATTTCTTCCGGAGAAGTTGATGTACGTCGATTTAAATAAATCCAAGTTCACTGATCCGTATACCGAGCGGGTCACCTTTTCAGAGTTGAAGGTCGAAGCCGAAGCGGGACCCTGCGTATTAGCCAAACTGTATAGTTTTGGTACGATCAATCCATCTGTTGCCAAGTAAGAATTGTTCATTCTACGTTGGTATACAGATGAACCAGCATTTACGCTGATACCAAAGTTCTCACCAAATTCTTCATGGTAAGTTGCCAAAACGTCCGCGTCAAAATCAACTCTCTTGTTATTCCAAACCTTATAATCACCATTTCTTGAATCACCATAGTTCATATAAGATTTCGGACTTTGCATATTTTCAAAAGACGAATTCTGTCTTGCCGAAGCACGTCCCTGAACGGTAAAGTTTGGAGATACCTGCCAGTTCAAGGTAGATTGACCTTGCAGAACATCGCGGTTATGTTGTTGGTTCAGTTCATTTGCCGCAAAATAGGGGTTGTTGTACCAAGCATAGTTATAGTTCGCTTGGCGGAACCCCTCCTGACCAGGAACATAGTAATGCTCGCTCAGGTCCTTACCATTTACGTCATTACCCATCCATAATAAGATGGTGTACATGTGGTTTTTAGGTCCGTAGCCATATCTTGGGTAATTTGGAGAATAGACCTTGTTATACGATAGATTCACGTCCAATTTCAAGGACGGATTGAACATATAGGAAGTGTTCATCGTCGCACCGCCAGATTGCAATTGCGAATTAGGGACCTGTCCTTGTTGGATAGCATATTTACCGGTAAAGAATACAGCGGCTTTCTGCCCTTTATAAGCGATGCTTACATTGTTGTCATTGACAAAACCTGTTCTTAGGAAGTCCTGAAGGTTATTGTGGCTCACAAAATCCATCGGAACACGTTCGTATAAGGAGCGGTCATCATAGATCGTTCCTTTCACATCACCCCACCAAGGAATGATTTCGCCAGTCTTTTTATTTTTTATTGGACTGTTCCATTGCGGAACTTTCACCCCTGCATTCAGTTTTGGTCCCCAGGTCATATCACCATCTGAGATACCACCGTCGGCACCATCCCAGAATTCATATTTCCCATTCGATCCCGAACCGTATTCAGTCTGTGTTTCTGGAAATACCGTGAAGCCTGCAGTCACCATGTTCGTTGTGGTGAAGCTCACTTCCAATCCATCTTCTTTGGCTGATTTTGTCGTGATCAAGATAGCGCCATCTCTACCTCTAGATCCATATAGTGTAGAGGCTGCGGTACCTTTCAGTACGTTGATGTTGGCAATGTTCTCGCTAGGGACATCGAAGAAATCCGTTTCTACAACGATACCATCGATTACGATGATAGGATTCTTGCCACGCAGGGAGAAATTAGGTTTTTGGAAAATACCTGTCGGATTGGTTACGGTCAATCCGGCAACCTGTCCTGATAAGGCATTCCCGATATTCATGGTTTTAGATTGATCCAACACCTCTGTTTTAACTTCCTGTGTTGCATAACCTAACTTACGTTTTTGTTGTTTGATACCGATTGCGGTTACAACCACTTCTTCCAATGCCGATTCATCCTTCAACATCACGATGTTGACCGGAGAGCCCGAGTAGGTAATGGTCTGTGTCACATAACCTAGTGAGGTGAACTCCAATACATCGCCTTGTTTAGCCTCGATTTGGAATGAACCATCTAGTTTACTTGCTGTACTTAACTTGTTGGTCAGGTTTCGGATGGTGGTACCAACTAGGACTTCGTTGGTTTCGTTTTTTATCTTACCAGTTGCTTGGGTCTGGATGGATAGGGTAGCGGTTTCATAGAAATGGGCTTCATCAAGACTACTTGCAGAAGCGGATTTTCCAATGAGCGCGCAGCACAAAAGGGCATAGCCAATTTTGCTGAATTTCCGAGATTTTCGGACGGTTAATAAATCCATAAGTAATATTTAGATTAATAATAGAACCCCTGTTCTATATATTTCTGCAAAAGAAGCAAAGCTATTTTAAGGTAGTTTTAAGCAAATATTAAATTATTACTTATAATTCATTAATTAATTGTGAACTAAAATCAGTGATAGCTAACCTTTTCTTTAAATAAAAAATATTAATCAATGGTTGTTTAAACATATAGATTTAGGAGCTCTATCTGTGGACCAATAAAACCAAATGATGGATCGGTGTTTGAAACTGGGATGGAAAATCAATCACCTAAACTATTTCAAATGAGAAAATTAGTATTTGCTGCATCCATTTTAATGCTAAGTTTAGACGCTAATGCGCAGAGCCCAGGTCAATTCAAGATCGGAGCCAACATCGGACTTCCAGTTGGCGATGTGGCCGATGTTTCCTCCTTTACTGCTGGTGTAGATGCAGCGTATCTTTGGAGCGTAGGCGAAAAGATCCAAGTCGGACCAACTGTCGGATTCCAGAACTATTTCCTGAAATCTGATTATAAGGACGCTGGCTTTTCAGATTTTAACTACATCCCTTTGGCGGCTTCTGGACAATATTCTATCGTTCCTGAATTCTTCATCGGAGCTGATCTGGGATATGCCTTGACTACTTCAGGTGGTGAAGATGCTGGAGGTTTCTACTATATGCCGAAAATTGGTTACCAACAACAGAAATGGGAACTTTTCGGCGGTTACCGTGCCGTGAATAATGATGTCAATTTCGGAGCAATTAACCTTGGTTTTAACTTCAAGTTTTAATAATTAGACATTTGTGGAAAGCCGGTAAAACATTGGGTTTTGCCGGCTTTCTTATTGCCCAAACCTTCCTCCACAGCACTGCAATCACCCGCAGAATCTCATCAATAACCTTATTATATTATTGTTAACTTATTGCTATTCCTGAAAATATTAATAAATTTAGTCTATATTTTATCCAAACTTATTAACACTAGATACTATGAGTAATATCAAAGAGAGAGTACTATTGATTGCCGAATCAAAGGGTATACACAAAGTCGAGTTTTTTAAAGGATTGGGTCTTTCCTATGCAAATTTTAAGGGCGTACAAAAAAACTCCGCCCTAGGCTCCGATGCAATAGCCACTATTCTATCTAGCTATGCCGATATTTCTCCTGAATGGTTAGTTTCTGGTGCCGGCGAGATGTTGAGAGAAGATAATCATCAACTTCATGAAGTCGCCATTACCCTTCCTTCTAAAATCGATAAACCTATCGATAATGGTACCTTGTCCGCTGCCCTGGAAAAAGTAATCAGCGCTCAACAGTCTACCATTCAATCACAAGAAATAACCATTGCAGCCTTAACGGCAAGGATTGACCAATTGGAAAAAAAGAAGAAAAACAAGAAAAAACGTTAATGCATTTTCAATAAAAGTTCTTTCACAGAAAGCTGGTTTTTTCTTATCTTTTCTGTATGAAACTGCTATTGATTTTATGTGCTTTCCTGCTTCCTAATGTCCTTTTTGCGCAAGTCAGTAGAAACCTAAAGGCATTCTACAATGCTGATTCTACCTTGGTCGGCTATCAAGATCGGCAAGGAAAAGTTATTGTTCCACTCTCCCTACAAGCTGTCAGTAGGATCCCAAGTTCTTTTGACAATATCATTTCGGTAACAGAGGTCAACGATCAGGAAGAATTTCGTTCTTATTTCCTGACCAAGACCGGAAGAAAGGTTGGCATTGACAGCCTCTACTATTTTGACAATGTTCCGGATTGCGAGAGTGAAGGTTTTATCCGTTTCTATGACCAAGCAAATGACCTGGTAGGGTTGCTTAATGCCGAAGGCGAAATTCAAATTCCTGCCATCTATAATGGCCTAGGGCGTGTCAATAATGGAATGATTCCTGCCTTAAAGGGCGCCCAAAGAAAAAGGGATAGTCCAGATGACGAACATTCCTATTTTGTGGGCGGAAAAAGTATGTTGATCGATACGAATAATCAGGTCCTTATTGAGGATTTCCCATACAATGATAACCTGAATTTTTACCAAGTAAGTATCAATGGCTCTTTGCCTGAGGATGGGACATGGGAAAAATTTAAGGGGAAAAATGGTAATACTTATGCCTTTATGGACTATGTAAAGGAGTTTGAACAGCTTTTTCCTAAATTATTTTCCAAAGAAATAACAAAAGAACAATTGATCTCGCATTCCTATGACAGCATCGCCTATTGGCATGAGGACCAAAATCAATGGGTATTTGAGGAAAGTCCTAAATACATCAACCGTCAAGGTGATATATTAAAGGAACTGTTCGAGTCTGTTATCAGCGGATCGAAAAAATACGATATCTCTAAATCCAGCTTAAATTATTTCATATTTGAAGGCGAATCCTATAGTATGTATCTCGATCAATGTGGTGATTCATTAGATGCAAAGTATCCGGTCATATCCCTGTCTTTGTACGACGAATTCCCATATGTATCAAAGACATTTGAGTTTCTCCGGACGGATGAGGGATACAAGCTCATCCTCGTCAATTTTTAGATTAATTTTTATCTTAGGGCAAAATATTATTTTAACAATGAATATTAGAAGAGGATTAAAGCAGGATTCGGAACAAATAGCAAGTTATTTATTGTTGGCCATGGAAGAGATTGCCTACCGTTTTATTGGACAAAGAGACCAGCAGCAAGCCTTACATTTTTTGACAGAATTGGTCAAACAAGAAGGTAATCAATATTCCTATAATAATAATTGGGTAATCGAGGAGGAGGGAGAAGTTGTGGCTACTGCCCTAGTTTACGATGGTGCAAAATTACATGAATTAAGAAAGCCGGTTGCACAATATGTAGAATCTCAATTCCAACGTGATTTCAACCCTGAAGACGAAACACAAGCAGGCGAATTCTATATTGATTGCATCGGGGTCAATCCCAATCAACAAGGTAAAGGTCTAGGGTCGAAAATTATTGAATTCCTGATCGGGGAGTATGTTACCGAGAATAAAACGGTACTAGGGTTGCTTGTCGATGATGATAACCCGAAAGCTAAAAAACTATATGAACGTCTAGGCTTCCAAGTGGTCGGCGAAAAATGGTTGATGGGAAAACATCTGGAACATATGCAGATTAAATAATCGCTTAAAAATACTGGAAACGCCCATGCCCTCGCATAGGCGTTTTTTTATGGGTTATTATTCCCTAAATTATTAGCTAAAACCTTTTTACTACCTATCTTTTTTGTGAATTTTTTTATTAAATTTGATAGTGGACCTGTTGTAAACCAATCAATCTAATGCTTATTTCGAAGTCGGTATAACAGTAAACGGTGTTTTTTCACATTACATTACTAGATCACTATGTTCAAGAGTCAAATTCCGCGAATTGGGAAAATTTGGAGCAAAGGGAAGAGCTTTGCAGCCATGGCAATGATTTTTATCTCTGCAACCCAAGCCCAGGCCCAAAAGTCAGAGGTAGATTATGTCAATCCTTATATGGGAAATATTTCCCACCTGTTGGTGCCAACTTACCCAACCGTTCATTTACCAAATTCCCTGTTACGTGTCTATCCTGAAAGGGCTGACTATACCTCGGATCGCATCAAAGGCCTTCCTTTGATCGTCACCAGTCACCGCGGAAGCTCTGCCTTTAACCTGAGCCCAATTGTCTCGGGAACCCGAGGTTTAAAACCGGTATTGAACTATAGCTATGATCAGGAAATCATCAATCCATATAGCTATTCCGTTTATTTGGATGAGGATAATATTCAGGTTGACTTTGCTGTTTCCCATCAGGCCGCCATCTATGAATTGGGCTTTGAAAAAACAGGGCAGCCACAACTGATCTTTAATTCTCGCAAGGGCGATGTGAAATGGGATGGAAACGGTGTATCTGGAAGTCAGGATATCGGGAACAATACAAAGGTCTATATCTATGCAGAATTTGACCAAAAACCTACCGAAGTTGGTAGCTTAAACAATGGTCAGGTCAGCAAGTCCACGGAAGCCTCAGGCGATCAGGCGAATTTAGTCTTGACATTCCCAACAGCGGCTAAGACTTTAAAGGTTCGTTATGGTATTTCCTTTATCGATGCAGCTCAGGCTAAAGCAAACCTAAACCGTGAAATCAAGAACTTCGATTTGGAAAAAGTGAAGACAGATGGAAAAGCAACCTGGAATAAGGCACTCGGCAAATTGAAGGTGGAAGGGAAGTATAGAAAATGATAAGAACATCTTCTATACTTCCCTGTACAGAACCTTTGAAAGACCAGTCAATATTTCTGAAGATGGTCGCTACTTCAGTGCCTTTGACGGCAAGGTCCATTCAGATGAGGGAGTCCCATTCTTTACAGATGACTGGATTTGGGATTCATATCGTGCCCATCATCCTCTCAATGTCTTGATCGATACCAAGAAGGAAGGCAATATCCTGCAATCATTCGTCCGGATGTCTGAACAGATGCCTAACTTCTGGTTGCCTACCTTCCCGGAGATTACTGGCGATAGCCGTAGAATGAACTCCAACCATGGGGTGGCAGCTCTTTTAGATGCTTATGAGAAGGGTGTTCGTTCATTCAATGTAGAAGAGGCCTATCGTGCCGCAAAAGGAGCGATTACCGAAAAGACCTTGGCTCCTTGGTCTGGTAAACCTGCCGGAAAGATGGACCAATTTTTCTTTGAAAAAGGTTATATCCCAGCTCTGCATCCAGGTGAAAAGGAAACTTATCCAGAGGTACACAGCTTTGAGCGACGCCAACCTGTGGCCGTTACTTTAGGTACTTCCTACGACCTGTGGTGTTTGGCGCAATTGGCTAAGCATTTAGGCAAGACTGAAGACTATGAGAAATTCATGAAACAGTCTTTCAATTATAGAAACCTATTCAACCAAGAAACGAAATTCTTCCACCCTAAAGATGAGAAAGGGAAATTCTTGGAACCATTCGATTATGTGTTTTCAGGAGGCCAAGGCGCTAGGGAATATTATGGAGAGAACAATGCTTGGATCTATCGTTGGGATGTTCAGCACAATATCCCTGATTTGATCAATCTGATGGGTGGGAATGAACAATTCGTGAACTACCTAGATGAAATGTTCGTGCAGCCTTTGGGCAAGTCCAAATTTGATTTTTACCAACAGTTACCCGATCACACCGGAAATGTTGGACAATTCTCTATGGCAAATGAACCCTCACTACATATACCATATTTGTACAATTATGCAGGACAACCATGGAAGACTCAAAAAAGGATCAAAACCCTGATCAAGCAATGGTTCCGCAATGACCTCATGGGGGTTCCAGGAGATGAAGATGGAGGTGGACTTTCCTCTTTTGTCGTGTTCTCCCAACTGGGTTTCTATCCGGTTACTCCAGGCTCTGGAATGTATAGCATCGGTTCGCCATTCTTTGAAAAGGCAGTCATCCAATTGGAAAACGGAAAGACCTTTACGGTCATTGCAAAAAATGCTTCGGACAGATTTAAATATATACAATCCGCTAAATTGAACGGCAAACCATTGAATAAAGCCGAGATCTCCCATAAAGATGTTTTAAATGGCGGAGTCCTAGAATTCGTCATGGGCGAAAAAGCCAATAGAAACTGGGGTTCCGATAATTAATAAAAATTTAGAAAAAGCTGGAAGGCTGCCCCATAACGGGCAGCCTTTATTATTTGCCTCCTTTTCTGCTCATTTCAATAAAATCAGTATATTCGGGTATATTCTAAACCCAATCATTTCTATGAAAACCCTTTTGTTAAAGCTCACTCAAGCTTTATTCTTGCTATTATTCCTTCCATCAATAAGTTTCGGCCAACAGAAACCAAATGTTGTGATGATCTATGCGGATGACTTAGGCTATGGTGATTTGAGTGCTTATGGCGCTAGCAAGATCCACACGCCACATATAGATGCCTTGGCTAATCAAGGGGTCAGGTTTACCAATGGACATTCCTCCGCTGCAACCTGTACACCTTCCAGATATTCCCTGATGACAGGCAAATATCCATTCCGAAAGACAGGAACTGGCGTGCTGCCCGGTGATGCAGCTTTGATCATCGATCAAGGTCAGATGACCCTGCCAGAACTTTTTAAGCAACAAGGATATGAAACCGCAATAATCGGGAAATGGCACCTAGGCTTAGGTAGCCAGGTAGAAAAAAATTGGAATGAAACTATAAAACCAGGACCATTGGAAGTAGGCTACAATTACTCCTATATCTTCCCTGCCACGGCAGACCGAGTACCAACCGTTTTCTTGGAAGGACATCGTGTAGTCGGTGTCGATCCTAATGATCCTATTGAGGTTTCCTATAAACAGAAGATCGGGAACGAACCGACAGGGCTTGAAAATCCGGAACTATTAAAAATGAAAGCTAGTCCCAACCATGGACATAACCAAACCATTATCAATGGAATTGGAAGGATAGGCTGGATGACTGGCGGCCTGCAGGCCAGATGGGTGGATGAGGAAGTAACCATGACTTTTGCCGATAAGACCATTCAATATATCCGTGAAAATGCCAGGAAACCATTCTTCTTGAGCTACCATGCTACCGAACCTCATGTCCCAAGAATGCCTTCTACCATGTTCAAGGGGAAGAGTGGCTTAGGTTACAGAGGCGATGCGATCCTACAATTGGACCATACCGTAGGCGAGATAGTCCAAGCTTTAAAGGATAAGGGGATCTATGAAAACACGATCATTATCTTTACCAGTGATAATGGAGCCGTATTGGACGACGGCTATGTAGACGGAGCGGTGACCCAGCTGAATGGACATAATCCATTTGGTCCATATAGAGGAGGTAAATATTCGGCTTTTGAAGGCGGTACCCGTGTTCCCTTTATTATCAGCTGGCCAAAAGGCATCAAGAAGCAGCTGGTGTCAGACGCTTTAGTCTGTCAGATGGATCTTCTTTCCAGTTTTGCCAATTTCTTTAAAAAACCGCTGCCCAATCAAGACGAATTGGATAGTGAGAATATCTGGAATGCATTTATCGGGAAAGATAAAAAAGGAAGGGAATTCCTTGTTCAATCTGCAGGAACCTTCTCTATTACAAAAGAAAATTTGAAATACATCAAGCCTAGCAAGGGGAGAGCTTTCAATGAACTGACCGGAACTGAACTGGGCAATCATGCCGAAGATCAATTATTTGATCTGTCAAAAGATCCGGGAGAAAAAGATAATATTGCTAAACAAAATCCAAAAGCAGTCGCAGAGTTAAAGGAACTGTTGGAAAAAGTACTGAAATAATATTTGTGGAGCCTGAAGTTCAAAAATTTTGGCATGGGCTTCGAGATTCGTTTTAGTCTTGTTCGAGACATATTCGGAAAATTCGGAATGTGTCTCGAATGAGACTAAAACAAGGTCAAAGAAAAGTTTCTAATAAACTGACCATGGAAATTAAGTAAAAAGGCTGTTCCCCATCATGGGGAACAGCCTTTTTACTTGCTAGATTTTTTAATATTTATAAACCGTAGGCATTGTCATCGTAGTTGATGTCAGCAAGCCTTTGAGTAGGGTCAATCCAAGCTTTTTTCACTTTCTTGGTAACTGGCACTGAATAAGTTGGTTTTGTCCAGAACCAATCCGTAAGGACCGTGCGCTTTACACCTTGGTAAATATCATATTGCTCAGCCGGTTTTTCACCGCGCATTTCACGTAATGGGATGTAGAAAAGTTCCTTGCTTCCATCTTCATATTCTACCAATAGGTCGATAGGCATAGCCAAGTTCGATTTATTTTGGATTTCAATGCTGTTTTCAGAAACATTGGCAATGGCATAGTCAATCGTTCTCGTAGTATTGATAAACAAGTTGAAATACCATTTCAAATTGATTCCAGAGGTCTCTTCCGCTACCCTTTTAAAGTCATTAGGAGTTGGGTGTTTGAATTTCCAGATATCATAGAAATTCAAGAAGGTCTTTTGCAAGTTTTGCTTTCCAATGATATAGCCCATTTGTTCTGCCAATACTCCACCTTTACTATAGGCTTCAATGCTATAGGCAAAGTTGGTATTGTAATAGTCTGCTAATAGACTCATTGGTTCCTCTTTTCCAGATTTAGCCAAGCGATAGTAAGAATTATAAGCTGAACCGATAGGGTTAAGTGCTCTTGCTTTTGGTTTTTCAAACAGTTCAGTGTATGCCAGTTCTTCAATATAACTGGTGAAACCTTCATCCATCCATTCATCGACTGTTTCATTCACACCAAACAACTGTTGGTACCAGGAATGCGCTGCTTCATGGAAGATTACTCCCACTAAGCCTTTCAAGTTTCTACCACCTGTGATCAAGGTTGCTGTTCCATATTCCATTCCACCATCACCACCTTGTACGATCGAGTAGGTTTTCCAAGGATAGGCACCGAAGTTCTCACTGGTAAAATCAAAGAATTCCGTAGCTAATCCTAATGCTGTTTTCCAATTATCCTTAACCTCTTGGTCTGTAGGTAGGTAAATCGTATAGATAGTAGTTCCCAATTTTGTTTTGGCAGAATCCACTTCGAATTTAGGATCTGCTGCCCAAGCAAAATCATGGATATTCTCGGCTTTATAATGCCAAGAAGCTTTGTTGTTTTTGGTTTTGATCTTGGCATTTTTTACATAGCCCTTTACTTCAGCAGGGTTCTGTAATTTTCCAGAAGATCCGATCACGTAATCTTTGTTGATATGGATGGTAACATCGAAATTTCCGAAAGGGGCAATAAATTCACGGCCAATGTATTCGTCCAGGTGCCAGCCGAATTCATCGAATTGGGCCATTTTAGGATACCATTGGGTCATGGAGAATGCTACACCTTCTTTTGAATTACGACCGCTTCTGCGGATCTGTTCAGGCACCTGAGCTTGCCATGTCAATTCAAACTCTACCGTACTGCCATCTTTGATCGCTGTAGGCAAGGTTACCTCGAGGATGGTGCCATCTTCTTTGAAGGTTACATCCGTACCATTGTATTTTACCGATTTGATTTTTTGATATCCGATCTGTTCTGGTGACAGGACAGAAATACGGCTTTGACGAACAGGTTGTTCTTTAGTGCCTATATTGGTGACCATTCTTGCATCCGGGTCAGGAATGGTTTTCAAACGCTCATCCATCATGCTTCCAGGTTGGAAGGCATTGAAATAGAGGTGAAAGTAGACCTTGCTCAATTCTTGTCCAGAATTATTGCTGTATTTCAGGTTCATCTTACCATCGTATTGGAATGTCTTTTCGTTGACATCAATATCCATGGTATAATCGACTTTCTGATCCCAATACGTTTTGCGCTGTGCAAAGGATGTTAGGGAACAAAGAGCCAAGACTAGTAAGCCAAGAGTGTTTTTTAGATTCATAATGCCAAATATATAAAATTTAACATTTGAAAATGACAGGCTTATCCGATGACGATTTCGATTCCGAGGTCTTTGATTGTTTGGATCAATTGTTCGAATTGATCATTGTTGGCAAAAATCTTGTTTCTCCAGATCCGTACGGTGCTCATTTTTCCCTTTTTATGAAAGGCTAAAAGGTTTCCTCCGGATCGGATATGGTTCTTGAGATAGGTGATTTCTGCGATGGGGATCTGGATTTCCTGGCCAAACTTGGTAATGTTAATGTTACTCTTATCGATTACCCAAGTAGAGTTCTGTTTGCTGAAACGGACCGCTGCCCACATGATGGCAGGTATACAGAACAATAGGATCAAGATCTTATAGATTTCTTGTAGGGTGCTAAGTGATAAAAAATACCCAACCACAAAAAGGGAGCCTAGCAATATCCAGATAAATCTCCCTCGATGTAGGGTGTTGATTTGGTAAGTCATGTTTACGGGTTGTTAATGAATTTTCCTTTGGTATTGATGACCCTTTCTTCGGATTCACCATTTTTTAAAACGATAGCCTTCCCATTTTCAAAAGGATTTATATAGCTATATTCCAAAGGAAGAATAGTTTCACCTTTTGAATTAATCAATCCGAAGTTTTCGCTATCTTTTGATATGATGAATAGGTCATCCTCATTGGATAATCCTAAATAGTAATTTCCTGAAGTAATCAGTTTATTGCCTTCAATTTGATATATTTCGTATAGTTCATCCTTTTCTGAAACATAGTATTTGTTGTCATTACTTAAGATGACGTTCTCCCCTAAGGGCAATACGATATTACCTTTTTGATCTGCAAGTCCAAACTTAAGCGAAGTCATTACAATGGTGTAATTCGCTGAGAAAGGAGTGATATATTCAAATTCATTGTTCCAGATTTTATTTCCTTTTGTATCCATCACACTCATCATTCCTTCCAATGAGAAAAGATAAGCATCAAGAACGGGGTCATACTGGATATTATCAAATTTGAATTCAGTCAGGTTCTTACCGTTAGCATCGATCAATCCTGCAAAGTTTCCTTCGTCTACTGCCACAGCTATTCCATTGTTAAATGGTGCTATTGTCAAATAATTCGGTTGGGTGATGATTTCGCCATTAGGATTTTTTAAGCCAAATAAAAAACTTGTTGAATCGTAATATGCGGTCATTCCATCGCCTAGATCCATTTCCGTTAATTCTTCATCGGAATAATCTGAAGGGACTTCAAAGAAATTATCGGGAACCTGGGTTTTTGATATTTCCATCACCTGATACGCAGCACCTAACGCATTTACCCTCAGAGCTAGACCTGGTATTTTATCCAGGTATTGGTATTTACCCCAAAAAATTGCAGGTATCTTATCCGTATACCATACCTCAACTATTTCAGGTTCCCCTGCATTAGATTCATCCTGTAATTCTAAAATTGCCAATTTACTGGGAAATCCAGCGATCATTTCCGTCTTTTCAGAATCTAAGTTTACTCGCAGATTAAATTCACTCTCGGGAGCATATTCTTCCTTTGAAAAACTTTTTGCTAATGAATCTAAAAAAAACAGGGTTTTGTTTTTTGTATCTCTGAGTTGTAAAGTGGGTTCAAAGTACAGGTTATGGATTTTGTTTTGATGCTCACTGACCCATGCCTCCATCAGTGGTTTACCTTCCATTTCAGACAATAGAGTTAGAAACAATTCTAATTCTTCACTTTTACCTTGTCCCAATTCCTTGATGTTGGACTTGAAAGACTCATCTAAGGAGATGGTATAAATGATTTTATAAACTTCTTGTTGGGCAAGAGCAAACTGGAAAAGAAGAGTTGATACAATGAGGGAAAAAAGCTTTTTCATGTAATGAAATTATTACGCAAAAGTCCTCATTTTTATTGATTCTGCAAATTACTGAAAGCAATATTTTACAGTATTTCTGGATTTATTTAAATCAATAATATTTAACCTTGAATTTGTATATTTAATGTATGATTAGATTATCTACCTACCTGCTTTTTTTCGTTTTCGGAATAAATGTGCTTTTTGCTCAGAAGGCTCCAAATATCGTGATCATTATATCCGATGACCATTCTTTCCAGACCATTTCTTCATACGGCTCCAAGATTGGCAGTACGCCCAATATTGATCGTATTGCTCAGGAAGGCTTACTTTTCAACCGCGCCTATGTGAACAATTCCCTATGTGGGCCAAGCCGTGCAAGTTTGTTGACGGGGAAATACAGTCATAAAAATGGTTACCGGGAAAATGAAAAGTCCCATTTTGAGCATAGCCAGAATTCCTTTGTCAAAGAGCTCAGAAAGGCTGGGTATACAACTTCATGGATTGGAAAACAGCATTTAGGGGATACTTTGGAAGGGTTTGATTACTTTGATGTACTGCTAAACCAAGGGCATTATTTCAATCCTGACTTCAAGAACCAAAAAGGGGAATTGACCAGGGAGAAGGGTTATGTGTCGGATATTGTAACCGAAAAGGCATTGAACTGGATGGGGTCCTTGGATGGAGAAAAGCCATTCTGTTTGATACTAGGTCATAAAGCAACCCATAGGGAATGGGATCCAGACCCACAGGATTTTGGAAAGAATGACCATAAGAAATTCCCATTACCAGATAATTTCTATGATGATTACAAGGGAAGAGAGGCTGCTAAGATCCAGGAAATGCAGATCAGCAAGGATATCAAATTAGATTACGACCTAAAGCTATTTAAAACCGAAGAGGATTGGATGAAAGAGTCCAATTTCAGGAGAATGGATGAATCCGATCGTGAGAAATACAGACAATATTATGCGAAGGTAAAAGCCGATTATGCGAGTCAGGATTTTTCGGATCCAAAGAAATTGGCAGAATGGAAATTCCAACGGTATATGACCGATTACCTGAATACTGCTGAATCAATGGACAGAAATATAGGAAAGGTATTGGATTATCTGGATGAGCATCACCTGACCGAGAATACAATTGTGATCTATATGTCCGATCAAGGGTTCTACATGGGCGAACACGGATGGTTTGACAAACGCTTTATGTATGAGGAATCCTTCCGTACGCCAATGATGATGCGCTTCCCTAAAGAAATCAAAAAGTCCAGGAAGGTCAACGATCTTTTGATGACCGTGGATATTGCGCCTACGATGTTGGATTTGGCAGGGGTGCCGATTCCAGAAGATATTCAAGGGGAATCTTTCAGTGCGATCGTGCATGGTAAAAAAGGGGATAGAAAACAATTATACTACCATTATTATGAGGATGGAATCCATAATGTTTCTCCGCATTTTGGTGTGAGTGACGGACAATATAAACTAATCCGTTTCTATAATAAAGTCAATTCTTGGGAGCTCTATGATATGCGCAAGGATCCAAAAGAAATGGAGAATCTCTACAATAATCCTAACTATACTGAGAAACAAGCGGAAATGATGAAAAAGTTAAAAGATGAAATCCAGAAACAGGATGATTCGGAAGCAATGCTTATATTTGAAGCTTCCTAAACTTTTAGAATTCATGCGCATACTAACTTTTATCTGTTTTTGCCTATTCAGCTTGGCAACTTTCGCACAGCGTAAGCCCAATATTGTAGTTATTATTTCTGATGACCATTCCTACCAGACCATTGGAGCCTATGGTTCCAAGGTTGGCCATACGCCAAATTTGGACCGGATTGCAAAAGAGGGGGCTATTTTTACGCGTGGGTATGTCACCAATTCGATCTGTGGGCCGAGTCGCGCCAGCTTATTGACTGGAAAATATAGCAACAAAAACGGATTTAAGGATAATGAGACCTCTAATTTCAACCATGGTCAGAACTCCTTCATTAAAGAACTTCATAACAATGGTTACCAAACAGCTTGGATCGGTAAGATACATTTGGGCAGAAAACTGGAAGGATTCGACTATTATAGTATCCTAACCGGACAGGGACATTATTTTAATCCCGATTTTATCAGCAGTAAAGAAGGGGAGAAGGAAGTCGTGGCAAGAGAGGATGGCTATGTAGCGGACTTGGTGACTGATAAAGCATTGGATTGGTTAAAAGGACAGGATAAGCAAGAGCCCTTTTGCTTGATCATAGGCCATAAAAATACACATAGGACCTGGATGCCGGCCATTGAAGACTTCGGTAAAAATGATCATAAGCAGATCCCATTACCTGAAACCTTCTATGATGATTATGCAGGTAGAAAGGCAGCTGCGCAGCAAGAGATGAGTATCGATAAGGATATGCAGATGGGCTATGACCTGAAGATGTTTGAAAATATCGAGAAAATGCGCGCTGATGGAAATTTCAGCCGGATGACTGATGAACAATTCCAAGCTTACGTAGATTACTATAAACCAATCTATGAGGAGTTGAAAAAATCAAACCTGAGCGGAAAAGCCCTGGCAGAATGGAAATATCACCGTTATATGGTTGATTATTTAAATACAGCCGAGTCGATGGACCGCAATATTGGCCGCGTATTGGATTATTTAAAGGAGCAGAACCTAGAGGACAATACCTTGGTGCTTTATCTTTCCGATCAAGGCTTTTATATGGGTGAGCATGGCTGGTTTGACAAACGCTTTATGTATGAGGAATCATTCCGTACCCCCATGTTGATGAAACTGCCCGGCATGATCAAGCCAAATTCCAAAATTACGGGAATGGTTTCCAATGTTGATATTGGTCCGACCTTCTTGGAATTGAGTGGAACGAAGGTGCCTGCTGATATGCAAGGTAGGTCATTCTTGAGTTTGTTGAACGGCAAGAAAAAAGATATTCAAGATCAGATCTATTATCATTATTATGAGAAT
This sequence comes from Sphingobacterium sp. NPDC055346, assembly GCF_053645235.1. NCBI lineage: Bacteria > Pseudomonadati > Bacteroidota > Sphingobacteriia > Sphingobacteriales > Sphingobacteriaceae > Sphingobacterium > Sphingobacterium sp. NPDC055346. The sequence continues at coordinate 299,280 of NZ_JBSHMI010000005.1, forward strand.
GGAGAACATGCGGTTTCACCCCATTTTGGTGTGAGCGATGGACGTTATAAATTGATCCGTTTCTATAAAAGAGTGGATGCTTGGGAATTATATGATATGAAATCAGATCCGCGTGAGATGAGGAATGTCTATGGGCAAGCAAAATTCAAGAAAGTACAGGTTCGATTAGAGAAATTATTGAAGCAAGAGGTTGATAGGTTAGAGGATGAGGATGCGAAGATGATATTATCTAAAAATTAGATTAATGTAAAATTTTAATTTAATTGAACCCTTTTATTAGACTTTAAGCAAATAACTTTCACTTTTTTGTATATTTATTACGGTTCACGTATTATATCTAAAAAGTATTGGAAATATTATTAGTCGAAGATGAGAGTTCAGTAATATCCCTTATTCAACGCGGGTTGAAATATGAGGATTTTCAAATTTCTGTAGCCAATGATGGCATAAGTGGGTTAAAATTAGCTAGCTCCAAGAAGTTTGATCTGATTATATTAGATGTTATGTTACCGCAAATGAATGGGTTGGATGTCTGCAGACAGATACGCAGCTTTGACAAGGATGTTCCTATTTTGATCTTGACAGCTTTGGATCAAACAGAAGATGTTGTAGAAGCCTTCAATAGGGATGCCGATGATTATATGACAAAACCCTTTAAGCTTGAAGAACTCAAAGCTAGGATTCATAGGCAATTACGTAAATCCAACAGTAACAATTCCAGCAATCATCTTATCCAGATAGGCGACCTGATATTAGACAGGTCCAGTAAATATGTTTCACGTGACGGAAAGGCTATTTCCTTGACCGCTACGGAATTCCGCTTATTGGAATATCTGATGGTCAATAAAAACAAGGTGATTTCAAGGATGGATATCCTGGAGGAAGTTTGGGAGATGGATATCAACATGAGTACCAATGTGGTTGATGTCTATGTCAACTATCTTCGGAAAAAGGTCGATAAACAATACGAGAACAAGTTAATCCATACCGTTATTGGTATGGGATACGTGATGCGGAATGAAAATTAAGGTAAAGATCATATTATCCTTTTCCTTAATAGCAATTAGTTTGATCGTACTATTTGCCTACTATGTCTCCTATTTTACCAGAGACAGCTTACAGACCAAATTTTTCCATCGTTTAGAAGAAAATGCCCGCATAGTTGGGGAACATATCATTCAAAATGATGAGTATAACAATCAAATTTATTATGAGGTAAAGCGGAAATACCTGAAGCAGTTGGCAGAAGGAAATGATTATTACCTCAGGATTGTTAAAGGGAGCAACCAATTGCGGATCAAGCCTGACCTGCCTATGCCATCTGAGTTTTATAAAACTGCAATCGAAGAGGGGAGAGCTACCTTTCTCCATAAAAATGTTTCTTATTTAGCCCTGTTTTTTGAGGATAAGCAGCATGCCGAGAACTTATTGGTGATTTCTGAGGGGATTGATGACTATGGACATGGAGAGCAAAAGGACCTTGATCAGACTTTGCTAACGGGCGGTTTAATTTCCTTTGTGTTCATCATTGGGTTGGCTTTTTATTTTGCCAATAGGATACTTAATCCGTTGAAAGTACTGAATGATGAACTGGAAAAGGTCAACATTGCCACCCTTGATCATCGACTTAGCAATAAATTCAGTAGTGAAGGCGATGAAATTGATCAATTATATACTAACTATAATTCCATGCTTGACCGTTTGGATATTGCGGTCCAATTGCAAAAAAGCTTTATTGGGAATGCATCCCACTCCCTACGAACTCCATTGACCATTATCGGAGGGGAAGCAGAACTTGCACAACAACAAATCGACCGATCGCATGATGCCTATCAGTCAATAGACACGATTATACACCATACCAACCGGATGAAGTTTATGATCAAGGACCTTTTGGTGATGTCGAGTTTGGGGAGCCAACGGAAAATTAGAGATATACTTCCTGTCCGTATCGATGAATTATTATTTGAAGTAATTAAAACCGAAACGGAGTTAAACAGCAACAGTAAAGTTCAGTTTGATCTCAGCAATATTCCGGAAGATAGTGATGATCTATTGGTGAAAGCAAACCCAGATCTGTTCTATATTGCCTTTAGTAATATATTGTCCAATGCCATAAAATATGGTGACGACAAAGCGGTAAAAGTTCTCATGGAATTTGATCAGGAGTTTATCATTATTAAAATTATTGATCAAGGAATCGGTATTCCAGAAAAAGATCTTTCCAATATCTATTATTCCTTTTTTAGGGCTTCCAATGTCGGCGAGATCTATGGAAATGGCCTTGGATTAGTTTTGGCGCGCAATATTTTCATCTTGCATGATGTTCAATTAGAGCTTGATACGGAGGAAAATAAAGGGACTACGGTCAGTGTGAAAATCCCTAAACCATCTTTCTAATCTCATTCTAATTTCAGGCTAATTTCATTTTTATATGTTGAAACTATATTTGGTCAGTACCGAATAATTTCGACATGAAAAAACATCTCCTGATAATCCTTTTTCCCCTTTTATTTTTACAGCTTTCCCAAGCTGAAGAATTGACCGATTCTTTGTTGAACGAACAATCCGAACAAGACAGCATTAGGCAAAAAGAACCCAAGGCTTCCAAGCTGATCAATTTAGATGTGTTGCTCCGGGCTGGATTAAATGCCAACAACTTAGGGAATGATGACAGTAAGGTAAATGCCAATCTCGATGATGCGCGTATTTTATTAGGAGGGGATTACAATGACCAACTTTCTTATAAGGTTAGGTTTAGGCTTAACCGCTCCTTTGCACCCACTAGTCAAGACAATGGATCTGCTGCATTAGATTTTGCTTTTTTGAAATACAAATTCGGCAAAGACAATAAATGGTCGGTTACCTTAGGAAAGCAAAGTGCAATTGTGGGTAGTTATGAATTCGAGAATAACCCCATTTATGAGTATAAATTTACAGACTACGTAGACCGTATCTTAAATCTATTTGTGGTCGGAGGAATGCTGAGTTATGAGGTCGATCCCAATCATTCCCTAAATCTGCAGGTCTATAATACCAGTAACCACAGTTTTGATAGATTATTGGCAGACAATAACCTTTCAGCATCTGGGCTGGAAGCATCGAAAGCACCGTTAGGAGCATACTTTACCTGGATAGGAGCATTTGCTGAGAAAAAATTCAATACAAAATGGTCTTATAATATATCTCAATTTGCAAAAGGCAATACCAACCATGCCGTTTCTTTAGCGAATAAGTACAAGACCGATCGTCAAATGATCTATCTAGATCTTCAATATTCATATTATGCGGTTGATCATGCCTTAATCGGTTCCAATGTTATCAATGATTTCTATGCAAGGACCGGGGCTGCAAGAACCCTTTCGAAGGATATCGTTTATAAATCTGCCATTTTAAGGTTTGACCAGTTCTTGGCGGACAAATGGGAGATTGCCTTAAAAGGAGGAGTGGAGACCGCCGGGTCAAATGCGGATGATGAGTTAGGGAATGATTTCAGGACAAACTATACCTATTTCGCTGCCTTACAACATAAGCCATTCTTAACAAAAGACCTCAGGTTCTATTTGGGCTACATGGGAAATAGGGTTTCATACAAAGATGTAGTAAACATGGATAGGCAACAATTTAACAGGTTGTCCCTAGGGGCTTACTTTACCATTCCAGTTTTGTAAAAGAGGATAAGAAAAAAATATATACAAAAAAACATATGCGATTAACACCGAGAGAGACTGAAAAGTTGATGTTGTATCTAGCCGGAGAGCTAGCTGCAAAAAGACTCCAGAAGGGGGTCAAGTTAAATTACCCAGAAAGCATAGCGTATATCAGTTCACAGATTGTGGAAGAGGCCCGAGTGGGAAAGAAATCTGTTGCAGATTTAATGGAGTTCGGCACTAAGTTGTTGACAAAAAGCCAAGTGATGGAAGGTGTCCCAGAAATGATCTATGATATTCAGGTGGAGGTAACATTTCCCGATGGTACAAAGTTAGTTACCGTAAATAATCCAATTCGTTAACCTTTAAAAAAACATAAGATGGTTCCAGGAGAATACATATTGAAAAAGGAGGAGATTATTGCCAATGACGGTCATAAGACCGTTGATATCTCTGTAAAGAATGAAGGTGATCGACCTATTCAGATAGGGTCGCATTATCATTTTTTTGAAGTCAACAAATTTTTGTCTTTCGATAGAGAGAAGGCCTTCGGCATGCGCTTGAACATTCCTTCCAGTACCGCTATCCGATTTGAGCCGGGAGAAGAGAAGAAGGTCATTTTGGTGGAGATCGGAGGCAATAAAGAGGTTCATGGTTTCAACGGTTTGACCAATGGAAAGGTTACAGACTCCAAAGTGAAATCAGCTGCCATGGCTAAAATAAAAGAACTAAAATATAGGAATTCCAAATAACATAAAACACAGTAAAAATGGGAACATGGAATAGAAGAGAGTGGATCAAAGTGGTTGGATTGACAACCGCTGGAACTGCAGCAATGCGTTTGGATGCACTCGGATTAGAGAAATTAGGAATCGATAAATCATCGGTTAAATACATAGATGGCGTTTTACATATCCCTAGGGATAAGTATGCATCACTTTTTGGCCCGACCACTGGGGATAAAGTTAGATTGGCCGATACAGAGCTTTTTATTGAAATAGAAAAAGATTTCAATGTATATGGTGAAGAGAACAAATTTGGTGGCGGTAAAACCATCCGTGATGGAATGGGGCAATCTGCACGTGCCTTGCGTGATGAAGGTGTGCTAGATTTTGTAATTACCAATGCCATCATCATTGATCACTGGGGAATTGTAAAAGGCGATGTGGGTATTAAGGATGGAAAAATCGTTGGAGTTGGAAAAGCGGGTAATCCAGATATTCAAGCAGGGGTGACTGATGGCATGGTGATCGGTGCGTCTACTGAAGTCCACAGTGGTGCCGGAATGATCCTTACTGCTGGAGGAATCGATACGCATATTCACTTTATCAGTCCTCAACAGGTTGAAACAGCATTGTACAGTGGAGTTACGACTTTTATCGGTGGTGGTACTGGACCAGCTGATGGTACCAATGCTACTACAGTTACACCAGGGAAATGGTATTTAGAAAAGATGTTCGAAGCATTTGAGAACATCCCTGTCAATGTTGGATTCTTTGGGAAAGGAAATGTTTCCACGATGAAACCAATTGAGGAGCAGATTGAAGCCGGTGCATTGGGGGTAAAGATCCATGAGGATTGGGGTGCTACTCCATCTACCATTGACGCCTCGCTGAAAGTGGCCGATAAATATGATGTTCAAGTTGCCATACATACCGATACCTTAAATGAGGCGGGTTTCTTAGAGGACTCTGTTGCTGCCATTAATGGTCGTGTGATCCATACCTTCCACACGGAAGGTGCAGGTGGAGGGCATGCTCCAGATATTATCAAGATCGCTATGTACCCGAATATCCTTCCAGCATCGACGAATCCGACCAAACCATTTACTGTAAATACAGTAGATGAGCATTTGGACATGTTAATGGCGGTGCATCACTTGGACAAAAAGATTAAGGAAGACGTAGCGTTTGCCGATTCCAGGATCCGTCCACAGACGATGGCCGCTGAGGATATCTTCCAAGATATGGGTGTATTCTCAATCATGAGTTCGGATAGCCAGGCAATGGGTCGAGTTGGTGAAGTTATTTCAAGGACTTTCCAGACAGCGCACAAAATGAAAGTACAACGTGGTCCACTAGCGGAGGATAAAGGTAAGGACAGTGATAACTTCCGTGTGAAACGCTATATCGCTAAATACACAATAAATCCAGCTAAAGCGCATGGTATAGATGAATACATCGGGTCCATCGAAAAGGGCAAATATGCTGACTTGGTATTGTGGAAAACGAGCATGTTTGGCGTGAAGCCTGAATTGATCATCAAAGGAGGAATGATCCTGAGTTCAAAAATGGGTGATGCCAATGGTTCCATCCCTACACCACAGCCAGTCATGTATAGGCCAATGTTTGGTAGTTATGGACGTGCTTTGCCTTCTGTTTGCTATAATTTCGTATCCAAGATTTCCATTGACAATGGGAATATGGAGAAATTGAAATTGAGCAGAAAGAACTTGCCAGTGAAAAACTGTAGGACCGTTATGAAAAAAGATATGGTCCATAACAGTGCCACGCCAAATATTGTGGTTAATCCAGATACATATGAAGTAACCGTGGATGGAGTTTTAGCGACCTGTGAACCGGTTAGCGAAATTCCTATGGCACAAAGATATTTCTTGTTTTAAGTAATCATGCTGGTATCAAGAGCAATAAAAGGCAATATCCATCATTCAGGCTCTGGAGTTTTCATAAATCCCATAGAATATTTAGAACTGGAATGGTTTGATACAACCAAAAGAATAATCCGGGCATATAGTACAGGTGGGAAAGAGTTAGGCTTCAGGAACCTAGACTCTGTGGCACTTGAGGACGGAGATGTGCTATATGATGCGGATGGAATTTGCATTGTTGTACGGGTATTGCCCTGCTCTTGTATTGTTTTTGAGCCGCAATCGATCAAGGAAATGGCGATTGCCTGTTTTGAGATTGGGAATAAGCATATTCCAATATTTATCAATGACCAAAATGAGGTCATAACGGCATTCGAAAAACCTTTGTTTGATCAATTAAAAAGAGCAGGATTCCGGCCATTGATTGAAGAACGAGTTATTGAAAGGACTGATGTACTAAAGATGCATCAGGTATCAAATTTTAAGAATAAAATAATATTAGTAAAGGAAGATTAAGATGAATCCACTGTTGACCCTCATGCAAATTAACGATTCGGTATTTCCGATCGGAGGATTTACGCATTCTTATGGATTGGAAACCTACATATTTAAGGGGATAGTCAAGGATAGCAAGACTGCCCGGGAATATGCAAGTTCCATGTTGGAGAATAGCTTTTACTATAACGATGCCGCATTTTTCCATAAAACTTGGGAGATCTGTGAATCCAGGGCAACCAAAAAGCGGATTGCGGAATTAGACGCCTTAATAACAGCTTATAAGGCCCCGTTTGAGATCAGAGATGCGAGCAAGAAACTTGGGATTAGGTTCTTGAAGTTGACGGAGAAATTACATCCTGTGGCTCGATGCAGCAGTTATCTGAAAGGCATTCAAGCCAATGAGTACCATGGGCATTATGCCATGGCATTTGCAATGTATGCACATGCGCAAAAGATTGATTATAAGGATGCATTGAGTGCATTCTATTATAACTCTTTAAATGGCATTGTAACCAACTGTGCCAAACTGGTTCCTATTAGCCAAATGGATGCGCAACAGATTTTATTTAAACTTCAGCCACTCATTAATGACTTGGTTGAGAAACAGGCCGATTTGAAGGAAGATCTGGTCGGCAATTGTTGTGTAGCTCAAGATATACGTTGCATGCAACATGAAAAACTATATACACGGATCTACATTTCATAAAACATAAAAATATGCCAGCAAGAAATTACGTAAAAATAGGTGTTGCAGGGCCTGTTGGCTCTGGGAAAACAGCATTGATTGAAAGACTGACAAGGTCTATGTCTGAGGATTACAGCATTTGTGTTGTTACCAACGATATCTATACCAAGGAAGATGCTATGTATCTTCAACAAAATTCAGCATTACCTGCCGAACGCATCATGGGAGTGGAAACGGGGGGATGTCCTCATACAGCAATTCGCGAGGATGCTTCAATGAATATTGAAGCTGTGGAGGATCTTGCCTCCCGATTTCCTGATGCTGAGATCATATTTGTGGAAAGTGGCGGAGATAACCTAACGGCAACTTTTAGCCCTGACTTGGCCGATGTAACCATCTTTGTATTAGATGTGGCGGAAGGTGAGAAAATGCCAAGAAAAGGTGGTCCTGGGATAACCCGATCGGACCTCTTGTTGATCAATAAAATAGATTTGGCTCCTTATGTCAATGCTGATCTTGAGGTCATGAGAAAGGATACCTTAAAGATGAGAGGGGATAGGCCATTTATCTTTACCAATATGATGACTTTGGATGGATTGGAAGATGTAAAAAATTGGATTAAGAAGTATGCTCTTTTAGAGAATTAAAACTCAGTTTTATGGATAGTGCAATTAAGATAAATGCGGAGAAAGAAAACCAAAAAACTGTTTTAAAAGAGAGTTATCACAGTGCTCCCTATAAACTGACTTATTACGGTTCACCTACCTTCCATGAACATCTGGAAATGATCATCATGAGTGCATCTCCAGGTGTAATGGATGAGGATAAATTGACCATAGATGTCCATGTGAAAGAGGCGGCTGAACTTAAGTTGTTCACTCAATCTTTTAACAAGGTTCATCCCATGAAGATAGGAGCGGTTCAGGAAACTCAGATCCAATTGGAAAGAAATGCAATATTTCACTATATCCCACATCCCATAACTCCCTTTAAGGATTCCATTTTTCTGGCTAAAAATGAAATCCATATGGATAAGGATGCTGTGTTGATTTGGGGTGATATTATCTGTTCTGGCCGGGTACATATGAAAGAGTCTTTTGTATTTAGCCAGCTTCACTCCTTGACAAAAATCTATAAGGATAATAAACTCATTTTTATTGATAATCAGTTTCTAAGTCCAGCTAAGCAACCGATCCAGAAGATGTTGTTCTTTGAGGGCTATACCCATCAGGCAACCTTGCTGTTTTCAAGCTCCTTTGCCAAGGACCTGAAGGTTGAACTGGATGAGATATTGGTACAGGATTATGAGGATATAACATATGGATTCACCCAGGCAGCTAATGATGTTGTCATCTTTAGGGCATTGGGGAATAATGGAGAACTGTTGTATGATTTTCTATTGATGCTGGGGCAGTTATGTTGGGAGTTTTCCCAGCATAAAATTGAGGAGCTTAATCCCAAGCGGGAGGTCATTGAAGAGGAGACAGCTGAGGAGGTTCCTTTAGAAGTTCCCATAAAAAAGAAGGCTGCAAAAAAAGCATTCAAAAAAGCAGAATCTATCAAGAAGTTAGAAGTAATAGCCGAATAATATGCATGAACTATCCATTGTCAAAGATATTTTCCAAACCTTAGAACAGGCATATCCAGAAACCTTTAAGGATATCGTCGGGGTAGAGATACAAGCTGGCTTACTGAGTAATATTCAGCCGGTATTGATACACAATGCCTTTGAGGCCTATAAGGAGGAATTTTCAGAATATGCTGACGTTGAACTTGACGTTGAGATTTTACCGATTATAGCATACTGCAAAGATTGCCGGGAGGAATTTGAGGTGAAGTACCATCGCTTTGTTTGTGCATGTGGAAAAGGTTCGGACAAAATAGTGCAGGGTGAAGAATTGAAAATTAGTAAAGTGACATTTAAAAAGAAAGACCATGAGTAATCGTACAGCAAAAAGTAATCAGATGCCAGTAGGCTCTGTGCAATGTGATAATACCTCTTTGAATTTATTGAAGGCAAATGATTTTGTTGCAAAAGCCATTCGCGACAGGATTCCTAATATCTGTGTGATCAATATCTGTTCCTCTCCGGGAAGTGGAAAGACAACCTTGATGCAAGAGACTGGGAAGCGATTAGGTAAGGAATTAAATATTGCCGTATTGGTTGGTGATCCAGAAACCGAGCGTGATGCGGTCCGTATGCGAGAGGTTGGCATCAATGCCCTTCAGATCGTGACCGGAGGAATGTGCCATATCGAAGCGCAGATGATATTGCAGGCATTGGACCATATCGATCTAACAGATGTAGACCTTTTGTTCATTGAGAACGTTGGGAATTTGGTTTGTCCGGCAGCCTTCGATCTAGGTGAAGATTATAGGGTAACGGTATTGGCAGCTACTGAAGGCGATGACAAGCCCAAGAAATATCCAAGGATGTTTTTGACCAGTGAATTGATGTTGGTTTCAAAGGCGGATTTGTTGCCGTATGTTCCTTTTTCAGTGGAGGCCGCAGCAAAAGATGCCAGGGAAGTCAATCCTAATCTAGAAGTTATATCCATCAGCAGTTTGAAGGGTGAGGGTTTAGATGAATGGTGTGATTGGTTAAAGAATAAAGTAGCTGAGAAGAAGGCAATTTCCCAGGTAGTCTAATGATTATCATTGAAAAATTGGTCAGCAAGTCAATTCCTAAACATGATAAGGATGATTTCCTAGAATTGGAATGGTATGAAGTCAATAGGACTTATTTGAACAGGAAAACGGTATCAGGTCTTGCCGTAAAGATTCAGCTGCCTGAAAAGGCGACCTTTCAAGATGGGCAGTTAATCTATCAAGATGCAGAAATTTCCATTCGGATCCGGATCAAAGCCTGTCTTTGTATTCTATTGACTTCAACTTCGATCCATACCGTTGGGAAGTTCTGTTATGACGTGGGAAATCGACATCTGCCGATCTTTCAAGTAGCTGACGACAGGATTGCAGTTTCTTATGATGGACGTTTATTCCAGGCGCTGAAGGAGAAATTTGATGACCAAGTGGTCTTAGAGGAAATGACCTTATTACCGAGTGCAGCATTGAAAGCCTTCGGAAACTTTATTTAAGGAGGGTTAAGGCTTTTGAAAACAAAAAATGGAATGATTAAGCGATTGAAAGTCATCTTACTTTTTTTGGTTCCTATATTTCTTGTTATTTTTTCATTGGCATGGGGAAGTACGGGAGTGTTGGGAATTGAGGAGCTCTATGACCATATTGTTGCAGCTCTTCATCCAACTGGCGGCAGTGGAACTGTAAATGAGAATATGGCCACTATTTTATGGCAGGTAAGATTACCGAGGATATTGTTGACCTTTTTGGTAGGGGCAGCACTTGCAGTTTCAGGAGCGGTATTGCAAGCGATTTTTAGGAACCCAATTGTGGATCCTTTTTCACTGGGGATTTCCTCAGGGGCAGCATTTGGAGCCGCACTTTCCATGCTGGTTTCCTTTTTTTCCATTACTTTTTCTGCTTTTTTATTTGGAGTCTTGGCTGTTGGCATTACCTACTTGGTATCCTATTCAAAGACCAGAACGACTTTGATCACCATGGTCTTGTCGGGAATGATAATTTCCGGGGTATTTACCGCTTTTTTAACGGTCTTGCAATATATGAGCGACCCCTATAAATTACAGGCTATTGTGCAATGGACCATGGGAAATCTACATACAGCTTCATGGGCAAAGCTGAACAGTTCAGTCCTACCCATTGTTGGAGGGATATTGTTGATTATCATCTTCCGGTGGAGGTTAAATTTACTGGCTTTAGGGGATGAAGAGTCTATGGCAGTGGGTGTAAATCCCAAGGGAATGAAATTATTGATGATAGGTTTGGCAACCATGATAACTGCTGCTTCGGTTTCTGCAGTGGGCATGATCAGTCTGTTTGGATTGATCGTTCCTCATCTTACCCGAATTATTTTTGGACCCAATAATCAAATCGGTGTCTTTGCAAATATTAGTATCGGAGGGTCATTTTTATTGTTGATCGACGATCTATCTAGGACCTTAATGCCATTTGAAATACCGATCGGTGTATTTACGATGTTGCTAGGGGCACCATTATTTATTTACTTGATGCGAAAAAACGCTGTAAACTGGAACTAATGGAAGAGTTGATTAGCATAAAAGGTTTGACTTTTGGGTTTTCAGGCCATCAGGTCCTGAAGGAGTTGAATGCTGAATTCCGTTCTGCTGAATTTAGTGTGATTTTGGGAAGGAATGGCAGTGGGAAATCTACTCTTTTTAATATTCTTTCAGGGATGGAAAGGGAGTATAGAGGCGAGGTAGTTTTTGGTGGTATGGAGAGGAGGAAAATCAAGCCCCATCAAAATGCCAAGGTTAGGATTGGATTTATGCCACAGTTCCATCATAGTACCTTTCCCTTCAAGGTATTGGATGTCCTGTTGACAGGTAGGGCTGCATTCTCCAAATTTTCGCCAACCGTTCAGGACAAAGCTTTGGTAGATTCTGCTCTGGAGTCATTCGGTCTGTTGCACCTTAGGGACAAACCTTATACTTCGCTTTCGGGAGGAGAGCGGCAACTGATATTATTGTGCAGGGTACTTTTGCAGGAGCCCTCGGTATTATTATTGGATGAACCAACCAATCACTTGGACTTACATTATCAAGTGGCAGTTCTAGACCATTTAAAGCGACTAGTGAGTAAAGGTACTACCGTGATCTGTATTATGCATGATCCGAATTTGGCCTTGCTCTATGGAGACCGGCATTTTTTGATGAACGAAGGACGGTTGAATGAATTGTCAAGCGATAATCCAAAAGAAAGGATTTCGGCCTTAGAGGCCACCTATCAAGTTAAGTTAGCTGGGGTGGATTATTTGGGTGGGCAACTTATCGTTCCAAGGATTGTGTGATAATAAATCAGTTAAATCCAATAAACATATTATTTTTGAGGTGAATCCATTTGCTAATCAGTATGCCTCGATTTCTTCTATTGTTATTAAGTATATTTTTCCTATCTGATTCTTGCTATTCCCAGGAGAATGATTCTGGGCTATATGGAGAATTTCTAAAAGATAAAGCGAAGTTTCAGTCCTTTGAATCTAAACACAGGAAATCTGTTCAAACTAAAAATCATAGAATTTCATATTTGAAATGGGGTGAAAATAAAGGGAAGGTCTTTGTTTGGTTACCGGGAAGTCTGTTGTCGGCTTATGATTTTTATCCATTTGCTAAAGAACTGGTCAACCAGGGTTACTGTGTCCTTTCAATAGATCATTATGGACATGGATTAACCGAAATACCTAAGGAGGATCTTGATTTCTGGAATTTTGCAGACGATCTTGCGCACTTGTTGAAGCATGAGGAAGTCAATCAAACGGTAATTGCTGGGTTTTCAAGAGGAGCTTATCTTGCTACGGCATTTTATCAGAAATATCCAGAAATGGTTCGTGCCATTATCCTAGAAGAAGGTGGTTCAGTTTCATTCAAGCGTATGTTTGATGCGATGGAGCAAGACAAGTTGGAAGAATTCCTACTGACCGTTGAATTCCCAGATGATTTGAAGGAGCTGTTATTTGCTGCGTATGGTTCAGACTTTGAAATATACAAGAATATAAAGTCTTTGGAAGATTCGGATTCACTTTGGCAATCCTTTGGTTTTATGAAGCGGAAGGAAAAGCAATGGATACTTTATAAAGGATTAAATGAGTATATGCATATGCAGGATAGGCTACATTATTTGCAGGTTTTAAATTCGCCAGAGTCTACAAGTAAATATGCTGCATCCATGGTAAATATTGATCCCTTGAGAATTTATGCAAAACTGGATGTTCCTCTCTTAATTATTGAAGCTAAAGGGCCAGATGATTTGTTTGATACCAGCAAAGGGAATAATGACCTGAAAAACCTACATCCCGATCTAATCCAGCTAAAGGTTTATGATTGTGATAACCATAATTTGCATTATGCTTGTCCGGATCAATTTAAAGAAAACTTGAAATTCTTTTTAGACAAATTATAAAGGGCATAAAAAAAGGCTTCCTTGGTTAAAAGAAAGCCTTTTTTTATGTTTTATGATCTTTTAGTTGAAGATCAGTGTTTTTTCAGGATTTATTTTTCTTCCGAAACTCAATAGTTCATAATGAAGATGAGGTCCGGTTGATCTACCGGTGCTACCAAGTCTTCCAATTTGTTGACCGGCCTCTACCTTTTGACCTTTTTTTACTTTAGTGCTTGAAAGATGGGCGTATCTAGTTTCCCAACCGTTGGTATGTTCAACGATTACGACTTTCCCATATTGCCCTTTATATCCAGCATAAACTACTTTACCAGCAGCTGTGGCCGTAATTGGCTCACCTGTTCTTCCGCTGATGTCAATACCTGAATGCATTTCAAGGCCTCGGTTTGTAAAAGGGTTTCTACGGTATCCGAATCTAGAGGTAATCCTTCCATTATGGGGAGTTCCCAAAGGCACACCTTCCAATTTTTTGTCCAGTTTCTTGACCGTTGCTTCATAGTATTTGATAAGTTCAGGTAGATTAACTTCTTCTTCTACCGGTCCACCAGCGTTTTTAAGCTTCGGCGCAAACTCTTTTAAACCTCTTCTGCGCATTTTGGCATTAATTTGGTTTACTGCACTATCAATAGCATCGAAGGATTTTTGGATTTGAACTGTACTAAGTTGGTTGGTTGCTTCTTCCAGAGCCAAGGATTGCTTCGCTTTTTCGAGCGCTTCAATCTTCTTAGTCAATTGTTCTTCGTAATGGTCACTTGTTGATTTTGTGGCAACATATACAATCGTTGCACATATCAAGCAGATACAGAAGATTCCTCCAGCTAGGATATATTTCCAATTTTTTAAAACAATAGTTGGAATCTGAATCTTCAAGTTCGAATCGCCGTTTGAGTCTAGAATTTCAACGGCAGTCTTCTTTTTTGTCATAGTATTTTACTCTCCCACTTTATGTTAGCCGGGCGTAAAAATAGAGGATGTTAAAATAATTGCAAGAAATTTTAACATTTTATAACTTTTTAAGGAATAGGGAGGGTTAAAATTATCATCTTTGTATTATGTCATTTTCGGAACGAATCTTAACCTGGTATGCTCAGCATAAAAGAGCTCTACCATGGCGTGAGACCAAGAATCCCTATATCATTTGGTTATCAGAAATCATCCTTCAGCAGACAAGGGTTGAGCAAGGGATGCCGTATTTTTTCAAATTTTTAGAGAACTATCCTAATGTAACAAAGTTTGCGAAAGCAGAGGAGTCTGAAATTTTGAGATTATGGCAAGGCTTGGGCTATTATTCTAGGGCGAGGAACATGCATAAGGCGAGTAAGCAGGTTTTGGATAGGCATAATGGGGAATTCCCTACTGATTATCAGATGCTTTTGGCATTGCCCGGTGTTGGGGAATATACAGCTGCGGCCATTTCCTCTTTTTCCAGCAACCAAGCGCATGCTGTTCTGGATGGAAATGTATTTAGGGTATTATCTCGATATTTTGGAATAGATGAGGCGATCAACAGCAGTTCTGGGAAAAAGCTTTTTTCCAAATTGGCTGAAGAGATGTTAGATCGGGAGCATCCTGCGGAATACAATCAGGCAATAATGGATTTTGGTGCCCTGCAATGTAAGCCCAAGAATCCAAATTGTGAAGATTGCATCTTGAGGTTAGATTGTAGGGCCTATGAAGAGGGTTTAGTTGATAGATTGCCGGTTAAACTAAAAGGAAAAAAAAGTAGAGATAGGTATTTTCATTACTTTATAATTGAAAAAGAGGGGTCTGTTTTGATGTCACAACGATCCGAAGGAGATGTTTGGGCCAATTTGTATGAGTTTCCGTTGATAGAGAGTGAAGGGGATTTGAATGTAGCAGAATTGGTACAATTAGAAGAGTACAGGAATAATTTTGGGGAAACAGTTCCTAAAATGATAAAAGGGCAAGTGAAGCATATTTTAAGCCATCAGAATATTTTTGCCCGCTTTTATAGCCTTGATATGGATAATCGGGAATTGGTCAAAAAAAGCTTTTGGAATTATTTTTTATTAGAAAAATTAGATACATTAGCTAAACATAAACTGATTAGTTCCTTTGTGGAACATTATTTTTAGTGCTCACTAAATCCTAAATTATTGTATGTCGGGAGTAAATAAAGTTATTTTAGTTGGTCATCTTGGAAAAGACCCAGAAATCCGCTATTTAGAAGGAAATGTAAGTGTTGCTAGTTTTCCGTTGGCAACTTCGGAGACTTTCAACAAGGATGGCCGTCGTGTAGAGCAGACTGAATGGCACAACATCGTATTGTGGCGCGGTCTGGCAGATGTTGCGGTAAAGTACCTGAGTAAAGGGAAATTGGTCTACATAGAAGGGAAATTGAGGACACGTTCTTATGAAGATAAAGAAGGTATCCGTCGCTATACGACAGAGATCGTAGCAGAGAGTTTTAATTTATTGGGTAGACGTTCTGATTTTGAGCCTCAAAGCCCACAACAGAGTGCCACGAGTGGAGCCCCCACTAGCAGTGAACCAAAGGAACAAGCCGTCGACTTTACAGAGAATGACGACGATAGTGATGGTCTACCATTTTAATCTACCTAATTAAATATTGTACCATTTCATTTATTTTTTAAAATTGCTGTATCTTTGACACATGTTGCAAGATAAGATAACGCAGTATACTGAAGAGATAAAGGCATTTGCGCCAAGTTCAGCCCAAGATGTTGAAGCATTTAGATTAAAGTTTTTGGTGTATAAAGGCATCGTGAAAAACCTGTTTGAAGAGTTCAAGACGGTATCCTCGGATGAAAAGAGGGTTTTAGGAAAAGTATTGAATGAGTTCAAGCAGTTTGCTGAAAATACATTTAAAGAGGCATCGGAACAATTTGCAGATCAATCTGAAGGTCAATCGGCAAATCCTGAAGGAGATTTGACTTTACCAGGTCCAGGCTTCACCTTGGGATCTAGACACCCACTTTCCTTAGTAAGAAAAGAGATTGTTGAGATTTTCAAGAAGTTGGGCTTTGTAGTTGCTGAAGGAAATGAGATTGAGGATGATTGGCATAACTTCTCAGCGTTAAATTTTGCTCCAGAGCATCCAGCTAGGGATATGCAGGATACATTCTTTATCAAGAAGCAAGATGGAAATGATGTTGTGCTTCGTACGCATACCTCCTCGGTTCAGGTTCGATTGATGGAAGCAGGGAAACCTCCCTTCCGCGCTTTGATGCCGGGAAGAGTATACCGTAATGAAGCAATATCTGCGAGAGCGCATTGTTTCTTCCACCAAATCGAAGGATTATATGTGGATGAGAATGTGTCGTTTGCTGATTTGAAACAGACATTATATCACTTTGTGAAAGAATTGTACGGAGAAGACACAAAAGTGAGGTTCCGTCCATCTTATTTCCCTTTTACTGAACCTTCAGCTGAAATGGATATTTCCTGTACCATCTGTAAAGGGGCAGGTTGCCAGATGTGTAAATATTCAGGTTGGGTAGAGATCCTTGGTTGTGGTATGGTAGATCCGAACGTGTTGGATAATTGTGGAATCGACAGTAAGAAATATTCAGGCTTTGCCTTCGGTATGGGTATCGAAAGGATCACAAACCTGAAGTATGAGATCCGCGACCTGCGTTTGTTCTCAGAAAACGATGTTCGTTTCTTATCTCAATTTGAGACAGAGATTATTTAAACCAATTGGTTTGTATTCTACCCGAGATTTTAAGGGTCTTGGGTAGAATCATATAAAAAGTTGAATCCCAAATTCAAAAAAAACAGCTTCATGGAAGACAAAGTGGTTATAGCAATAAAGAAATCTGCAAGAGATCTATTTAGGAAATATGGCTATAATAAAACCAGTGTTAATGAGCTGGCCAAGAATGCTTCCATTGCTAAAGCAACCTTCTATAAATATTTCGCAAGTAAGGAGTTGATTTTACATGAGGTCCTGATGGATTATATCCAGGACAATGTCTATGATATCCTGAACAAGAACGTGAAAGAAAAAGACCTGGCACTTTTCCTTGCCAATACCATTTTGAGGGTTAGCCGTGTAACCTATACGGTCTGTAATGAATTTGTTGGTTGGGAATTTATCCGTGAGTCGGTCAATGCCCAGGAGTACCTTAAACTTCTTTCGGATGACCTGGAGTTTCTATTGCTGCGTTCGTTTATGCAGAATGAAACCATTGCCAATATGATTCCCGAAGAACGATTGACCTTCCTTATTAAAACTTCCAAAAACATTGTATTTTCTTTCGCATTTACTGCTGTATCTGAGGCCGATGTGCGTAAGAATTTTATTTCCTTCCAGAAAGAAATCCTTCCCTATTTAGTTGAAGCTACTCTTTTGGAGTCTAAGAAAGAGGCTTTAGATATAAGACAATAGGCACATTATAGGGCTTTGGGGCAATGTAGTTAAGTTAAGAAATAATCATTATGCAGATTCTTCATTACTTCTGAAGGCCAAAAGTAACCAAAAGGCTTCGGCTCATTTAAGATGGCTTTTCGCACAGTCATTCACACAAGAAAAGAATGCCTTGATGTCGAGGATGCCGTTCTTCAAAATTCTCCCTTTAGATGGGAGAATTTCTTGAAAGCATCCAAGGCCAATCCCATCGCACACAGCAACGGCATTCTTTCCATTTTTCCGCCATTGGAAATGAGCCGAGAGATATGGGACTTCCTTCGGAAGAATGGGCGTTTGTTTTGAGAAGACCCTATAAAATTGTGACCTCAAAAAAGAAAATCCTTAACTTAATGACAATAGTCTTTGGGGCCAGTCGTATAGCCCTACGCAATCATGTTGATTAATATTGAAATTCTTTTGGGTAGATTAATAAGATAAATATTTCGCTCGGTTCTGTTTTCCTTAATCTTTTTCCATTATCTAACAGTAGAATTAATTAGCACATTGCTGTCTCGATTGTTAAATCATTTTGCTATTAAATTTTTGCGTATTTTTGCGCCAATATGGGAAGAAGAATACCTCAGGAAAAGAAGTTTATTACGGATGTTGAGATTATTGACATTGCGGAAGAGGGCAAGGGAGTTGCCAAGCATGATAATTTAGTTTTATTTATTGAGCGGGCAGTGCCTGGAGATGTGGTGGATGTTGAATTGATCCGCAAGAAGAAGAATTTTGCGGAGGGTAAAATTTCTGATGTGAAGAAGGCTTCTGAATATAGGATAGATCCATTCTGTTCACATTTTGGTGTGTGTGGAGGCTGTAAATGGCAACACATGACCTATGAATCTCAGCTGAAATTCAAGGAGCAGTATGTAGGGAATGCCTTGTCCCGTATTGGAAAAGTGGATGTTGCTGGAATGGAGCCGATTTTAGGTTCTGCGCAGACAGAATATTATAGGAATAAGCTGGAATATACTTTTTCAAACAAACGTTGGTTGACCAGTCTAGATGAGGTTGAACCTGGGGATTCCATGGATGCTTTGGGTTTCCATGTTCCAGGTAGATTTGATAAGATCTTGACCATTGACCATTGCTATTTGCAACAAGAGCCTTCTAACGATATTAGGAATAGCATTTTTGAATTTGCTAAAGAAAACTTTTTTTCATTCTATGATCTAAGGGACCATGAAGGTTCCCTTCGAAATTTAATCATCAGAACTTCTTCCACTGGTGAATTAATGGTGATCGTGGTTTTTGCATATCCTGAAGAAGGACAGGTAGATTTATTGATGTCCTTTATTAAAGACAAGTTTCCTGAAATTACTTCTTTATTATATATCATCAACCAAAAAAGGAATGATACCATTTTTGATCAAGATATACATGTTTATTCAGGCCGTGATTTTATCTATGAAGAAATGGAAGGCCTCAAATTCAAAGTTGGTCCTAAATCTTTCTATCAAACAAATTCCAGACAAGCATACGAACTTTATAAGATTACCAGAGACTTTGCTGATCTAAAAGGAGATGAGCTAGTCTATGACTTATATACCGGTGCTGGAACTATCGCGAACTTTGTAGCGCGATCTGCTCGCGAGGTTGTTGGCGTGGAATATGTTCCATCAGCTATTGAGGATGCCAAAATCAATTCTGAGACCAATGGAATCCATAACACGAAATTTTATGCAGGTGACATGAAGGATGTGTTGACGGCTGATTTTATCCAAGAACATGGGAAGCCAGACGTTGTGATTACCGATCCGCCTAGAGCAGGTATGCATGCCGATGTCGTAGATAGGATTTTGGAAATGGAAAGTGATAAAGTAGTGTATGTAAGTTGTAATGCTGCAACTCAGGCACGTGATTTGGAAAGCTTAACCAGTAAGTATGAGGTTGTGCGGATAAAACCGGTAGATATGTTCCCCCATACGCAACATGTTGAGAATGTAGTATTGTTAAAATTGAAGAAATAAATGGATTTACAGGATCTATTAAATAAAGGGCCCGAAGAAGAAGGTAAAGCAGGAAAAGGACAGAGTCCATTAGTAAGCTTGAAGAAAGACCTCGATTTTTATAAGGAGTCTATTCAAGAGGTATCTGCTGAAATGATGGCAGAAGGCTATACTCTGTATCCTATTTTTGTTGCCCACCAGTTGAAGGTTGATTTGGGAGAAATGATCTTGGACAGGGATGAGCTGAATACACAATGGAGCATTCAAGCGAGTTCCCTGGAAGAGTT
Source organism: Sphingobacterium sp. NPDC055346 (assembly GCF_053645235.1). Taxonomy (NCBI): domain Bacteria; kingdom Pseudomonadati; phylum Bacteroidota; class Sphingobacteriia; order Sphingobacteriales; family Sphingobacteriaceae; genus Sphingobacterium; species Sphingobacterium sp. NPDC055346. The sequence continues at coordinate 319,365 of NZ_JBSHMI010000005.1, forward strand.
TGTCGATAGAGGGATCATAAAGGAAGATAAGAAAGAATATTTCGAAAGGAATTTCAAATCAGCGAATGATTTTATGTGTTTGTTCGTTGTGGTTCCAGAAGGTGCAAACTTTGTTTTCTATCCATATAATGCATAGTGATTTAAAACTTTTTAACATTTCCTAGTCAAAAGTATTATTACCTTTAAAATTGGATGTATAATAAAGTAAAATATATTGCCCTGTTATGTACATTGTTTTTCTTGGCGCTTGCTGCACATGCCCAAGATCAGGATAACATAATTTCTGGATTGGTTCTGGAAAAAGGGACAAGCACTAGGATTAGTGATGCGAACGTGGTCAACCAGAGGACCAAACAAACTGTGAGGAGTAACTCTTACGGTGTCTTTAATATTGAAGTTAATGTTGGTGATACCATTACCATCAGTAAAGTTGGATATGGACCTATCAAAACTAGGATTAACACGCTAGAAGATATTTTGGTGGATTTGCAGGCGGGAAATCGGATCGAGACCGTTGTTGTGACCCGTAGTACGAAGGAGATGGAGATGAAGGAGATGTTGAATGACTACGAGAGCAAAGGAGTCTACAATGGTGGACAGAATAAATTTGGCACCTATGTTTCCAGTCCTGCAACAGCCTTGTATAACCTTTTTGGAAAGGAAGCCAAAAATGCGAAGCGTTTTGAGAAGTTCATGAACCAAGAGCTTGAAGAAACTAAGGTAGACCGTATTTTCAATAAAACCATTGTTACCAAACTGACCCATCTGGAAGGAGAGGAATTACAATCTTTTATGGATATCTATAGACCATCCTATGCCACTGCGTCGCGTTGGGGTCAATACGATCTGATGAATTACATCAATTCATCTTTTAAGACTTGGAATGCTCAAGGACGCCCTAAATCACAACGTTTACCGAAGTTAGATATTCCTGTTCAGGAAAAATAAGATACTGATAATTAATATGTTGCAACTGACAAAGGTGATAAAAAAGCTTTTGGCATTGGCTTTGCAAATAAGTTGACTATAAATTGACAATAAATTATTTAGTATAAAAGATAAACAAATTGATTATGAAAATGAATAAAAGACTAGCGGTTTATGGATTGACAGTAGCTACATCAGCTATGTTATTTGCTAGCTGTTCAACCATTCAAAATAGTAGTAACACTACAAAAGGAGCAGTAATCGGTACTGCATCAGGTGGTGCTCTTGGAGCATTAATCGGAAGTAAAGCAGGTAACACGGCAGTTGGAGCAATCGCTGGAGCTGTAATTGGTGGAGCTGCAGGTACTTTGATCGGTAAAAAAATGGACAAACAGGCCAAAGAGATCGAAAATACAGTAGCTGGTGCTGAAGTAGAGCAAGCAGGTGAGGGTATTTTGGTAAAATTTGACTCTGGAATTTTATTTGATTTCAACAGTACAGCTTTGAAACCATCTGCAAAGGAAAACATCGCTAAATTAGTTGAGACCTTGAATAAAGAACCAGATACTGAAATCTTGGTGTTAGGTCACACAGATAACGTAGGTACATTACAAGCAAACCAAAAAGTTTCTAATGGTCGTGCCGCATCTGTAAAATCATTCGCAGTTTCTCAAGGTTTAGCAGGTAGCCGTATCAAAACAGAAGGTAAAAACTATTCTGAGCCAATTGCATCAAACGATACTGATGCAGGAAGAGCAGAAAACCGTCGTGTTGAGATCATTATTACTGCAAGTAAGAAAATGCAAGAAGAAGCTAAAAGAGAAGCAGGTCAATAAGACTGTAAAAAATAATTTGAAAAGGGTGTCAAATAAATTGACACCCTTTTTTTGGATTTTGCTGATTACTGTGTTGAAGTTGTTATAAAACCAAGGTAGGGTGGAACAGACTTGGGGAGGGATTTTTGTTAAATTTTCCTCAACTGCTGACAAACTGTCATTTGTTTAATAGATAATTACTAACTTTGTAGTCTTTGAAAAATGACTATGTTAGAGTTATCGCATACAACAAAAACGCATGATGAATCTCGTCAAGGCGAGGCTTTAGATATGCTGCCTACAGGGAAATCCACTGGGCGTAAGTTATATATAGAGAGTTACGGGTGTCAGATGAATTTTTCTGACAGTGAGATTGTGGCATCTATCCTTATGGATAAGGGTTTTGAGACTACCAAGGACTATAAAGATGCCGATGTAGTGTTTATCAACACCTGTTCGATCCGTGAGAATGCTGAACAACGTGTTAGGAATAGGCTGAAGGAGTTTGAATCTGCGAAGGCTAAGAACCCTGGGATGGTTGTGGGCGTTTTAGGCTGTATGGCGGAACGTTTGAAGGCTAAATTCTTGGAAGAGGAGAAGTTGGTGGATGTTGTGGTTGGGCCAGATGCTTACCGTGATCTTCCTAATTTGATTGAAAAAGTTGATGAAGGTGGTCGTGCTGTAAACGTATTGCTGTCTAGGGAGGAAACTTATGCTGATATCAGTCCGGTGCGATTAAATTCGAACGGTATTTCAGCGTTCATTTCCATTATGCGTGGATGTGATAATATGTGTTCATTCTGTGTTGTTCCATTTACAAGGGGTAGAGAAAGAAGTCGTGATGTGGAATCAATTGTGAAAGAAGCGCAAGACCTATTCAATGCTGGGTACAAGGAAGTAACCTTATTGGGACAGAACGTAGACTCGTATAAATATACGCCAGCGGTGGCAGAGGGAGAAGAGGCTAAGCCTACCGTGAACTTTGCGCAATTGTTGGCCTTGGTTGCTGAAGTGAGTCCAGAATTAAGGATCAGGTTTTCTACCTCACATCCTAAGGACATTACAGATGAGGTATTGTATACCATGGCAAAATATGAGAATATCTGTAAATACATCCATTTACCGGTACAGTCTGGAAACAGCCGCGTATTGGAGTTAATGAATAGGACCTATGACCGAGAATGGTATATCAATAGAATTGAAGCCATTCGCCGTATTATTCCAGAATGTGGGATTTCTACAGATGTCATCACCGGTTTCTGTACTGAAACTGAGGAAGAACATCAGGAAACCCTTTCCATGATGGATTATGTAAAATATGATTACGCCTATATGTTTGCTTATTCAGAACGTCCGGGAACTTTGGCTGCCAAACGTTATGAGGATGATATTCCTGAAGAAGTTAAAAAACGCAGGTTGACTGAGATTGTGGATCTTCAACGTGAGCATAGCTTATATAGAATCGAAAAATTTGTCGGTCAGGTTCAAAAAGTATTGATTGAAGGGACTTCAAAGCGTTCTGACAAGGATTTCTGCGGAAGAAACGATCAAAATACTATGGTTGTATTTCCAGTAGATGAACGCTATAAAGTAGGAGATTATGTGAATGTGTTAGGCGAAAGCTGTACATCTGCAACATTGATTGGGAAAATAGTTGATTAATATCAAACACTAAATATTAATAATGGATCATCAAGATATTAAGAGCAGGTTTGGGATTATTGGGAATTCTCCATTACTAAATCGTGCGATCGATATTGCACGTCAGGTAGCACCTACCGATATCTCGGTTTTGATTCAAGGTGAAAGTGGTTCTGGTAAGGAAGTGTTTTCACATATCATCCATCAATTAAGTGGTCGCAAGCATGGCCCGTTTATCGCGGTAAACTGTGGTGCGATTCCAGAGGGAACGATTGATTCTGAGTTGTTTGGTCATGAGAAAGGTTCTTTTACGGGAGCCCATGAAGCAAGGAAAGGATATTTTGAAGTCGTTGATGGAGGGACCATTTTCCTAGATGAGGTTGGTGAATTACCTTTAGGTACGCAGGCACGATTGTTACGGGTTCTGGAGTCGGGTGAATATATCCGTGTTGGATCGTCTAAGGTTCAGAAAACAAATGTTCGCGTAGTTGCTGCGACGAATGTTGATGTTTATGAAGCGGTAAAGAAGGGGAAATTCAGGGAAGATCTATATTATAGATTGAATACTGTTCCATTACGTATTCCAGCTTTGCGAGAGCGTAAGGAAGATATTGTCCTTTTATTTAGGAAATTCGTTGTGGATTTCTCAGATAAATACCGTTCACCGGGTATTCAACTTACAGAGGACGCGCAAGAAATGTTGCGCAACTATAGCTGGCCGGGAAATGTGAGGCAATTGAAAAATATTGCAGAGCAGATTGCCGTTCTAGAGAAGGAAAGGTTGGTCAACGCACAGATTTTAAGCCATTATCTGCCAGTTGAGACCCAAAGTACTACTCTTCCGATGCCATTAAAGGATCAGTCGAAGGAGAATTTCTCGGAAAGAGATTTGTTGTACAAGGTTCTGTTCGACATGAAGAAGGATATGGTCGACTTAAAGAAATTAGTCGTTGAGTTGATGCAAAAGGGTTTCAATCAAGGAACCATGGATCAAAATTCACCTTATATCAATCAATTGTATCAGGAGATCAGGCCAAGTTCTGCGGCCATTGGTTCAGAAGACTATTCTGTTAATCCAAATCCAACGATTACCATCCATAATCCTAATCAGCCGAATGGGAATGCAAATGATTATTTGTATGATACCCAAGATGTGGAAGAGGTAGAAGAATCATTATCTTTACTTGATAAGGAGTCTGATTTGATCAAGAAAGCCCTCAAGAAGCATAAGGGCAAGCGTAAAGCAGCGGCGCAGGAATTAGGGATTTCTGAACGTACGCTTTATAGAAAGATTAAGGATTTGAACTTAGATTAATATGTCCAATTTTAAGAATAAAGGCAATTTCATTACATTTATTGTTGCTGCTTTAGTAATACTTACTTTTAATGGTTGCGGTGTAAAATATAGTTTGAGTGGCGGGTCGATTCCCGAAAACATGAAAACCTATTCAGTGGAGATATTTGAGAATATTTCGCCTTTTGTATCTGCTACCTTGAGCCAGACCTTTACGGAGGGGTTGAAGGAGCGTATCAGGACCCAATCTAAGTTGAGCCAAGTAAATCAGGATGGAGATGCTATCTTTTCAGGAGTGATCACCAACTATGCGATTACGCCTGCGGCAGTGGAAGCTGGGACAGATATGGCAGCATTAAACCGACTCTCCATTACGGTTAAGGTAAAATACGTGAATAGGAAAGATGAGACCGGTGAAAGTGACTTTGAGGAGTCTTTTACGCAGTTTAAGGAATTTAGAGGACAGGTAAATAGCCAAGAAATGACCTTAAACCAAGAGATTGTCAAGATGTTGACCGAAGATGTATTTAACCGCGCATTTAATAACTGGTAAAAAAAGAGCCTTTGAATCACATGGATCAAGTATATATTTTTAGAAAAGCACTGGAAAACCCCATGGAAGTTAGTGTTGCTGATTTTGAGCAACTCCTGACCAAGTATCCATATTCCCAGCCTATAATATATGCCTATGAACGCAAGAAATTTTTAGAAGGACAAAGCATTGATAAGCAGCGGACTTTGATCTATGCCAATAATCCTTTTTGGCTACGTGATTATTTACAAAAACCAATTGAGGTTATCCCTGAGATAGAGGTGGACTCTGATGATTATATTGCCTATGAAGAGCTTGACGGTGATGGGCTAATAGAGGAAACAGAAGTTGAGGCAGTAGATGTAGAGAGTATCCCAGAGGTTGAAGAAACTATCGCGGAGCCAGCAAATGATCTTGACGAAGTGGAAGATGAGGTTGTAGAGCGTCAAGAAGAGGAGATAAAGGAGGAAGAGCCTGCATTTGAATTCGCTGCGGGGTACGATATTGAAAGGGAATATGCTGGAGAAGAGGAACATGATGTAGAGTCGGAAGAGCTTGTTTCTGTGGAATCAGATGAAGAAGTACCTGCTCAGGAAGAAGAAAATAAAAGAAGTCCGGAAGAGGATATCAGTCTGTACAACGATGAATTGATGCCATACAGCTTTAGATGGTGGCTGTATAAGACTAGGATGGAGCATGCCGATACCTATCAGCCTTTTTCTTCGCCTGTGTTGCCGAAACAGCAAAAAGGTCAGTTTGATCCTAAAAAATTAGATGAGGCGATATTGGATCAGCAGATCAGGGAGAATATCTTCCATTTGCAGGATCCTTCGGATAAGCTTAGTGATAAACATAAAAAGGAAACGGTAGAGTTTAAGTCTACGGAGATGATGGATGAGGTGATCGAGAAGTTCATTCGTGAGGAGCCTCAGATCCAGCCTCCAAAGGCAGAGACCATCAATACCGAAAATAAGGCCCGTAGTAGTTCTGAGGACCAATTACAGGTAGTGACCGAGACCTTGGCGAACATTTACGAGACACAGGGGATGTATGAAAAAGCGATCATGGTATTTAGAAAATTAATTTCGGATAATCCAGAAAAAAAATCGTACTTTGCGACCCGAATTAAAGAGATTGAACAAAAGTTATAATTGAAATATAGAAATGGACGTATTATTTATTATCCTAATTATTCTAGCAAGCTTATTATTAGCGTTTTTTGTATTGATTCAGAACCCTAAAGGGGGAGGTTTATCCTCAGGATTTTCTGGTGGCGCTAATTTAATTGGTGTGCAACGCACAGGTGATATTTTAGAAAAAGGAACATGGATTTTTGCGATTGCCTTAATGGTATTTTGTATAGCAATAAATATTATTGGTCCATCATCATCCAACACAGGTGGTTTGGGAGATCAAATTGAGGCGCCAGTAACAGCTCCTAACTTGAACCTTAATCCTTCGGCGACTCCTGCAACAGGAACTACTCAAACTCCGGCAACTGAAACTCCAGCTGCTACCGATACGACAAAGTAATCAGGCTTAATAGCTAAAGAAATAGAACCCTGTCTAGTTTTAGGCAGGGTTTCTTGTTTTTATGTTTTGGGAGGGATACGGAATTGGTGTCATGATGACATTAAGATGATGGTTAACTGTCATGAAAAATGACAGTTAATGCAAAAATGGCAAAATATTTTGCTTAATTTCAATTGGCATAGTTAGTGATGCTTTTGAGTTACGTAATCGAAAAAAATAAAATTGATATACAATTATGGCATTAAGTATTAAACCTATCGGAGACAGAATAGTAGTTGAGCCTGCTCCAGCAGAAGAAAAAACAGCATCAGGTATCTATATTCCTGACACAGCGAAAGAAAAACCATCCCAAGGAACAGTTGTAGCTGTTGGTGCTGGTAAACCTGAAGAACCATTGACTGTAAAAGTAGGTGACAAAGTGTTGTACGGCAAATACTCAGGTACAGAGATTACCTATGAAGGAAAAGAATATTTAATTATGCGCGAAGCTGATATCTACGCAGTTCTGTAATTAAAAAATCAACGATAAAAAATTAAAACACAGTAGGTTTTGGGTTTGAGATCTATTGAAAAAACCTAATACCTAAGATTCAATTTCATATAACAATGGCAAAACAAGTAAAATATAATGTAGAAGCGCGCGACGCCCTGAAAAAAGGTGTTGACACACTTGCAAACGCAGTAAAAGTTACCTTAGGTCCAAAAGGTCGTAACGTAATCATTGAGAAAAAATTTGGTTCTCCAGCAATCACTAAAGATGGTGTTTCAGTTGCAAAAGAAATCGAATTGAAAGATGCTCTGGAAAACATGGGCGCACAAATGGTTAAGGAAGTTGCATCTAAGACTGCTGACCAAGCGGGTGACGGAACAACTACTGCTACTGTTTTAGCTCAAGCAATCGTAGCTCCAGGTATTAAGTCGGTAGCTGCTGGTGCAAATCCAATGGATTTAAAACGTGGTATTGACAAAGCTGTTGCTGCTGTAGTAGAGAACCTAAGATCTCAATCACAAGTAGTAGGTGCTGACAACAATAAAATCAAACAAGTTGCTTCGATTTCTGCAAACAATGACGAAGTTATCGGTTCATTGATCGCTGAAGCAATGGAAAAAGTTGGAAACGACGGAGTAATCACTGTTGAAGAAGCAAAAGGTACTGAAACTGAAGTGAAAACTGTGGAAGGTATGCAATTTGACAGAGGATACTTATCTCCATATTTCGTAACTAACTCGGATAAAATGGAAGCGGAATTAGAAAGCCCTTACATTTTGATCTATGACAAGAAAATCAGCAACATGAAAGAATTGTTGCCAATCTTGGAAAAACAAGTTCAAACTGGAAAACCTTTATTGATCATTGCAGAAGATTTAGACGGAGAAGCTTTAGCTACTTTGGTAGTTAACAAAATCCGTGGATCACTGAAAGTTGCTGCTGTTAAAGCTCCTGGATTCGGTGACCGTCGTAAAGCAATGTTGGAAGATATCGCTATCTTAACTGGAGGTACAGTAATTTCTGAAGAGAGAGGTTTCAAATTAGAAAATGCTGAATTATCTTATTTAGGACAAGCAGAGAAAGTTGTTGTTGACAAAGATAACACAACTATCATTAACGGTGCTGGAAACGTGGAGGACATTAAGGCACGTGTTGCTCAAATCCGTTCACAAATTGAAACTACAACTTCTGACTACGATCGTGAGAAATTGCAAGAGCGTTTGGCTAAATTGTCAGGTGGTGTTGCTGTTCTTTACGTTGGTGCTGCTTCGGAAGTAGAGATGAAAGAGAAAAAAGACCGCGTTGATGATGCTCTTCACGCTACTCGTGCTGCAGTAGAAGAAGGTATTGTTGCTGGTGGTGGTGTTGCTTTCATCCGTTCAACAGAAGCTTTGGTTAACTTAAAAGGCGAAAACGAAGATGAGCAAATCGGTATCGATATCATCAAACGTGCTATTGAAGAGCCATTACGTCAAATCTGTGCAAACGCAGGTATTGAAGGTGCAGTAATCGTTCAAAAAGTTAAAGAAGGAACAGCAGATTATGGATACAATGCTCGTACAGACAAGTTTGAGAACTTGATTTCTGCTGGAGTTATCGATCCTACTAAAGTATCACGTGTAGCGTTAGAGAATGCTGCTTCAGTAGCTTCCATGTTATTGACTACAGAGTGTGTACTTGCTGATGAACCAGAAGACAACCCAGTAGGTGCTGGCGGTCCTCCAATGGGCGGTGGCATGGGTGGAATGATGTAATCATCATCCCTTAATAGATACAAAAGAGCTATCCAATTGGGAAGCTCTTTTTTGTTTGCCCGCAAACGTTTATTACCGACTTCAACGCATCATTATTTGTGTATTAGAATTTGTGCTAGCTCAATTAAATATATATGGAAACTCATAATATCATTGCCCTTCTTATCGTCTTTTCAATTGGTATTGGACTGGCAGTCTACATCTGGAAAAAAGTGGGCAATAAAAAGGTGGTCAACAAGGTGATTCCAGACGAAAGTGAAATAGAAAATGTGCTTCGAGAAAAAGTGAACTTCTTCAAGCAATTGAAGGAAACTGAACAGGGTAAATTCATCAAGAGGGTTTCCTATTTTTTGGCTACCACAAAGATTTCTCCGGAAAAAGGTGCAGTGATCAATGATGAACATAGGATTCTGATAGCTGCCAGTGCCACCATTCCCCTCTTTCATTTTGAAAATTGGTCTTATGAAAACTTAGATGAAGTCCTTGTCTATCCAGGAACTTTCAGTGAAAAGTATGATATTGAAGATGAAAAAAGAAATATCCTTGGGATGGTGGGAGATGGTGCCATGCACAGAAAGATGATCCTGTCGCTTTCTGCATTGATGGCCGGATTCAATCAAAACGGGGAAAGCAATACTGCTATCCATGAATTTGTCCACCTTATTGATAAGGCAGATGGGGAGGTGGATGGAATTCCGGAATATTTGATCCCCAAAAGTTTGATCCATCCTTGGTTGGAGGAGATGCAAGCTACCATTTCAGCCATCAGAAGAGACAAGTCAGATATTAGAGATTATGCTGCTACAAATCCAGCAGAATTCTTGGCAGTCGTTTCGGAATATTTCTTTCAGAAACCAAAAATGTTGAAATCAGATCATCCGGAACTATATTCCATGCTGAATGAAATATACAATGGAAATAAAGAAGAATAATACTAAACATTTTTAATTAATGTGCTGTTGTTTAATTGAATAGGTCAAAACAAAAAATTAAAATATTATGGAATACAGGTATATAGGAGACAGTGAGATCAATGCTTCGGTAATTACATTTGGGGCTTGGGCAGCAGGTGGATGGATGTGGGGGTCGACCGATCGTAAAGAAGCCATTGAGGCTATAGTCGCGGCTTACGAGGTGGGTGTGACCACTATTGATACAGCTCCTATTTATGGACAAGGAACCAGCGAAGAGATTGTTGGAGATGCCCTGAAGGATATCCCTAGGGATAAAACCCAAATCCTGACTAAGTTTGGGATGCGCTGGGATTTAGCGGAAGGCGATTTCGCCTTTCACAGTAAGAAAAACAATGGTGAAGATATTGAAATCTATAAATATGCTGGAAAGGATAGTATTATTTATGAATGTGAACAGAGTCTAAAAAGGCTTGGGACAGATTATATCGATCTCTATCAGATCCATTGGCCAGATTCAACGACCCCTTTGGATGAAACCTTTGAAGCAGTTGCCCAATTGATCGAACAGGGAAAAATCAGATATGCTGGGGTTTGTAACTATAACGCCCAATTGATGGCTGAAGCTGAGAAGACCTTGCCATTGGTTTCTAACCAGATCCCTTTTAGCATGGTGAACAGGGCAGTGGAGGAAGAGACCATTCCATACTGTATTAAGCATAATAAAGCTGTACTAGCCTATAGTCCATTGGAAAGAGGTCTTTTGACCGGTAAGATCCATGTTGGTCATCAGTTCCAGGAGGGCGACCATAGAGCCAAACATCCGCACTTCCAGCCTGATTTTATTGAGAAGACCAACATCTTGTTGGAGCGGATAAAGCCACTGGCAGATGATAAGGGGGTTACTTTGGCGCAATTAGTCCTCCGCTGGACCGTTGAACGTCCTGGTATTACGATCGCCTTGGCTGGCGCTAGAAATGCCCAGCAGTCTGTTCAAAATGCGAAGGCCATGGATTTCAATCTAACCCAAGAGGAATTGGATTTCATGAATGCGGTAGTTGATGCCTTTTAATCTTAAAAAGAATAATATTGAACGTTATTAAGAAGATTAATAACGTTCAATTTAACTGATATCCTTTAACACAATGATCTTATTTTCTGGGCTGAATTCAAAGATTGATTTTCCGTCGAGTTTGATGCTGTCTCCAATATTCAATTCTGGTGAAAGATCTTTAGAAAGTTTAGCGGAGTACTCAATAGTGATTTCAGAATAGTTTTCGAAGTGTTCCATTGCGGTGATCTTTTGATGCCGCTCAGAGAAAAAGGACTTTGCCTGTTCTGCCTGATTCATAAATTCTTGTTTCCCCACAAGTGAATCAGTTACATTTCCATTGGATATATTTTCGAACAGAAGGTTTTCATCTAAATCTCTAGACATCATTTCTGTGTTGAAACTATTATAGCCGTTAATATAGTTCTTGATTATTTCTTCCCTGCTATTCATGTTGTAAGTTCGATTTAGTGATCGAATTAAAGATAAGAGAATTCTCTTTTAATATCGCCCATTTTTAGGCTCGTTTTTATTGAATTGGCTTTCAGTTAGTTGAAAAAAGAGGTATATTATGAATATGTTAACCTTTAAAAACTTGGAAAATAGCTATAATAAATGAGGCTTAACTTTCGTATTTTGCTTTAGGAATCAAATTTGATTTAAGCTTAACATGCTTTTAGCATTAAAATTTAATAGATGAGTTACGAAGAATTAGAGCAGTTGTTTTATGCTGGGGAACTGGAGTTGTGTATAGAAAAGGGGGAAGAATTTTTATTAGATAATCCCAAGGATACGGATGTTCTTTACCTGATGTCGATTGCCCATCATGATTTAGCTTTAGAAGCGGGGCCTGAACAAGCATATAAGGTTATAAAAAAGCAGGTAATCCCATACCTCAAGCGTGTATTGAACTATGAACCTAACAATCCAAAGGTTTTATATAATCTATTAAATTATCAACTAGGCAATCAATATGTGCTGGAGCAAATTGCTAGACCCAATGTAGACCTCACCCAGAGTAATAAAGCTGAACTGCTTGGATATGCCGAAAAACTCAAGCAGGACCCTCTCAACAAAGTTTTCGGATTTGAATTTGAAATCAAGATATATGAGATCTTAAAAGAAGATGATGCTCTACTGAAGTCATTAAATGAGGCAATTGCTTTCTTCGAGATCGAGTTTGCAGATTTCCGGGAGTTAAAGGATCGCAATATCTCGATCTGCTGGATAAAGAAGGTTTATCTTTTGGACAGGGATGGGGTAACAGAGAAAGTTGAATTGCTGGAAATGATTGATAAGGGAATTTTTCACTTTGTTAGTCCTCAGGATCTTGAATATTTAGATTTAGCAGAGATTGCTTTCCAAGGCAATGGCTTGGACGTTGCTTTAAAAGTATTGTTGAAGTTGATAAAAGGAGACAACCATGAACCTGAGGTTCTCGAAGGCTTTGTGAAATGGCATCAACGATTTAAGGAGCAAATTGAACTGGGTTATAACAATCCGGATGTTTTCTATTATCAGTTAATTATTGAAAGAAACTATTATGAGCCATTGGGTGTTCCTGAGGACTATTACTATCAACATGGATTGGAACTCTTAGGGAAATATCCGAATAACTTTGCTGCAAATCATTTCGTAGGCACTTATTTATATGAGATGGGCAATTTTGATGATGCCTATTCTATTTTGAAGAAAGGGGTGAGTATTCATCCTGATGTGACCACTTGGAGGAGGATGGTAGAGTCTCAATTGTTGTCCACGGGCTTGGTTGAACAGGAAGTTCCGATGTTTGCAAGTTTACCAAGGGATATCTATAACGAAGGGGTTAATTTGGATGACTTTCTGAAAAATATGGCTGAAGATGCAATTAAGGAAGGCTTGAGAGTATTGGATGTAAAACTTTACCAGCAGTCCTTTGATACATTTAGAAAGTATTTTGAAGATTTTGCCTTCGAAAGTGACTTTTATGGTGATGAGCATTGCTGGGCAATGTGCTGTAACAACCTGGCAATCGTCTATACTGCATTAGGCAACTATCCTGCGGCTGTTTCGGTGGCAGAGGAAGGGTTGAAACATTCTGAGTTCCCAGAATTAAATCACACCCTTATTGATGCCCTTTTGAAACAAGAAGATTATCCCAAAGCCCAGAAAGCCCTGGAAAATTACTTCAGTATTTACGATGAGCAAAGTGCATCGTATTATAGGCACTTACAGCATAAAGCGGACTGGGTGATTGTAAACCATAAATTGGAAATGTCCTCAGATATTAAAGCTGAGGCAGAGGAACTCCTGTTCCAGATTTACGAGCATTATTTGGAGAACCCAGATATTTCTGATTTTGATTTCAGGGATTTTGAAGCTGCCAAAAATACCGTTGAATCTATTTTGTACCATGAATTTGAACATAAATCTGCATCAGAGAGGCGAGACTACTATTTAGCAATCGCTGAGAAGTATCCCGATGAAGCGAATCCCCAATATAATTTGATGCAGGCATATAACGAACTTGAGGATTATGAGCATGTGAATAAATCGGCAAGACTTTATCTGGAGAATAAACAATCCTTTCTGTTGAATGACTTTGATAAGGCGAAAACCATCTATTTGATTGTCAAAAGTCATTATCTAGTTGGGCAATATAGGGAAGGTGCGGCGATGTTCAGTGATTATGATGGCTTTTGCCTAGAAGCTATGGAATGCAATGAATATGTGATATGGCTGAGTTATGGTATCAAGTTATATGACAAACAAAATGACCTTGGCCAAGTGAATATATTGGTCGATCGTTTTCAAGAGATCTATAAGGTGGAACAGTGGGCCTATGATAGTCTTTCTGAGGAGGTTCTATTGGCTAAAGCCCATGTAAATTATCAACAAGGATATCTCAAGGAAGCCCATAAAATATTAGATTATATTTTATCATATGATGATCATGATGCCATTGCAGAGCATTTTAAACAAACTTGGAAAAAACCGGGCTTGTTATCCAAATTAGGATTTTAGTAACCTGCCATAATTCACTATGTTTTTTCGGTAATGATCTATTACGCGACATGTTTTTATGTGTAATATTGCATTACTTTTGGAATGAATTAAAATCACACAGAGGGGTTTATCCTTTATGCGCCCTTATTAATACGCCAAATTTAACTATTAAAGATTTTTTCTTTTACTGTACATTGTTAATTATTCAATATGAATAGTGAAAAGCTGTCGAAAGTTATCGACACAATGAGAATGCCCTTGATCTTTCTGGTGGTTATTGCTCATTTGGCGCCTTTTGCATATCCTACCATAAAGTTCAATATTTCCGCCAATGACACTTATGTCTTGGTTTCGGAAATGTTTTCCCATCATATTGCTAAGTTTTCGGTTAGATGCTATTTTCTGGTTTCTGGCTTTTACTTTTTCAAAAGCTTTTCAGGAAATGTTCTTCCTTTCTATAAAAAGCAGTTTAGAAGCAGGTTTAGGACGATAATTAGTCCTTATATTATTTGGAATATCATTACTGGAATCGCGATTTTCTCTAAGAATTTTATTTTCATCAAGTTAGGTAAACCCGTTGATGATGATTTTGGGATTCTTATGAATGCTGGTTTCTACCATAATCTCTGGGAGGTGCCGATAAATTTTCCATTATGGTACCTGCGAGATCTGATTGTTATGGTATTGATTTCCCCGCTGATAGTTTATTTTATTAAGTATTTCAGGGCTTATGGAATTATGAGCCTGGCCATTCTGTATTTAGCTTTTATTGAGATCCCTATTCCTGGATTTAGCATGACCGCTATATTTTTCTTTAGTTTAGGAGCCTACTTTTCTTTGGAAAAAAGAGATATGCTCAAGCTATTTGACAAGGTTAAATATCCAGCAATGGGTTTGACATTTCTTTTCCTTTATCTTTCCTTAAAGGCCAGTGGGACTGATTATCATGAATATTTTTTGAGAGTGTTTATTTTAGCCGGCGTTATTTCCATGTTCAATTTATTCGCCTATCTCAATGATAATTATGAGGTCATGAACAAATTGACTGGCTTCAGCTCACTTTCCTTTTTTATTTATGTGTTCCATGAAATTTATATCATAGAATGGTTGAAAGGATTTTTTTTCAATCATCATTTATTTATGGAAGGCTGGGACCGGTTTTATGCCTACTTGATCATTCCGATTTTATGTGTTGCCATTTGTAGCTTCATCTACTTTGTGTTGATGAAAATGATACCTAAAGTTTTTGTTTTCCTATTAGGTGGAAGAGTTCCAAGTTATCAACGAATCGTTTCAAATAAACCAAACAAGCTTTTTAAGCTAGGGTAGCAAATATTAGAAAATAAAAAAAGCGACATACCAATGTCGCTTCCTATCGAATTCAATTCTTTTCCTTGAGCTGAGATTACCAATCAATATTACGATTGTCATCATCTTCTTGGATCCATTGGTCTTCCATAAATCCATTTTGATTCATTGGATAAACTTTTGCTGATCCTGCCGCAATACCTTCTTCAGTATATATTAAAGTAACCTCAATCTTAGGTTGCTTATATTCCTTTTTCATTTTTATTCTTTTAATAGCTGTGTGTGTTCTATTATCACTAACAAATAGTTGGGTGACTATTGTAGAGAGTACAAATTTAATGCTATTGGACTTTCTTCAAGGTTTATTCTAGCTATTAAGTTTTAATTGTAGTGTATGGTCTACACTAATGAAGCGCTATTTTATCTCTCGAATAATTAAATAATTAAGAATTTGAAAAAACTCCCTAGCGATAAAATATATTTTGAATAAATAAGTGTTAAAATGACGTTAATTAAATATTTTTAATATATTGCATTATGAAATGTAAAAATTTCATGATTCAACACTCTGGTTTGAACAATTATAAACTATCAAATACAACACCAACAGAATTACAAAATGCGAGGAAATTATGTCATAGGGATAGATTTTGGTACAGATTCCGTACGCTCTATTTTGGTAAATGCTAATAATGGGGAGGAAGTATCTTCCGATGTGTTTTACTATCCGCGATGGGCCAAAGGTCTTTACAATGATGCTGAAAAGAATCAGTTTCGACAACATCCCTTAGATTATATCGAGGGGATTACCGCCACGATAAAGAGATGTTTAGAACTGGCGGGGCCTGAGCGGGCTTCTCAAGTAGTTGCTATTTCAGTTGATACCACGGGTTCCACTCCGATTGCCATCAATAAAGAGGGAGTTCCACTTTCCTTATTGCCGGAATTTGCTGACAATCCTAATGCAATGTTTATCCTTTGGAAAGACCATACCGCAGTTGCAGAGGCAAAAGAAATAAATACACATGCAGAAAAGTATGATAATAACTACCTAAAATATGTTGGTGGCGTTTATTCTTCGGAATGGTTCTGGTCCAAAATATTGCATATTTCCCGTGTTGATGAAAGAATTCGTGACCAAGCATATACATGGATAGAACATTGTGATTGGGTGCCTTTTTTGTTGACCGGAGGAAATTCAGCGGATGAGGTTAAGCGTGGAGTCTGTGCAGCAGGTCATAAGGGTTTATGGGCAGAGGAATATCAAGGGTATCCGCCAAGTGAGTTTTTCGAGGGATTAGACCCACTTCTCAAAGGACATGTCGAGAAGTTAGGAACAGGAACCTATTGTTCATCAGAGTCAGTTGGGAAACTATCGGCAGAATGGGCGGAAAAGCTAGGTTTGAGTACCAATGTCAGTGTTGGAGCAGGCGCTTTTGATTGCCATATGGGGGCCGTAGGTGGAGAAATAGAACCCTATTTCCTAAGTAAGGTAATGGGAACTTCGACCTGTGATATCTTGGTTGTCCCTGGCGAGCTCGATTTTACTGTAGAAGGCATTTGTGGACAGGTTAATGGTTCTGTTATTCCTAAAATGACAGGCCTTGAGGCTGGACAATCAGCATTTGGTGACGCTTATGCCTGGTTTAAGGATCTTTTGATGTGGCCATTGATAGAATTACTGGGCAAGGATCATGAACAGGTTATGCAAGCTGAAAAAAAGATCATCCCTATGCTGAGTGAGAAAGCAAGTGCTATTAAGCCCAAGCTTTCCCAGCCAATGGCAATTGATTGGCTGAATGGCAGAAGAACACCATATGCGAATCAAAACCTAAAATCAGCTTTTTTTGATCTGAACCTATCAACTGATGTAATCTTATTGTTCCGTGCTGTCGTAGAGTCGACCTGTTTTGGAGCTAAGAAAATTGTGGAATGCTTTATTGATCAGCAAATTCCTGTTAAGGGGATTATTGCTTTAGGGGGAGTGGCGAAAAAATCTCCTTTTGTGATGCAAATGATGGCTGATATCATCAATATGCCTATTAAAGTCCACAAATCTGAGCAAACCTGTGCATTGGGAGCTGCCATGTTTGCAGCAGTTGTAGGCGGTATTTATGAAACAGTTGGAGAGGCGATGGAAAAAATGGGACAAGGGTTCGATGTGGAATACCAGCCTAATCCAGAACTTGCTCCAATCTATGCCGAACGATACAAGAAATACAGCCAATTATCTGATTTACTAGAAAATAACCTTTACCATGTATAACAGAATTAAACAAGAAGCATACGATGCCAACATGGAATTACCCAAGCTAGGCTTAGTTCTATTTACATTTGGAAATGTTAGTGTCGTAGACCGGGAAAATAAGGTTTTTGCGATCAAACCAAGTGGGGTGCCATATGAAGACCTAAAACCATCCGATATGGTAATAGTAGACTTTGATTCGAACATTATCGAAGGCAATCTGAGGCCTTCTTCCGATACGAAAACCCATGCAGTCCTATATAAAGAATGGGAAGAGATAGGGGCCATTGTCCACACGCATTCCACCTATGGAACGGCTTGGGCACAGAGCAACAGAGATATCCCTATCTATGGTACAACCCATGCAGACCATCTGACCAAGGACATCCCATGTGCTCCTCCAATGCAGGACGAGATGATCAAAGGGAATTATGAATATCAAACAGGATATCAGATTATCGATCATTTTAGGGACAGCCATTTAGATTATAAGGAAGTTGAAATGATGTTGGTTGGCAACCATGCCCCTTTTTGTTGGGGAAAGGACGGTAAAAAGGCAGTTTACAATGCAGCCGTATTGGAGTATGTGGCAAAGATGGCCTTCCTGACCGAACAGATTAACCCTGATGTACATCGAATGAAGGATTCCTTAATCAACAAGCACTATGAAAGAAAGCATGGTAAAGATGCTTACTATGGACAATAAATCATCAATAAACCTCAAAAAATAAATACATGCCTACCTTAAAAAACTTAGAAGTTTGGTTCATCACTGGAAGTCAAGATCTGTACGGAGAAGAAACATTAAAACAAGCCGCAGATCACTCTAAGGAAATCTCAGCCTACTTTAATGATCATTCCAATATACCAGTAAAAGTAATTTTCAAGCCTATCGTCAGAAATTCAGAAGAAATATTCGCTACAATTTCAGCAGCAAATGCAGCTGAAAACTGTATTGGGCTGATTACCTGGATGCATACGTTTTCTCCTGCCAAAATGTGGATAAGAGGCCTGCAGGCCATGCAAAAACCACTTTTGCATCTACATACCCAATTTAACCGAGATATCCCTTGGGATGCCATAGACATGGACTTTATGAACCTAAATCAAAGTGCACATGGCGACCGGGAATTTGGATTTATTGTGTCAAGAATGCGAATCGGAAGAAAGGTCGTGACAGGCCATTGGCAGGATGAAGAAGTCATTTCGCAGATCAATGTCTGGTGCAGGGCAGCTGCAGCATGGCATGATTGGCAAGGAGCTAAATTTGTTCGTTTTGGAGATAATATGCGATATGTAGCAGTAACTGAAGGTGATAAGGTTGAAGCAGAGATTAAATTCGGCTTCTCTGTAAATACCCATGGAATCGGAGATTTGGTCGCTGAAATAGATCAGGTTTCGGAAGCTGCGGTAAATAAGCTTGTGAAGGAATACGAACAAGCCTATGTACTTGCAGAGGATGTCCTAGAAAACGGTAAAAACAGAAAACAAGTTGTTGAAGCTGCAAGAATTGAACTTGGCTTAAGATCATTCTTGGAAAAGGGAAATTATAAAGGTTTCACCGATACTTTTGAAGACCTGCATGGTATGTTGCAATTGCCTGGTTTGGCAGTACAGCGTTTGATGCAGGACGGATATGGCTTCGCTGGTGAAGGAGATTGGAAAACTCCAGCCATAGTAAGAGCGTGCAAGGTAATGGCAACAGGCTATGAGGGTGCAAATGCATTTATGGAAGATTATACTTACCATTTCGACCCTAAGAATGAAATGGTTCTTGGTTCCCATATGTTAGAAGTAGATTCTTCTTTAGCAGCAGAAAAACCAAGGTTAGAAGTTCATCCGCTAGGGATCGGTGGCAAATCCGATCCAGCAAGGTTAGTGTTTAACTCTAAAGGAGGAAAAGCCTTGAATGCTGCTTTAGTGGATATGGGCGACCGTTTTAGATTAGTGGTGAATACCGTAAAAGGGGTTGAAGTCAAGGAAAAGCTTCCAAAGCTGCCTGTAGCAAGGGTACTTTGGCAACCAGAACCAGACATGAAAACTGCCTGTACAGCCTGGATATATGCGGGTGGGGCGCATCATACTGTTTACAGCCAAAATTTAACCACCGAATACTTAGCTGATTTTGCAAGAATCGCTGGATTAGAATTAATCGTCATAGATGAATCCACAAATCTCAAAGATTTTGAGAATAACCTAAAATGGAGTGAAGCTTTCTTCAAACTTCAATAAGCAACAATAACCAATAATAAACCCTACAATCATGGAAAAATTCGCAACAATTGACTACGTCATATTCTTGATTTACTTTATCGTAGTCTCAGGTTATGGATATTGGATTTATAGAAGGCAGAAATCTGCAAGTGAGAGCAGTAAGGATTATTTCTTGGCAGAAGGATCCTTGACCTGGTGGGCGATTGGAGCCAGCTTGATTGCCTCCAACATCTCTGCTGAGCAATTTATTGGAATGAGTGGTAACGGCTTTACTGTAGGTATCGCTGTTGCCGCCTATGAATGGATTGCGGCCATAGCTCTGATTATCGTTGCGGTTTGGTTTATTCCCGTCTATCTCAAGAACAAAATATTTACCATGCCTCAGTTCCTGAAGCAGCGGTATAACGAAACAACGGCCCTTATTATGGCCATTTTTTGGTTGTTCCTTTATGTATTTGTCAATCTGACCTCCATTCTATACTTAGGGGCATTGGCCATCAGTAATTTAGGCGGTGGTGAGAACTTCCATATTATCATGCTCGCCCTCGCGGTATTTTCCGTGATTATTACCCTTGGGGGAATGAAGGTTATTGGATTTACGGATGTAATACAAGTTGTGGTTTTGATTATTGGGGGTTTGGCAACCACTTATGTGGCATTGACACTCGTTTCTGATCATTTCGGATTAGGGAAAGATGCGCTGGCAGGCTTTAAACAATTGATGGTGGATTCTCCCAAGCATTTTAACCTGATAGTGGATAAACCTACAGAACAGAGTACGCAGGAAGAGATCAATAAATACCTCATGCTTCCCGGCATAGGCATGTACCTTGCGGGAATCTGGATTGTCAATTTAAATTATTGGGGGTGTAACCAATATATCACCCAGCGTGCTTTAGGAGCCGATTTGAAGACAGCTAGAACAGGTATCCTATTTGCCGGATTCTTAAAGTTATTGATGCCTATCATCGTCATGCTTCCAGGGATCGCTGCTTATGTACTCTATAAAAACGGTGCATTGCAAGAAGAAATGGCTCCAGGAGGAAATTTCAATCCTGATAATGCCTACTCCGCAATCTTAGGATTCCTTCCAAACGGCATGAAGGGGCTTTCCTTAGCTGCCCTCACTGCAGCAATTGTGGCTTCTTTAGCAGGAAAGGCAAATAGTATAGCGACCATCTTTACCATGGATATTTACAATAAATACATGGATAAGAATGCCTCAGAGAAGAAATTGATTCGAGTGGGTAAGATTACCATTGTGCTGTCCATCATAGTTTCATTGTTATTTACCTGGGATGATCTATTGGGAATTGGCGGAGCCGGTGGTTTTACCTTTATCCAGAAATATACCGGTTTTATCTCTCCAGGAGTGTTTGCCATGTTCTTATTGGGCATGTTCTGGAAGAGAACAACAGGCGCTGCAGCCATTGCAGGTTTGATTACCGGGTTTGTGCTGTCGGTCGTTTTCAACAACTACGCACCGGCATGGTTCGGCCATGAGACCTTCCTTTATACCGCATATCCTAACGCACAAGGCAACTATGAAATCCCATTCCAGATCTGTATGGGCCTTGCATTTTTGTTTACCATGATCGTGATGGTTTCCATCAGTTTATTGGGACCTAAAATTAATCCTAAAGGCTTAGAATTGGACAGAAGAATGTTCAAGCTGGAGCCTTCAGTAACAGTTATGGTGGTTATTACGATTCTCCTTGTAGGAGCATTGTATGTTAAGTTTTGGTAATAAATTAATAGAATCATGATCTTGACCTTATTCTCAAATTCCAAATTCTGCATGCAGGGATTCTTTCTGCTCATCGTTGCATTAAGTATTGGCCAAGCACGTGCACAGCTCGAAAGCCCAAATGGAAAGATCAAGGTCGATGTACAATTGAATGAAATGGGAGAACCTTCCTATGCAGTTAAATTTGAAGATGTGGTGGTTCTGGAAAGTTCGAAATTGGGATTGATGGTAGGCGATGAATCATTTTCTTCTGGTTTATCCCTGGTCAATAGATCCAAAGTAAATACAGTTAATAAATCTTATGAGAGCTTAAATGCCAAAAGAAGAATTAATAAGTATCAAGCAAATGAGCAATTGTTCAGTTATATTAATAAACAAAAACATAAGTTCAATATCCGTTTTCAAGTTTCCAATGATGGTGTGGTATTTCGTTACGAAATCCCCCAGATAGATCATGAAAAAAGGTTGCTGAAATCAGAAACAAGTTCCTTTAAGTTTCCAAAGACTACCATTGCATGGTTACAGCCCATGGCCATTGCAAAGTCTGGATGGGAACAGACAAATCCCTCTTATGAGGAACATTATTATCAGGAAATTAAAGTCGGTACAGTTGAGTCAACCCGTACAGGTTGGGTTTATCCAGCATTATTTAAAGTTGGAGAAACCTATGCCCTAATCTCCGAATCTGGCTTGGAGGCAAATCATGCTGCCAGCAGGTTGGATGCCGAATCTGAAAATGCAGAATACAAGATAGCCTATGCAGGGATTAAGGAAACTATCATGAATAAAGAATTGGAAACTGTAGTGGAGGGTGATTTCCAGAGTCCTTGGCGTGTAATCGCTATAGGAACTTTAGGTACCCTAGTAGAATCAACCTTGGGCCTGGATATCCTTGATCCAGTCATACAGATAGACCAGAGCTTTATAAAGCCTGGAAAGGCTTCTTGGAGTTGGATCAATAGCAAAGACGAGTACATCATATTTGATGAGCAGAAGAAATATATAGATTTTGCTGCCGACATGAATTGGCAATATTGTTTGATCGATGTAAACTGGGATAGGAATATAGGTTATGAAAAGATCCAAGAGTTAGCCGATTATGCGAAAGAGAAGAAAGTGAGTTTGATCCTATGGTATAATTCTGCAGGAGATTGGAATACCGTCGGCTATACCCCTAAAAACAAGCTGTTAACCTCGGAATCGCGTAGAAAGGAGTTTGCCAAACTTCAGGAAATGGGGGTCAAAGGTGTGAAAATTGATTTTTTTGGGGGCGATGGTAAGTCCGTGATTGCATACTACCATGAAATCCTTCGTGATGCCGCAGACTATAAACTTCTAGTGAATTTCCATGGTGCTACTTTGCCACGAGGATGGTCAAAAATGTATCCCCATCTGATGACAGTTGAGGCTGTGCGGGGATTTGAGACCGTAACATTTACCCAGGAAGATGCCGATAGACAAGCCGAGATTTGTGCCACATTGCCGTTTACCAGAAATGTATTTGATCCAATGGATTATACCCCTATGAACCTCTTTAAAGTGAATGCTAATGTCAAGAGAAAAACTACCTCAGCTTTCGAACTGGCAACCTCTATTTTATTTTTGTCCGGAATCCAGCATTATGCGGAATCTCCCGAAGGTATGGCTCATGTACCAGAATATATTAAGCAGTTCCTACGTGATCTGCCTTCAAATTGGGACGATGTCAAATTTATCCAGGGTTATCCTGGCAAAGAAGTCGTGATTGCTAGGAAGTCTGGAAATAAGTGGTATATGGCCGGAATAAACGGTGAAAACATGGAGAAAAAAATGACTATAAACCTTTCGGGATTGGCAACAAAGGGGAAAGCAAAACTTATAACGGATGGCAATAACATTGCCGAATTTAGCACACAAAATTTTGATGTAAAAGATCAAAAATCCATAACGGTCAGGCCTAATGGAGGGTTTGTGATGATATTAGATTAAACGATATCAGCACTATATCCCCATATCTTGCGCCGACCAGCTTGGCAGGTACCGCAAGAAGGACATGATCTGATCCTTATAGATATCCTTATTCAACACATAATAAAAAGCCCCTTTTTTAGAATTCTCCTTGTCCTTTTCATTTAATTTAATCAACAGGTTTGATGAAAGTAACTTTCTGTTGAAATTCCTTTTATCGATCACGATATCATAAACAGCCTCATAAAGGCTGGATATCTGTGGTAAGGTGAATTTTTCAGGTAAAAGTTCAAACAGGATAGGGTATAGGGCTGCCTTGCTCCGCAACAACCGTTTTGCAGTATTGATCATTTCCACATGGTCAAAGATCAGGGTTGGATAATCGTTGATTGGGAACCATTTCGCTTTGAATTCTTCAGAAAGGATATGTTGGTATTCCTTGCTATCTATTAATGCAAAGTAGGTAATACTCACCACACGGCCATGTTTTTCTCGATTGGGTTTTCCAAAAACGGCAGATTGTTCCATATATACATCTTCCAATCCCGTCAACTTGTACAAAATCCTTGATGCAGCCTCATCAGGACTCTCATCAGGCTGTACAAATCCACCCATTAAACTCCAATTGTTGATTTCAGGTTCAAAGCCTCTCTTGATCAATAGGATTTGTAAAGATTCACCATCAAACCCAAAAATGATACAATCTACTGCCAGGAGCGTGCTTGGTTCATCCTTATAAAATTCCATATACTTTTTTTCCACTAATCTAAATTTGGCATTTTCGTCTTGTGAACCAAATTGCTGTATAGCCAAAATACAAAATTTAATTAAAATTATTAAAATTCAATTGATGTGGTATTTTCTTGCTTATGTTTAAAACTTTCCTGTTTGCTCAAAATACGCCCTTTCTACTGCTCAGGTATTAAAATCCTGTTATAATTGGTTAAATTAAGGTCAGCAGCTTTCTTTTCTATTTTCCTTTAAATTATTTATTAATTTAGGGTAACCTAAATCTTACTCCGTACCCATGAATTGCAGACCTAATAATAATCATTTTATAAATATGTTTTCCTATTTATTTGGAATCCTACTGCTCCTCCTCTTCGTATGCTGTAGCGGGGAATACAAGGATTTAGGAAAACAATACAAAAGTTGGACGGTTGCAGGAGGGTCAAAGGAAAACATTAAATATGCTGATCTCCAGCAAATCGATACCCAAAATGTGAAAGATTTAGAAGTCGCATGGATTTATCATTCTGAAGGTGCTGATAGTCTAAAATTCAATCCTATCGAAACGAATCCGATTATCGTCGATAATGTGCTATATGGTGTCTCTCCAAAGATGAAACTATTTGCCCTTGAGGCTGGAACAGGTAAGCAAATCTGGGTTTTTGACCCACGGGACTCATTGATAACAGGAAAATGGGTCCGTAATAGCGAGAATATGAATCGAGGGGTAACCTATTGGTCAAGTGCAACAGACAAAAGAATTATCTATACCGTAGGGCCATTTGTCTATGCTGTAGATGCACTTTCAGGATCATTAATAAAATCCTTTGGCGATCAAGGTGGAATCGACCTGAGGAAAGGATTAGGGCGCTATGAAAAGAAATCCAATATGACTCCCACCTCCCCGGTTATCGTCTATAAAGACCTCTTTATCGTCAGTGGACAAGTTGATGAGGAAACACCTGGCCATATACGTGCTTTTGATGTCAAAACAGGAGAACAGAAATGGATTTTCCATACCATTCCCCATCCCGGAGAATTTGGATTTGATACTTGGGAAGACAGTACGGCCTATAAAACTAAAGGATCAGCAAATGCTTGGTCTGGCTTTAGTTTGGATGAAAAGCGAGGCTTGGTTTTCGCGGGAATAGGAAACCCAACCAATGATTTCTATGGGGGCAAACGTTTGGGAGATGGTTTGTTTGGAAACTGTATTTTGGCATTGGATGCCGAAACCGGAAAAAGAAAATGGCATTTCCAGACCGTGCACCATGATGTATGGGACATGGACCCTTCAAGTGCCCCGATTTTGGTCACGCTAAATAAAGGTGGTCAAAAAATTGATGCTCTTGTCCAAACCACCAAAACAGGTTTGGTTTTTATTCTCGACCGTGAAACGGGGACCCCAATTTATCCCATAGAAGAGCGCCCTGTACCAACTTTTGGTGCTGTTGAAGGTGAGGTGCTTTCCCCAACTCAACCTTTCCCTGTAAAACCAGCCCCGTTTGCTAGACAAGGGATGACAGAAAAAGATCTCAACTCCTTGGTTTCAGCAGACTCTTACGAGGATATTAAGAAAAGATATGCACAATATAATTCTCATGGTATCTACACACCGCCATCCATCAATGGTACGGTGATCTTTCCTGGTTACGATGGTGGTGGCGAGTGGGGCGGACCTTCTTTCGATCCTGAAACTGGTATTCTCTATGTCAATTCAAATGAAATGACCTGGGTGCTGAATCTGGTCAAATTGGAAAAGACCTCAAATGCCCAAAAAACTAACCTTGAAGCGGGTGCTATCCTCTACAAAAAACATTGCATGTCCTGTCATGGACCGGAAAGATTAGGTGGAGGAGATTACCCATCTCTGATTGCTGTCAATAAAAAATACAACCTCATCAAGTTTAATGAGCTACTGTCAACAGGCAGACGAATGATGCCTCCTTTTAATCATATGAGCTTGGCAGAAAAAAATGCAATCGCATCCCTAGTCCTAGAATTGGATGGCAAAAAAGAGGAATTATATGCAGGCAAACCTGAAACGCTCGCCACTTCTTCCAACGAGGAAAATGATAGTCCAGATTATTCCTTTACTGGTTACAATAAGTTTCTGACCAAAGAAGGATACCCAGCTGTCAATCCACCTTGGGGAACCCTTAATGCCATCGATCTGAATACAGGCGAGTATGTCTGGAAAATCCCGTTCGGAGAGTTTGAAGAATTGAAGAAAAAAGGAATTCCAACAACTGGTAGAGAAAACTATGGCGGCTCTGTAATTACCTCAGGAGGACTGTTGTTTATTGCAGCAAGTTCCGATGGGAAGTTCAGGGCCATCAATAAAGCAAACGGCAAAATTCTATTTGAAACAGAGCTGCCTGCACCCGGCGTTGCTACCCCTGCAACCTATGTGGTCAATGGAAAGCAATTTGTTGTGATAGCCTGCGGGGGTTCAAAATGGGGAGGAAAAAAAGGAGATGCTTACGTAGCCTTTGCTTTACCTGATAAAAAATGAACGGTTCAATAAAAAATATCATCAATGTTCTGGTCTTTTCGATCCTTTGCTGTTCTTGTCAGGAAAGGATCGAAAAGAATAAGCGGGAAAAGCTTGTTGATTCGACCAATATGCGTGCGCAATACATTCGTGCCATTGCTGGGGAAGATGAGAGGGTAGATTCTACCACTGTACTAAAAGGGGAGGTGTTGCTGTCCTATTCAGATTGTTATACCTGCCATAAGGAAAATAAAAAAGTGTTGGGGCCATCTTTTCAGGACATTAACCTTCGTTATCCTCGGCAACAGGTTTTTATTAAGATCTTGGCCCAACGGATTATACATGGAGGCTCAGGTGCTTGGGGACATGTAGCAATGAAAGCCCATCCTAAAGTATCCGTTCCAGATGCTGAAGCAATGGTTACTTATATACTTTCCGCTCCATCAAGCAGCAAATAGCCATCTCCAAGCTTTCTGCTTGTAACGTAATAATTACCGGAATTTTTCCTTCAATCCATTTTAACTTTCCTTTTATTAAAAATTAATACTAACTTAAATCCAATAACCAGTTGATTCTGAGTATGTGGAAATCATTCATGTCGCTCAGAAGAGACTTAAACCTTATACTACACCCTCAACGGGAGCTTTGGCTCCAAAACAAAAGCTATCATCATATGCAATCATTTGATTGTGTTTGATTCGGACAATAGAACATCTTTTTCCATAATGAAGTGGAATAGAGAATGGGCTAATGGTTTTTGGTAATAATTTGACTTAACATAAATTATGATGTGTAGAAAAAATCCTGTTTCAAAGAAATCACTTAGCATTGCCGCTGTTTTTTCAGTGTTTGGATTGCTGATCTTTCTCTTGCCCATGTGCCGTCCAGGTACTGAATCAGGAAGTTCAGATGCCGGAAACTTTGTTCTGCCAAAATATGTTGACTACAACTATGATATAAAACCGATACTTTCTGATAAATGCTTTGCTTGCCACGGTCCGGACAATAATACCCGAGAAGCTGGCTTAAGATTGGATACCGAAGAAGGGGCCTACAAAGCTTTGGCTGAAAGTCCTGATAAGCATGCTGTGGTTCCCGGTAAGCCCCATATCAGTGAAGCTTTTCTGCGTATCACATCGGATGACGATTCTATAAAGATGCCTCCTACTGCATCAAATCTGCCCTTGAGCAATTTTGAAATTGACCTTATCGAACGTTGGATTGAACAAGGAGCAGTTTATAAACCGCATTGGGCTTTTACGGCACCTAAAAAACCTGAAGTGCCCCAACAGGAAAAAATTAAATGGGGGAATAATGAGATCGATAATTTTGTTCTTGACAAAATGTCCAAAGCTGGGTTCAAACCTAATCCTGAAGCCGATAAAAATAGGCTCCTGCGCAGGGTAAGCCTGGATTTAACAGGATTGCCGCCTGATGAGAAAGTCATGGAACGTTTCTTAAATGACGATTCACCCCAAGCCTATGAAAAATTAGTGGACGAACTCATGGCAAGTCCCGCATTTGGTGAACAGATGGCCTTGCACTGGATGGATGTCGCTCGTTACGCTGACTCCTATGGCTACCAAGATGATGATATCAGGACACAATGGCCTTGGCGGGATTGGGTTATCCATGCTTTTAATGAAAACATGCCCTACAATCAGTTTGTCACTTGGCAATTGGCTGGAGATTTACTCCCCAATCCAAATAAAGAGCAGATTTTAGCTACTGCATTCAATAGAAACCATAAAATCACCGAAGAAGGTGGAGTGGTGGAGGAGGAATACCGAGTTGCCTATGGATTGGACAAAACCAATACTTATGCAAAGGGTATTTTAGGAATTACCATGGAATGTGCCCAGTGTCATGACCATAAATATGATCCTTTTACCCAAAAGAACTATTATGGAATGTACGCCTTCTTCAATAATTCTTTGGAAAAAGGTTTAGAAGGATTAGTGAATTCAGGACCATCAAAAACCCCAAGGCTGACCGTAACCCAAGAAGATATCAAGGGAATCCTGAGTTTCATCAATCAAAATGCTGATGATGGAGAGGTCACGGTATCGGTCATGGGCGAAAGGGATAGCATCCGACCTACCTTTATTCTGGATAGAGGGGTTTATGATGCCCCGACTGTACGTGTCTATCCGCAGACGCCTGAAGCTGTTTTGCCTTTTGATAGCACCAAGTACGCATCCAATAGATTGGGATTGGCCCAATGGACCTTCAGCGATAAAAATCCATTGACCTCTAGGGTGTTTGTAAACCAAATGTGGGCACTCATTTTCGGACGTGGCCTGGTCGCTTCCGTTGCTGATTTTGGCAATCAAGGTGACCTTCCTAGCCACCCTGAACTTCTGGACTGGTTGGCAGTTGACTTCCAGCAAAATGGATGGAACATCAAACGGCTTATCAAGCAACTGGTCAGTACGGCCACCTATAAGCAGTCTTCTGTCATAGAACAAAAACACTTAGAAAAAGATCCTGATAATATCTTCCTGGCTCGGGCGAAAAGGTTGCGATTGCCGGCGCAGATGATTCGGGATCAAGTCTTGGCGACCAGCGGATTATTGAACCGGAAAATAGGTGGGCCCAGTATCAAACCTTATCAACCCGAAGGAATTTGGGAAGTCAGTAGTTCGGGGCGGGGAGCTTTGGCGCAATATGTACAGGATCACGGTCAGGACTTATACCGTCGAGGAATGTATGTCTTCTTTAAATTGACGCTGCCGCCTCCCAATATGTTGATTTTTGATGCCAGTAACCGAGATGCCTGTGAAGTGCAAAGACAAAGGACCAATACACCATTGCAAGCCTTGGTCATGATGAACGATCCGGCTATACTGGAGGCGTCTAGGATCTACTCGACAAACCTGATGGCCGATCAGCCAAATCTTAAACAGAATGACTATATCAATAAAGTTTTTAAACGGGTACTCTGTCGAGAACCCACGGATAAAGAATTGGAGTTGTTAGGTTCCTATTATCAAGATGAACTTACTCGGTTTACTCAAAACAAAAAAGATGCTGCCTCCTTCTTAAATGTGGGTGAGGCACCGCAGGACAGCTCTCTTCCAAAAGAGAAATTAGCCGCATTGATGTCGGTGGTGCATGCGATTTATAATCTGGAAGAAACACTGAATAAAGGATAGGGTCTAGGGAAATACAATATGGATAATCATGAGAAAAAAGATAGATAATAACTTAGATAAAGAAGTAAAAGAAGCTCAGCTGTTCCAAAACCGCAGGCAATTTTTATCTAGTTTAAGCATAGGGATTGGAAGTATAGCCTTAGGGTCTTTATTGATTCCAGACTTGTTTTCGGGCAAACCTGGTAGCCAAGAAGCCTTTGAAAGAGCCTTGCCTCATTTTGCTCCTAAAGCAAAACGGGTCATTTACCTTTTCCAATCTGGTGGCGTATCCCAATTGGAATCCTTCGACCATAAACCAAAGCTTAGGGAGATGATCGGTCAAGACTTGCCAGGATCAATCCGTGGCGGACAAAGATTGACCGGTATGACAGCAGGTCAAGCTACTTTTCCACTGGTGGGTTCTTATTTTGATTTTGCTCAATATGGACAAAGTCGAGCTTGGGTAAGCAGTTTATTTCCGCACATGGCCAAGATCGTGGATGATCTATGTATCATCAAATCTATGCATACAGATGCCATTAACCATGATCCCGCCATCACGTTCTTCCAAACGGGATCTCAACAGGGTAGCCGTGCGAGTATGGGTGCTTGGTTGAGTTATGGACTAGGAAGTGTAAACCAAAATTTACCGGGCTTCTGCGTCCTAGTTTCTAAGGGAAAAGGAAATGGTCAAGGAGTCTATTCTAAACTTTGGACCAACGGATTCCTGGATTCTGTCCATCAAGGGGTGCAATTTATGGGAGGTCCAGATCCGGTTCTCTATCTTAATAACCCTGAAGGAACCGATAAGATGAGCCGTAGGAAACTTTTGGATAAGCTCGCCGAATTGAACAGCATGCAATTTGAAACGTTCAAGGACCCCGAGATTACGGCAAAAGTCCAACAATATGAAATGGCATATAGAATGCAGACCTCCGTACCGGAAGTAACTGACCTGTCCAAAGAACCTGACCATATCATAAAAATGTATGGTCCTGAGTGCTTGGTCCCTGGTACCTATGCGGCAAATTGTCTGCTGGCCAGAAAACTTTCAGAAAATGGAGTGCGTTTCGTGCAACTCTACCATCAAGGTTGGGATCAACATGGTGGTCTCCCAAATGAAATGGCCATGCAAGCAAAAGATGTGGATCAGGCTTCTGCAGCATTGGTTTCCGATCTTAAACAAAGAGGTCTGTTGGATGAAACCCTAGTGATATGGGGCGGAGAATTTGGTAGAACAAACTATTGCCAAGGTGGACTGACCGTGGATAATTATGGCCGTGACCATCACCCGCGCTGCTTCAGCGTTTGGATGGCAGGTGGCGGTATCAAACCGGGCATGGTCTATGGCGAGACGGATGAACTGGGCTATAATATAGTCAAAAACCCTGTTCATGTACATGATTTCCATGCTACCATTCTGCATACACTGGGTTTAGATCATGAAAAACTAACCTATAAGCATTTGGGAAGGAGATACCGATTGACCGATGTCGCAGGTAATGTAGTCAAAGATATTTTAGCATAAACTGGGAAGCTAAATGACAATCAAAAATTTGCACTTCAATATATTGATAGGCCTCAACAGCTTTATCATTTTTTTCTTACTGTTTGAAAACAGCATTCAGATTCCCACTTATTTACAGGTTGTAGGCCGAATGCACCCCTTGTTGCTGCATTTTCCTATTGTGCTCTTGGTCATCTGCTGGATCCTCTATCTTTTTAGGTCTCGCCTAGAAAAAGAAGTACCAACGCTTCAATCTATCCTCAACTCCCTGTTGTTCATCAGTGCCTTACTGACTGCGATCACGGTCATCATGGGGCTGTTACTTTCTAAGGAAGGAGGATTTGAAGGAACGACCTATGAAATACATAAATATACCGGAGTTGGCCTATCCCTATTGACACTTGCCTTACTGGCTTTTATCCGATTCAACTCCAGTGGCAAATACCAGAAAGTCTTTGCCCTCGGTATGAATGTTTCCATCATTCTGTTGCTTCTTGTTGGGCATTTTGGTGCATCCCTTACCCATGGTGAGGATTTTATCATGTCGCCCATCATGGAAAAGAAATCAAAGGAATTGGATGCTGAAACCGCTATTGTTTTTGAGGATGCGGTTATGCCTATCCTTCAGGCAAAATGCGTAGGCTGCCATAATTCAAGTAAACCTAAGGGTGGACTTGTCCTATCTGATAGTACATCAATCTTAAAAGGAGGGGACAATGGAAAGGTCTTTACCGCAGGTAATGCCTTGACCAGTTTAATGATCGAACGTATCCTCCTGGATATTGAACATAAACATAAAATGCCTCCTAAAGGGAAACCTCAATTGAGTATCGATGAGGTATCTCTTTTACGAGCTTGGATACAGAGCGGTGGTAAATTTGATCTTCCGCTTTCTGCCTTCGCCGTTCAGGATACCCTCTTTCAGGCGGTCAAATCTGTCTATGGCTTTGCGGGAACAGAGACCTATGAATTCGCCGCTGCCGATGAGGCTGAAGTGAAGAAATTGAACACACCCTACAGGATCATCAATCCTTTGGATGCCGGCTCTCCGGCATTGGATGTAAACTTTTATGGAAAGGATTTCTTTACCGATAAATCCCTTTCTGAACTTTCGCCTATAGCGGACCAGGTAGTCTCCGTAAACCTGAGTTCCATGCCGATAAAAAAGGCGGACATCCAAACGCTCAATAAATTTAAAAACCTCCGGACGCTAAACCTCAATAATAGCAAGATCACAAATGAGGATCTAGCTTTGTTGAAGGACCATGAAAATCTGAAAAGTGTTAGTCTAATCGGTACTGGAGTGTCTATTGATGGAATAAAATCTCTGGTCAAACTGCCAAATATGAGAAAGATATTCGTTTGGAATACTGCATTGAAACCTGCAGAACTGGAGGCTATCCGGAAAGATTTTCCAACAATCAAAATAGATGCTGGATTTAAAACCGATGATTCGCAAAAGTTGGCCCTTACGCCACCAAGGATAAATCCTAACCGAAGCTTTTTCCAAAAAGAAATCAGCCTTTCTTTAAGCCACCCCATTGTAGGCGTGCAATTGCGATATACGCTGGACGGAACTCATCCTGATTCTTCAACAGCCAAAATTTACAAAGAGCCAGTCCTATTGAAGAAAGACGCGATGTTGCGGGTTAAAGCCGTAAAAGATGGTTGGTTACCAAGCAATGAAATCAATCAAAGTTTCTATGCCACATCCTTTAGTCCAAACACAATCGTTTTGGAAACTAAACCCAATCAACAATATAAGGCTAGAAAGGAGCAAAGCTTCTTTGATCTGGAAAGCGGTGGAAATAATAACGCGGATGGTAAATGGCTGGGTTTTCAAGGAAATGATCTATCGACCACAATGTCCTTTGATCAAGCTATTGCCTTGGATACCCTTGCTCTCAGCATTAAACAATCCTATAATGAACATATCTACCCGCCAAAATACGTTGAAATTTGGGGTGGAACGGATTCCCTGAACCTGAAACTCCTGAACAAGGTCAAACTTGATCTGGATAAGGTGGATAAGGTGCGCTATAAACGAATGATTGCCTGTGCTATCCCAAATCAGAAAATCAGTTTTATTCGACTGAAAACAAAGCACTATCCTAAAATTCCACAAGGTTTTCCCGGAGATGGTAACCCACCTTGGTTATTTGTGGATGAAATCATATTAAAATAACTGGTATTTAACCTATAAATCTACATCATGAATAGAAAAGCATTTATCCAAAAATCTACTGTCCTAACAGGGAGTTTGTTGATCATGAAAGACTTGTTTTCCAAACCGAAAAACATCGTTTATGGTCATAATAGCATGAAGTATAGTCTGGATACGGCTTGGGCAACTAAACATAACCCGAAATTAACGGTTAATGATTGCCATGAAATGGTACAGGATAAAAAGGGTAGGATCATCTTGCTGACCAATGAAACAAAGAATAACGTCATTGTCTTCAATAAGGACGGTAAAGTATTGGAAAGTTGGGGAAATGACTTCCCCGGAGGTCATGGCCTGACCTTGCATAATGAAAATGGAACTGATTACCTATATATTACCGATACCGATAAACATCAGGTCTATAAAACCAGCCTTTCAGGAAAGGTCCTCCTGACCATTGATGCTCCTCTAGGAATTGGGCTTTACCATAAAAAAGAGGAATTTGTACCTACGGAAACTGCAATCGATGATAATGGCGACATCTATATTGCCGATGGCTATGGCGCTCAACATATCCTACACTATGACAGTAAAGGTAAATTGATCAATCATT
Organism: Sphingobacterium sp. NPDC055346; assembly: GCF_053645235.1. Taxonomy (NCBI): domain Bacteria; kingdom Pseudomonadati; phylum Bacteroidota; class Sphingobacteriia; order Sphingobacteriales; family Sphingobacteriaceae; genus Sphingobacterium; species Sphingobacterium sp. NPDC055346. Next base: position 353,400 of record NZ_JBSHMI010000005.1, read on the forward strand.
TTGGCGGTCGAGGAGAAGGAGATCAATTTCTTGATAATGCGCATGGAATTGCCTTTGACAAAAGAAAAGGTAAAAAAAGCCTTTTGATTACAGACCGAACGAGGAACTGCTTTAAAAGATTTGATACTGCAGGGAAATTGTTGGAGATTATCCAGCTGCCTGGAGAATGTGTGTGTAGACCTGTGATCAAAGGGAACCATGTTTATGCGGCAGTTTTAAGGTCTCCAAATATGGATGTTGCAGGTTCGGGCTTTGTTACCATCCTGGACAAAAACAAAAAGGTGGTCAGCAATATAGGGGGTACAGAACCTGTTTACCAAGATGGAACCTTAAAGACTATGCAGCAACAAGACAAGATATTTGTTCATCCCCACGATGTCTGTGTGGATGATGATGATAATTTATATGTGGCGCAATGGGCATCTGGAAAGGTTTTTCCATATAAGTTAAATAGGGTGTAACCTTATCTTTTCTTGTACATTTCCCTATACTTGATTTTTTCGGATTCTCGCTCGATCAATAGTCGGGCTAGAGTATGTCCGGGGGACCTAATGCCTGCTTCTTCGGCCAATGCCCGTCTAGCTTTTTCTTCGGAGACATCGATTCGATAAAGGATACTGATCAGTTTATTGAAATTTGTGGAAACCAGTTCATCTATATGATTGGCTAATTGTTCGAATTGTTCTTTCTCGGTCTTATATTTTGAGACATTTTCCAATTGAAGCTTATCGGCAACCAAAAGCACAGGATAATTCTTGTTTTCCATATCTTTTTCTCATTTCTACTGGTAAATTTAATTTTATTTTATCCATTTCCATTAAGTAAAATGACCTTTTGTAGCTGACTATTTTAGCTCCAAATTCTTTCAAATTCGACCATTTGTTTCGAGTATAGCTTTAGTCTTATTCGAGGCATATTCGGAAAATTCGGAATGTGTCTCGAATGAGAGTAAACTTAGATACGGGGAAACCACTTGATTGGAATAGCTAAAATATTATCCTGAAATAAGTGCTTTTGCTCTTATTCTGATTTCTCCAGTGATTCTCCTTTTGGAGAACCGAAAATCTGCTTATGTATAATCAGGCAGATGCTGATAACTATTATGATTGCTGCAATCCCTAGGGTTTCGTGGGTTCTTTGGAAGCTATGACGCATAAGACCTCCGATTCCTTGGATCATTAGCACAAATTCATTGAGGAATATCCCGAGCAATAAGCCATAGACCCCGATTCCAATACCCTTATTCATTTTTAGTGCCTGACTGTTGAAGGCGTTGCCCAATAAAAATAAGGAAATAATTACTAATAATACCAAATGTAGGTAGGCAATAACGATCGGTCTAAAGCCATAGACCAATTGGCTTAAGGCCGGAATAATGGAGATCGCTTGCAGGATCAATTTGATGCAGACCGCTAAGGCCACACAGGACCATAAGATAAAGACAACTTTACTTAACTGTAATGCATCCGTTTTCTTTTTGGCAGCAAAGAATTTGATAAGGAATTTTGCCCATAGGAAGATTTGTACCAAAACGGTTAGCAGCAATAATCCATAAAGCCAATTAGGGAATCCTTTCCACCAGAGTACAGACAGAAAATAAGCAGGAACAACTGTTGAGATGTACAGCCATGAGAACCTCGGGCTAATGATACTCTGGCCAAATTTTTTGAAAATCCAATGGTTCAACAAACCAAAACAGCCAAAGAAAAACCAGCCATTGTATTGGAAATGCAGATAGAAGTAGACAGAGGCCAATTGTTTCAATGGATCCAGTTGATGGGTTACCTTCAGGTAAACCAAGCCAAATGTGCCAATCGATGAGAGAACATTATATATTACTGCGGCTTTGATCAAGATCAATATCGCTTTTGGAACAGAGGATTTATTGAGGTCTTTCCAGAGAACGATCGCAAACCAATAGGAGACCAACACGACCAAGAAGGAGAATGTAATAGAGAGAAAGGCATAACCCGTAATGGTAAATGAGATCAGCATGCCCAAGGATGCCAGAAAATTGGCTAATAGGATATTCCTATAAATTTTGGGAAAGCTCTTTTCCATGTTATTTCCAGTAACGATCAAGATCAAGAAAATCATGATCGCTTGAGAAACCCATCCCGAAAATGCAAAGTGCGAATGCGCATGCATCAGGTTTTTTTGATCCAGGAAGGGTAGGGGAAAGAGAAATTTAAGGCGCATCAATAGACCATAGATTCCCACGATCAGAAAACTGAACATGGTTAGTAGAGTCCAATCTTTTGCAGAATTAAATTTGAGTGTTGCTGACATTCCTTTTTTCTAAGCTAATTAACCTTGGACCTTTCCAGTGCAATAAGTCGGGATAAATACCTTTCCTTTGATAATGGAAAGTTTTTCCTCTTTTTCAAGGTTTTTCATGGCTCGGATTATGGTTTCCACCCTTAACCCGGTCATATTAGCCAATTGTTGCCTGGTCAACATCAATCGATGACATTCCCCACAGATGAGTTTGTTTTCATCGTTTAATTTATTGAGCAGATGGATCAGGATTTCCTCCGGCGAATAGCTGCAGATCATTTTCGTCATGAAGAGCTTGAACCGAAGTTCTCTTGCAATTCGTTGGGTTACCAAGAGCATGATGCTATGGTAATCGCTTAGAATCTCCATAAATGCGCTAGAGGATAACTTTAGCATGGTACATGGTTTGTCTGCGATGGCAGTCGCCACATGGTAACCGTTATCAAGTATGGCCACCTCCCCAAATCCCTCGCCTGCGCAGACGACCTTATGCAATACTTCTTTACCGTCGGCAAGGAAGTTGCAAATTCTTACTCGTCCACTGATCACCTGATAATAGAAATTTGAAGGACTATTCTCATGGAATATCACTTCTGCGCTTTCCACTTTTTTAACGGTTGCGCCTTTTTCAATAAGTAACTCGGATGGGATCATATCCTTGTTTGTTTTATGTCTTTCTATTTAAGACAAATCTATCCAGAAAGACTGTTTTCATAGTTGATGGTAGTCACTCAAAATAGTGATTAGAATCAAAATTAGACTTAATTCTCTAATAGTCAATAGGATGCAGGGTTGATTACCATAAATCAATACTGTTAATCAATAAATTATGATTTACCTCATAAAATTAGCCTCAAGCTTGCCGGTACCTTTGTAATAAACGTAATACACAATCATTGATTGAATTCAAAAAAATCTAAGAAACTATGAAAAAATTAACCGTACTCTTTTTGATGGCCATGTTCATATATGCCTGTTCATCAAACAATAGTGAACAAAAATCAGAACGTTCCTTCCCAGAGGAAACAGCCGCCGCATCTAGCGATGCTGGTACTGACGCAAGCTCCTATGACCCTAACCGCGGAGAAGGAAAATTTACAACAGTTGACCTAGGCGCCAAGCTGGATGTAGCGATGGCTGAAGCAGGCAAGACCATTGTAGATTTAAAGTGTGCATCATGCCACAAGATGACCGATGAGAAATTGGTTGGACCAGGATGGAAAGGCGTTTCAGAACGTAGAAAACCAGAATGGATCATGAACTTTATTACCAACCCAGATGCGATGTTGGATAAAGACCCTGAGTTGCAAGCGCAATTGGAATTGTGTTTAGTGCGTATGCCTAACCAAAACTTAACAGACGATGATGCCCGCAAAATCTTGGAATTTATGCGTCAAAATGATGGTGTGAAATAATTCGAAAGCAAGTTATTATATCTAAATCATACTATAATGGAATTTAAAAAATATTTTCTATCAGGGATTGCTGTGGCCACGCTGCTCACTTCATTCCAAGCTTGTAAGCCCAAAGGGGCCGGTGAAGCTGTCAGTGGTAATGCCGCAGAAAAGACCTATGTCGCTCCAGGAAAATACGATGAGTTTTACAACTTCGTATCCGGTGGTTTCAGCGGACAGATGTCTGTATACGGACTGCCTTCAGGACGTCTGTTAAGGGTCATCCCGGTATTCTCTGTGGATCCTGAAAAAGGATGGGGATTCAGTGAAGAAACGAAACCTATGCTGGAAACTTCCCATGGTAATGTGCCTTGGGATGATTTGCACCACGTTCAATTATCAAAAACCGACGGTAACTATGACGGTCGTTGGGTATTTGCCAATGCCAACAATACACCACGTATTGCGCGTATCGACTTGACTACCTTCCGTACAGCAGAGATCCTTGAATTGCCGAACAGTGGTGGTAACCACTCTTCACCTTATATCACAGAAAATACAGAGTATGTGGTAGCAGGGACACGTTTTTCTGTTCCATTAGATGGTGAAGGTGGCGATGTGCCAATCAATACCTTCAAGCAGAATTTCCGTGGTTCATTGAGCTTTGTCAGTGTAGATAAAGAGAGTGGAAACATGGAATTATCCTTCCAGATTGAAACACCGGGTGTCAACTACGATTTAAGTCGTGCTGGTAAAGGTGTATCTCATGGTTGGTTCTTCTTCTCTACCTATAACACTGAACAAGCAAACACCTTGTTAGAGGTAAATGCGTCTAAAAATGACAAAGACTTTGTTTTAGCAGTAAACTGGAAAAAAGCAGAGGAATATTTAAAAGCTGGTAAAGGTAAAAAGGTTACTGGTCTGAAATATGCCCACAACAAGTATGATGAAAAATCACATACTTCTTCTACTGAATTCAAAACGGAAACTATCGTCTTGAAGGCAGAAGAGTTAGAAGGATTGTGTTACTATATCCCTTGTCCTAAATCACCTCACGGTGTAGACGTTGACCCTACGGGTGAATATATTGTAGGTTCAGGTAAACTTGCCGCTTTAATTCCAGTATTCTCATTCGATAAAATCCAAAAAGCGATTGCTGGAAAACAATTCGAAGGTGAATTTGGTGGTATTCCAATCATTAAATATGAAGCAGCATTACATGGCGAGGTTGAAAAACCAGGTTTAGGTCCATTGCACACTGAGTTTGATGAAAAAGGAAATGCGATCACTTCATTCTTCGTTTCCTCAGAATTGGTGAAATGGAATGTGAAGACTTTGAAAGTTATTGACCGTGTTCCCACTTATTATTCAACAGGTCACTTGATGATCCCTGGTGGTGATACCAAAAATCCGTATGGAAAATATGTGGTTGCTTATAACAAGATTACAAAAGACCGTTTCCTTCCTACAGGACCTGAATTGTCACAAAGTGCGCAGATCTTTGATATTTCAGGAGACAAGATGCAGTTGATCTTGGACTTCCCTACAATCGGTGAGCCGCACTATGCGCAAGCGATCAAGGCAGACAAAGTCGTAGACAAGAGCGTTAAGATCTTCAAAATCGAAGAAAATACGAATCCATATGCTACAAAAGGAGAGAGTGAAGCTCGCGTAGAACGTAAGGGTAACCAGATCCATGTTTACCTAACTTCTATCCGTTCCCACTTTGCACCTGACAATATTGAGGGTGTTCAATTAGGCGATGAGGTCTATTTCCACGTAACCAATATTGAGCAAGACTGGGATATGCCCCATGGATTTGCCGTAAAAGGAGCCAAAAATGGCGAGCTTTTGGTTATGCCAGGAGAAACCCAGACCTTAAAATGGGTACCAGACCGTGTTGGTGTGTTCCCATTCTATTGTACGGACTTCTGTAGTGCATTGCACCAAGAAATGCAAGGTTATATCCGTATTTCGAAGAAAGGAAATAATGTTCCGTTGACCTACAGCGTAGGCACAAACATGCCTAAAGAGAGTACTAACTAAAGCTACATAGAGATGAAATCTACAAACAACTTGTCAGTCTTGCACCGTGTCTTATTGGTACTATGCGGCCTGGCTTTAGTAGCAGTCATCTTCCTTCCGATTTGGCGTATTGAGCTGGATGCAGCTCAATACCCAGAAGGGTTGGAACTGCAGATATTCAGCCATAAATTGTCTGGACAGGTGGATATCATCAACGGATTGAACCATTATATCGGCATGAAAACCCTACATAAGGAGGATTTTAAGGAATTCACAGTCCTTCCTTATATCATTGGATTCTTTGCATTGGCCTTTACCGTTGTCGGTCTTGCCAACAAAAGAAAGTGGGTATACTATTTATTTGGAGCATTCTTGCTATTTGGGATCGTAGCCATGGTAGACTTCTATGTTTGGGAGTACAACTATGGACATAACCTTGACCCGAATGCACCGATCAAAGTACCAGGTATGTCCTATACTCCTCCATTGATCGGCTATAAAAAGCTGTTGAATTTCGGAGCTTATTCCGTTCCCGATATTGGTGGTTGGATTTTTATCCTTTGCGGAATTATTTTGGCTTTTTGTGTCATTCAAGAATGGCGCAAAACGAAAACTTCTAAAAAACTTAAAAATGAACAGAACTAAGATATTTCTTATCTGCTTGAGCAGTGTCCTTCTGATCATGTTTGGATTGCAAGCATGTCAAGGCAATAGTGAACCAAAGCCCATAAAATATGGCTCTGACCAATGTGCTTATTGCAAGATGACCATTAGCGATGCTCGATTTGGCACACAGTTGCAGACTAAAAAAGGACGTGTTTACAATTTCGACGATGTACAATGCATGATTTCCTTTGTGAAGGAAAGCAACGTGAAAAAGGAAGAGGTTGCAGCCTATTTTTTACCGGATTATAGCAGTAATAAATTGTTGCCAGCAGACAAGATGTTCTATTTGAAAAGCGAAGAGCTGAAAAGCCCTATGCGCGGAAATATTGCAGCCTTTGAAAAGACAGAGGATCTGGAAAAGGCAAAAGCTGAATTAGGAGGTACCGCCCTTAGTTGGGAAGACCTTTGGAAATAAAACCTGCATCATGGGAAGATCAGTTTGGAAGATATTTAGTGCGTTGATTTGTTTATTTATGGTAGGTGGCATGTCTCATGCCACTACCATTAAAGTAGGCAAAAATCATTCGGTGACATCCATAAAACAAGGGATTGCCCTGGCAAAAAAAGGCGATACCGTACTGGTTCAATCTGGAACCTATAAGGAGGGAAATATTATCATCGACAAAGCTATCAGCCTGATCGGTGAGGGCATGCCGACATTGGATGGAGAGAAAAAACATGAGCCAATCTCCGTAAAATCACCCTTTGTCCATATTCAAGGATTTAAGATCAAGGGCTCTGGACATTCCTCCATCAATGATGTAGCGGGAATAAAGATTTACAATACCCATCATGTCAACATTATCAACAATGTATTGGATGATAATTTCTTTGGGGTCTATTCCCAAAACTCCAAACATCTGGAGATCAGGGGTAACAAGATCCAGGCTTATGGAACGGCCGAACAATTGATCGGAAACGGTATCCATGGTTGGAAATCGGACAGCCTACTCATTGAGAACAATGAGATCTTAGGACATCGGGATGGCATCTATCTAGAATTTGTAACCCATACCCATGTCAACAAAAACCGCTCAGAGGGCAACCTGAGATATGGCCTGCATTTCATGTTTTCACATGACAACAGCTATATAGAAAACATATTCCGGGCAAATGGTGCCGGAGTGGCCGTTATGTACACCAAGAATGTACATATGGAGAACAATAAATTTGAAGAAAACTGGGGGGATTCCGCTTATGGTCTGCTCCTAAAAGATATATCAGACAGTAAAATAATCAACAATACATTTGATCGCAATACCGCCGGAATTTTTATGGAAGGTTCCAATAGGATCCAAATCGAGAACAACCTTTTTCAAGGAAATGGATGGAGCGTAAAAATCCAGGCGAGTTGTATGGACAATGATTTTAAGAATAATAATTTCTTGCAAAACACATTTGATGTGGCAACCAATGGAACGTTGACCCTTAACAATTTTGAAAATAATTATTGGGATAAATATGAAGGCTATGATCTGGATAAGGATGGGATTGGGGATATTCCTTTCCGCCCAGTAAGTTTATTTTCCATGTTGGTCGAGCGCTATCCATCTGCCATGTTGCTTTTTAGAAGTTTTATGGTGACGCTGTTTGATCGTACAGAAAAACTGTTGCCTAGTTTGACCCCAGAAGGGTTGAAAGATGAAAAACCACGTATGAAATCAGTTTAATTATGATCGAAATCCAACATATTTTCAAAGACTTTGGCAAGTTTAAGGTGCTGAAAGATATTAACCTTTCCTTGAATGGGGGAGAATGTGTCGCCTTGATAGGTCCAAACGGAAGTGGAAAGACCACGCTAATCAAAACTGTTTTGGGCATGGTAGTTCCCAGTTCAGGGATTATCAAATTTGACGGCGAAAATATTCAAAATAAATATTCTTACAGAAAGGAGATCGGCTATATGCCACAGATTGGCCAATATCCGGAGAATATGAGCATAGGACAGGTTTTAGATATGATGAAAGATATTCGGAAGATGCCCGAGGATCAGTTAGACCTGGATCTGTACAATGCATTCCACCTACCGGCCCTGTTGGATAAGCGTATGGGGACCTTGTCTGGCGGAACTCGGCAAAAAGTTAGTGCCTGCTTGGCCTTTCTTTTTAATCCAAAGGCTTTGATCCTGGATGAACCAACGGCGGGCTTGGATCCACTTTCTTCGGAAATATTGAAAAACAAGATCCAGAAGGTGATGAATGAAAATAAATTGATCATTATCAGTTCTCATGTACTCAGTGACTTAGATGATCTAGTTTCGCAAATCATTTATCTGCAAGAAGGAAAATTGATGTTCCATAAATCGCTTCAACAATTAAAGATAGATACCGGTACAGATAAACTGTCAAAGGCCATAGCCCAAGTCATGTCTGTTCCAAATCAAACTAAATAGGCTTTCCATGAATAAAATTATACGCTACGTTTTTGTTGATTTACTGAGAAATAAAACTATTATTTTCTATACACTTTTGCTATTTGCGTTATCGGTAAGTGTCTTCAGCATGGAAGATAATTATGAAAAAGGATTGGTGAGTTTGTTGAACATTGTACTTTTTGTAGTTCCTCTGGTAAGTATCGTATTTTCAAGCATATACCTCTATAATAGTGCTGAATTTATTTGTTTATTAGTGAGTCAGCCCCTTAAAAGGGGCAATATATGGCTAAGCATATTTGCAGGTCTGGCAGGGACCCTATGTCTCTCTTTTTTCATAGGCGTAGGCATCCCCACATTCTTATATGCATTTAGCAGTTCTGGGTTAATATTGGTTGGTTGCGGTTTATTGCTTTCTGTGATCTTTGTGTCAATAGCCTTATGGACCTCCGTATTAATCCGGGACAAATCTAAAGGCATCGGACTTGCAATCCTATTGTGGTTGTATTTCGGATTGCTGTTCGATGCCTTAGTTTTATTTATGTTGTTCCAGTTTTCCGATTATCCAATCGAGAACTTTATGGTCGGATTGTCCATGTTCAACCCCATCGATGTCTGTCGGATCTTGATCCTCTTGCAACTCGACCTTTCCGCCATGATGGGTTATACTGGAGCAATTTTTAGAGACTTCTTTGGAAATGCCCTCGGCATGAGCATTACAATTGCTGTCCTGTTTTTGTGGGCTATCATACCCCTATGGCTGTCGGTCAGGTATTTTAAGAAGAAGGATCTATAAGAAAAAGTACGGCAATTGGTACTATGCCAAGTAAATGACAGGTCTGATTGACGATTTTATTCATTGTCATAAAATTCATTTTTGCCATGATAATTAATCAATTCACAAAAATCTCAGAGCTTATCAAAGCTAATGAGTTGTGCATTGATGCCATTGCATCAATAGCGAAACCCTTACGGAAAATCAAAATCCCATTATTGCGTAAGGTCCTGACTCCACGTGTCAATATCATGGAAGCTGCAAAAATTGCAAACTGTTCTGTAGATGACTTTAGACGTGTTCTAGAACCATTAGGATTTACATGGAAAGAGGCCGCAGAAACAAAGACTTCTCAAGAAAAGAAGGAACAAAATAAACCGGCATGGTTGATTGAATGTGAACAGATTGTTCCATTGGATGTCAGGCCAATTCTAGATGCTGACCGGGACCCCTTAAAAGAAATCATGATAGCCTATAAAGCACTTCCTGAAAAAGCAGTGCTAGAAATCATCAATAGCTTTTTGCCATTTCCACTTATTAGCCGCTTGGAAGATAAAGGTACTTTCAGTTATACCGATGAGATTTCAAAAACTGAATTCCATACTTATTTCTATAAGCCAATGGCAGAAAAGGCCGTAACCAAGATAGAGTCCATGATCTCTTTTGTATCCTTTGATGTGATCGAAAAGATATTGAATACCAAGAGTTTCGATATGGTAGAGTTGGATGTCAGGAGTTTGCCTATGCCACAACCTATGGAGCGAATCTTGGAAACCTTGGGGCAATTAAAGGCCAATGAAGGCCTTTTTGTCCAACACAAGAAAGTGCCGCTTTATCTTTTGGAAGAATTGGGCAATTTACCTTATCGGGTATTTGTCAGTGAGATTGCTGAGGGAGATGTAAGAATATTGATCCATCCATAAAAATAGGGACATGACTTTAAGTTCGACCGATAATGCCACCAAAGGATATGTAGTCGTGCCATTTTTTGCCACGGCAGCTGTCTTTTTCCTTGTATTTAGCATCTTGTTAGTATTGACGGGAAGCCAAATCCTGGGGCATTATTTTCAGCCTAGAGTTCTTGCTATAGTCCATACCCTGGCATTAGGATGGGGAACCATGATCATTTTTGGTGCAGCTTATCAACTGGTGCCAGTCATATTCGAACACAGCTTGTTCTCTCCAAAACTGGCCTTTTTCAGTTATTTCATATTGACCATTGGCAGTTGCCTATTGATTTATTGCTTTTGGAATTTCCGGACTGATTGGATGATGATTTTAGCAGGGTCTCTGGTCTGCATGGCTTCTTATATATATTTTCTTATCATTTGGATGACCAGCAAGAAGCACGAAAAATCATTTGAGTTCAATCTGTTTTTTATGTTTTCCGCTTTTTGGCTATGTTTTACCACTACGGTTGGTTTATTATTGGCCATCAACTTGGAACATCATTATATTTCAAAGAACCATTTGGATATCTTGAAACTGCATGCCCATGCCGGCTTAGCTGGATGGTTCCTGCAGCTGATTTTGGGTGCCGGAGCAAAGATGATCCCTATGTTCGTGATGGGGAAATCGGCCAAAAGAAAAGCGTTGTTTATTTCCGTTACCCTGATCAATACCGGTTTATTGATGTTTTTGATCCATGGTTACCGAAATCAGATTGACTACAGACTGCTGATATGTGCCACTTTGATCCTTGCAGGAGTGATTAGCTGGGGCGTATTTATACAGGACTGTTTGAAGAATAGGTTGCGCAAGAAGATTGAGATTCCGATCAAACATAGCTTATTGTCGATAGGAAACCTTTTTGCGGCTTTTGCAACTCTGCCACTGGTGCTGAATCAGGAGTCTGGGAATTGGGTTACACTCTATATGGTTTGGATTTTCTTGGGTTGGATCACGGGAATAATCTTAGGGATGACCTTTAAGACCCTCCCATTTATTATCTGGAATATACAATATAAAAACTTGAACGGAAGGGCAAATGTGCCCATGCCGAAAGAACTTTATAGCCATAAATTATTAAAGGTTCAATACCTCTTATTTCTTGGGAGTTTGTCTATTACGGTGATTGCCGTAGTGTTCAAACTCAAATGGTTGATCAACCTAAGTACTGTCCTGTGGGTATTGCTTTCGGTTTCGTATTTATTGAATGTACTGAAGGTTTTGACACATAAGAGAAAGGAGGAATATGGAAGTTGATTTTACCGCTCCGTTTGCTTCGGAGCAACTCAAAGCAATACAATCGCTGATGCTGGTTATGGATCCTGAACTTGGTATTAATGTCATTGATATGGGCCTGGTTTATGTATTAGACTTTACTGAGAGCAATAAGCTCCAGGTTCAAATGACCTTGACGACTCCCTACTGTCCGATGGCGGGTTCCATAACGCAAGCTGTGCAAAAAAGTATGGAAAGTACCTTTCCTGATCGTGAAATCATATTGGAATTGGTCTGGCAACCTGAATGGTCGCCGGATCTGATGACCGAGTCGGGGCGGGAACAATTGAATAGACAATAAAACTAAATTAATACTACTATGAAAAATGTAATCTATTTGATCTGTTGGAGCTTATTTGCCCTGACAATGGCTTCTTGCCAAAAGGATGATAATCTGGAGAATCCTTTGGAAGATAAAAAGATCATTGCTGAAAAAACGATTAACGCCTCTAAGCAAGTCCAGCTCTTGGCTGATAAGGATTTAGTTGTAGGCTATCAAAATGTATACGTCAGGGTTTTGAAAGATGGAAAAACAAATCCTTCGGATAAGATAGAATTTTCTCCTGTTATGGACATGGTGACCATGAAACACGGTGCACCTACTGGTAAATTTGCTTTCAACTCTAGCGTTGATGCCTTTCAAGGGTTTGTGGTTTTTACCATGCCTACGGCCAATGATGGTACTTGGGCAATTGACCTAAAAATAAATAATGAAACCCTAAACATTCCGGTAGTGATCAAACCTGCTGTCACTGGAAATGTTCCTGTGAAGTCCTTCACGGCTACAGATAATAAACGCTATATCATGGCATTGGTACAACCTTCTTCCCCAAAGATTGGAATCAATGATTTAGAGGTGATGGTTTTCTGGAGAGAAAATATGTTCTCTTTCCCTGTTGTGGATGGATTGACATTGGATTTTCATCCGGAGATGACTTCGATGAACCATGGTTCAAGCAATAATGTCAGCCCTCAAGGTTCGGGAGCTGGGATTTATAAAGGAAAAGTGAATTTCAGTATGTCGGGAGATTGGAGACTGTTCTTCAATGTTAAAAAGGGTGAAACAGAACTTGCGAAGGATGTCTTTCTAGATGTACTGTTTTAGTGAATAAGGCTCAATAAATTTTTAGGACTCGGTAAAATTTCAAGGCTTATGAAAAGGATTTCTTTTATTTTAAGTTTTTGCTTCCTTGTGGCCGGACAGTATGTCCAAGCGCAACATCATCACCATGATACATTGAAGAATGTTGCTATTGAGGAAGTGGTAGTAAGTACTCAGGTTTCTGTAAATAAGCAACTTGAATATGAGCAACGAGCTTCTAAACAAGCGAATATTGACCAGATCTTGGATAGGATTGCTGGCGTTCAGATGGTTCGTAGGGGCAATTATGCTTGGGAACCTACTATCCGCAGCCTAAATGCTGCGCAGATCAATCTGACGATAGACGGGATGGCTATTTTTGGAGCCTGTACAGATCGTATGGACCCGATTAGCTCCTATATTGAGCCCAGTAATCTGCAGCAGATCAATGTGAATATTGGTCCTTCATTCAATAGTTATGCTGGAGGAATGGCTGGCGGAATGAACTTCAAGCTTGCCAATCCGGAACTTTCGAAAGTCCCTCAGTTGAATGGAATGCTGGGGACAGGTTATGAATCTAATTCACAGGCGGTTCAAACCTTAGCATCCCTGCAATATAGTACGGAAAAATTCGCATTCCTAGTGAATGGGATCTTTAGAAAAGCACAGAACTATAAAGCAGCAGAAAGGGCAATCGTTCCTAATTCCCAGTTCCAAAAATGGAATGGATCTATTGCTGCGACTTATAAATTAAATTCCAAGAATCAAATACTAGCCCAATATCTTGCCGATTATGGTCAGGATATTGGGTATCCTGCATTGACCATGGATGTTGCCTTTGCCAATTCAAATATTGTTTCCTTGACGCATGTCTATAAAGGCAGTAAAGAGGGTATGAATGAAATCCGTTCGAAGGTTTATTTCAACCATATCGACCATGCGATGGATGATAGCAAAAGGCCTGCGGAGACTGTTCCTATGCACATGGATATGCCAGGTCTATCTCGGACGGCTGGCTTTTATTCTGAAACAGGCTATCAGTTTGCTAAGCATCATTTGCAAGCAAGGTTGAATGGATACCTCAATAGGTTGACCGCTAATATGACCATGTATCCAAAAGACGGAAATCCTATGTTTATGTATACCCTGCCGGATGCGCAACGCGATCTGCTGAGTTTGGATATTTCGGACCGTTATTACCTGAGTGAAAAATGGATGATGGATTTTATGGGAACCTATAGTTTTGCCAATTCAAGTATCTATAGCCAGCAAGGTGAGGAACAGCTATCGAGCTTAACGGATGCCTCTCTTGGACGATCCAATCACCTTGGAAACATCAATCTGACCGGCCATTACCATCCTTCCGCCAATTTGCATTGGATGGCAAAGTTAGGTTATGCCAATCGTAGCGCCAGTCTGCAGGAGTATTATGGTTTCTACCTTTTCAATAGGTTGGATAACTATGATTACCTGGGAAACGTGGATTTGAAAACTGAAAAATCTTTTCAGGCGAGCTTTGGGTTAAGCTATCAACTACCTTGGCTCAGACTTGAGGCGAATCTCTATAATTATTATTTCAAGGACTACATTGCTGGCAGGATTAATCCTGATTTCCATGTGATGACCATTGGAGCAACTGGAGTGAAAAAGAACCAAAATTTGGATCATGCTAATTTAATGGGCGCTGAAATGGCCATGAAGATCAAGTTCTTGAAGAATCTGGAATGGTTAAGTACCGTAACTTATTCGGAAGGAAAGGATGATGGAGGCAATTACTTGCCATTGATTTCGCCATTTACCAATAATAATACTTTCCTGTTTAACCATCAGGGTTATGTGGCCCAGTTTGAAGTAAGTTATTTTGCCAAACAAAATAAGGTTAGTTCAGCAATCTATGGAGATAGCAGGACGCCAGCTGCCACTCTGTTCAATGTAGGGGTCAGGAAAGCATTCCAATTAAAACAACAAAAACTAACTGCCAATTTGAGAGTGGAAAATATCTTTGATAGATATTATTTTCGCCATCAAGATATCATGAAGATTGCCAGACCGGGACGAAATTTGATCGCCCAGATCAACCTTTCTTTCTAATTTTTTGCATATAATTGGGCTTTATGTTCCACCTCATAAAATATTGAGGCTTTTGTTGTTAGCTTTAAATAATTCTTGAAATCTATCTCTTAATCTAAAACCATGCCTATGAAAAACGTGATCAAACGTGATGGTTCTCTTGAACCTTTTCATTCCTATAAAATAGAAGATGCCATAAAAAAAGCATTCGAAAGTGTGTCTGTTCCTTATGATGAGCAAATCATAGAAACCGTCTTGGAGGAACAAAAAAATGCAGACCTCTTTGATGTGGAAGACATTCAGGACGTCATTGAAAGAAAGCTCTATGTAGCTGGATATTTCCAGGTGATGCGCTCGTTTATGCTGTTCCGTCATACGCGGAAATTGCAGCGAGAGCATATCGATCGTTTTGTAGATTCCAGTACTTATGTGGATAGCAGCCATGCTGTGGAAGAATACATTTACCAAAACGATTGGCGTATTCAGGCGAATGCCAATAATTCATTTTCCAATGCTGGTTTGGTAAACAATACGGCCGGAAAAATCATAGCGAATTATTGGTTGGATAAAGTTTACAATAGGATTGAAGGCCATGCACATCGTAATGCGGATATCCATATCCATGACTTGGACTGTTTAACCGGTTATTGTGCCGGTTGGAGTCTAAGGGTTTTGTTGGATGAAGGTTTCAATGGTGTCAGGGGTCGGGTTGATAGTAATCCACCTTCGCATTTCAGGGAGTCCCTGGGCCAGATGGCCAATTTCTTGGGCATTCTGCAGAGTGAATGGGCAGGAGCTCAGGCCTTCAGTTCGTTTGATACCTATCTTGCACCTTATGTCTTTAAGGATTGCCTAAGCCAGATTGACGTCAAGAAAGCTATCCGTAGCTTCGTCTATAACCTGAATGTTCCTGCTCGTTGGGGGCAATCTCCATTTACCAATATTACCCTCGATTGGAATGTCCCACAGGACTTGAGGGACCAAATCCCTACCAAAGCAGGAAAACATCTGTTCAGGGGCATCAATAATGAAGTCTTGAAAACATTGGCGCTTGAAAGAGGCGTTCAAGAATTGGAAGATTTGACCTATAAACATTTCCAGCCGGAAATGAACATGATCAATCGGGCTTATTATGAAGTCATGACCGAAGGCGATGCAAATGGACAGCCTTTTACATTTCCTATCCCTACCGTGAACATCACAGAGGACTTTGATTGGAACGGAGAAAATGTGGATGTCCTGTTTGAGAACACGGCCAAGATAGGGTCCTCTTATTTCCAAAACTTTATCGGTAGCCAATATTTTATCGATGAAAATGGTGATCGACAGGAAAATCCGGATGCCTATAAACCGAATGCCGTACGGAGTATGTGCTGCCGTTTGCAACTTGACCTTCGGGAATTGCTGAAACGTGGAAATGGTCTCTTTGGAAGTGCCGAGATGACCGGCAGTATCGGTGTGGTAACCATTAATATGGCCAGATTGGGTTATCTGTACCAAGGAAATAGGGATGGTCTGTTTTCCCGATTGGATGAACTGATGGAAATCGGACGCTCGACCCTCGAAAAGAAAAGGAAATTTATTCAGGAAATGTACGATAATGATTTGTATCCATATACCAAGAGATACCTTTCCCATTTCAGGAATCACTTTTCGACCATCGGTGTCAATGGGATGAATGAAATGATCCGCAATTATACCGGCAATCAGGAGAATATTGTTTCGGATTGGGGGATTGAATTTGCCAGTGAGATCCTGGATTATATCCGCGAGCGCTTGAAAAAATTCCAAGAAGAAACCGGCAATCTATACAACCTGGAAGCGACACCTGCTGAAGGGACAACCTATCGTTTTGCTAAAGAAGATAAAAAACGCTTCCCTGATATTTTGCAGGCTGGGCAAGATCAGCAGATCTATTATACCAATAGTTCCCAAATTCCGGTAAATCATACAGACGATCCATTTGAAGCTTTGTTGCTGCAGGATCAACTGCAATGTAAGTATACCGGCGGGACGGTACTGCACCTGTACATGCGGGAAAAGATCAGTACTCCTGAAGCCTGTAAGCTGTTTGTAAGGACCGTATTGAGCAATTTTAGATTGCCTTATATCACGGTAACTCCTGTATTTAGTATCTGTCCTGTGCATGGATACCTGAATGGGGAACATGAATATTGCCCAAAATGTGATGATGAAATCGTGAATCAATATAATTTAAATAGTGAATATGGAAACCATGAAGAATGAAAGATTGCTATTGTTGCAGCAACATCAGCAAGAACGCAGTAAATGTTTGGTCTATACTCGTGTAATGGGGTATCATAGACCTGTTGAAAGTTTCAATATCGGTAAACAAGGAGAGCATAAACAGCGGACCCTGTTCCAAGAAGGATATGGCAAATGCTCTATATGATATAACTCCTTTTACCTTATTGGATTACCCTAATAAAGCAGCCTGCATCCTTTGGTTTGTGGGCTGCAATATGCGTTGCCAATACTGTTATAATCCTGATATCGTATTCGGCAAGGGTAAGATCGGTATGCAACAAGCCGAGGCTTTTTTGAAGTCGCGGAAAGGCTTACTGCAAGCTGTCGTCTTTAGTGGTGGGGAATGTACCATGCATCCCGATATGATGCCCTTGGTCAAGATTGCCAAATCTTTGGGGTATCTCATTAAAGTCGATACCAACGGCGCTAGACCAAAAATGATCAAAACACTGATCGAAGAAAATCTTCTGGATTATGTAGCTCTTGATTTTAAGGGCTTGGGTCAGCGTTTTCAAGAAATAACGGTGACGGGTTCGTTTGAAGCTTTTGAAGAGACCTTGGATCTGTTGCTGAATGCTGAAATTCAGTTTGAGGTCAGGACAACGGCCCATTCCCAATTGTTGTCTAAAGCGGATGTGGAGGAAATGCTGAGGTTCTTGGAAGGGAAGGGGTATGAGAACAATTACTATGTGCAAAAGGCATTAAATAATGTTAAGATGATTGCTGAACTGGATGATTCGAATTATAGGGAGGGGGATTTGAGGTTTGGTTCGGGTAAGGTGGGAGTGGTTGTGAGGAATTAATTGCTTATTTAATTGATTATATCTAGGTTTGTTTTACATTTGATTTTTTTAAATACATCACCAAATTAATAAAAGCCTAAAGTCTAATGTTATTTCATGATTTATCTGATGAAGAACTTTTCTTGCTTCTAAAAGAAGGAGATGAACGTGCATTAAATGCAATTGTGAAAAGGTATTGGCAACCTTTATTTCAGATGGCTGCTTATACGTTGAAGGATTTACAGGAATGTGAGGATATTATCCAAAATATCTTTGTGAGAATCTGGGAAAGGAAAGAAAAAATAGATTTTAATTACTCATTAAAGGCTTACTTATTTGCTTCCACTCGATATGGTATTTATAATCATGTCAAAAAAATGCATTTGCAGGAGAATAGTCTTTCGCAAAAAGATTTTCAATTTATAGAATATTATAATCCAGAAAATGAACTTGAGTGCAAAGAATTATTAGAGAATGTTGAAAAGATTGTCAATAGCTTACCCAACCAATGCCGAACGATATATCAGCTAAGCCGAAATGAAAAGCTTAGCCACCAAGAGATATCATCGCTATTAAATATTACTCCAAAAACTGTCGAGAACCAAATAACGATTGCCTTAAGACGCATTCGGACAGGATTAGGCAAGGTTTTATTCTTGTTATAAAAAAATAAAAATTCTTTTGGGGGGTACCTACCGTTTCTAACTCTACTACTTAAACAAGCAGAAGTAAGAGGTGGAAAAGAAAAACTTATATATTCTAATTAAAAATATTTTAACTCGGAAAGTTGATCCAGAGGAGGAGAAGTTGATGGATCAGCATTTGTATAAGTATTTTCAGCAGGAGGAATGGGATTCTAAGAGGTTTGGTGATCGCGATGAAATTGAAAACCGAATTTTAGATTCCGTAAATAAAAAGGTTGGACAAAATACCCCAGTGATTCCAAACAGGAGGAATTGGATCCTGTATGCGGCTGCAATTACGATATTTCTGTCGATTGCCATAACCCTATACACTTATTTGAACTTCAATAAATCTGATGGAGATTTGTCTTCCGGGTCCTTGGCATCGAAGGATTCTGTATTGGCTCCTGGTGACCAACATGCTTCATTGGTTTTAAATGATGGAACCATAGTCAAACTTGATGAACTTGAATCTGGAGAAAAAAAGACAGTTGCCAATTTGACAATTACCAAGAATACGCAAGGAAATCTTGAATATTCTGTTAATAATAAAGCTTCTGCTGGTCTGGAAGAAATGAACACGCTCACTACGCCTTTGGGTGGGACTTATAAAATTATTTTAGAAGATGGTAGCCAAGTATGGTTGAATTCTGGAAGTACCATTACTTTCCCAACCGTATTTAATGCTATTCAACGGAAAGTTGAAATAACAGGAGAAGCTTATTTTGAAGTAGCGCATAATGCTAAAGTTCCCTTTGTCGTAAAAGTAGATGTATTAGATATTCAGGTATTAGGGACTTCCTTTAATGTTTCTGCGTATAAGGATTCCAAGCATCAGAATAATTTATCCGTTGCATTGCTGACCGGTGCTGTCGCATTAAAAAAGAACAATACAACGACCAAATTAGTTCCTGGGAAAAAAGCCACGGTTGATCATGAAAACATAAATATTTCTGCTTTTGATGTGGAGTCAGAAGTTGCCTGGAAAGACAATTATTTTGTTTTCAAAGATCAGAACATAAAAACCATCATGGATGAATTGGCGCGCTGGTATAAGGCTGAAGTTGTGTATGAAGGAGATAACTGGTCGGATAAGAATTTTACTTTAAGAATGTCTCGTGATCAAGAGATTAAGGAAATACTCACATTAATTGAATTAACCCGAAATGTGAAATTTAAAATAAAAGGAAGGAGGATAATCGTAAGTACATAGAATTTATTATTGCCTATCTATATAACTAAAAAGAGTCAGTATGCTCGAACATACCAACTCCAAAAGTTAATAGACGTAATCATTTGCGACAATTTTTACTTAACTAATTAACCAATCAAATCTATGAAAATTCCAATAGAAAGAGAACGCTATATGTTCTTTTTTAAGATCACCCTAATTATGAAATTACTGTTTTTTCTATGTAGTTTTTATTTTTTGCAGGCTAGTACTTTTGTCTATGCTCAAAAGATAAATATCTCTCTAAAGAACCAAAGTTTAGAGAATGCATTGAATGTAGTTTGTAAGCAAACAAACTACGATTTGGTCTATGATTCCAAAATATTCAAGAAAGAATCAAAGATCAGCTTAAACCTAAAAACAAACTCGATTGAAGAGGCTTTGGATAAGATTCTCATGAATCAAAATTTAGAATATGAAATCCGAAAAAACACTTTGATCGTTAGGCAAAAAGAGGCGCCAAGACTAAGTCAATCGCCTGAAAACTTAATTCCATTTATTAAGCAACAGGTTTTAACCGGTACTGTTAAAGATGAACATGGGAAAGCCTTGGTTGGTGTTACGGTTCAGGCAAAAGGTTCTAAGGAGGCAACTAGCACGGATGAGAATGGATCATACTCCATCACCTTATCGAGTAACACTGTCTTATTGGTTTTTTCTTCCATTGGTTTTGAAACCCAAGAGATCAATGTATTAAATAAATCTACTGTCAATGTGGTTTTGTTTCCAAAGTTGGCTGATTTAGATGAGGTAGTGGTGGTTGGTTATGGAACTCAACGAAAAGCTGATGTTTCTGGATCTATTACTACTGTATCCGGGGATAGGCTAGCTAACTTGCCTACTGCAGGAGCAGCTGAGGCTTTGCAAGGTATGGCTTCTGGTCTTTCCATTAATATGGGAAGTGGTGCCCCTGGTGAAAACCCAAGTATGATGGTTCGTGGGGTTACCAGCTGGGGCTCTAGTAACGATCCATTGGTCGTGATTGATGGTGTCCCGGGTGAAATGTCTTTTGTAAACCCTGAGGACATTAAATCCATTAGTATCCTTAAAGATGCTGCTTTAGCTTCTATTTATGGTGCACGATCAGCGGCAGGTGTAATACTAGTTGAGACTCAAAGAGGGCAAAACAAAGCACCAAAAATGCAGGTATCTGCTTATTATGGTGTTGAAGATCTGCCTAAGAGAATGGAAGTAGCTAACTCTGCAGAATATATCAAAATCAACAAAATGGCTCTCCAAAATGCTGGAATAGCACAAAATAGGTGGCCAAAATATATAGAAGAATACGAGAAAAATCCTAGCCAATTTGCCGATACTGACTGGCAGGATGTCTATTATAGATATGGAAATACAAGTAAGTATAACTTAGGCTATACAGCAGGAAATGAGTTTTCAAATGTTGCATTCTCTGGGTATTATTCCAAAATCAAAGGGATCGTCATTGGTACTGACTCTGAAAAGTATGGGTTTAGGATAAACTCGGATGTCAAAAGAGGGAAATTCAAAATCGGAGAATCTATAAATTATGGAAGAGGAGTCCAAAGGCCTGAAGCAAATACTGGTTTTCCAGGGATGTATCAAACCACCAATATTCAGCCATTGATCCATTTATACGATGCTAATAATGAAGGTGGATTTGGAGGTGCAATTCCAGGTCTTGGAATGACGGATGCTGCCAACCCTGTTGCCTTTAATCAATTGATTTCTACAAAAGATGCCAATGACTATCTAGCAGCTTCAGGATACGTTTCTTATCAACCTTTAGATGGTCTTGAATTCAAATTCCGTGCGGGAAGGACGATGGATTTTATTCATTATAAATCCTTTACTCCAACTTATTATGTTGGGGCCAATAGTGTAAATACCATTGCCAATTTAACGGAAAGAAGAAGTAAAAGGATTGAGGATATCATGGAATTAACCGGAACCTATTCCACTACAATAAATGAAAAACATAATCTGGATGCTTTACTTGGTATTTCACAGGAAGAGAACAAATTTGAAGATCAAGGCGGGAATGTTTTCCGTTTTGAAAATAATGAAGATCCTTATTTAGGAAAAGGACAGGATAATGCATCAGTAACAGGAGGTTATCTTCGTTCAGCCTTACGTTCTGGATTTGGAAGACTATCCTATAATTATGATTATAAGTATTTGGCTATGTTCTCTGCGCGATATGATGGTTCTTCCCGTTTCGGTGAAGGCAATGAATGGGGATTTTTCCCATCAGCCTCTATTGGATGGAACATTGCAAATGAAGGTTTTTGGGAAGATCTAAAGGATAAAGTCAGTAATCTGAAATTACGTGCTAGTTATGGTAGTCTAGGAAATCAATCTATTGGGAACTATATGTTTATTCCAAGGCTTTCAAATAATACTTATGCATTAAATTATCCTTTGAATGGCAACCAGGTGAACTTGGGTTATGCAATTGACGGATTGCCTTCATCAAAGATCAGATGGGAGACCACCTTATATAAGAATATTGGATTGGATATTACCTTGTTGAATCATAAGCTTGATTTAACCTTTGAAGCATACGTAAAAGATACGTATGATATGCTTTCCTCAAAGAATATCAGTTTAGCTACCGGATTCCCTTCGCTGATCGTCAATGAAGGAAAACTGAAGACGAAAGGTTTGGAATTCCAAGCGAACTATAAAGACCAAATTTCGGATTTTAAATACCAGTTTGATGTGAATGTTTCTCATTACAAGAGTGTCTTGAAGGAGATGTCAGATCCCGGATACCTATTCGAATCAGGTCCAGCGCGCACTTATGTAGGCGGAGAAATTGGGGAGTTTTGGGTTACCCAAACTGCTGGAATCTTTCAATCGGAGCAAGAAGTTAAGGAATGGAACCAATTGCATGGATCAAAAGATGCGAGTGGACAATGGATTCCATTGCAACCAGCTGCAAAACCTGGCGATATCCGTTTCATAGATCAAAATGGCGATGGAAAATTAGATTCTTATGATCGAGTTTTTGTAGGGAGTGGAAACCCAAAAATGCAATTAGGCTTCAATATCAATTTAGGTTATAAAGCATTTGACTTGATGGCTAATTTCTATGGAAACTTTGGTGTGAAGCGTTTTAACTATATGAAACGCCAGCTTCAAAGAATGGATAAAAACTTCAATTACGGTAAAGATGGTCTATTAGCTTGGACTCCAGAAAACACAAATACCGATATCCCTCGTGCTGTAATTGGTGACCCGAACGGAAATATCCGTATCTCAGACCGATTTGTTGAAAATGGAGATTATCTAAGATTGAACAATCTGCAAATTGGATATAACCTGCCTGCGAGTTTGAAAGAGAAATTAAACGTAAATGATCTTCGCATCTATGTTGGTGCGACTAGACTTTTCACCTTGACTAAATACAAAGGATATGATCCGGGAACTGGTTCAGAAACGGGTAAAATGGGTGTAGATGATGCGATTTATCCTCTAAGTCGCACATTTATGATGGGAATAAGAGTTGGTTTTTAGTCATAAATTAATATTGGAAAAAATGAAAATTACATATAAAAAGATTTTATTTACTGCTTTCATGTTTACCTTGTTTAGCTGTAAACAGGATTTCTTGAGTGAAAAAACAAATCCCAATTATTTAACACCTAATAATTTCTGGAAGTCAGAAGCCGATATCTTGAAAGGTTTGACAAGTGTTTATGGGCAATTGCAGCCGAATATGGATTGGGGTACTCCATTTGAAAGATTTATTGTTGTTGATAATTATAGAAGTGATGAGTTGGATTTTAGAGCAGATGTTACGTCATGGTTAGAAGTAGCAACCTTTGTCAACACTTCAACAAATGCAATCTCTCGCAAGGAGTGGAAATTCTTATATACAGGAATAAACTTTGCAAACCAGTGTATAGATAATATTCCAAATGTTCCTCAAGTTTCTGAAGAGCTTAAAAAAAGCACTATCGGTGAGGCTAGATTCCTAAGAGCATATTTTTACTATCGTTTATTGTTGAATTATGGAGAAAATATTCCTTTGTTCAAAAATGAACTTAAGGGTACTGAAGATGAGTTCTATCCAAAACAAGCAGGGAAAGGAGTGCTAATTTCTTTCTTAATTGATGAATTGACTGCAATTCAGAAAGACCTTCCAGAGCCTAATGCTTATTCAAGTGCACAAGCAGGAAGAGTAAATAAATATGCGGCTGCAGCTTTATTGGGGAAACTTCACATGTTCCTGAAAAACGTTGATAAAGCCGAAGTTGAGTTTGCAAAAGTGATTGGCAAATTCGACCTGATGGAAAAGTATGAGGATAATTTTAGTGGTCTACATAAGAACAATAAAGAGTCTATTTTTGAAGTACAGTATTCTGGAGACCGATCGGGAGGACAGCGTGAATTTAATCGAATTGCACTCCATTTGGCATCTTCAAATGCAGAAGGTTATGAAGAAGCATATCCTTCAGATTGGTTGTTTGAGACTTTGAAAAAAGACAAAACAAGTGATGGGAGTTATACTACAAGGTTGTATTCGACTGTTTTGTTTAATGATAAGGATTCAAAGGCTTTCTATTTTGAGGCTGGGAAGAGCTTTTTAGACTATCATCGAGACGGTGAAATATTTTGGAATAAATTTGTTTCATGGCACCCTTCACTCAGTCAACATTGGAGCCAAAGTGCTTTTAATATTCCAGTGATTCGATATGCTGATGTGTTATTGCTATATGCAGAATGTCTAAACCATAGAGGCGCCACGGCGGAAGCAATCAATCATATTAATAGAGTTCGTTCTCGTGCGAAAGCAGTAGCGATACCAAATACTTTATCTAAAACAGAAGTCCTAAAACATTTGCAGGATGTGGAACGCCCTACAGAATTGGCGCTAGAGGGAAGTAGATGGTATGATTTAATTCGTTGGGGATTAGTTGAGAAGGCATTGAAAGACCATAAAAAGCCTTTTGTGGAGAATTATATCAACACGAAGCATCAATTGTTTCCGATTCCTCATGATGAATTTTTGTTAAATCCTGATTGGGTTCAAAATCCAAATTTTAGTAAATAAAATATTAATCAATTGAAAAGCATGGTTTATAGAATTTTAAATAACAAACTGACTTTTTCATCCATTATTCTTATGTTTTGTGCAATGCAGATTCTTGTGTCCTGCAGTTCGACAAAAGATGCGCAAAAGTATTCGAAGGATAAGCAAAGTAATAAAAGCGACAAAAATGAGTTTTTGCCATTATTTGATGGTGTTAGCACAAAGGGATGGAATACTTATGGCAAATCGACGGTTGGGAAGGCATGGAGGGTTTCTGACGGTGCTTTGCACCTGAGTGTGGAAGGGCAGCCTAAAAGTGAAAGGGGGGATTTGGTAACCAATAAGGAATATGAAAACTTTCATTTAAAGCTGAAATGGAAAATTTCCAAAAAAGGGAATAGTGGAATCATTTTTAATATTAAAGAAGATACTACATTGTACCCAGCGACCTATAATTCTGGAATGGAAATGCAGGTGCTTGATAATGATTTGCATGGCGATGGAAAAATCAAGAAGCATAGGACCGGGGATCTATATGATTTGATTTCTAGTTCTTCTGAACCGGTAAAACCCGTTGGAATGTGGAATCAAGTAGAGATTATTTCTAACCGAGGACAATTGGATTTTTATTTAAATGATGTGCATATCCTGTCGACCACTTTGTTTGATGATAGTTGGAAAGAGTTAATATCGAAGAGTAAATTTCGAAAAATGCCTGGATTTGGAACTTACAAAAAAGGGAGGATTGGCTTACAAGATCATGATGATGAAGTTTGGTACAAGGATATTTTAATAAAAGAGTTGTAAAATAAAATAAGCGTCCCGAGGGACGCTTATTTTATTTTATCAAAAGATATCCGAAATACTATTTCTTTTCTACGAAAGTTGCTGCTTCAATGCCATTAGCATCCTTAACAACTAATCCTTTTTTAGCATTACCTGTTTGAGGATCGACAGTATAGAATTGTGGGAATTTATCCAAGGCTGTAAGCCCAATAAAAGCTCTGCCTTCATATACGTATGGCCAGCTAATGCCTTCAGGGATATCATTCTTAGCTGGAATACCTTTTAACCAAGTGATTTTTTTCTGTTTTATGTGGGCTACCGCATATTGTGAGGAAGCATCCATGCCTGGTTGTTTTCCGGCTTCATATTTCTTGTTGTAGAATTCAATCAAGAAGATATCGTCGACTAAAGGCCATACTTTACTGAATCTATAATCATCTGATGCGGCCTCTAAATCCCAGAAGTAAATTTTGTCAAAACTTGTTGCACCTTTTTTGACCATCAAAGCAGCTGCTTTTTTAGTTCCGAAGTTATTTCCTTAGAAAATATAAATAACGCCGTTTGAAGTAACCCCAATTTGTGAGTATCTGTCTGAACGGTAAAACCCACCCGAAATAGATAGGCGAGAATCGTTATAAACCGCTTCGGTTTTTAAAGTCTTAGCATTGATTTTAGCTACAGCAACAACATCGATGCCAGTGTCTTCGTTGAAGTGCAGGCTGGTATAGAATGAATCGTCCTTTCTATCTGCAAAAGCCAATAAATACGGTGCTTTTGCCTTCACAACCATTGAATTGATTGACTTTGAAATTAAGGATTACCAACAGCCAGTCCGATTCGATTCATGGTTCCTACTGATTGAATTTCTGAAAATTGACCAAGTAGATTTTGAAAGAGGAATGTTATTGATTATGGGACAAATCCTAAATTTACCTTTAATTGTCATTGGGCTATTTCTTATGATAAGAGGTTTACGCCAAAACAAGGGTTATATTGCAACATCTCCCTAAGATAATAATTTACAAATTTCTTATTGGATTTAGTATGGATTCTGCGTGAAGTGCAAGAACTGTATAACCTTAGAAACACAAGGTGAAATTTTTCACCTTGTGTTTCTTTAAGACTTCATTTGAAAGGTTATTTTAAATCTTTGTCTTTTTATTCTTTCAGCCTTTTTATTTCTTCTTTAGCCCGTTCCGCCTGCTCGGTTGATTGCCTTTCCCGTTCCTAAATGCTAAACTTAAGGCTTTTAGAAGTGTGTTCCGTGGGGTGAGGGATACTAAATTCTTCCTATATCGTGTAATGAAATTATATGCTTAAGAATTATCCCCCCCCCCCCAATTCAGCTTAATCCCTGTAAACTCGAAAACTTCCGATTGGAAAGGGAAACGGAAAGGATCGATGCCATATCAAAAAACAAGCAAGTGATATTGGAGATTTTTGAATCCGGTATGGAGTCAATTCTGAACAGCCAATTGGACACCGGAAAAGTCCGTGCCGATAATTCAGAATTAAGGAATCAGCTTTCCATAAGGGAGGGCGAGATCGCCTCCCTTGAAAAGAGGGTGAATATAATCGCCCGTGAAGTTGTTGACATCCTTGAAAAGACATAGCGGGAATAGAACATCCAATCTGCCCATTCCATACTGTACTTACCTTTCCCTGCGATATATTTTCTTATTTTTGTTTGGTCCCTGTTTCGATAGCCTTACCCTGAAGTCACATCATATCAGTTTTCGTTCGATGGCTATCCTTACCAACACAGCAGTGTTTTTAGCATCCAGTTTCAGCAGCAGGTTCTTTCGGTAGCTTTTGATCGTTTCCGGGCTCAGAAAGATACGTTCGGCTATTTCACCATTGGTCAGCCCTTCGGCTACCAGTTTCAACATCTCGCGCTCCCGCTGGCTTAGCCAAAGCTGGGTGGCTTTGGGCCGTTTCATCAGCACATCTATTTCGTGGCAAAGGAAAGTATCACCATCGGCAACGACCTGTATTCCTGCCAGCA
The DNA here is from genome assembly GCF_053645235.1 of Sphingobacterium sp. NPDC055346. NCBI lineage: Bacteria > Pseudomonadati > Bacteroidota > Sphingobacteriia > Sphingobacteriales > Sphingobacteriaceae > Sphingobacterium > Sphingobacterium sp. NPDC055346. Next base: position 381,051 of record NZ_JBSHMI010000005.1, read on the forward strand.
CTTCTTCGGTCATCGCATTCTTGATCAGGTAGCCCGATGCACCGTTTTCCAGCATCTGCCGCACCACGCTGTACTCGTTGTGCGTGGTCAGTACCAGCACTTTGAGTTCGGGATAACGCGCTTTGAGCTCTTTGCAGAAATCCACCCCACTGATATCCGGCAGGCCCACATCAAGGAGCAATACATCCGGCTTCCAGAAAACGATCGAATTACGGCATTCGGACGCACTGTTCGCTATACCGACCACATTCGCTATGCCTGATTCTTCGATAAGACTTTTTAATCCATCGGTAAGGATCTTATGGTCGTCCACAATGGCTACCTTAATCATTTTGTTCCTTTTTTGTCAGTTTCAGTTCTACATGCACCTCTGTTCCTTCACCCGAAGTGTAAATATCCAGTTTACCCTGAAACGCTTCCACACGCTGTTGGATGTTCCGTAACCCCATACCCTCGGAAACGGTATGCTGACCGAAGCCTTTTCCGTCGTCCTGTACCGTAAAGGAAAGACGATCTGCCTCTTGTACCAGCTGCACGTTGATATGTTCTGCCCCCGCGTGCTTCAGTGCATTGTTGACCAGCTCGTGGATACATCGGTACACCATAATTTCCAGCTTATTGGACAGGCGGGTTTCATCCCCGAAATAGTGGAAATCCACTATCGGGATGGCCGCGCAAAAATCGGCAAGGGACACCTTCAGTCCGTACCTCAGCAGCGATTCGGGCATCATGTGGTGCGCCACACGGCGCAGTTCCTGTATGGAATCGTCCAGCATGCCCAAGGCGGTCTGAAAGCGGGTCACATCCACCGCCTCCAATAAAGCATTACCCTTTATCTGGGGCAGGTTCAGTTTCACTGCCGAGAGCATACCGCCCAATCCATCGTGCAGGTCTTTGGCGAGACGACTGCGTTCAGCAGCTTCGCCATCAAGGGTAGCCTGCACAGCTACCAGTTGTTTTTCCTGTTCCAAACGGCGCGATTCTTCTTCCGCCAGTTTTCTGCGGCTTACGGCAAGGCGGTAGCGTACATAAGCAAAGCCAAGAGCGATCAAAAGTATAAGCAGCCCCGCGATTCCAAGCCAGGTATATAATTGACGTTGTTTTTCCAATGCTTCTATTTTTAGCTCTTTCTTTTCGGTCTCGTATTTGACCTCCAGGGTGGAGAGTGAATTTTGATAGTTTTCGTTGCTGTATGTGTCTACGGTAGACTTATACCGTTCCATATACTCTTCCATAGCATCAAGGTTCCCCAAGTGTGCATATATAAGGGGTAGGTTGGAGAATATCGTTAGTTTTAAATGATGATCTGTCGAATCGGTTTCCAGTGCCACCAAAGCTGTTTCAGCAGATTTGTCATATTGCTTCATGTAATAACTGATGCTGGAGATATCCGAATAGGAGTGCGCAATTAGATTTGCATTGCCGATCTTTTTTGCTAGATGAAGGGCTTCTTCTGCGTATTTCATTGCACTGGGATAGTCATCATACTGAAAATATGCTCCGCAAAGTGTTTGCAGCGCACTGATTTCGTTCGAAAGGTTACCCGATCTACGATGGGTCCTAAGCGATTCTTTTGCATAATAAATCGCTTTATCCTTACCGCCATCCTCGTTTTTGTAGACACTGCTCAATGAGAGATAAATGTCGCCCAAGTTTTGCTCGTTCCCATGCTTCAATGCAATTTTCTCTGCTTTCCCGTAATAGCGTAACGCTTGCTTATCATTTTGCATGAGGTGATAGGTTCCACCTATCCCCATGTACACATCACACAATTTTTGATCATCTTGCAGTCGTTCACCCAGTTTTGCCGCTTCGAAATATCGTTCTAAGGCTTTTTTGTAATAGCCTTGCCGGCGATAGAGTTGACCGTACATCTTAAGGATTGGCACTTCTTCATCTTTGTCCTTATTTTGGCGTGTAAGTACCAATGCTTTATCCAAATAAATGGCGGAAGAGTCGAAGACCATGCTCACGTAATAAGCAGACCCCAGATAATACAGAAATTTGGCCATGGATTTTTGATCGCCCGTCACTTCCGCCCAATGTAGCCCTTTCAGACTAAATGACCTCGACCGGATAGGATCGTCATTTATATACCCAAGCGCCAAACCCTTATATTTGTCAACCTTCTCTTGATCGGTCAGTTTATTCGTTTTCACGACCTGCTCCAAAGAATCGAGATTCTGTCCGGAACCTATCATAGGTATGCACGTCATAAATAGCAACAGTTCTAAGCAGCGTGTACGCTGTATCTTTCTATGTATCTCTCTTTTCATTATATCGTTTGATTATCAGGGTCTGTTCCGGTTATCCATTATGCAAAGCTAGCAGTGTAAGCCACAGATAAAAACCCCATTTAGGGGGTATCGGGTGAAATTTTGCCGCTATACCTTTGTTTTTATCAAATGAAGGAAAACAGGTACTGCATGCGCTAAGCCTTCATCCCGATAAAAGTTATAAACTATAAAATTAATAAAATGAGAACAACAATCAGAAAAACAATGGTACTGCTCCTTGTTGTGGCAACTTTCACAGCCTGCGCCAAATCGGACAGCGGCGATCCAAATGATGCTGAAGAAGGTTATGCCACCGGTAAGGTAGTGAATGAAGCGGGAAAACCGATTGCAGGGGCAAAGATCCTGCTGGACAATACCGTATTCTATGCTTCCTACATTCATGGGAGCACCAAAGAGGACGGTACGTACAGGGTAAAGGTGGAACCCGGATCATGGCGGACATTTGCCTATGTCGAAACAACCTACAACGGACGCAAATATAAAATGGAGCTTTTTCCCGACGGAACAGATGCCTTTTCCGAAGATGGTGCGGTGCGCAATTTTATATGGAAGCTGGAAGGCCGGATGCCCTGGGAGGCAGAAAACTATTACGGAGGCTTCGTGATGTTGAGGTCGGGAGATGGTTTTTACGAGGATGAAAAAGACATCGAACTGGTATTCACATCTGTCGGACCTCTCATCGACGGTTCGGCGGGACGTACCTTGACGGTCCGTTATGGTGAGGACAAGTGGCAGAACCGCTATGAACTGCAGGACATTCCCATTGGACGGTATAAGGTGAAGGCAACATTGAAAAAGATCGGCGCAAACCGGGCATTGAAGGTCGAAGACTGGGATAAACAGGATGGCCCGAAGCCCGAGATCCAGCTGGATTTCCTGCCCGACCCACCGAACAGAGGTCACAATTCGGCCTCTATAGCTATAGGGTATTAAATACATACGGTTATGAAAAAATATTTTTATATCCTATCCGTGTTATTCCTAATCATAATGCTTGGAGCCTGCTCCAAAGACAAGGAAAACTGCAATCCCGATGACGAGGAAAGCCCTTGCTATGCAGGTGTAGGAAAATCGAATGCGGAATGCTGGTATAGTGTAACAATCAATGGGAAAACAACGCTTCCCAATGCATTTGGTCAGGACAAAATAGTGCTTACATCCGGAGAGAATGAAGAGCTCCCGGACGGCAATGGGTTTAGTTTTATGATCCGGCAGGCAAAAGCAAATTCATCCGATCCAGCTATATTATCTATGGCGGGCAATGCACTTCTGAATCATAAATTACCCAAGGGCACCTATCCGGGAATAGCCTTTGCAACCATGCCGTTCAGCGTGCCGGAGTTTACCGCATGGCCTTATTATCTTAATGAGGAGGACAGTGATTTGCCAAGATTTAAAGTTACTATCATGGAGAATTCGGATAAACGCATGTGGGCCAAGATGTCGATAATGACAGAAGAGATAATGCCGGAATCAACAGATGAACCTCGGGTCACCCCGATAGAGGTAGAAGTAAAAATAGGTCGGAAGTATTTCGCTGAAATGCCCCTCAACGGTAAATTATACGGTGGAGCAGTCTGCAACTGCCAGAAATAAAGCCCGATATCAACAATTCTTAAAATAAAACACATTATCATGAAAAAATATTTTTATATCCTATCCGCGTTATTCTTGACCGTAACGCTTGGAGCCTGTTCCAAAGACAAGGAACACTGCGATCCCGATGACGAGGAAAGCCCTTGCTATGTTGGCTTGGCAGTCGGTGATAAACTACTGTTGACTGAAGAGAAGACAAATGGCAAATCGGAAATGCGGTTTGAGTACAACGATCAGAACCAGGTTATCGTACGGTATGTCCATGGTGTTGATGGAAGTGTAGTCACCGAGAATTTTACCTATAGTGGCAATCATGCGACAAAAGTAGAACGAAGATCGGATGGTCAGCTGGTCATGAGCGAAGTATATTACTATGGTAGCGGGGATAAGCCCACGACTGGGGTTTTGAAAGATAACAAAGGTAAGATCATTGCCAATGTTATATACGCCTATTCGGAAAAAACAGTGACAGAAACATCATTCAATATGGAGGGCGAACAGATAGGCAGCCATACCTATACGTTCGATAGTTCGGGCAAGAATATCATAAAAACCGTGATCCGAATACAGAACCTTCCTCTGTCTACACTTGAATATGGAGATTATGACGACAAACCCTGCCGCTACACAAATTACCCTTGGATGTGGAAGCTGGGTTCGATGAACAACGCCCGGTCGCATTCCTTGATAACGGGTTCTAGCGTTACAAGGAATGACCGTTGGGAGTATACCTACAACCAGGCGGGCTATCCGATCAAGGCAGAGGTATATGACAGGGCAACCGATGAGTTATTGGAAACAAGAGTATTTACCTATAAAAAAGCAAATTGATTATGAAAAAAACAATCTTCACCCTTATGGCGGTTATTGTTGCCATCGCTACACAGGCGCAGCAATTTCAAAATGGAACCACCACTGCCAATCTCGGTATCGGTTTGGGCACCGCTCTGGGCGGCCTCGGGAAAGCCCGGCCCGCCATTTCGGTATCTATTGACCACGGCATGTGGGGCATCGGCGGTCCCGGAGTGATCAGTCTCGGTGGGTATGTCGGTAATACGGGGTATAAATATGATGGATTGGGCTATACCGCCAAATGGAACTATACCATTGTAGGTGTTCGTGGGGCTTACCATTACAACGGTTTTACCAATGTACCAAAACTGGACGTCTATGGAGGTGCGATGTTTGGATATAACTTCGTTAAATATTCCTCGGATGGTGATGATAGCACAATTGCCGACAGTTACGGCAGCGGCCTGGGTTTAAGTGGATTTTTAGGGGGACGTTGGTTTTTTGCTCAACGCATCGGTGCTTATGCCGAGCTAGGCTATGGCGTCTCTGTCCTCAATGCAGGTATCACTTATAAATTTTAAAAGAAGAGTAAAGTTTCCGCGAAATCACAGGGAGATTCCCAAATCACCTATTGACCCGCCGCCCCCTGTCGTTAATGAAAGGGGGCGGCCATGGACAGAATTAAGTATAAACTATTATACTTAAATTTCCGGATATGGAAAAAATATACATTTTTTGACGGGCAATCCGAATTTTCTTTGAACCTTTTGGGAACATGGGGTTGGCAGGCAAACCTTTGGTGCCTCACTATCTACAGTTCCCCTCCCGAAAAGCACAGTCATTTTTTATTCTCTATCTTGGGCATCAGTTCCCTGTACCATATTTTCCAATCTTCCGCTGAACATATAAAATTCGTCGTCCCTGTAAAAATCCCTATAGGACAGCACCTCAACGGTGGTTCCGTTATCTTCGCGTTTTTCCGCAACTGTATATCCCGGGCCGAGGATGTCCTTAATCTGTTCCTTTTTCATGTCTAGCTCCAGGCGGTCCATTTTCTCGCCCGGTAGGCGAGGAAGTGAAGCACAGGCTGAAAGAAACAGTACAATTGGAATATAGAATGTATACTTCATGCTTTTTTGCGGATTAAACATGTAAATAAACTTTGCATTTCTATCTTAATAAAGATATAAAATATCAATTTGACAGATTCGAATCAGCGTTAAAATAGTGCGATTGTTACTCATATTGTTCGGAAGTAACATTAAAACCGTTACCTTCCCACCCTGTAGCCTTTCTTCTTTTTCTTCTTTCGTGGTTCCTGTTCCTGTACGATGCCCACTCCCGGAGGCACGGGTTCAAGCAGGGTACCCAGTAGCCCACCTAGGCCATGGGTTATCTGTTCGACAAGGTCGATGGATGACGTATAGCTTTCCCTTGATATTTCTGTCGCCAGCTCGTTGATGAATGAGCCATCACGCCCGATATCCCTTTCCGCTTCCATCAGCAGGTCCAGCTGTTCACGCTGAGCAAGGCTCCCGTCCTTAAGGATATTGGCATGCGCTAGGGTATGTTTCAATCCCCGATCAAAATCGAACTCCCGGTCGAACAGGGATTCGCCCGATTGCTTGAATGCTACACGGTCGAACTGGCCCATTTTCTTGGAGTGTTCGGCATTCCTTCCTTTGGAGCTGTTCATGGGACTGAGCATGTAGCGCCCGGTGATGTCCTTCCGGCGTACGAGGATCTGGATGTAGCGCTGGTCGTCCTCTTTCTTTTCGCCACGTTTCCTCAGTCCCTGCTGTACCTCTTTGTCCTTATGCGTATAATATCTGTGGTCTTCCAGCTTGGCAAACCACATCAGGTCCCTGTTGCCGCCAATGCCATCACGCTTAAAGTTCCTAGCTCGTCTCCAATACTTCTATAACAGAAGCACCAATGCCTCGACAGGATCTTTCAATAAAAAACTTAAGGCTTTTAGGAGAGTCTTTCGCGGTGTAATGGACACGACATTCTTCCTGTACAGAGTGATGAAATTGTATGCTTAAAAATATTAATCCCCCAAACTTTCGGTATGATCCACTAAAAGTTTGCGAATTTCTGAACATTTCGACCTGCCGTAAAAACAAAAAAGCCTGCAAACGTTAAATTTGCAAGCTTTTGTATGTTTTGATCTTCGATTTGGTAGCCCGTAGGGGAATAACACCTTTAGATCATTAGTCTCTTTATCAGTGTTTTAAAACCCATCTATTTCTCTACTCACCGAATCGCTCACTGGTTTGACATACGTTTTAGCCGCAATTGCTATAAATTTAATATAGGCTTTTTTTATAAATAACAAACAAATTTTAAGTGTTTCACCGAACCGCAAGTCTGCACGTAAAGGTAACTACTTTGTTGTACCCGTATATAATTTATGCAGTTAGTTTCGTAGCATTTAAATGACATACTACGAATTCAAATATAGAATTAAAAAACTTAGCTCACGATTTTCCCCACTTCAGTTGTAATTTTCCCCACTTCAGTTTCTTTTACATAAATGCAAGTGCGTAACAGATTTACTTTTGTTACCAATAATGATTTTAAAGAAAGAATCGATGATACGTCTGATAAGTAAAAAAAACAATGTAATGGTTTTTGTTCTTTGCCGCTGTGCTGGCTTTGCAAAGCTGTAATTGGAAAGAGCAAAATAACCAAGAGGCTCCGCAAGCTGTGGATGCAGAAGTGTTGACGCTTCAACTAACTGATGCTGTTATTGAACAGTCTTTTCCGGCAAGTCTACAAGGTAAAACCAATATCGACCTGCGTCCTCAAATAAGCGGTTATATCGACAAAATATATGTGGATGAGGGTGCGTATGTACAAGCAGGACAACCTTTGTTTCGCATCAATGCTAGCGTTTATGCTGAACAGAAAAATAACGCTTTAGCTTCATTAGATATGGCTAAGTCACAGTTAGCGACAGCAGAATTGGAATTGGAAAAATATAAAGTATTAAGTGACAAAAAAGTTGTTGCTGATTTCCAGTACCAAAAAGCAAAAACCGCCTACGACAACGCTAAAGCAAGTGTTAAGCAGCAGCAAACCTTGGTCGCTTCGGCTAATGTAAACATGGGCTTTAGTGTGGTAAAAGCACCTGTAAGTGGATACATTGGTCGTATTCCGAATCGTTTGGGCGCATTGGTTGGCCCTTCGGATACAGAAGCACTGAGCACTTTGTCACAGGTGAATGAAATGTATGCTTATTTTTCATTACCTGAGAATGAAATTCTGAAAATCAACGCAACGCGTCAAGGTGCTAATTTATTAGAAAAACTAAAAAGCTTCCAAGACATCAACTTGCTTCTGGCAGATGGCTCGACATACAATCATCTAGATAAAATAGACATGATGGATGGACAGTTTGATGCGACCACGGGTTCTGTCATACTGCGTGCTTCTTTTCCGAATCCAGAGTCATTACTAAGAACTGGAAACACGGGTCGCATTGTATTAAGATCTACGGAACCGAATGTATTTCAAATTCCATTATTGGCGACGTACGAAGTACAAGATAAACTATTTGTGGGACTATTGGATGCAGAAAATAAAATGCAACGTGTAGCCTTACACGATTATACCAAGTCTGGTGATTATTATATTGTAAAATCAGGCTTTAAAGCGGGTGATAGAATAGTGGCAAATGAATTGGTACCTATTCCAGAAAACAGTGTCATCCAGCCCAAAACGAATAAATAAAACATAAGAAAGATGTTAAATAAAATCATAAAAAGACCCGTACTCGCTACGGTTATCTCCATCATATTGGTACTTTTGGGCATTCTGGGATTACTACGGATTCCAATGACTCAATTCCCAGAGATTGCTCCACCTACAGTATTTGTGTCAGGAACATATCCTGGAGCCAATGCTGAAGCCGTGATTCGTTCGGTGGTAACACCATTGGAACAAGCCATTAATGGTGTAGAGAACATGGAGTACATTAATTCCAGCGCAGGCAATGATGGAAGTTTTTCCATTACCATTATTTTTAAACAAGGTGTAAACCCTGACCAAGCGGCTGTGAACGTGCAGAACCGTGTTGCTCAGGTCAATTCGCAATTACCGCAAGAGGTCATTCGCCTTGGCCTGACGACTACCAAGCAGCAGACCAGTTACTTGATGATTGTAAATGTAAATAGTGAAAAGCCTGATAAATACGATGAAGGTTTTTTGCAAAACTACACCAATATCAATCTTTTGCCTGAGCTGAAACGTATTCCGGGTGTAGGTAATGTAAGCTTATTTGGTTCTAAGGAGTATTCGGTTCGGGTATGGTTAGATCCCAACAAATTATCTTCCTATGGATTAGTACCAGCGGATGTAGAAGCAGCTATCCAACACTATAGTTTTGAAGCTTCACCAGGTACTTTAGGAGAAGAAAGTGATGCAACTTTACAATACACATTACGATACAAAGGTAAGCTAAATAAGCCAGAAGAATTTGAAAAAATCATTCTGCGCTCCAAAACCGACGGTGCTATTTTGCCTCTAGGAGATATTTCTCGTATCGAGTTTGGAACTATATCTGCGTAAAATGCAGCAGAAATTTAGGGAGTGCACGACTACCTTCTGTGGTTACGGTGTTTATACCGATAATTTTTTGAACCCCATGATCGATTGGGATCTTAATAATACCTTTATACAGGACAAGGGTATTAATCAGGATTTTGGGCTCTTTGATTCACCGGATTCTTTCTATGAAAAACACCAACAGAAATTAGGAGTTTTGAAACAGCTTGTTTATCGTTATGTAGTAAGGCATATCATGAATAGAAATTTTGAAAAAATAAGAAGTGCGTAGACCATAACGATTGTCGGTAGAATAATAATCTTAATGGGGGGCTGAGTTTTTTAATTAAGATAATATCACTATTTTTTAGCTAACTTGCGGTCCATTTTTTTTGCCAATGACCGATTACACATCATATAGTGATATAGAGTGGGCTGATCTTGTACGGTCAGCAGATGATCGTGCATTCAAAGAAATCTACGATAGGTACAATAAGCTACTTTATTTATTTGCCTACAATAAGCTCCGCAACAAAGAAGAGGCTAAGGATGTTGTGCAGGATGTATTTGCCTGGGTCCTTAACAATAGGACCCGTTTTGCCATCAATTCCTCGGTTTCTAGCTTTCTTTACAAATCAGTACTCAATAAGATCTTTGATATCTTTAGACACCAGTCCGTAATCCGTAAATATATTGAACAGGGAGATCATTATATTGATATTGATAGCACGGAGACCGACTATCTGATTCGCGAAAAAGACATTGCCCAGATGATCCGGCAAGAGATCGATGCTATGCCCCAAAAGATGAAAGAGGTATATCTACTTCGCTTTGAACAGTATCTCAGTGCTAAGGAGATCGCCGAGCAACTGAATATCTCTGAAAACACCGTAAATACGCATTTGAAAAGAGCGGCAAAAAAGCTTAGAGATAATCTTGGGATGCTGATCTATGTGGTCTACATCATGAACAGGTAGTTTTTTTATATTGTAAAACAAGTTGTCCGTTTATATTGTTTCTTAGGTTAGTAAAGAATGTTAGAAGTTATGGAGATTTAAAATATGGAAACTTTAAGCTTAATATTAACGGGAATTGTAGCTCTTGAACATTTGTATATCCTTTGGATGGAGATGTTCGCTTGGGAAACGGTTGGCAAAAAGACTTTTAGAGGTGCTTTACCGGAAGAACTGTTTAAGGCAACCAAAGGCTTAGCGGCTAATCAAGGTTTGTACAATGGCTTTTTAGCGGCGGGGCTGATATGGTCTTTTTTTATCGAAAACCCAGAATGGAGTTTTAATATCCGTGTATTCTTTCTGGGATGCGTGATTGTTGCAGCACTTTATGGAGGTATAACCTCTTCTAAAAGTATCCTTTTAAAACAAGGGCTGCCCGCAATACTTGCGCTGATTTGTGTATTGATTTCTTATAATTCTTAAAACAAAAAGTATGGAGTTTAAAAATGTAATAATAGCGGGAAGCGGTGTATTAGGCTATCAAATCGCTTTTCAAACGGCTTTTCATAACTTTAATGTAACTGTTTACGATATTAATGATGAAGTTTTAGAAAAGGCAAAAGCAAAGTTTGCTATTTTAAGTGCTGCTTTTAAAAGAGACTTAGGTGCTACAGATGAACAATTGGCAGCTACCAAAGCAAGATTATCCTATAGTTCGGATTTGGGAGAGGCTGTAAAAGATGCCGATTTAGTTATTGAAGCTGTTCCTGAAAATCCGGAGATTAAGATTGATTTCTATCAGAAATTGGCAAAATTGGCACCCGCTAAAACGGTATTTGCAACAAATTCATCGACTATGTTGCCTAGCCAGTTTGCCGAGTATACGGGGCGTCCGGAAAAATTTGTTGCACTTCATTTTGCGAATGAAATATGGAAACATAATACCGGTGAAGTGATGAAGCACGCAGGTACATCTGATGAGGTATTTGAAAGTTTGCTGCTATTTGCTAAACAGATAGGCATGGTGGCTTTGCCTTTGCACAAGGAACAGCCCGGTTATATTGTAAATTCCCTCTTAGTACCGCTTTTAAGTGCTGGTATGGATTTGTGGATAAGAGATATTGCGGATATTGAAACGATCGATAAGACTTGGATGGTAGCTACAGGAGCGCCGCTTGGTCCCTTTGGAATATTGGATGTAGTAGGTATTACTACTGCTTATAATATTAACAAAATGGCCGCAGACGCGACTAAAGATCCTGTAAAGGTTGAAATTGTAGAAAAATTAAAATCGGAGTTTATAGATCAAGGTAAATTAGGCGTTGCAACAGGTGAAGGATTTTATAAGTATCCTAATCCAAAATATAAAGAAGAAGATTTCTTAAAGTAATTAAAAATGCCTAATTATCAATATCTTCTGGCTTGTAACCTTTAATGTTATAAGGGTTGAAGGTTGAGATGTTAAACATGAACTTTATAAAATGGTAATTGTCAGTCCAAGAGGCACTGGGAATTACCATTTCTAGTTAGTACTGCTGCCTTGATACTATAATCTATTTGACCCAGATCTGCGATTTTTCGGTGATTTTTACCTTTAGTAGCACTATTTATCCTTGTCAAACACCTACTTGATTTTGTTTTTTTGAGTTGTTTTTGAAATAATCCAAAAAAAAGTTTTCTCCTTGTCACCAATTGGGTATAGTTGGATCATGTACAAAAGTTGTGGAGGGGATAAAAAATAATTAGATATTTGTGCTTTGATATTTATACAGATGCACGAATCTTTCAACACTTTAATGCCCTTAATTATCCCCGAAGGAGTTTCCGATTATTTTGAGATGACCCACTATTCCAAAGAAGAAAAAAGACTAGATATCTTTCTGGAGGAACTCAATAATACACCTGAAGAATATCAAGGCCAGAAGTTGATTTCCAAGGGATTTTTCGAACCCGTTACCCTTCAAGATTTTCCTATCCGTGGCATGCAGGTCTATCTTCATGTCAAGCGCCGCAGATGGCTCAGCCAAGATACGGACAAAGTAGTTTACAGAAATTGGGAGTTAGTAGCCAAAGGGACGCGCATCACACAGGATTTCGCAGCTTTTTTAAAAGGTATCAGCGGACAACCAGGCTCATAGCATCCAGACTATCAGTTCATTCTATGGGATATCAGCCAGTAAACTAAGGAGATACTACCGCAATAAACTGAGCGGTTTCCAGGATTGGGAGCATCGCGAAAATGCGCGAAATGGATTGTTCTTCCCACAGAATGTCAGCGGCCATCTTTCTATTGACGAGACCTGCCTATCCCATGGCGAGCTCTATACCGTTGTCACCAATAAAGAAGCACGGGGCAAAAAAGGGACCATTGTAGCCATACTGAACGGGACAAAATCAGAGAACATTATCCCGATCCTTCAAAAGATTCCACATAGATTACGCAATAAAGTTCAAGAGATAACGCTTGATCTAGCCGGTAATATGGGATTGATAGCCAAAAGATGCTTTCCCAATGCGGTTCAAGTAATAGACCGTTTCCATGTTCAGCAACTTTATATCGGTCACCTTGCTGGCTGGTGGATATCCTGCGTTCAAAATTGCTGACATGAACGCGAAAGAAACTTTAAGGGGTGACGTTACCATTGGATCATCCAGGCTAAGGTGCGGGTTGACTGTCCTTCAATTTTCAATATCAGTACTATTTATTATCTCTGCAATTGTCGTCAGTTCACAGGTAGAATATATGGCAAGCCGTTCCCTTGGCTATAATACATCAGAGGTCATCAGCATTCCGATAGGTAAGGGAATCGACAAAGAGCAGGCATTGGAAAGGATGCGTGCGGAGCTCTCGAAGGAGACCTGGGTAAAAGCTGTAAGTGCGTCGGACGTTAATCTGGGACTGGGCAGCGATGGGACCTTGAGAAGTAGCATTTTGAAGTTTTCTCAGGAAAACAAAGATTACAGTACCAATTATATGCGTATTGAATATGATTTTCTCAAGGCTCTAGAAATCAAGTTACTTGCGGGTCGTGATTTCGACCGGACTATGTCTACAGATACCGCTGCTGTAATCGTTAATCGTAAGATGGCAGAGCAGATGGGCGGTATTCATCGTATTTTAGGAAAAAATATTGCGCTCAACGCAGGAAGTACAGTAATAGGAGTAGTCGATGACTTTCACTTTCAGCATCTCCGGAAGAAAGTGGAGCCATTGAGTCTTTCCATAAATCGAAACGTTTCTGATATTGAGTACCTTTTTGTCAAAGTAGAGACAGATTTACTTCCTAAAACGATGGAGAATATTTGGAAGGTATGGAAAAACGTAAATCCGGATGCGACCATTCCAGCCTCTTATCTGGATGAGAATGCAAATAACTTATACAGAAAGGACCGTACGTTTTCCAATATCGTAATGATGGGCTCCGGTATCGCTATTGTCATTTCCTGTATGGGACTTTTTGCGTTGGCTCTGTCTGCCACCGCAAGGAGGGTTAAGGAGATCGGTATGCGTAAAGTCTTGGGAGCATCGGCCTGGAGTGTCATAAGACTAATTTCGTTGAATTTCATTAAGCTGGTCTCTTTGGCATTTGCGATTTCTGCCCCCATTGCCTGGATGCTCATGAACTCTTGGTTGCAAACTTATGCATATAGGATAAAAATGGAGTGGTGGATGATGGGAATTGCTGCAATTATCATATTTTTAATAACCTTCGTCACCATATTTTGGCAAACTTACCGGGCAGCTACAGCAAACCCTGTCGAAAGTTTGAGAATTTGATAATACTACTCTTGTCTAATTTTGGGCCAAGGACACAATAATCAAAGAAATGGGGATTCCAGTTTCCTGTGTGGATGCGAAATTATAAGAATAACCTCTTTTACAAAGAGAATGCTATCGTTTTTTATATCCATTAACATTGAAACGGTACATAAAAACAAACCAAGTTCAAAATACGCTTTATGCAAGAATTATACATCCAAACATTGATCAGAATGGGAACGTCGCTCAAGGATAAAATACAAAATGTCTATTAAACTTATTTACAGTTTCCACCGAATATGGAAAAATGGTTCAATTTAGTGTTTTTGTGCACTTTTATAAAAAGCTAGCTTATTGCGTATCCAAAGTACGTCATAACGCCTTTTCGTTATTCTGGATCCTCCGATTGACTGTAAGCCATTAAAATATTATTCAGTTAAATGAACTTGTAATCTTCCCTATAAACAGCTACGATTATTAATGTAGTTTTATAATTTTTGACCTCTCCCCGTATTTAGGAGTCTTCTAAAATAGAAAATTCCGCTGTTTTGACCTGGTTTTCCATGTAAATTTTTCTGGTATCTGATCCCCCAGAAAGCTGTGGGATGGAAAGGTGTTTTATTCCTCCTTCCAGATTTCAATTTTCTGTTTCGCATCTTCCAATGACAGGAACCAATGTGCATTCAGGCACTCTTCAAGGAAACTACCATTAACGGACTCAATATACAGATTATCTGTGGGTTTACCCGTCGGGAGAAGATTAATTCTACCTGATTCTCATAAGCCCATCGATCGACCTTTTTAGAAGCAAATTCCTACCCGTTATCTACGTGTATCTTTTTGGGTTTTGCTCCTGAAGCAACCGGAGTTCTTCTAGAACAGCGACCACGTCACTCCCTTTAAGACCCTATCCGACCTGAATGGTCATGCATTTCCTACTCTAATTATCCACTACAGTTAAGCAGCGGATTTTCCGGCCGTCAAACAGCGCATTAGCAACGAAATCCATGTAGCAATCGTACATACTAGAGAAAGTAGGCCTTTCGGAGCGATGTGAAGCAGCCCGACAACGTCTGGAACGCTTTACGTAAATTCAGCCCTTCTTTCTCCATAAATGCGATAAACACGTTTATAGTAGTCTTTCCAGCCGTCTATTTTTAACAAAACATAATATGCTCAATACCATAGCACACTCTGGACTCAGCAATATTCCGTATGCGTTGACGAGATGATCATCATTCCTGCGAAAGTGCTTATAATACCAAACAGACGTACTTAACAGGGATACTTGACGCAAGCCGCAGCGAAACATGCTAGTCCGCCATAAGAGCTTTAACCATCTTTCTTCGCTGAGCGGGCTTCAATACTTTTTTTTACTATATCCTGCAAGATCTGTTTGTCTAGGCTAAGGTCGGCTACCAGCTTCTTCAACTGGACATTTTTCTCTTCAAGCTGCCGCAGACGACGCAGGTCCGAACTCCCTAAACCACCGTATTTCTTCTTCCAATTGTAAAATGTCTCCTCGCTGATCCCCATTTTTCTACAGACTTCCTCCACTCGGGGGCCTGTCTCGGCCTGCTTGATCGTAAAAGCGATCTGCGCTTCAAGATTAGTAATTCGACCCCGAATTCTTTACTTTTTAAATACTCCAGCTTTTGGGGATGAGGTTAGTTTTTCGTAAAGTACGCTGAGACTTAAACGGTTAATTCATAGGAAATTCAAAATTATAATATGCAACGGTTGTGGATCGTCCTCCGAAATAGTATCTTTGTAAGATTTATCATAATAATGGCAAACAGCATCACTATCATCGAGTTGGCAGCAGCGTTGGGGTTATCAAAATCTACTGTGTCACGTGCGTTCAGGGGCAATAGTGATATTAATGCCGCTACCAAAGAGCGGATATTAAAAAAAGCCGAAGAATTGGGATTCTCCCCAAATCTGTATGCCAGTAATTTAAGAGGAAGTAAGAGCTCTACTATTGCGATTATCATTCCGGAATTTGGCAATAAGTTTTTTTCCCAGGCTATTAAGGGAATTGAACTTATAGCCAGGAATAATGATTTTCATGTATTGGTGTATGTCACGGATCATAGTGCTGACAAAGAGGCTGCAATAATCCGCACATTGGTCAATGGCCGGGTGGACGGCGTGATCATGTCGGGGTCGGGAGAGGGCAAGAGCCATCAATACCTCAAACTGTTAAAGAAACACAATCTTCCTTTGGTTTTTTTTGACAGGTATTATGAAGATATCAATACCATTTGTGTAACTGGTAATGACTTTGAGTCCAGTTACCTGGCCACGTCGCACCTGATTGAGAATGGATGTAAAAAAATAGCTTACCTGGCTATCAATAAGAATGTCTCTATCGGTAAAATCCGTATGGATGGTTACGCTAAAGCGCTGTCTGATGGAGGCATTAAGTTTGATGAACAGCTGACTCTTGACACTTCGAATGATGCCGAAATCAACTATCGAGATATTGAGCAATTAATAAAAGAGCAATCGCCAGATGCCATATTTGCTTCCGTGGAACGGTTGGCAATTAGTACCCTGCGTGTGACAAAAACCTTAGGCATACATATCCCTGATCAAATAAAATTGATCTGCTTCTCCTGTCTTGAAATCGCAGATATGCTGAGTCCCGCTTTGAGTGTGGTAAAACAACCCGCTTATGAAATGGGGAAAAAAGCCACTGAATATCTTTTTGAGATCATGCGCGGTAACCGAGAGGCTGATATACAGGAAGTGTTATTTTTGGAATCTGACCTTATCTTCCAGGAATCAAGTCAAAAAAAATTAACTAAATAGCATTTTTTATTTTCAAAATATTTTTTTTTCCCTACTTTAGCAGAAGTTTCGGGAACGTTCCCAAATCTAGCAGTACATCTTTTTGGAAAAAGATAATGCACCAATTATAAGTTTTAAAAATAAGATTTAGCATTAGTTAGTGGTCTATAGAAGTTTTTGCAATGCCAAATTTGGTTATGATATCATCTGCTACTTTCTGACGCCCTTATTACAATAGTTATGATAAACAGGTTTCCGCTCATATTATTTGTGTTGTTTTCGACAACCGTAATGCTATCGTGTAAAAAAGATATACGAAATGGAAATGAAATAGAAATTCCTGCTGAAACAGCGAAAGAGGGATTCATAATTTCTACGACTGATTTTGTATTTCTGGATGAAGAAGTTACCCTAGTCTTCGACTTATCTAAGGGGAACAAAGAATTGATGCAGGAAAAGGATGGCCTTTATTTACATGCAGGCTTGATTACCAGTGCGAGTGCTTCAGAAAAAGACTGGAAACATGTGACTACAGAATGGGGAAAAGCTGATGCGGCTTATAAGCTCAAGCACCTTGAAGCCAATAAATTTAGCATTAGCTTTGTACCAAAGGACTTCTTTAATATTTCGGAGCAGTTATCTGCCACACATATCGCGCTATTGATTCGGAATATGGATGGATCTAAGGTCGCCCGTAATAAGGATGGCTCGGACATGTATATCCCGATCCGGGCAAAGAACCAGTTGCAAATAGGTGTTTCAGCACCCGTTCTGCAGCCAACCTATCAGGAAATAACAGAACAGGATGAGTTTGAGAAGGGTTATGATTTGCCTTTGGTTTTTGCGGTATCAGCAGCTTCTGCTGTAGAAATATCACTGAATAACGAGGTTGTAAATACTTTCTCGCAAACGACTAAAGTTGATACTAAGATCAGGTTAGACCGTGGTGGACTGAACAGGCTATCGATAAAAGCTACCTCAGCTAATCAATCGGTCCAGCGGGATATTTATGTGATGGTATCTCAGGATGTGACGACTGCCGAACTGCCTTCCGGAGCCAAAGTTAATGGTGTTACGATCAATAATTCGACTAAGAAAGTTGTTTTTGCCTTATCCGCACCCTCAAAAAGCAGTGTCTACCTGTTGGGTAGCTTTAATGATTATGTGGCTACGGAACAGTCTTTTATGAAAAGAACGGCTGATGGCAATACCTGGTGGATAGAAGTTTCGGATCTTGATTTTTCTAAACAGCATACGTATCAGTTTTTGGTGGGTGGGCAGATTAGGATAGCAGATCCTTATGCCGTTACCGTTTTGGATCCGGAACATGACACATCTATCCAAATACCTGCTGAATTGCCGTCATATCCTACCGGAAAGACATCGGGAATTGTTTCTGTCCTGAATCTCTCTCCGGAATCCTATACCTGGCAATCAACTTCATATGTACGTCCGCATCCCTATGATTTGGTTATTTATGAACTGCATGTCCGTGATTTCTTGGAAAAGAAAAATTATACGACGCTACGGGATTCTATTCCTTACCTCAAAGCTTTAGGAGTGAATGCTATAGAATTGATGCCAGTGCAGGAATTTGAAGGCAACTCAAGCTGGGGTTACAATCCTTCCTACCATTTTGCACTAGATAAGTATTATGGTAGTGCAAAAGCATTTAAACAATTTGTCGATGCGTGTCACGCGAATGGTATTGCTGTAATATTGGATGTCGTGTTGAACCACGCGTTTGGACAATCGCCTTTGGCCCAACTGTATATGCAAGGAGGAGTGTTGCAAGCTAATAACCCCTGGTTTAATGTAGTGCCGACACATCCATTTAATGTAGGATACGATTTTAACCATGAAAGTCCACTGACCAAGCAGTTTGCAAAAGATGTGATGCGTTATTGGATAGAAGAATATAAGATTGATGGCTATCGGTTTGATTTATCCAAAGGTTTTACGCAGAAAAATTCGGGAACGGCTGAGAGTAGTGTTGGGACATGGTCTGCGTATGATGCAAGCCGCGTAGCATTATGGAAAGAGTATAACAATTTTATCAAGGCCATTGATACGGATTTCTATGTGATATTGGAACATTTTGCGGACGATCAGGAAGAAAGGGAATTAGCGAATGAGGGTATGTTTTTGTGGAACAATTTAAATCATAATTTCAATGAGGCATCCATGGGATATATTGCTAATTCGGATTTAAGCAGGTTGTTTCCACAAAGCCATGGTTTTACGCAGCCGCGTCTGATTTCTTATATGGAATCTCATGATGAAGAGAGGCTGATGTTTAAGAATCAAATGTATGGGAATACAGGTTCAGGCTATTCTACCAAGACATTGACAACCGCCCTGAATCGCATGGAGCAGGCAGCCACCTTTCTGCTATTTGCTCCGGGTCCAAAGATGATATGGCAGTTTGGAGAAATTGGTTATGATATTTCCATCAATGAGAATGGACGTACAGGCGATAAGCCGTCGAAATGGAATTATCGTTCGGATGCCAACCGTGCTAATCTTCTTAAGCATTATGCCCGATTGATTCATTTTAAGAAAGAGAATACTGTATTTCGGAACCCGGCTAGTGAATACGTTCTGACAGGTGCTGTAAAGTATTATATCCTGCAACAGGGTAATCAAAAGGTGATGGTTATCGGAAATTTCGATGTCGTGAACCAATCTTTTCAGGTCAGTGCGGCAATGGAAGGCCCCTGGTATGATAACCTGAATAGCGGAACAACAGTCAATTGGTCCGTAGGGCAAACAATCCAGTTGTCTCCGGGACAATATTATTTATTGAGTAAGGATATTTTAAAATGAAATTATAAACCCAAAAAAGCAATATTATGATGAGCAAATTTACAATTCAGCGGATCATGCTGTTCTATCTCATGATTACCTTGTCGCTCACCGCATTTTCACAGCAGCTTACCATATCTGGTAAGATTACGACTACGGCTGGGGAATCATTGGCTGGTGCGACAGTACGGATTAAGGCATTGAACCGATCTACTTCGACCAGTGTGCTGGGCGAGTATCGTTTTGATGGTTTGGCTGCAGGAAACTATATTGTAGAGGTGAATAGTGTGGGGTACGTATCGCAGTCTAAATCTGTAGCTACTCAAAACAACAGTATACAGTTAGACTTTACGCTGGAATCAGATCAGGCTAATATCGATGAAGTCGTCGTTATCGGATACGGTACGCAGCGTAGGGGAGAAGTAACGGGTGCTGTGTCCACAGTAAATGAAAAAGATTTTCAAAAGGGAGTTATTTCAAGCCCTGAACAATTGATTACAGGAAAAGTGTCGGGCGTTCAGATTACTTCGGGTGGCGGACAACCTGGTGCAGCCAGCACGATCAGGATACGTGCCGGAGCATCGCTCAATGCCAGCAATGACCCGTTGATCGTGGTAGATGGTGTGCCGTTTGGCGGACAAGGTATATCCGGTGTGGCTAACCCGTTAAGCCTGATAAACCCGAATGACATTGAGACATTTACAGTCTTGAAAGATGCGAATGCTACCGCTATCTATGGATCAAGGGCATCTAATGGTGTTATTTTGATTACCACTAAAAAGGGAAGCAGGAGTCCAAAGATTAATTTTTCGACACAAAATTCCTATGCTACTATTGATCGTACAGTCGATCTGTTAGATGCTAACCAGATCAGAGACTATGTCAACGCGAACGGAAGTGATGTCATGAAAGCCTTGTTGGGGTCGGAGAATACCGATTGGCAGGATGCCATTTATAGGAATGCCTTTGCTTCAGACAATAACCTAAGTGTGGCTTCCAGTGTTAAAAACATACCTTACCGTGTTTCTTTAGGTTATCTAAATCAGGATGGGGTATTGAAAAATGACAATATGCAACGGACGTCTGCAGCACTTTCATTGAATCCGAAATTATTGGACAATCACTTAACCATAGACCTGAATGTTCGTGGTGCCTGGTCTAAATCGAAGTTCGCAACCCAGGATGCGATCGGGGCAGCTATACAGTTTGATCCTACACAACCTATATATAGCGATCAGTTTGGAGGATATTACGAGTGGGCCAATGGCACTTCTCCAAACCCTAATGCCCCTCGTAACCCGTTGGCATTGCTTGAACTAAGAAAAGACAATGGACAGGTGTTTCGTACTTTTGGAAATATTCAATTGGATTATTCTTTCCATTTTCTGCCAAAGCTACATGCAAACCTGAATTTAGGTTATGACAAGAGTCGCGGAGAGGGCAACACATTCACACCGGCTATCGCTGCCCGTAATTTTAATGAAGGTGGAGAACGTATACAGTATAAAAATGATATCGATAATACGATGGCAGAGTTTTATCTGAAATATGCCAACAATTTTGAAAATATCAAGAGTAATATTGACGCTACGTTGGGATATGGTTATTATGACAATAAAACCACGGTTAATAATTTTGATCGGGTAAATGAAGCAGGAGATGTATTAAATACACCGGTATTTCCATTTGATGTGCCTCAGAATAGATTGATTTCTTACTATGGGCGATTGATCTATACATATGATAGCAAATATATCGTATCAGCTACACTGCGTGCCGACGGATCATCACGCTTTAGTCCGGCTAATCGTTGGGGATATTTTCCTTCGGTTGCTTTCACCTGGAAATTAAAAGAAGAAGGATTCTTACAATATAGTGAAGCACTATCTGATCTGAAATTAAGACTAAGCTATGGACAGACCGGTCAACAGGATGGGATAGCGAATTATTCGTATATGCCTAATTATATCAATAGTTCTAATGAATCTATGTACCGTATGGGCGACGAATACTATTACCTGTATTCGCCGGTAGCTTACGACGAGAATATCAGGTGGGAAAGTACGACCATATCAAATATTGGTGTCGATTATGGTTTTGCTAATGGAAGAATATTTGGTAGCCTGGATGTATATACCAAGAAGACGAAAGATCTGTTGAGTTCTATACCTGTTGCCGTGGGTTCTAATTTCAATAATTTCCTGTTGACAAATGTGGGTAATATGGAAAATTTCGGGGTAGAATGGAATATCAATGGGGCACTTATCAAACGTGAAAAATTAAACTGGGATCTGGGTCTCAACTTTACGTACAATACAAATAAAGTGACGAACCTGACTTTGGTAGATGACCCGGATTTTATGATTGAGACAGGAGGAATACAAGGTGCAACGGGTAACAATATCCAGGCACATACGGTTAATATGGCACCCAATAGCTTCCGTGTATTTAAACAAGTGTATGATGAGGCCGGAAAACCAGTAGAGGCTTTGTATGCAGATACAAACGGAGATGGAACCATAAGCGACAATGACCGTTATTTTTATAAATCACCATTGCCTAAATTTTTACTAGGGTTCTCTACTTCGGTAGACTATGATAAGTGGTCTATAGGTACAGTGTTGCGTGCCAATATCGGAAACTATATTTATGACAACGTTTCTTCAAACTTTGGCAGTAGCTATAATGTGATTGATGCCGCTTCGCTGGTCATTAATAATGCACCGGTGGACTTCTTAAATACAAATTTCAGGGAGAAACAGTTGCTAAGTGACTACTATGTTAAGAACGCTTCGTTCCTGAAAATGGACAATATCAATGTTTCTTATCGGATCGGTAACGTATTGAAAGGTAACCGTACCGCGAGCCTGACTTTGTCCGGTACTGTTCAGAATGTATTTACGGTGTCTAAATATAAGGGAGTGGATCCGGAAATAGCAAATGGTATAGACAACCGTTTCTATCCTAGGCCAAGGACATTTATAGTAGGTGTTAATTTGGCATATTAACAGATGAAGATTGGTAAACGTGAAAAAAACAGCGCAATGAAAAGATTTAATAATTTCAACTATATCATTCTGGTATTTATGGCGGCAATAGTGATGTCTTGTCATAAAGACTTAGATTTAAAGCCAACAAATGATGTTACGGCAGATATTGTTTTTAAGGATGCAAAAGGTTATAAAATGGCGTTTGCACGTCTTTATGGCTCACTAACATTAACCAGTAGTACAGGTCCTAATAATTCGGATCTGGGAGGCCTGGATCCGGGTACTTCCGATTTCCTGCGGTTATTTTGGAATGCTCAGGAACTGACCACAGATGAGGCTGCTAGCGCCTGGCTCAATGACCCGGGTATCAGTGGTTTGGACTACCTGACCTTTGAAGATAGTAATCCTATGTTAAGAGGATTGTACACACGGTGTGTCTATACGGTAACACTCGTTAACGAATTCCTCAGAGAGAGTACTGATGAAAAACTAAGTAGTAGGGGAATAACGGCAGCAGAAGCAGAGGAAATAAGGGTTTACAGAGGTGAAGCCAGGTTTTTACGGGCATTTAGCTATTGGGTTTTGCTGGATTTATTTGGCAACCCGCCTTTCATTACCGAAGAGAATGGAGTCGGTAAAGAGGCGCCACAGCAAATTATGCGACCAGATTTATTCGACTATGTAGAGTCCGAGCTATTGGCTGCAGCTGATATTATGAAAGCTCCCCGTCAAAATGAGTATGGACGCGTAGACAAATCAGCAGCTTGGGCATTGCTGGCACGGTTGTACCTTAATGCCGAGATTTATTTAGGCACTGGTAATGCGCATTATACAGAAGCGATCACCTATGCGAAGCAGGTCATAGAATCTGGCTTTTCGTTAAAGAGTAATTATGCGCATTTGTTTTATGCGGATAATGACAAACAAAATAATGAGTTTATCTTTTATCTACCCTATGATGGTACCTCTACGCAGAATAAAGGTGGTACTACCTACCTGCTCAACGCAGCGATAGATGCGTCCATGGATCCTACATTGTTTGGTATACCGGGAGGTGGCTGGGCAGGAAACAGGGTTCGTGATAATATAGCTGACATATTTGGCGATTGGAGTGGAGCCACGGATAAGAGAGCGATGTTTCATCTGAATACTTCGGTAGAGATAGAAGATATCAGTGTCTACAAGCAGGGATTGGCGGTCACTAAATTCCGAAATGTTAATCAGGATAATTCAGTTCCAAACGCGGCAGAAGGTTTTATTACGTCTATTGATTTCCCATTGATACGTTTGCCGGAGCTTTATCTGATTTATGCGGAGGCAGTGCTGAGAGGTGGCAGTGGGGGAAGTACAGCTACGGCTTTGACCTATTTCAATGATTTGAGAGAACGGGCTTATGGCAATACATCCGGTAATGTGGCGACGATTACATTGAATGATATTTTAGATGAGCGTGTTCGGGAATTGTACTGGGAGGGATTCCGCAGAACAGATTTAATTCGTTATGGATTGTTTACGGGTGGTAACTATTTGTGGCCTTTTAAAGGAGGTGTTCTTCAAGGTCAGGCAGTTCCGGCCTATCGCAATTTGTTTCCACTGCCAGCGGCAGATTTGATTGCCAATCCAAATTTAGATCAAAATCAAGGGTATAACTAAGTAATGATATGAAGACATTGACATATTTATGGTTGTTGATAGGTATAGTTTTTACCTTGCAATCTTGTGATAAAGATGAAACAAAAACGGTATTGCTTGATGAACAAAGCCGTACGTCAGCAGTACTGGCAGTCAGCTCGTCTACTATAGTCCTGAGCAAAGAGGTGGCGGATCAGACTATGCTGCAGATTCGGCTTTCACCTGCAAGTTTTGGTTACCAGGCCGCGATTAGCAATACCTTACAGTTTGCTGTCAAGGGGAGCAATTTTGCCGAAGTCAAAGAAGTTATTATTCCTAATGGACAAGATAGCCTAGACTTTACGGGGGATAACCTGAATACGCAGGTGTTGGCATTGAATGTTCCTACAGGAGAACCTACTGCTATTGAGGTGCGTATCAAGTCTTCGATATCCGGTAGTATTGCTCCGGTTTATTCCACACCGGTATCTTTGGAAATTACACCTTATGCTGCGGTTAGCTATTTGTATGTGCCGGGTGCTTACCAGAATTGGGTTATTGAGGTAGCCGAATCATTAATTTCGCCAACGAGTAATTCGATCTACACGGGTATAATTTATTTTCCGGAAGCAGACTCTGAGTTTAAAATTACACCTTTACGTGATTGGGCTCAATCGTTTGGTGATGCCGGTGACAATAAGATTATACTGAATGGAGGAGGCAATATAAAAGCTCCACGTGCAGGTAATCTGGAGCTTACCGTGAATACCAATAATAATACCATAGCATACGCCGATCATTCCTGGGGTGTTATCGGGGATGCTACTCCGGGAGGATGGGGAGCAGATACGGATATGCGCTATGACAATGCCAATCAAGTCTGGAAGGTGACTGTCGATTTTGTGGTCGGTAATTTTAAATTCCGCAAGAACCATGATTGGGGTACAAACCTGGGCGGTGCAAACGGAACCCTTAGTGCAGGTGGTGCCGATATCGCTGTATCACAAGCCGGAACGTATGATATCATACTGGATGTAACGAATAATACCTATACCCTTGTTAAAAAATAAGCATTGAAACAAAAAACATGAAAAGAAGAACTTTCGGAACCTTAGTCCTCTCTAGTCTACTGCTGTTGGCTAATCAGGTCATAGCACAATCTATTCAGCGTATCGAACCATTGCACTGGTGGGTAGGTATGAAAACTAATAAAATACAGCTAGTGGTATATGGGGATGCGATTGGAGAATGTACACAAGTGAAAATTTCCAAACCGGGAATAGACTTGCTAAGCGTACACCATGCCGATAATAAGAATTACCTGTTCTTAGATATTCATATTGGTGCTGATGCGCAAGCAGGACAGTACCCGATTGAATTTTATAAAGGCAATAAGAGGGCCGGAAGTTTTTCTTATCAATTAAAGGAAAGAGATTCAAACGCAGTAAAAGCGCAGGGAATCAATTCTTCTGATTTGATTTATCTTATTATGCCCGATCGGTTTGCGAATGGAAATCCAGGTAATGATATCGTAAAAGACATGCGTGAGACTGCTTTAAATCGGGATTCTATGTACTATCGTCACGGAGGAGATTTGGAAGGTGTAGTTGGTAAATTAGATTATTTGCAAGATTTAGGTATTACATCTGTATGGCTGACTCCGGTATTGACTAATGATATGCCCCAGGCATCTTATCATGGTTATGCCAATACCGAAAATTATCATATCGACCCTCGCTTTGGCACGAATGCGGATTACAAGCGATTGGGGGATGAGCTTCATCGCAGAGGGATGAAACTGGTACATGATGTGGTACCTAATCATGTCGGTCTGTACCACTGGACCGTCGTGGATAAACCGATGACAGATTGGCTTCATGAATGGCCTGAGTTTACGCAGACTACCTATAAGGACCAAACGGTCTTTGACCCCTATGCATCGCAAGATGATCGTCGTAAGATGGAAAAGGGATGGTTTGACACCACAATGCCGGATATGAACCAAACAAATCCCTATGTCAGAAATTACATTACACAAAGTCATATATGGTGGATCGAGGAAGCGGGTATCGACGGATTCAGGATAGATACCTATCCCTATAATGATCTGCAGTTTATGGCGGATTGGACACAGTCTATTGTTGATGAATATCCTGATTTTACATTTTTTGGAGAGACCTGGGTACATTCGGTTCCTAATCAGGTTTATTTTCTGGGAGGACAGCAGGTAGGACAGTCTATCGATACGAAGTTGATGGGGGTTACAGATTTTCAATTGAATTATGCTATCGGTGAAGCTTTAAACAAAGAGATGGATTGGACAGGAGGAGTCAATAAGTTGTATTCAGTGCTGGCTGCAGATTATCAATATCCTCATCCGGAGTGTAACGTACTGTTTCTTGATAATCATGATAAAGACCGCTTTTTCTCCGTGGTAGAAGAAGATATTACCAAATATAAGTCTGCTGTTGCCTGGTTGATGACTACCAGGGGTATACCCCAACTTTACTATGGGACCGAAATCCTAATGAAAAATTTTAGTAATCCGGATGGTCTGCTACGGGAGGATTTTAAAGGGGGCTTTTCAGGAGATGCGGTTAATAAATTTGAAGCGTTCGGTCGTACCGGGGATGAGCAGGATATGTGGAGGTATGTGAAAACATTAGCTAACTACAGAAAAAATAACCCGGTGCTACATACCGGTAAGACGATGCAGTTTGTCCCCGAAGATGGGATCTATGTCTATTTCAGATATGATGATGACAAGACAATCATGGTCATTATGAATACGAATAAAGAATCGAAAATGATAAAAACAGGTCGTTTTGCTGAGTGTATACAAAACTATAAGCAGGCAAAGAATATCATGACGGATAAGGTTTTCAATATTCATGAAGACCTGTCGTTGCAGGCAAAAGAAACTATGGTATTAGAGTTATTTTAAGGATATATAGGGTTTATTATGGATTTGAAAAGAATAGCGTTTTTGGAAAAGCCGGCTTACATATTTGATCTGGACGGGGTATTGGTCGATACAGCGGTATTTCATTATCAGGCTTGGAAAAGATTGGCTAATTCGTTGGGTTTCGACTTTTCGGAAGAGCAAAATGAGCAGTTGAAAGGAGTAAGCAGGATAGAATCATTAAACAAAATTTTGAGTTGGGGAAGTGTGGAAAAATCAATAGTGGAAAAAGAACAGTTGGCTCAGCTAAAAAATGAATGGTACCTGGAATTGGTGGCAAAAATGACACCTGAGGATGTATTACCGGGCGCATTATCTTTTTTGAAAGCGGCTAAGAAAGCAGGTAAGCTTATTTCCTTAGGATCAGCCAGTAAAAATGCACCGCTAATTTTAGAAAAAACAGGCATAGCAGCCTATTTTGATACCATCGTGGATGGTAATGAGGTGTCTTTATCCAAACCAAATCCTGAAGTTTTTTTATGTGCCGCACGAAAGCTAAATGTTGCAGCAGAGGCTTGTGTGGTATTTGAAGATGCCCCGGCCGGTGTGGAAGCAGCACGGGCAGGAGGAATGGCTGTAGTAGGCATTTCGTTGGATGGTGGATTGCAACATGTTGATTTGAATGTCAAAAATTTGGGGGAGTTGTTAAGTAATTAAAGATTGAGTATGAAAGATTATATAGTAAAAGATCCTTGGCAGATTATCGAGGATCAATACCGGGCCGAATACAATGAAATTTCAGAAAGTATTTTTTCGATCGGTAATGGGAGAATGGGGCAACGTGCCAATTTTGAAGAAGATTATACAGGCAAATCGCTGCAGGGGAGTTATATCGCGGGGATTTACTACCCGGACAAAACCCGTGTAGGCTGGTGGAAGAACGGCTATCCTGAATACTTTGCTAAAGTCATTAATTCAACCAACTGGATAGGCTTACATCTCGTCATTAATGGTCATACACTTGATCTGGCAAAGATTGAAGTCTTAAATTTTGAGCGTCGTCTGGACATGAAGACTGGTGTTTTATATCGAAATTTTAAAGCCAAATTACCAGATGATACCGTTGTTGAAGTTTCGGCAAAGCGTTTATTTAGTATTGTAGAAACAGCGGCTGCAGGATTGTCGTACTGCCTGACAGTCATGCAAGGTCGTGCAGCGATCGAGTTGGAAAGTTATTTGGATGGTGATATAGAAAATCGGGATTCGAATTATGATGAAAAGTTTTGGGAAGAGGTAAGCCGTTCTGCAAACGATACGCTAGGTTTGCAATTAAAAACGAAGAAAACTGCATTTCATGTCCATACCGAAGCATTGAATAACCTGTTTGTTGGCGATGCTGGCATTCCTTCTACTGCTCTAGAAAACCGGGAAAAGTATGTTGCACAGAAATTTCAATTTTCTCTTGAAGAAGGGCAGAATTTTGAATTGAATAAGTATGTTGCCATTACCACGAGTGAGAATCATAAGACCGAAGATCTGCAGCATGTGGCAAAACAGGTCCTTGAACGCGTGAGCCACCAGGGAATAAGAGGCATGCTTCAAAACCAGGCTGACGCCTGGGCTAAGGTATGGAATGATGCTGATGTTCAGATTGATGGGGATGTGTCTGCCCAACAGGCTATACGTTTCAATATTTTTCAACTTTTCCAAACTTACACAGGTGAAGACGAAAGGCTAAATATTGGTCCAAAGGGATTCACAGGAGAGAAATACGGAGGGGTAACTTATTGGGATACCGAGGCTTATTGCCTACCTTTCTATATGGCAACAACAGATTCAAAAGTAGCGCGTAATCTATTACTATATCGTTATCATCATCTTCCAAAGGCTATTGAAAATGCAGAGAAGCTAGGGTTCCGAAATGGTGCAGCCCTGTATCCTATGGTAACCATCAATGGAGAGGAATGTCATAATGAATGGGAAATTACATTTGAAGAAATTCATCGAAACGGGGCTATCGCATTTGCCATTTACAACTATGTTCGTTATACCGGAGATACGGACTACTTAGCAGCATATGGGTTAGAAGTTCTTATTGCGATATCCCGATTCTGGGCACAGCGTGTGAATTGGAGTGCTGATAAAAATAAGTATGTGATGTTAGGTGTTACGGGACCTAATGAATATGAAAATAATGTCAATAATAATTGGTATACGAATCGTATCGCATCCTGGTGTATGGAATATACAGGGAAGGTTATCAAGGATCTGGAACAGAATGCACCCGAACGGCTAAGGGAAATACTGGAAAAAGTCTCGTTAGAAAATAAGGAGCAAGTCACATGGAATCATATCGTTGAACAGTTTTATTATCCTGAGGATGCTAGTAAAGGAGTATTTTTGCAGCAAGACGGATTTTTAGATAAAGAATTAATAACTGTTTCTGAACTTTCGGACGCGGAACGCCCATTGAATCAAAAGTGGAGTTGGGATAGGATTCTGCGTTCTTGCTATATTAAGCAGGCCGACGTATTACAAGGGCTTTACTTTCTGGAAGACCAATACGATCTGGAGACTATTGAGCGTAACTATAATTTTTATGAACCATTGACCGTACATGAAAGTTCTTTGTCACCCTGTGTACATGCGATTATTGCAGCCAAGCTCGGTAAGGAAGATAAAGCTTATGAATTTTATCTGCGCACTTCACGGTTAGATCTGGATGATTATAATAACGATACTGAGGATGGCCTGCATATTACCTCAATGGCTGGAACGTGGATGACGATTGTAGAAGGGTTTGCCGGCATGCGGGTTCTGGATGGAAAATTACATTTTCAGCCTATATTGCCGAAAGAATGGAGCGGCTACAATTTTAAAATCAACTTTAGAGGAGCCCACTTACATGTCAGCATCCAACAGGATAAAACTATTATAGCCAATGAGACTGGCCCTGCGGCTGTCGTAGTGATCGATAATGAGGAGCAAGAAATAAATGAGGGGCAGGAATTTCGGTTTTCCAATCCGCGATTAGCGCTGAATTAATAGAAGTTAGAATATGAAGTCAATTAAACATATCGTTATCATTTCAACCCTGTTTGCTTCTATGTTAACACATGTGGCAGCACAGGAACTGCTTTCTCCTGACGGAAGACAAAAACTGGAGGTGGGGCTTAGCCAGGAAGGAAGACCCTATTATAAATTGGTATTCCGGAATAAAGAAGTTATAAAACCTAGTTTTTTGGGTTTGGAGCTTCAAGACCAGGAGTCTCTGCTGGACAACTTTTCCCTTGATAGTATTTCAACGGGTACATTTGATGAAACCTGGAATCCGGTTTGGGGAGAACAAAGGGAGATTCGTAACCATTATAATGAGCTTGTATTATATCTTAAGCAACAAAGTACACCGAATAGGTTGCTAAATATACATTTTCGTCTTTATAACGACGGACTTGGTTTTCGGTACGAATTTCCGAAGCAGGAAAACCTAAGTTATTTCATTATCAAGGAAGAGAAAACTGCGTTTGCCTTAACAGGAGATCACAAGGCTTTTTGGTTACCGGGAGATTATGATACCCAAGAATACAATACGACGACATCAAATCTATCGGAAGTCAGGGCTTTGATGTCAGAGGCCGTGACACCCAATGCTTCTCAGACTTCATTTTCGCCTACAGGATTGCAGACACCACTTCTTCTCAAGAGCAAGGACAATCTGTATATTAATATTCATGAAGCAGGTCTGATCGATTACGCTTGTATGTCGCTTAACCTGGATGATAAGAACATGATCTTAAAATCGTGGCTGACACCTGATGCTGTTGGTAATAAAGGATATTTGCAGACACCTGCGGTATCTCCCTGGCGTACGATTATGGTGAGTGACAAAGCGGCAGATATATTGACATCCAGGTTAATCTTAAACTTAAATGAGCCTACCGCATTTGAAGATGTATCCTGGATTAAACCGATCAAATATGTTGGGGTCTGGTGGGAAATGATTAGCGGTAAGAGCAGTTGGTCTTATACCAGTATGGAAAACCTGAAACTGGATGAGGTAGACTATAGCCAGGTCAAGCCTAATAGGACCCATGCGGCAAATACCAGGCGGGTAAAAGAGTATATTGATTTTGCAGCCAAGCACGGCTTTGATGCTGTGCTGGTAGAAGGCTGGAATATAGGATGGGAAGATTGGTTTGGAAAATCAAAGGACTACGTGTTTGAATTTGTAACTCCTTATCCTGATTTTGATGTCAGGGAATTGCAGCAATATGCCGCGGAGCGAGGGGTTAAGATGATGATGCACCATGAAACATCCAGTTCTGTCCGAAACTATGAAAGACACCTGGATACCGCATATAGATTCATGGTGGAGCATGGTTACAATAGTGTGAAGAGTGGCTATGTGGGGGACATTATCCCACGGGGAGAGTTTCACTACGGTCAATGGATGGTAAATCATTATCTCCACGCTATCAGGAAAGCCGCGGATTACAAAATCATGGTCAATGCACATGAAGCCGTTCATCCTACAGGGTTGAGCAGGACTTTTCCCAACCTGATCGGTAATGAATCTGCCCGTGGTCAAGAGTATGAGTCTTTTGGAGGGAATACCCCGGACCACCTGACGATATTGCCTTTCACGAGATTGGTTGGGGGACCAATGGACTATACACCTGGAATTTTTCAAACGGATATTAAGGCCTATAATCCGAACAACAATTCTCGTGTCAATACAACCCTAGTCAAGCAGCTTGCACTGTATGTCACATTGTATAGCCCCTTGCAGATGGCAGCAGATGTACCCGAGGTTTATAACCGGTTCTTGGATGCATTTCAGTTTATAAAAGATGTGGCTATTGATTGGGATGAGACGCACGTACTCGATGCGGAGCCTGGCGACTATATTGCGATGGCCCGTAAGGCGAAAGGAAAAGATGAGTGGTTTATAGGTGCAATCACAGATGAAAATGCACGTACCTTAACGTTGTCTTTTGACTTTCTGCCTAAAGGTAAAAAATATGTAGCCATAATTTATGAGGATAGTAAGGATGCTGATTTTGAAACAAACCCACAGCATTACCATATCTATAAACAAACTGTTACTTCAAAAACAAAACTGAAACAATGGCTGGCAAGAAGTGGCGGGGTCGCTATTCATATTAAAGAACAATAAAGCATTTATAAAGTTACAGCAGATGAAAAACAGTCTTTGGGGAATATTGATAATACTGCTTATGGTTGTATCCTGTTCGTCAGGCGCTAATCAGCTTGATTTGCTTAATAAAGAAAACACGTTGAATGAACCTTTGGTAAATAATAAATTTGTTATTTATCAGGCCCTGGTAAGGCATTTTGGAAATACCCATACAACCAACAAATATTATGGTTCAATAGAAGAAAATGGTGTAGGTAAGTTTAATGATTTTACCGCTACGGCACTTCAGGAGCTTTATGATTTGGGAATTACGCATATGTGGTATACCGGTGTGATCGAACATGCGACAATGACAGATTACAGCGCCTACGGGATTAAGCCGGATGACCCGGATGTGGTCAAGGGTAGGGCGGGTTCACCATATGCCATTAAAGACTATTATGATGTGTGTCCGGATTTCGCTGTTGATGTAAGCAGACGAATGCAGGAGTTTGAGCAGTTGATCGAGCGGACACATCAGCATAAGATGAAGGTCATTATAGATTTTATTCCAAACCATGTCGCACGAACCTATTATTCTGATAGTAAGCCTGACAACGTAAAGGATTTTGGTGTGGACGATGATAAGACAAAACAGTTTTTGCCTGCAAATGATTTTTATTACATCCCCGATAGTGATTTTCAGGTGCCCGGCGGATATATTCCCGGCGGAGGCGAATTTTATAATGTCTTGAAGAATGGAAGTTTTCCTGAAAGTCCTGCAAAAGCTACCGGAAATAATGTGTTCTCGTCTTCTCCAGCCAAGGATGACTGGTTTGAGACCGTTAAACTTAATTATGGTGTAGATTTTCAACGCAATGAGACGAAGCATTTCGACCCTGTTCCTCCATTATGGTTCAAGATGCGCGATATACTTTTGTTCTGGGCCGGAAAGGGAGTTGATGGATTTCGGTGTGATATGGTGGAGATGGTTCCCGTGGAGTTTTGGGCCTGGGTGAATGATGAAGTTAAGAAAAGCCATCCGGATATATTGTTTATTGGGGAAGCGTATAACAAGCAGGAATATGCTAACTTTTATACTACCGGGAAGTTTGATTTTTTGTATGACAAGGTAGGGCTTTATGATACCTTAAAAATGCTTATGCGAAATGACGACTATGCTGGTGTAAGAGGTATTCAAGATGTGTGGAGGAATGAAGTTAAGGGATATTCTGCACGAATGTTACGTTTTCTGGAAAATCATGATGAACAGCGTATTGCTTCAAAAGACTTTGCAGGTGATCCATTCGTGGCAATACCGGCTATGGTACTGAGTGCTACCATGGCTACAGGACCTGTTATGATCTATTCCGGACAAGAAGTCGGGGAACCTGGTATCGGACATGAAGGATTCGGGGGAGAAGACGGCCGTACCTCTATTTTTGATTACTGGGGAGTACCACAGCACCAAAAATGGATGAACAAAGGGAAGTTTGATGGTGGTTTGCTTGCTGAAAATGAAGTGCGGTTAAGAGCTTTTTACAAAGCTTTATTTAATATTGTCAAGACAGAGCAGAGTATACAGGCCGGCGGCTTCTATGATCTGATGGCTACCCAACAAGTACAACCTAATTTTCCAAATCGCATTTATGCGTATCTTCGTTATACGCATAATGAACGTTTACTGGTAATTGCCAATTTTGAAAAGGCAGTTCAAAATTTCACGTTGATCTTGCCGGATGATGTTATTCAGGCATTTCATATGGAAGGAAAGCAGCTTGTATTTAAAGATCTGCTTGGGCAAGAAGCGATAACAGTAAATAAATTCAGTAACCAGATTGATTTGAAATTAGAAGCGAATCAAGCACAGATACTTAAGTTTTAAAAGATGAATCGTATATATAAACCTAAACTTAGTCTTGCTCAGATTTTTAATATGAGTATAGGGTTCCTAGGTATTCAGATGGGTTTTGCCCTACAAAACGGAAATGCTTCCCGAATATTACAAACGTTTGGTGCAGATGTTGAGCACTTGTCATTGTTTTGGTTGGCGGCTCCGTTGACAGGCATGATTGTTCAGCCCATTATAGGACATTATAGTGATCGAACGTGGAATAAATTAGGACGACGAAGACCCTATTTTCTCGGAGGAGCTATATTTACCGCTATAGCACTGGTTTTGATGCCTAATGCGGCTGTGTTAACAGCGATTCTACCTCCTTTGATGATTGGAGCAGGTATGCTGATGATTATGGATGCGTCTATAAATGTGACAATGGAACCGTTCAGGGCACTAATTGCTGATAACTTGTCAAGTGAACAGCGCAGTCTGGGCTTTTCTATTCAAACATTTTTAATCGGATTAGGAGCTGTTATAGGTTCGTGGCTACCCTATATCTTAGCAGAGTATGTAGGTATCTCTAAAGTTGCGGAGGTTGGTTTTGTTCCGGATAATGTGATCTATTCTTTTTATGTAGGGGCTTTTGTTTTGGTTGTGAGTATACTTTGGACAGTATGCACGACAAAAGAATACACGCCTGAGGAGTTGGCGAATTTTGATGAACCATCCAATGAATTGGCTGTAGAGGAAGCTTCAAAAAAGAGTTTTTTTACTGGGCTGCTGTATGATATCAAGCATATGCCTGTCGTTATGAAGCAACTGGGACTGGTTCAGTTTTTCTCTTGGTTTGCATTGTTTCTCATGTGGGTTTTTACGACTCCTGCTATTGCTGAACATATCTATGATGTAAAATCAGGAGACACGACATCCCTTGGATATGCGAATGCCGCCAACTGGGTAGGCGTACTTTTTGGTATTTACAATGCCGTATCGGCTATTTATGCACTTTTTTTACCCCGTATTGCTCGTCGAATCGGACAAAAATCTACACACGCATGTTCATTGCTGGTAGGAGGAGTTGCTTTAAGCTCAATTTACCTTATTAACGATCCGACGGTTTTGGTTATTTCAATGATCGGAGTCGGTATTGCTTGGGGAAGTATTCTGGCAATGCCGTATGCTATTCTGAGTGATAGTTTACCAACAAAGAAAATGGGAGTATATATGGGGCTTTTTAATTTCTTTATTACTTTTCCCCAGATCGTCAGTGGGGTAATAGGTGGCTACCTGGTTAAATATGCTTTTAGCGGACAGACTGTATTTGCTTTGGTATCTGCTGGGGGATTAATGATTCTTGCTGCGATAAGTGTACTGCGTATAAAAGCCACAAGAACAGCTTAGCGATAGTTATCAAGCTTTTTTTGATTTTGAAATACTTTATATGGCTATTCGCATATTTTGACCCCGGAAAAGTTGAAATATTTGTAGACACCTATAAAACAAAAAAAACCTGCAAACATTTGATTTGCAGGCTTTTGATATGTTTTGACTTTTAAGTCTGTGGCCCCGTAGGGGAATCGAACCCCAACAGCATCAATCTCTTTATCAGGGTTTTACAAAAAGCAAATTTCCCTACTCACCGAATAACTCACTGGTTTGGCATACGTTTTAGCTGCAATTGCTATTTAGCTAAAATAAAAAATATCAACAAGAAAATGCGAAAGTAGACTTTTTTCTTGGATGCAATTTCATTATTTCTTCTAGGATTTCTCTCTTGCTTGTGTATTGACCGATTTGTCCTATAGCTAAACTTATCTAGGCGTGCCTGTATATGGTGTTAATAAATGGTTGAAAAGTTTAATAGTAACCAAGCTTTGTAGGGACCTCCGAATACGCGGCATACATACAGAAAAGGATTAAATACCGACGGAATCTGTCCAATTTGGAAAACTTCATTAGGCTGAATATCTGCATTGATCGATCTGTGGAAATAGATCGATGACCAGTTTATTTCAGGAAAACCACCTGATCAAAATGGACAGTTTCAACTGGTCTGAAACGGACAGGGAGGGCCAATTCTGAGAGTAACAACAAATTCTGTATGGAAACACCTTTAGATAGGAATTTTTATGCATCTATATTTTTTAAATGAATAAAATTATGGCTTGTAGTCTTTTTGATTTGTCATTTTAGGTGTTTGCAAGTCAATACTCACTTCATTAAACAGGTCCAGTTGAATTGTGTGTGACAAATATACCTTACCTCTATTTCTCTCAAATGATGAATTTCATGTACTGATGCTCGTGATAAACCAAAGTTCTGAAATACGCACTTATTGAACATACTGCATGAAGCCCATACATAAAAATGTAAATTTTGAGAGGCACAAAAACCTCTATTTGTAATTTGCCACTAGGTTTATGTGGTTATATTTATCTGAAAAATCAATACAATATGGTTTTTTTGATGATGCGAGTAACTTTTTCTATAATACACTTCGGGTTATTCTAGTATTTTTGCACGAGAATTACAAGGAACATTAGTTATCAAATAGAGTGTCGGATACCATTATCAATTTTTTTTGACACTGTTTTCAGGTTGTGTCATTTTTTTAAAAGAAGATATTGTAAGCAAGGAACAACAATAACCAAAAAGCAAATGAGCAAAAAACTAAAGGCGTGCGATCACTCTTGTTTTATGTGCCGCCATTCTGGGCAAGATTGGTGGGAAAATATCGAAAACCGGCGACAGGTTATCAAAGCAAAAAAGGGACAGCAAATCATTCATGAAGGAGAGGAAGCTAAAGGTGTGTATTTTGTTCAAGAAGGATTGGTCAAAGTACATAAAAGACATGGAGATAAAGAAAGTATTGTACGTTTTGCTAACAAAGGAGAGATTATAGGACATCGTGGTATGCCGGGAGATAAACCTACTTTTCCGATATCGGCTACTTGTTTAGAAAATTGTATACTGTGTTTTGTTCCCTTCGATTTTTTTAAAAAATTATTGAGAACGAATCCCGCATTAACATACGCCATGCTGATGTTTTATGCGGATGAACTACAGGTTTCTGAACGAAAAGCGAATAATCAGGTTCATTTATCGGTTAAAGGAAGACTTGCATGGTGTTTTTTTCAGTTGGAGGAGAAAATGGGTACGGATAACGAGGGATATATTAAATTGATGCTGTCTAAGACAGATTTGGCGGCTTATGTGGGGTCAACTTACGAGAGTGTGTATCGCATGATTGCTGAACTGATCGCAGAAGATATTGTTGAACTAGTCAATAGACGTATCAAAATAAAAAATAGAGAAAAGCTGTTATATTATAGCAGGTTGTAATAAATTAATTTTTAGCCTGAATTGTAAGGTATGCTTATGTGTCTGCCTTCTCGTATCCACTGTGAATGTAACCTGTCGTTTGGAGCGATGATCTGCTAGGGACCTACCTGCTTATTCAGCGGCTTCCCAACATGCCCAATACCGAGCAAAACTGAGCCTCCTTCCATTTTCGGATCAAGTTCTTGCAAGGAGAATACCACCTTGTAACCATCGCCGGCCGTCACGACAACAACCTTCTGAAGTCCCTTTCCTATTAACTGATCCCTGGTAGATACACCGGCCAATGCAAAAAAATCCTCCAAACGAACGACGTCATATACCACCGTATCACCTTGTTGGTGCGTGGCCGGATAACGCTGCATAGGTAAACGATTTAACTCCGCCATCGACAATGTACATTTTTGGGTTACATCGCTACCGATTTCCAAAAGTATTTGGGCATGGATTCTCCCCATTTAAAAGGGTCGTTAAAGCGTATTATAATATAGTTTTCATATCAGATTATGATTATTTAGGGGAAAGGATTTAAAAATGAGGGATTCGTGATAAAAGTGTTGTCTGTCAGCGTTGTTAGAAACGCGATGATGACCGTTTTTTCTTGTGACGTTAGATGTAAATAAACTGATATTTCCGTTGCTGTCCATGAGGAACGGGCTTAGTGTTTCAAAATGTTGGATATGATCACTATAATGATCTAGGACCTCTCGAAATGTCGCGAACCCGCCATCATGTATATAGGGGGAAGTTAACGCAATATTACTTGTCGCCACTACACGAGACTGGCCTTTATCTTCTCAGTGCCCCGAAAAATACCGACCTTCCTGGATCATATTTCTTTCAATTTGTTGGGTAAAAAAAATGTTGGGTTAAAAATTCGTTTTTTTGCCATTTACGGATATTATCAGGCGTATTGTAGTTCCGGAAATCTTTCGCATTCCCCGAAGCAGGGAGTTTTACCGCGCAAAGATTTTTTATAGCACGTTTTACGGAAAACCCAGTCAGGTACCCATGTTGGTAATCGAGGAATAATTTCTGTAGTCCGGAAGCGGTATAAATGGCACACAAGGGTTCGATCTGTTCATTTTTCGTATACAGATATACGTCAGCCCCCACAATCTGCCGACGAATGTCCAACAGTCGCTGTAATAGTGGCGTTTCAATATCGATCATATCACAGGGTAGCACGAAGAGGTCTGCTTTGGGGAACAGTTGGTGAGCGCTCAACAAACCAGCTAAAGGGCCTTTTACATCGACTTGATCGATGATCAATGTTTCGGAAGAAAAAATCTGACGATAAGTGCTCTGCTGGAGCGGATTAATAGAGAAATAGGTTTCCAGGCCCAGACTTTCTAACCTGTCGCTCATATGTTTGGCCCAAGTACAGCCATCC
Organism: Sphingobacterium sp. NPDC055346; assembly: GCF_053645235.1. Lineage (NCBI taxonomy): Bacteria > Pseudomonadati > Bacteroidota > Sphingobacteriia > Sphingobacteriales > Sphingobacteriaceae > Sphingobacterium > Sphingobacterium sp. NPDC055346. The sequence goes on from NZ_JBSHMI010000005.1 coordinate 419,807, forward strand.
TTGCGTAACTGTCCTTTGTCGGTTCCCATACGGCTGCTTTTACCTCCGCATAGCACTAATCCTAACAATGTGTGTGCTGTGTTTTCCATTGATAAATAGTAGATTTCCATGTCGTCCATTTACTTCTGTTGACAGGAGCAATGTCCTCCCCAGGCTCGCTCACCGTCCACGAAATGCTCACATTTCCATAGCGGTACATGATGTTTGATACGGTCGATGATATCCTGATTGGCTTCGTAGGCTTCCTCACGATGGGCAGCAGCAGTAATGACCACCACTGCTGTTTCCATGACTGAAACTTTGCCCAAACGATGGACGGCGATAGCAACTTGTAGTCCCCAACGTTGTTTTGCCTCATCCAGTAATGCCGCAATCATCTTGTTGGCCATCTGCTCGGCAGCCTCGTAAGAAAGGTGCGAGACTTCCTTTCCTTGGTGGTTATTCCGTACTACGCCACTAAACAGCACGACTCCCCCTGCTTCTGGATGATGAGCCTGCTTCCAAAGTGCCATTACATCAATTTTTTCGGTGCTAAGATGTTGTGTCATCATTAGCCTCCGCTACTGGGTGGAATGACTAAGATAAGGTCGCCCTGACGAAGCTGGTAGTCCTCCTGAACAAACGTATCATCTACCGCAAACCGACATTGCTCCAATAATGTTGTAGCAAATGATTGCTGGTCAATCAGGTAACGTCGTAAACGATTGATGTCTTCTGGGGTCTCTTGGACCTCCATAACGGAAGGGAAATAATCCTTCAATCCCGCAAAAAATTCTAAAGTAATCATATTTATCCTCCAATTGTTAACATACTTATTTCGCTTCCGGAAAACTGCATTTGTTTTTGCCCTAGTGCTGCATATAAACTCGTTTCGAATCCTTTCTGACTGCTGACCTCCCGAAGAGGTATGGGCGTATTACTACTTAAACAGCCATAAATATTTCCCTGAGCGTCTAATCGCAGACGATTGCAGTCGGCACAAAAAGGATGGCTTTCATTGGCAATGATCCCGAAGCTATGGCCGCAAGCGGTGTTCCAGTACGTTGCGGTGTCTCCGTATTTCTTTGCCTGTTCGTCGATTGCATAGAAACTACTTATTCTTTCCAGCATGGCTTGCCTCGAGAAAAACTTGCTGTCTGTATCGCCAAATAGATGGCCCATGCCCATCAATTCCAAAAAGCGTATTTTAATACCATGTCTAAAGGCAAAATCTAGTAAAGGCAGAATCTCCTTATCGTTTTCACCGGCCATAATCACCGTGTTAATTTTTACCTCCAACCCTATTTTTTTGGCGGCTATTATTCCCTCGATCACCTGCTTTACACCCGCCCGTTTTGTGACCCTAAAGAAGGAAGTTTCGGATAATGCATCTAGCGAGACATTGATGGATCGAAGGCCGGCTTCTTGGAGAGAAGTAACTTTTTTCGTCAATAAAAAGCCGTTTGTCGTCATTTTAATATCATGGATACCCAATTGTCGAATACCCGTTATTAATTTGGGGAGATCGGGGTATAGCAGTGGCTCACCTCCTGTTAAACGGATTGTTTGTAGATGCAATACATCGTGCAAGCGACCTATGAGGTCAATGAGCTCACCGCTGGACAACACAACCGGCCTTGCTATGGCTGAGGTGATTCCATCTTCACATACACAATAGGTGCACGCAAAGTTGCATCTATCGAGCAGGCTTACGCGCAGGACTTTGAATGATCTTCCGATAGGGTCTGTCAATGTTCGCATTACATGAAAAATAATAGTTTACAACAAGCGATCAGGAGCACTACGCTCAGCAAGGTGCGTACAGTTGCCATAGGAAAACGCGCACTACCAAAATATGCGCCCGTAAATCCTCCGGCAGCTGCCGCCCAAAACCAGATGGCGAAGGATGTATCGATGTATATCGGGGTGGTATTACCTAATAAACCGCTGAAAGAATTTAACGTTATAAAAATAGCGGAGGTAGCTGCAGCTTCCTTGGCATTGGCCCAGCCCAATAAGATAAGCAACGGGCTTAAAAAGATACCGCCACCGATATTGAGCATACCCGATAGGAGGCCGATAATGGCGCCTATGAGTAATGCCAGCGGTATATTTACCGTTTTGCGTTCTGGGCGCTCTTTGGGTGTTATCCCCAGCAGCCGGATGATAGGCAATATTAAGGCAAATCCAAGTAGTACAAAATAGACTTTCCCCTCAAGCGCATACCGTGCACCTAGGAATGCCGTTGGAATAGAGGTGATCAAAAATGGCCAACAGGTAGACCATCTGAAGTATCCGGCACGCCGAAACTGAAAGAATCCTGTGCCGGCAACGAGCATATTGAGCATTAATATAAGTGGTTTGTATTGTGCTACGGGAATGGAAAAGATGGAAAAGACAGCAATGTAGCCGCTGGCACCTCCGTGTCCAACCGAGGCATACAAAAAGCCAACAACAAATAGGACGAATGCGATATAATAGAGTTCCATGTCAATGTTTTAAAGATGTGGTGTTGATTTGATCAAATGCTATAAATTCTCTTTTGGGAGAACCGCATAGACCACAGGTATAATCTGCAGGTAGATCGTCGAAGGCGATACCTGGTTCTATTGACGCTAATACATCCCCATAAGCGGGATCATAAATACTGAGGCAATGTGGGCAGCGGAATAATGATTGCTGCGGGGCACATTGCGAAAACTCCGGTAAATCGGAGGGATGATGTTCAGGCTCCGGATTGCTGTTTTGTAATGTGGCATCGTAACAGCAATCACAAAGTGTTTTTAGCGTCGCGGGTAACGATTTCTCTGTTACGCGTTGTTTATAGAGAACGAGGTTATAAGAGTTGGCCTTGAAATCTTGCGTGTGGAAAACATCGAAGTAAGGTTCACTGTTCCCATCGTTGATCTGTTTGATGATAATCGAACCCCAGATGCCACTGTTTGATCCAATCTTAATGCCAAAACAAAGTCGGTAAGTTCGAATATTCCAGCGATCAAAATACCTGACGATGGAACGCTTCAACTTTAGCGCTGGTTCGCACCAGTCTTCGATTTGCCAATTTAGCTCGTTGGAGGCGTGGCGCAGGTTAATACGGTGTTTGTCGAGAATGATATCCCATTCTTTACGATCTTGCTGTCGGATGTCTTTAATAATGAGTGAACGCCAGGGCGTCGTATACATCTGACCTACCCGGGATGTTTGGCAAACGTTGCAAACGTCCAGCAAAAAGGAAACGGTGTAACACTCGTCTGGCCGATAAATGCCTAGCCAATATTTATCGTCATATTGGTTAAAACCTTCATAATAGGGAAGACGGAAATCCGATTCCGTTAGCGGTTCTTGAACTTGTTGAAAATGAAACGCACCCGACGCTCTAATTTTTAATTCCAGATCCGCACATACAGCAGCAATGTCGTCTTCTGCTATATCTTTGTTATCCATTATGGCGCTTTCCAGTTCCTTGCTGATGGCGGCAATATCCATGGAATAAATGAGTGATGACCAGCTTCTTACTTGATTTGTTTTGGGCCAACGGATATAGACATGCCAATAATTGCCTACTCCGGAGGATACAAAATTCAAATTACCGGTATAATAAGATACAAAAGACTGATTCGCATCTACAATGTTGATCTTTAGTTTGGGCGTAAATTCAAAGGACGCTAAAATATCTTTATAAATTCCCTCTCTCAACCAATGCGGCTGATTGTAAAGACCATCGGCCACATAAGAACTTACGATATTTGGATAGTGATTTTCATTTACTTCATACAGCAGTTCTTGACTAAAGAGCTGATATTCGATATCTTCCATTTGTGTTGGAGTGGCTGAAAAAAGCAGTTGTTGGCGTGTGCCGATCTTCACGGTTTTAACCCCTGTTGCATGCGCTGCTTCCAGTATGGCCTTGAAATCACCCACCGATACATAACCTCCAGGTAGATTGATTTTCACGCGTTTCCATTCCTGTTGTATCTGCTTAGCCATTCGTAACCTCCATTTCTTCTTTTTCTGCCAAAAAACTATCCAAAATTGCCATCACTTGCGGACGGCATGAGCCGCATCCTGTTCCGGCACCACTGGTTTCGCATAATGTTTTTAGCTCCGTGCATCCGGATTGGATGAGCTTTTGCAGGTTCCCTTCTCCGACCTGGCTACAGCTGCAAATCAACTTACCGATAACGGGTTCTTTTGCACTGCCGCTACGCAACAATTGTAACCGTTTTTCACTAAGTTCTGTCTTGTTGGTGATTAGGTCTTTGAATTCTAGAAATTCATTCTTATCACCAATGAGTACAGCGCCTACTAAGCGATCTTGATGGATGATACATTTTTTATAATAGCGTTTTGCCTTGTCTATAAACACAATTTCTTCGTATTCATCATTTGGACAATCCACGATGCCGATGCTACACAAATCAAAGCCTTGAATTTTGATAATATTCATAAAAACAGAGCCTGGATAGACACTGCCGATATCACCGTTATGATAACGTGCCACGACGGAGCTTTGCTGTTCGGCGGCTGCCGTAAAACCGTACATTATGCCTTCAAATTCTGCAATTTCGCCGATAGCATATATCGAAGGATCGCTTGTTTGCAGCCTGTTGTTTACCACCACACCCCGCTGACAGTGCAATCCAGCAGCTTTTGCCAGCTCAATATTGGGTGTCGTACCGATGGCAACGATGACAGCATCGCATTTAATCTGAATACCGCTTTTCAGTTCTACTTTGTTGACTTTGCTTCTGCCGTAGTAGAGTTGTACCTCGTCGTTATAAAAGACATCACAGCCTTGGTCAATCATCTCTTCATGGAGCAATTGACTACCGAGGACATCCAATTGCCGGTTCAAAAAACGCGAAACACGCTGGACAACCGTAACCCGTACGTCCATCTCCCGCAGACTTGCGGCCATTTCTAAGCCCAACAATCCACCACCGATAATGACGACAGAAGAATCTTTCCGAAGATATTTACGGAGGTTGTCCGCATCCGAACGTCGCCGAATACTAAAGATACCCGGTAATGTCGGAATGTCTTTGGGCATTGTCGGTCGGCTTCCTGTACCCAGAATGAGTGTGTCATAAGGTGTTTTTATCCCACGTGAATCTTCGACATATTTATGCTCGCGATCGATACGGGTCACGATAACGCCTCTGATATGGTTAATGTTGTAGACATTCTTTTCTTCCTCATCCCGCATTTTGACGAGTTCCTCCCATTGTTGGTCGCCGCTTACATAATGTGGTAGCATGACCCGGTTATAAAAGGGCAGGTTTTCATTGCTGATCACGGTTATCTCATCCCTTGTATTGATTTCTCGAAAAGCTTTGACGAAACCGAAAGCCCCGGCACCGGCGCCGACAATCACAATGCGCTCAAAGGGCTTCTCGTAAGGAACTACCTGAACGGCGCAGAATTTGAAATCCGGTTCTTTTGAAATGGGATCGAGCAGCGGGTTGGTGAGGTTATTTGCCCGATGTAAGTCCGTGTCACCGAGCTTTCCCCAGTGCATGGGTAAAAAGACACATCCCGGTTTTATGCTGGTGCTGAGGCTGGCCTTGACGCGTACATTACCGCGACGTGAAGAGATTTCGACCAATTGTCCTTCGGTGATGCCGAGTTGTTTGGCATCATTGTGATGGATTTCGAGGGTGGACTCGCTGATATGCTGTTTCAGCTTGCTAACTTTACCCGTTTTGGACATCGTATGCCATTGGTCTCGGATGCGTCCGGTGGTCAGAATAAAAGAAAAGGCCGCATCTGGTAATTCGCTACGCAGATCGGTATCCGGACTGTGGATAATGGCTTTCCGGGACGGTGTATAGAAGTCATGATCGGCAAATAAACGCGTTGTTCCTATTTTTCGCCGCTTATTGTAAGGCCATTGAATGGTTTTATGTTTGTCGATCTGTGTATAATCCAGACCTTCGATATGCAGATTGGTCTTTGCGGTAAGCCGGGTATGTTCTTTGTATATGGCTTCGGTGTTTGGATAATCAAAACCTGCAAAGCCCATTTTTTTGGCAAAACGACAAATAATTTCAGCGTCAGGAAGTGCTTCGCCCGGTGGGTCGATGATTTTGTGCAAATGACTGATCCGACGTTCGGAATTGGTCATCGTTCCTTCTTTTTCTGCCCAGGCAGCTGCGGGCAAAATGACATCGGCATAAGCTAAGGTTTGGGGCTTGTTACTGATCTCCTGCACCACGACAAATTTAGCCTTTTCCAAGGCCTGTTCTACTGTTCGCGTATCGGGTAGGCTTGTCAATGGATTGGTACATAATATCCAGACGGCTTTTAGCTTGCCGTCGGCCAATGCCTCAAACATTTCGGTAGCTGTAAGCCCCGGTTTGTCGGATAGGGCAGTTCCGCCCCAAAAATCAGCCACTTCCTGCCGATGGGAAGCGTTTTTCAGATCGCGATGCGCAGGCAGCAAGTTGGCAAGACCACCAACCTCCCGACCGCCCATGGCATTGGGCTGCCCGGTCAGCGAGAATGGACCGGAGCCGGGTTTCCCGATTCTGCCGGTAATCAAATTGAGGTCGATGAGCGACAGGTTTTTATCGACACCTTTCACACTTTGATTAAGACCCATTGTCCACATGGTCAATAGGGTTTTCGATTCGCCAATATAGCTCGCCGCTTGACAGATTTCATATTCCGATATGCGACAGATGTCTGCGGATTCCTTTAGCGTGCGCTCAAACACACGTGCCTTGTAATCTTCAAATCCCTCGGTGTGATTTTCGATAAAATCGCAATCAATATCGCCGTTTTCAATCAGCAACCGACCAATAGCATAATTCAGAACCATGTCTGTACCCGGTTGGATCTGTAGGTGTAGATCGGCAATAGCTGCGGTGTCTGTTTTCCGGGGATCGACCACAATGATTTTTGTGTGTGGATGATTTGCTTTGTGTGCTTCTACCCGACGCCAGAGAATGGGATGACACCAAGCGGGGTTAGCTCCTTCTACTAAAAAGCAATCGGAGAGCTCGATATCATCGTAGCAAATAGGCACGGAGTCCTCCCCAAGAGCCATTTTATAGGCAGCAACGGCACTACTCATGCATAGGCGTGAATTGGTGTCTATATTGTTGCTGCCTATAAAGCCTTTTATCAGTTTATTGATGACGTAATATTCTTCCGTGAGGCATTGACCGGATGCGTAAAAGGCGACCGCATCCGGACCGTATTTATCCATCATCGTACGGAATACAGCGGCTGTACGGGTGAGCGCATCTTCCCAGCTGACCCGTTGCATCGGCATATTTCGGTGATACCGCATTTGCGGATAAAGTAGACGGTCGGACTTATCGTTGACCGTGTACTGCAGATTCATGCCCTTGCTGCATAATTTCCCCCGATTAACCGGATGTTCTCCGTCGCCTACTACCGTTACTGCATCGTGTTTATCTAGCTGAATTTTCACACCGCATCCGACACCGCAATAACAGCAGGTACTTGTTACTTCTGTTTCTTTCATGTCTGACAAAAGGCAAATCAATTCCTATTTTTACTGTTGAAAGTCGAGCTTTCCTGTCTCTATACTATTCTTGATTGCTGGCTTTGGCTGGAATCTGGTCAATGTAACTAACAAACCTATGAGTACGACCCCTGCGCCGATATATTGAAAGGCATCGGCATAGGTCAGGTTTTCTGACTTGAACAGAAAACCAACCAGCATGGCGCCAATGTTTCCACCGGCACCTACTATACCGCTGACGACACCAATATTATTTTTGTTGATAAAGGGGACGATTCCGTATGTACAGCCATTGGCCATTTTCAGAAACAAGGCGAAGATCAGCATGGAAGCAACGGCAAAAGCCAACGTCCCCGAAGCAGCAAACAACGCGATGCCCAGACCTTCTAAAACCAAAAGCAACCCTAACAATGCCCCTTTTCCCTTTAGCCCGAATCGCTTGCCGACGTTGTCACTTACAATGCCTCCCATCGCACGGGCAAAAATATTCATGCCTCCAAATATACCGGCCATAGCACCCGCTACAATGATACTCGTGCCAAAACGGTCTATAAAAAATATGGCTGCCACATTATCTACGGTAATCTCAATGCCGAAGCAGGCGGCGTAAGCGAGTGTCAATACCCATACACGATAGTCTTGCAATGCTTCCACAAGTGATCCCTTGCTTTTTTTCTGATAGGCAGACGCATCCTTTTTCTGTAAATCGCTAAAATTCCCTGCAGGTGCATCTGTCGTGTATCGGTAGTAAATAAAAGCCATGATCAGAAGGATGACGCCAGGAACAACCATGGCGAGTCTCCAGGAATCCGCTTCGCTAACAAAACCCATCGCGGCAAAACCCGCAGCAATTAATGGCATAACCAAATTGGTAACGCCACCGCCGAGATTTCCCCATCCACCGGTTACGGCATTGGCGGTACCGACAATATTGGGCGCAAACATCATGGATGTATGAAATTGGGTGATGACAAAAGAAGCTCCAACAATTCCTATACAGAATCTGAACAGCAAAAAAGAGGCATAACTGTTGCTTAGGCCGATAAGCATGATCGGGATAGCACCCACAACTAATAAAATGGTATAAGTGAGGCGTGGACCCAGTGTGTCGCACAACTTCCCGATCAATAAGCGGGCAATAATGGTGGCGGAGACGGACGCTATAATGATATTACCGACCTCACTCTTGGTCAAATTCAGCTGATCGCGAATCATGGGCATCAGAGGCGCGACACCAAACCATCCGAAGAAACAGAAAAAGAACGTTATCCAGGTGATATGGAATGTACGCATCTGAATGCCTTTGAAGGAAAAGATGTTGAGCTTTGAAAGGGGGGATTGATTCTGTTGCATCGTTAGTATGGTTTAATGATATTAAAAAAAGGGTGTAAAGAGAGTACCGGTATGCTGTCGTTTTCTGCAATTACGTGTTTGTTATGGACATGCCAGCCGATACCATCGCATCCGACAGTAGCTGTTATATCTCCGGAGCCATGGTGAGGCTTCCAGGTGTATCCATATTCCCCGGCATGCCGAAAAACAGGAAAAAACTCATCGAGCGAAGATTTCTTAAATCTGGGAATCGTTAATGTCGACGTTTGGAAGCGTTCGTTCGTAAACCCCAGACATCCGTGGAGATAATCCTCTACAAATAGTTTGAAGGTCATGAAACATGATAAGGGGTTTCCGGGCAACGCAAATATGATCTTGCCTTCTGGTAAGAATCCGACCAAAAGGGGTTTGCCGGGTTTAATGGAGACTTTATGAAATAGTATCTCTACGCCCAGTTCTCGTAAAATCTGGGGCACATGATCGGCATCGCCAGCAGAAACACCTCCGTTGATCAGGATGAGTTGCTGCTGTGTGGCTTGTTTCAGGGCCGCTGATAACGCTTTGGGTTCATCAGACACATGCTGACAAGACCGAATGGGCAACTGCCATTGTTCGCAGAGGGCGCGCAATAGATGTTGATTACTGTTGCGGATTTGAAAGTGCTCCGGTTGCTGCTGGATATCGACCACTTCATTGCCGGTGGTGACAATCCCTACTGTGGGCATTTTATAAACGGGTGCTTGGTGGATGCCCAAAGCTGCTAATGTTCCGATTAGCGAGATATCACAAACGCGGGGCGCGGTAACGGCCAGTTCGTTTTTCTTTAGATCTTCGCCTCGTTGTGCAAGGTGTTGCCCACGCGAGATAGATTCACGGCGAATAAGAGCCGTACCATTTGGTGTAAAGGTTAGATCCTCTTTCCTGATAATGGTGTCCGCGGGAATAGGGCAGGCTGCACCGGTCATAATCTTATAGCATTCGCCGGTTGCAATAGTTGTAGGAGTTTCCATCCCCGCAAAAATTGTTGTCCGAATACGGAATTCCCGGATGCCGTTATTCCAATCTTCCATGCGTATGGCTACTCCGTCCATTGCTGCACGATTGAATGGAGGATAATCTCTATCCGCGAAAATGGGATAGGCCAGTATGCGATTTAATGCTTGGGCGAGAGGAATGCGCTCTGTGGGAAGCTGCTTTACCATGCTTCGAATCTTATCCCGGGCTTCCAGATAGGTTAACATATTAATGTCCTCCTCCCATTATCATTTTTCGGGCATGAAACAAGGCAGGCAAAATAGCTTCTAAACATTCCTTCACACCGTTGGTGCTTCCGGGTAACGTAACGATAAGTGAATTGCCGATTGTACCTGCAACAGACCGACTCATCATAGCCAATGGTGTGCGTTGCTGTCCGTGTCCGCGCATAGCTTCGACAATTCCGTCTGCCCTTTTGTCTACCAATTCGGAAACAGCTTCCACCGTTACATCTCGTGGGCCCAATCCGGTTCCACCGGTCGTAAAAACAAACTGTATGTCTCGGTCAACCCAAGTTTTGATGGCTTGTTGGATACGTGGTTTCTCATCCGCAACGATTTGGTAATCCAATACTTGTGTGCCGGTGGTCAGCAATATTTCTTCGATTTTCCGACCACTGTTATCCTGCCGCTGTCCGTTGGCGGTGGCATCTGAACAGACCAAAATAGCGCAGGTGGCAAGGGGTGCTAAAAAGCGATTATGGTCAGATTTACCGCCTGTTTTATTTGCTAGGCGAATATGGCCAATCTCCAATTGATTGTCGAAAGGCTTCAACATGTCGTAAAGCTCGAGTGCTGCTATGGATGCAGCAGTAAGCGTCTCCATCTCTATACCGGTACGACCTATCGACTTGGCAGATACCGTGATCAATATCCCGGCACTCAGCTGCAGTTCGGTAAAAAAATCTGGATGGGAGCTGGAATAGATATATTCGAAATCGACCTGCATCGCGTCAATATTAACCGGGTGACAGTGAGGCAATAGTTGTGGGGTGGCCTTTGCCCCCAAGAATGCTGCTGCGCGAGCAACATCAAACAGGTTTCCTTTGGGAAGTTCATCCCGTTGGATTTTGACAGCTGTTAACTCGGTAATATAGATCACTGCATGAGCTAGAGCTGTGCGTAATGTGCTTATTTTATGGGTTATATCTCTCATGCTTTCATTTCTGAGGTGGTCTCTGTTGGATCGGATTGCAAACTGGAAAAATTAATGACGCGTTTCTGAAGAGAAAGCACATCGAATAAAAGCAATTTACCCGTCAGTTTGTCTGGCAAATCCAATACTACTTTGATGGCCTCGTTTGCCATCAACATACCCGCTATCATACTGCCGATGACGTACGTGCCGGATACTTCACAACGCATGCCTTCCGCAGCTGGCTGCAGGGTGAATAAATCGTCTATGGCCAGGCGTTGCGCTTCATAGTTAAAAACGGTGATCTGCACTTCAGAACGAAAAATAGATCCGTAGATGACTGGTGTACCGAGCTGAATACCCGTATGGCCGATTAATAAGCGGGAAGGAAAGTTGTCCGTTGCATCGATGACGATGTCATATTCAGAAAATATCGAATGGATATTGGTTTCGTTTGCAAAAAACGGATATGCGATGAAGAGGGTATCTTGATAACGTATCTTTAATTGGGTGATAGCAGCCGCAGTTTTCAATGTTCCGACTTGTGCTGGAGTATAGAGATATTGGCGAGCCAGATTTTTGAGCTCAACTTTATCGCCGTCTAGTATTCCGATATATCCAATGCCACTAGAAGCTAATGCTGAAACCGCAGGGCATCCCAATCCTCCGGCACCAACCACCAGAACGCGGGTAGATTTTAATTTGTCCATACCTTTTTTGCCGATAAATGACAGCTGAAGATGATCACTGAAAAATCTGTTATCCATTTCTCTTTTCTTGTTATAGTTTACAGCCCAAGCCAGCTCCTAAAGTCCATTTGCCATTGTCGGCATTTGTCTTGGGTATATAGAATGCTGGTAGCTGTAGCGCCAGATGCTTAAAAATCGTTAATGTAGCACCAAAGCCTAAAGTGGGGGTAAACGTAGCATTCTTTACGACGGAGGCATCTTCTTTAATTTTGATAGACGGTAAGAATCCTAACGTGAGATTCCATTTCTGTGTAGTATATTTCACGGCAGGTCCGGTACAATTAATGTATGCGCCGTTGTCCGCATAACCCGCTACAATAATACCGTCAAAAGCTTGTGCGCTAATTTTTTTATGCTGCGCATGTACAGCTGCTGTCAGCATGATAGATGCCATCGTACAAAAGGTGCGGTTTGTCTTCATGTTTGCAAAGGATTATTTGTTGATCGCCATCTTATATTAGTTCTGTAATGCAATATATACGAACCCGTCTTCCACTTTTACCGGATAGGTCTTGATGGCGCATTCATCGCCAGAGAGACATTCGCCGGTGTCCAGTGCGAATGTTTTCTTGTGAAAAGGGCAGGCAATCTTGGGTTTATCTCCTAATGATCCAATCATACCGCGACTAAGGATCATTTGTTTTTTATGAGGGCATTCGTTCTGTGTGGCGTACCATTCATTACGGCGCTTGAAATAGAACAGAGCAACCTGCTGATCCTCTAGTTTTAAACAGATACCTCCATTCTCAATGGTGTCTTCTACGCGACAAGCTAATTTCCATGAAGTGGTTGTTAACATTTCCATAATGATATTGTGTTAAAGTTTCGTATTTATTTGATTAATATGTTATTGGGGCATTCCAGTCGGCCGCTTTCTTTTGCCCGCGCATTTCTTCGAATTTCACTGTTTCATCTTTCTCGGAAGGAGCATTCACAAAATGAACAAACCGCTTGCGTATATCAGGGTTGTTAACCGCAACCTTCCATTCACATTGATAGGCGTCTACTAATGCCTGCATCTCTTTTTCCCAAGTTTCCGCCATTCCAAGACTGTCTTCCACCACAACATTCCGGAGGTAATCGACGCCGCCTTCCATTTTATTCAGCCAAGTGGCCGTACGTGTTAATGGATCGGCAGTGTGTATATAAAACATAAGGAACCGGTCTAGATAGCGTATACAAGTTTCACTATCGATGTCACTCACCAAGAGATGCGCATGTTGAGGTTTGCTGCCGCCGTTTCCGCATACATACAAATTCCAGCCCTTTTCCGTGGCAATGATTCCAAAATCCTTACTCTGCGCTTCGGCACATTCCCGGATACAACCGCTGACGGCGGATTTCAATTTGTGGGGAGATCGGATCCCACGATACCGTTCTTCGATCTGAATAGCAAAGGATACACTATCGTGAAGACCAAAACGACACCACGTACTTCCTACACAGCTTTTTACCGTGCGTAAAGCTTTTCCGTAGGCATGTCCACTTTCAAAACCAGCTGCAATTAACTCTTCCCATATAAAAGGAAGGTCATTGAGGTGCGCGCCAAACATGTCGATGCGTTGTCCGCCCGTGATTTTGGTATAAAGCCCATATTTCTTAGCGACTTCGCCGATAACGATCAGTTTTTCGGGTTGGATTTCTCCTCCCGGTACGCGTGGTACAACAGAATAGGTTCCACCTCGTTGTATATTGGCCAAAAAGCGGTCATTGCTATCTTGGGCCACATCATTTCCCTTTCCCAGTATCATTTCGTTCCAAAGGCTGGCTAATAGCGAAGAAACTAGGGGTTTACAGACTTCACAACCGTGCCCTGTTCCAAGATTGTCCAGTACACTGTCGTAGGTTCTTAGATCATGAATCTTGATGAGATCAAATAGCTCTTGTCGACTAAAATTGAAATGTTCACATAAGGTATTGCGAATATATTTACCCTGTTTCTTCATGGTATATGCTACCAGGTCTTTGACCATAGGGACACAGCCACCACAACCAGAACCGGCTTTCGTGCATTTCTTGATATCATCGGCATTCTCACATCCTTGCTGACTTACCGCATTACATATTTGAGCCTTTGTAATGCCTTCGCAGCTACAAATCAACGCCGTGTCGGGCAAGGCTTCCAGTCCTGTGCCGGCGGGTTTACTTTCATTTTGTTCTCCTAAAAGGAGCGTTTCGGGGTGTTCCGGTAGCGGCATATTGTTATTTACAGTCTGTAATAACATATTGTAACTCGCTGCTTCACCCACCAAAATACCACCTAATAGCCTTTTACCATCCGGACTGATATTGAGCCGTTTGTAAATACCTTTATTCTTGTCTTCCAGAAGAATGGTCCGAGCATGAGGCTCCGTGATAAATGGATCTCCAAAACTAGCCACATCGACGCCCATTAATTTTAGCTTTGTGCTCATGTCGAAACCAGAAAAAAACTTTTGTTCGCCAGAAATGGTAGTTGCGGCGACCTCTGCCATTTCGTATCCAGGAGCTACCAAGCCATATATCATATCGTTATAAAGGGCGCATTCACCGATAGCGAAGGTGTGAGGGTCGGACGTGCGCATGCTCTCATCGACGACGATTCCTCCGCGAGGTCCAATAGCCAGTCCCGCAGCTTTTGCTAACTCATCACGAGGTTTGATGCCTGCCGATATGATCAAGATATCGCTGTCCAATTGCGTGCCATCAGCGAATGCAAGCCCTGTTATTTTATTTTTGCCTAGTATTTGGGTTGTGGATTTTTGCAGAAAGCAGGTCAATCCTAGTGCCTGTAGCTTGTTTTGTAATAGACTGCTAGCCATGTCGTCAATTTGTCTGGGCATTAGTCGTGGAGCAAATTCCACAACAGCTGTTTCTTTTATCCCGAGATCTACGAGTGCTTTTGCTGCTTCCAGACCTAACAATCCACCGCCAATGACCGTACCTTTATTTGCGGCCGAGGCATATGCTTTAATTTGGTCAAGGTCTTCGATCGTGCGATATAAAAATACCCCTTCTTTGTCGACACCGGGAATTGGGGGGACGAAAGCAGCCGATCCGGTAGCTAGGATGAGGTAATCGTAATCTATCTGGATATTCTTTTTGGAATGGATGCGTTTTTTTTCAATATCAATGTCTACAATAGGGTCATGGAGATATAAATCAATATTATTTTCTTCGTACCACTCGTTTTTTGACAAAAATAAATCATTTAATGTCTTATTTCCGAAATAATCAGTGAGATGTACACGATCATAAGCCCTAATTGGTTCCTCGCCGAACACTATTAGCTTAAAATTGCTGCCTTTTGTTGTTAATTTTTCGCAAAACTTATGACTAACCATTCCGTTTCCGATTACTACGACTGTTTTTACGTTCATTTTTCAAATATTTAGAGGTAAAAAATGATTTTTCGTTATTTATTTTGCTAATTTATGTTTTTGATATCAGTAAATGAAATATTTTCATGATATATATCATATTATTTTATATTTTTGATTGATTTGTGGTAAATTTTAATGATTTTTATATGGTAAATCGGTTAAAATCTCTAAAAATAGTCGGCTCTGGTCCGGGTGATCCGGAATTATTGACGATAAAAGCGTATAAAAGCATAAAAAACGCCGAGGTAATACTGTATGATAACCTAATTAATGAAGAAATACTCCATATTGCTTCGGAAAAATGTCTAAAAATATACGTGGGAAAGCATCCGTACGGAAAATACATGCCACAGGAAGATATAAATACATTAATAGCTTATTATTGTGGACGTTTTTCCAATGTGGTAAGGTTGAAAGGAGGCGATCCGTACATATTTGGTAGAGGATTCGAAGAATGGTTTGTTGCAAAGGAGTTGGAGATCGAGGTAGAATATATTCCAGGGATCAGCAGCATGCAAGGTGTAGGATTGAGTGATATACCGCTGACACATCGTGGTGTTAGTGAAGGCGTATGGGTCTTGACAGGTATGAAAAGAAATGGTGATATCGCGACTGATCTTTCGTTAGCGGTTCGCTGTAATTCTACAGTTGTTATATATATGGGTATGCGTAAATTGGCAGAAATCGCACGGATCTATCTGATGAATGGTGAGGGGGATCGCCCGGCAGCGATCATTCAGCGGGCTTCCAGGGCAGATGAAAAGAAAGTGCTATGTAAGGTTAAAGACCTGGTGAAGGCGAGTCAGCAAGCAGGGATGTCTCAACCTGCTATTATTGTTATCGGAGAAGTTGTTGAGCTACAATACACCCTATCATCCTTGTTGCGGCAGAAGCAAAACATTATATAATCATTCTAATGGTTATCACATCTGTCCTAAATAAATTTTTGAGCGTATAAAATTTACCTTCTTCTATTAATTAGGAAAGCTTTTGTTAAAAAATCAAATTATATCCT